>NZ_JNFB01000047.1 GCF_000766145.1 Paenilisteria newyorkensis | reverse complement strand
ATTTTACTAGTATTACTTTTGGAAATAGCTTTCTATTTCCGCCCTGCGATTCTTACCTAGAAACATCACTGTCTCTACTGGTTTTATCTTTGTTTCTGTTCAGTTTTCAAAGGTCAATCTCTCATTCGCTTTCATCTAGCAGCGACCTTCTTATAGTATCATTAGGGCTAATCTTTGTCAACAGTTTTTATCTTTTTTTTGAATAAAAGTTTAAATGTTGTTTTTTAGCTGATTTTCAAACGAAATGCTTGGAAATCCTTTGCTATTAGCCGTTTTCCTAATTACTTATAAGAGGCACGATAACTAGAATACCATGTATATTCTATAAACGCAATAGTATTTCGTAAATTTATTTATAATTATTTATTCTATTGCATATTCACTATGTTGTATGGATAATCAAGCCTTTTTCTAAAAAACGATCCTTTAATGAAGAATCTAATTCATTTCCGGTGATGATGCTTGAAATATCAGCGAAATCTGCGTATTTGTATAGTGATATCCTTCCGAACTTAGTGTGATCCGTTACTAGGAAAACTTCTGTTGCGGAATGGAGCATCTGGACTTTTGCTGGCACTAGATACTCGTCGTAGTGCATGAGGCCTTTTTCTAGATCGATGGCTGGCGTCGTCACAAATGCTTTATGAACATGGAGATTCCGCAGGGTTTCTTCTGTAATCATACCGTTTAGCATGTAGGTTTCAGGATATAGAACGCCGCCTGTTACGATAACCTTGATGGAGGAATGGCGTAGTATTGTTGCTACGTTAATATCATTTGTGATGACTGTTAGCTTGGTTCGGGCTTGGATAGCTCTGGCGATATGGCCTGTTGTTGTACCGGAATCAAGAATGATTGTGTCGCCGTCTTCGATAAGAGATGAGGCGTAGGATGCGATACGCTGTTTTTCTTCATATTGGACTTCTTCGCGTTTTTGAAAATCTGGTTCGGATATGATTTTCTCTTCTATCATGACGCCGCCGTGTGTTCGCTTGAGTTTTTTTTCATCTTCTAGGGTTGTTAGATCGCGGCGAATCGTGACTTCGTGGACTTTGAAATGGCGGGCTAGTTCGTTGACACTTGCTATTTTTTTATTTTTGACGTAGTTTAGGATGGCTTGTTTTCGTTCGATGGACAGCATCTTTATCTCCTTTCGTGATGTGATTAATTAAAAAATCTGCGTGGCACTTCCTAGGTTCTGGAGGTTTCACGCAGATTTGGGATATTATTTCAAACGTTTTTCTAGTTCTGCTTTCATTTCTTCGTAGCCTGGTTTACCTAATAACGCGAACATGTTTGCTTTGTAAGCTTCTACTCCTGGTTGGTCGAATGGATTTACACCGTTTAGGTAGCCACTCACGCCAACTGCGATTTCAAAGAAGTATACTAGATAGCCGAATGAGTAGGCATCTAGTGATGGGATTTCTACTACAAAATTAGGTACATCGCCATCTGTATGTGCTAATAGGGTACCTTGGAAGGCTTTGTCGTTTACGTAGTCAACCGTCTGTCCTGCAAGGTAATTCAGTCCATCAAGATCATTGTCTTCTTTATTGATTGTGATTTCGTGACGGGCTTTGGTTACTTTGACAACTGTTTCGAAAATGTTGCGGCGTCCTTCTTGGATATATTGACCTAGGGAATGCAAGTCTGTGGAGAAGTTAGCACTGGATGGGTAGATTCCTTTTTGGTCTTTTCCTTCGCTTTCGCCGAATAGTTGCTTCCACCACTCGTTGAAATATTGTAGGCCTGGCTCGTAGTTAATAAGCAACTCGGTAACTTTACCTTTACGGTAGAGTACATTGCGGGCTGCTGCGTATTGGTAAGCGATGTTTTTGTCTAGTTCTGGGCTACTGAAATCTGCACGGGCTGCGTCAGCTCCTTTCATCATCGCTTCGATGTCTACGCCGCTTGCTGCGATTGGTAATAGGCCAACAGCTGTAAGCACGGAGAAACGGCCACCAACGTCATCTGGCACGACAAATGTTTCGTATCCTTCTGAGTTTGATAGTTCTTTTAATGCGCCTTTTGCTTTATCAGTTGTGGCGTAAATGCGGGATTTGGCTTCTTCTTTGCCGTATTTCTTTTCTAAAAGTTCTTTAAATACGCGGAATGCAATTGCTGGTTCCGTTGTTGTACCTGATTTAGAAATAACGTTAACAGAGAAGTCTTTGCCATCAATCACGTCGATTAGGTCGTGTAAGTAGCTTGAACTAATGCTGTTCCCTGCGAAAAATACTTGTGGTGCTTGGCGTTTTTCTTTATCTAGTACGTTATAGAATGCGTGATTTAGCGTTTCAATCGCCGCACGGGCGCCAAGGTAAGATCCGCCGATACCGATAACGATTAGGACTTCCGAATCTGCTTTGATTTTTGCTGCTGCTTTTTGGATGCGGGCGAATTCTTCTTTGTCGTAATCGCGGGGTAAGTTGATCCATCCTAGATACTCGTTTCCTGCGCCAGTGCCGTTATGTAGTGCGTCATGTGCTGCTGTGACAGCTGGTTGTAAATAGTCGATTTCATGTTGCTCGAAAAATTTCAATGCGTTTGAATAATCAAATTGAATATGTGTCATCGTTTTCCCTCCAAATTTAGTGCCTATTTATAGTACTTACTTTATATCAACTGTGCCGATTTAGCAAGAATTGTGTGTCCTAGTTTTCTTGTGGCAAAATATACGGAACACCGTTTTCTAGAACGAGTTTGTTGATTGCAACATCCTGTTCTTGAATGAGGTCATCTGCTTGCGGAATCGAGGTCCACCTAGCATGAAAAACGCTATCATCTTTTTCCACAGTCAGAAAATCTCCTGTCGCGGTTGCTTTATAGACAAATAAGCAGACGTGTTCCCAAGCCGTTCTGCGTTCTTTAACGTACAATAAACTATCAATCGTACAGCTAATTCCTGTTTGTTGTTTGACTTTCGAGATCAGCGCTTGTTCTAGTGTTTGATCGGTTTCAACCCGACCGCCTGGAAATGCCCATTTTAAATCGCGATTTTTCACGAGTAGAATGTCATCCTTTTTTTCATTGTAAATAAACCCCTTTACCAATAGTACCCTCTTCATGAACAAACCTCCCTTAAGGCCTTATATTTAAAATTATCTAAAAATTCAAACCCGCGAAGTAATCATTAACTATGTTGTCTAAAATGTTTGTTAATTAAAAACAGAAAACCTTATGATTAGGAAACTCCTAAGTGAAGTCTCCTAAGGTTCATTGGTTTTACTTGTCTGCTTTGTCTACCCATTCTTGTAGTTTGTCACGTAGCGTATTGAATCCTTCGTCTGGACCTGATGACATTTGTTGTTGCGGGCGTTTTGTTTCTTGTTTTGCTTTTGCTGGTGCTTCTTCTGTCGCACGGATGGACAGGCTGATTTTATTTGTTTCATTATTGATTTCTAGAATTTTGACTTTTACTTCTTGTCCAACTTCTAAAAACTCATGCACGTCTTTTACAAAACCGTGGTGGATTTCTGAAATGTGTACTAGCCCTTGTGTTTTGTCGTCCAATGCAACGAACGCGCCGTAGCCTTGAATTCCTGCTACCTTACCTGTAATAATATCGCCAACTTTAAATTCACTCATTCTCTATTCCTACTTTCTGACTTTCAATAATTACAAATTATATCACTACGCCCTAAAATACACAATTATTAGATTTGATTTTGTCCATTGTTTCGCATGAGATTATGATACAATGGGACTGAAAAGCGTATTTTCGAGGAGGATTTAGTGATGAGTCATTTTGATGAAGTAATCCCGCGTATTGGGACAAACAGCGAGAAATGGGACGATGTGAAGAATTTATTTGGAACGGAAGCTATTATTCCGATGTGGGTGGCAGATATGGATTTCAAGCCGCCGTATGCTGTTCACCAAGCCTTTCAAAAGTTGCTGGATCATGGGATTTTTGGGTATTCGATGACGGTTCCTGGTTTAAAGCCGAGCATTATTGACTGGTTGGCTACACGACACGGTTATCGGGTCGATGAGTCGGCTATTTTTCTGAATGCTGCGGTTGTTCCTTCTATATCTATGGCGATTCGTTCGTTAACGGAAAAAGGAGACGCGGTTTTGATGCATTCGCCGGTGTACCATCCGTTTTTCTTAGTGACTGCACAGACGGAGCGCGTTGTGACGTTGACGCCGCTAATTTATGAAGATGGCGCGTATCAAGTCGATTGGGCTGATTTTGAGGAAAAAGTGAAGCAGGTTGAGTTGTTTATTCTTTGTAATCCACATAATCCTGGTTGCCGTAGTTGGACGCGCGAGGAGCTTCAAAAAATGGTCGCGCTTTGTGAGCGTTATGGTGTGCCGATTATTTCGGATGAGATTCATTCGGACTTGACGATGCCAGGTGTGACGCATACGCCGCTTGCTGTTGCTACGCCGGATTATGAAGCGCAAATTGTAACCTTGATGGCGCCGACGAAGACGTTTAACTTGGCTGGGATAAAGGCTTCTTTTTTCATTACGACAAATCCGGAATTCCAAAAGAAGTTTGACTATGAGGCGAAATATACGTCACGTCCAGAGCTGAATTCGTTTGGTGCGGTTGGTATGGAGGCGGCTTATCGTTTTGGTGCTGAGTGGGTGGATGAGTTGCGCGATTATATTTTTGCGAACTATCAATATACGAAGGCTGAGATTGAAAAGCATTGTCCGGCGGTTGGCGTGACGAAGCTTGAAGCGACTTATTTGATGTGGCTGGATTGCCGGTCGCTCGGACTAGATGACAAAACGATCTTGCAAAATTTGATTGATGCTGGTGTCGGCGTGCAGATGGGCTCTGATTTTGGCGTCGCGGGCTCGGGCTTTGTACGCTTGAATATTGCTTGTCCGAAAGAGACGTTGCAAAAAGGTGTCGCTTGTTTGATTGCTGGCCTGAAAAAGTCCAATTGATCGGTTTTTCACGAGTTGTTTGTTATACTTGATGAGGAAAATTAAAAAAATGAGGAGTTGGAAAATATATGTTTTTAGGACTTCGTGAATTGCTTTATTCGAAGTTACGTTATTTTTTGGTGACGGGGATTATGATCTTGATTGTTCTGCTTTCCTTGTTTTTATCGGGGCTTGCGAATGGTTTGGCGTACGATAATGCGTCCTCGGTCGCGAATAATGATGTGCCATATTATGTTTTGGCTAAAGATGCGCAAGGCAAGGTGGAGCGTTCGCTTTTTCCTGAATCGGATTTAGCCGGGATTAAGGATGGCGAGAATGTGAAGGATGCGGCGGTTCTTGGTCAATCGATGCAGACGTTGAAACGCGCGGATGATGGAAAAAAATTCAGTATGGCGATTTTTGCGATTACGCCTGGTAGTTTTTTGGAACCGAAAGTGACGTCGGGCTCACAGATGAGTGTGACGAAGCCGGATGGTGTCATTCTTGATGCCTCGCTAAAAGGTGATTTGCAGGTTGGCGATGTGCTAGAGGACGATATTTTGAATAAGCAGATGACGGTTATTGGTTTTGCGAAGGACCAGAAGTATAGCCATGCTCCTGTTGTTTACATGAATATGGCGGTTTGGCAGGCGATTAACCCGAGCCTTTACCACCAAAAAATTCCGCAAACGAGTACGGTGGCGATTCTTGCCAAGGATGCGGATAAGGATGTTTCGATTGATAATAAGGATTTGACGGTTATTACGCATAAGGATTTCCTCAGTCAGATTCCTGGTTATTCGGCGGAGCAAATGACGTTGAACATGATGATTTTCTTCTTGATTGTGATTGGTGGCTTTATTTTGACGGCTTTCTTCTATATTATGACATTACAAAAAACAGGGCAGTTCGGAATTTTGAAGGCGCTTGGAACGAAGACGAGCTATTTAGTGGCAAGCGTTGTGTCGCAAGTAGTGTTGATTTCGGTCGTGAGTATTGGGATCAGTATCGCTGCAACGGCTGGACTTTCAACGATTATGCCTGACGCGATGCCGTTCCGATTAACTGGCTTGACGATGACGCTTTACAGTGCGCTATTTTTCGCCGTAGCGGTTATCGGTTCGCTTTTATCACTCATCAAAATTGCTAAAGTAGACGCGCTGGACGCGATCCGGGGAGGCGATCAATAATGACAGCTCTTTTAAAATTTGAAAATGTAACGAAAACCTATCCTTCTGGTCCAACGACGATTCATGCGTTGCGCGAAACTAATTTTGAAGCAAATGCTGGGGAATTAATCGCGATTGTCGGACCTTCTGGCTCTGGAAAAAGCACCTTCCTGTCCTTAGCTGGGGCATTGCTGACGCCAACATCAGGGGAAATTGCGATCAACGGGAAAGTCATCAGCGACTTGTCGAAAAAAGCGCAGACGGAATTACGTTTGTCCGAGGTCGGATTTATTTTTCAAGCGGCACATCTTGTTCCTTATTTAAAAGCACAGCAACAACTCGAGTTTATCGGCAAATTGGCTGGGCAGGAAAAGCAGGATGTTGCTCAGAAAAGTGAGGCCTTGTTGACGCAACTCGGACTCGGCGATCGGTTGCAATTTTATCCGAAAGATTTGTCTGGTGGGGAGAAACAACGGGTGGCGATTGCGCGCTCGCTGATTAATGAACCTGCTGTGATTTTGGCGGATGAACCTACCGCGAGCTTGGATTCTACGCGAGGTCGGGAAGTCGTGGAATTGTTGCGTGCGGAGGTTGAAGGTAAGGATCGTGCGGTTATTATGGTGACGCATGATGAACGTATGTTGGATTTATGCCATCATGTGTACCGGATGTTAGATGGCGTTTTGACGAAAGATTAATAGGTAAGCGGTATGCCTTGCGTATGAGGTGTGTCGCTTTTTTAGGCTCACAAAAAAGCTGGAGTTAGAAGCGGCGATTGCCAACTAATAACTCCAGCTTTGGTTCGTTTATTTATTATTCGCCCATTAATTTCAAAGCGTGATCTAAAACTTTTTCACCATTCATTGTACCGTAAGCTGTCATGTCGATAACATCAACTGGAACACCTTTTGGTTCAGCCAATTTATCGACCGTTGATTTTTGGTAACGAACTTGTGGGCCAAGCAATACAACATCAGCTGTATCAATAAGTCCATTGATTTCAGAGATAGAATACGCAGCAATTGTCGCTTCTAATCCTTTTGCTTCTGCTGCTTTTTGCATTTTTGTTACTAATAAACTTGTAGACATTCCTGCCGCACATACTAATACGATATTTTTCATCAAAAATCTTTCCTTTCGATTTTAGGGTGGCTTACTTTTGCTATATACTCATTATACTCATAATACAGCGTTTACACAAGGTTGAGCTCCACGCGCGCCGAGAAACGCTCATTTCCGTCGTTAAAAGCTCTGCTCCGATGCTCATGTACAAATCGTACACTCCGCTTCGGTGCTCGCTTTTGCCTAGGAGCTAAGCATTTCTCGGCGCGCGTGGGTTTTGTGGCTTATCTAAATTTTTAGCAATGCCGAATTCGATAAGACCGCATCTCTCAATCGAGCGGTTCCCGCCGATTTACAGGATAGTGATTTTGTCGATGGTTACGTCGTGGACTGGTTTGTCTTGGGCGCCTACGCTTACGGATTGGATTTCGTCTACTACGTCCATGCCTTCTACTACTTGGCCGAATACTGTGTGGCGGCCGTCTAGGTGTGGTGTTCCGCCGGCTTTATAGGCTTCGATTACTTCGGCTGGAAATCCTGCTGATTCCATTTGTTTCGCCATTTGTGGGTGTAGGTTTTTATTTGTTACGATGAAGAATTGGCTGCCGTTTGTTCCTGGGCCTGCGTTTGCCATGGATAGGGCGCCGCGCATGTTGAATGCGTTTGGTGAGAATTCGTCTTCAAATGGTGCTCCCCAGATGCTTTCGCCACCGTAGCCTGCGCCTTCTGGATCGCCTCCTTGAATCATGAAGTCAGCGATAACGCGGTGGAAAATGATGCCTTCGTAGTAGCCGTTTTCTGCGTGTGTTAAGAAGTTTTCTACTGCTTTTGGTGCGATTTCTGGGAACAGTTTGATTTTGATTGTTCCACGATTTGTTTCCATCGCTACCAGTTTTTCGTTTGCTGCTACTTCTTTTGTTAATTGTGGATAATATGTCATTTTTTAAATCTCCTCTTTTTGTTTTAGTTGACTGCTCTTATTTGAACCAGATTATGAGTAAGTTCACAAATACAGCGAGTACATATATACATAATAAACTAGCTGCGCCCCAAATAACAATTTTTTTGACCATGGTGCCTCCTCTTCCTTAGAGCGTTTATTTTTGTTTCTGTCCTTCTTTATTCTATAATGGAATTAGTGATTTGGAAACTAATAAGGAATAGAGATGGTTTTTATGTCGATTAAAAAACGGAATTTGTACATTTTAATGGTGGCGAATTTGTTGATTTCTGCCAGTACGACGATGATTATGCCGTTTTTATCGTTGTATATTGAAACGTTTGGTGATTATAGTGAGGCCTATGTGCAACGCTGGGCTGGGTATATTTTTGGGGTGACTTTTTTAGTCGCTTTTATTTTTTCACCGATTTGGGGACGGATTGGGGATAAGTATGGGTTTAAGAAAATTTTGATGTTTACGGCTTTCGGGATGAGTGTGAGTATTTTCCTTATGGGTTATGCTCATTCCGTCACATATATGATGATTTTGCGTATATTTATGGGGGTCGTGACTGGATTTATCGGGATTTCTAATGCTTTTATTGCGAGACAGACGGACCGGAATGAGGCTGGAAAAGTGCTGGGGACTTTGCAATTAGGCGGTGTGACTGGGATGTTGTTTGGTCCGCTACTTGGTGGGGCTTTGGCAGACTTCTTCGGGTTTTCGAGTACGTTTATTATTACGGGAATCGCGATTTTCGTTGCGGCTTTGCTTGTGACGTTTGGCTTGAAGGAGATTCGACCGGATTTAGAGGGTGTGAAAAAAGTGACCTATTCACGTCGGGAAGTGTTGAAGCATATTTTCCAATTACGCGTTTTGATGATGGTGATGATTATTTCGTTGTTGATTCAGGTCGCGAATTTCAGTGTGCAACCTCTACTCGCGCTTTATGTTGGGGAGTTGACGCATACGGATAATGTGGCGTTGTTGTCTGGGCTTGCTTTTTCGGCGGCTGGTTTTGGGAATTTAGTGATGACGCGAAAATGGGGAGAACTTGGGGATAGGTATGGGTACGAGAAAATTTTGAATATCTTGCTGATTATGGCGGCTTTGTTTGTTTTACCGCAGGCTTTTGTTCCGAATTTGTGGCTGTTTATTTTCTTCCGGTTCTTGTTTGGTATTGCGATTGGCGGGATGGTGCCTTGTGTAACGGCTTATATTCGGCTGTCTGCTCCGGGTCAGATGCAGGGCGAGATGCTTGGCTATAATCAAAGTGCTCGTTTTCTTGGGAATGTGATTGGGCCGATTCTTGGTGGGACGATGGCTGGTTTTGTAGGGATGAGTAATGTTTTTGTCTTTACGAGTTTTATGTTTGTCGTCGCGTTTGTGCTTCTTTGGTTTAGCTTGAGATCCGATCGAAAACGCCATGTAAACGTGGACTAATTGCTTAATCGTTGTTCTTTTTTCTAGGGCAACGATTTTTTTATTTTTCATCTTTCTACATATTTATAGAATTCGAAAAATATTACTCTTTTCACACGTAGCTCAAGATTCTACCCTTTTTTTCATGTAATTAAGTATGCTATAATAAAAAATGTGACAAACAACGCGTGTTCCATGTCTTATTTTCAAGACATACCCACGAGCACAGAATCACAGCCTATTCTTTATCTTCGGGTTTTTCAGTTGAAGCTTCTATGCTTTCATAAATAAATTGTGATGTTTCGTCATGTTATATCTTATTTTCACCAAGGAGGGAGAACTTTTGTCATTTCTACACCTCGCCATTTTCTTGCCATTTCTCATGGCCATGCTTATTCCCATTTTTTATCGATGGACTAAACAACTGCATACTGGATGGATTGTTTTGCCGATTCCTGTCATCTTATTTATCTACTTTTTGACGTTTATTCCGCAAACAATGGACGGGGTTGTCACACAGACGATGCCTTGGATTCCATCACTCGGTATTAATTTCACTGTCGTTGTAGATGGGCTCAGCTTATTATTCGCTTTGCTTATTACAGGGATTGGATCGCTCGTCACGTTTTACTCTATTTTCTACTTAGGTAAAAAGAAGGAGCGTTTAAACAATTTTTATGCATTTTTGTTTATTTTCATGACAGCAATGCTCGGAGTTGTGCTAAGTGATAACCTAGTTGTCCTCTATTTATTCTGGGAAATGACGTCGATTAGTTCATTCCTATTGATTGGATATTGGTATCATCGGGAAAGATCGCGTTATGGCGCGCGAAAATCATTACTTATCACCGTATTTGGAGGCTTAATGCTTCTCGGTGGGATTTTATTACTTCACCTTATTACTGGTTCGTTCTCATTACGCGAAATTATTTCGGAGGCCGCGCTTGTTCAAAGTAGCTCACTCTTTATTCCAGCGATGATTTTTATTTTGCTGGGGGCGTTCACAAAATCGGCGCAGGTTCCGTTTCATATTTGGTTGCCTGACGCGATGGAAGCGCCGACGCCGGTTAGTGCGTATTTGCATTCGGCGACGATGGTCAAGGCTGGTATTTATCTGGTTGCTCGTTTTACACCTCTTTTTGCGGTGTCGGGGGCTTGGTTTTGGACGATTTCGTTGGTCGGGATTGTAACGCTGTTCTGGGGTTCGATTTCGGCGACGAAGAAAACAGATTTGAAGGCGATCTTAGCCTATTCTACGATTAGTCAGCTCGGCTTGATTATGACGCTACTTGGTGTCGGGGCTGCTGCGCTTCATTTTGATTCTTGGCATGATAACATTTATATTGGCGCGATTGTGGCTGCCGTGTTCCATCTGTTTAACCACGCCACGTTTAAAGGTAGTTTGTTCATGATGGTCGGGATTGTCGATCACGAGACTGGGACACGGGATATTAAGCGTCTTGGTGGTTTGATGCAGATTATGCCGATTACGGCGACGATTGCTTTCATCGGAACGTTTGCGATGGCGGGCTTACCTCCGTTCAATGGTTTTTTGAGCAAGGAGATGTTTTTCCAGAGTATGGTCGATGTGACCTCGCTGAACCTGTTTCATGCTGAGACATGGGGCGTAGTTTTGCCGGTCATTGCTTGGATTGGAAGTATTTTTACGTTTGTTTATAGCATGATTATTTTCTTCAAAACTTTTGGTGGCAAATTAAAACCGCATTTGTTACCGAAAAAACCGCACGAGGCTCCGATTGGCTTATTGTTACCGCCAATTATTCTGTCAGCGCTTGTCGTCATTACTGGCTTATTCCCGAATTTGATTGCAAAACCGCTTCTTGAGCCTGCGGTGAAATCAATTATGCCTTCGCTTTATGGGACGGATTATTCGATTCATATTAGTTTCTGGCATGGCTTCACGATGGCGTTATTGATGACAGCTGGGGTTATTATTTTAGGGATTCTCCTATATAAAACCGCGAATTGGTGGCGACCTTTTATCTCGGAGAAAGTTCCGGCGTTTTTCCGTTGGGGCAAGGCGTATGATAATGGCATGTATTATATGGAGCAAGGCTCGTATCGCTTTACTTTGTGGGTGATGACTGGCTGGTTGCGGACGTATTTGAACTACATGTTGACGGCTTTCATTATTTTGATGCTCGGTACGATTTTTGCGACGGATGCGCTTAATTTCGATCTTTCGGCGATCTCGCGTGTGACGATGATGGACTATGTTCTGGTGCTTGTCGTGATGGTGACGCTTGTTGGTATCGTATTTTCGAAGTCGCGCATTACCTCGATTATTTTGCTCGGTGCGATGGGTTATACGATTAGTATTTTCTTCATTGTCGCTCGGGCGCCCGATCTTGCGTTGACGCAGCTCGTGATTGAGACGATTTCGGTTGTGCTTTATTTGCTGGTTTTCTATCACTTGCCGCAGTTCAGTAATATTGAGGAGAAACCGCGATGGCTTTCTGTGAAGACGTTTATTAGTGTCGGTGTCGGGCTCGTCGTTTTCTTGATTTCGCTTTCGGCCTACGATACGACGTTTTACGATTCGATTTCGCAGTATTATATTGACAACACGTACACGAAAGCAGCTGGGAAAAATATTGTCAACGTGATCCTCGTCGATTTCCGTGGCTTTGATACGCTTTTTGAAACGGCTGTGCTCGCGATTGCATCCATTGGTATTTTTGGAATGATAAAATTACGGTTAGCTAGGAGGGAAAAAAATGAAAACAAATGACGTATTGCTGCGTAATGTGACCAAGGTTGTTGTGTTTATTATTTTCCTGTTCTCGCTTCATCTGTTTTTAGCTGGGCATTACAATCCTGGTGGTGGCTTCGTTGCTGGCTTGATTTCGGCCGGTGCGGTGACGCTTACCTTGATTGCGTATGACTCGCAGACCGTGAGAAGTATGTTAAATATTAATCCGATTATGATGACAGGTGTCGGCTTATTGTTTGCGGTCGGCACTGGCATGATTGGTATTTTAGCTGGTGATCCTTTTTTGACGCATAAATTCGGTCATGTGGATTTGCCGATAATTGGGGACACATCGCTTCACACGGCGACGATTTTTGACTTAGGTGTTTATCTGGTCGTTGTTGGTGTGACGCTTACGATAATTCAGACGATTGGGGAGAGTGACTAGATGGAACTGTTGATGTCGATTTTAATTGGGCTCATGTTTATGGCAGCCACTTACCTCATTCTTTCAAAAAGTTTGTTGCGTATTATTCTCGGAACGGCGATTCTGAGCCACGGGGTTAACCTGCTTATCTTAACAATGGGCGGTTTGAAAAAAGGGAAGGCTCCCCTGCTTGATACACCGGGGCTTTCTGCTTACAACGATCCATTGCCTCAGGCGCTCATTTTGACGGCGATTGTTATTAGCTTTGGGGTGACGGCGTTCTTCCTTGTACTTGCTTATCGGGCTTATCAGGAACTAGACAGCGAGAGCGTTTCGAAGACAAGGGGGCATGAATCTGATGATGACTAACCTTGTTTTAATGCCCATCTTGATTCCGTTTTTCGGCGCGATTTTCTTGATGTTACTACCGCGAAAAGTGATTCTGCAACGTGTATTGGCTATCATTACGAGCGCTGTGCTGATTGGTGCTAATATTTTTCTCGTGTATTACGTCTATCAACATGGGATTCTCGTTGTAACACTTGGAAATTGGCCAGCGCCGTTCGGAATTTCGATTGTTGGCGATATGCTAGCGATTCTGCTTGTAACAACGACGAGCCTAGTGCTTCTCGCTACGCTGATTTATTCTTTCTACTCTATCGGAAAACCGCGCGAACGATTTCTGTATTATCCGGCTGTCTTATTTATGATCGTTGGTGTTAACGGCTCGTTCCTGACGGGTGATATTTTTAACTTGTTCGTGTTCTTTGAAGTGATGTTGATGGCGTCTTATGTGCTGCTCGTTCTGGGCGGGACAAAGGTTCAACTGAAAGCGACGGTCAAGTATTTGCTGATTAATGTGATTGGTTCTGCCTTTCTGGTCATGGCGATTGCCCTTCTCTACTCGATGATTGGTACGCTGAACATGGCCGACATTTCGCAAAAAATTTCTGAGATTCATGGCGGAAATACAGGGATGATCACGGTTGTTGCGGTGTTGTTCTTGTTCGTATTTGGACTGAAAGCTGGGATTTTCCCGTTATACTTCTGGTTACCCGGTTCTTATTTCGCACCACCGATTCCAGTTCTCGCTTTATTTGGCGCTTTGCTTACGAAGGTCGGGGTGTACGCGATTATTCGGGTTTACACGCTGTTCTTCTACAACGAGACGAGTTTTGCGCTACCGTTATTGTCTACGCTAGCACTCATTACGATTGTGCTCGGCGTCATTGGCGCGATTAGTTACAACGATATGAAGACGATTATGATTTACAATATTTTGATCGCGGTTGGTGTGATTCTATTCAGTGTCTCACTCATGACCCGCGAGGCTATGACTGGCGCGATTTTCTACCTGATTCACGATATGCTGATTAAAGGGACACTGTTTCTCGTTATCGGTACTATCATTGCGATTACCGGCTTTTCCAGCATCAAAAAATTCAGTGGCCTCATGAGCGTGAAACCATCGCTCGGCTGGACGTTCTTCATTGGGGCGCTTGGTCTTGCTGGTATTCCACCACTCAGCGGCTTTATTGGAAAACTGCTAATAGTGGAAGGCGCTTTTGCTGTTCAGAATTATGTTGGTGGCGTCGTTGTCCTTCTTTCTAGCCTGTTCGTCCTCCTTTCGATGATTAAGATTTTCTCCAAAGGGTTCTGGGGCGAGAAAAAAGGCACGTTTAAATTAGATATTCCGTACCGAAAAATGATGGTACCCGTCTTGATGTTGCTCGCGATTTCTGTCGCTTATGGTATCTTTTCAGAAGGTATGTATCCGCTGATTGAAAAAGCGGTTGATCCATTAGTTGACCCATCGATTTATATTCAAGCGGTACTGGGGGAGTGATGCAAAAATGGCGTTTCAATTAATTATTAATATTATTCTTGCCTGTTTGTGGATGTTCCTGCAGTCAGCTTTCACGATGGGAACTTTCATTCTTGGTTTTATCATCGGGATATTCTTGCTGTTCTTCATGCGCCGCTTCCTTGGCTCTCGCTTTTACATTTGGCGAATTTTAGCGCTTGTGAAATTGATTTTTAACTTCTTTAAGGATCTCATTATTTCGACCGTGATGGTGGCACGTATTGTTTTGAAAAAAGATATGAACATTCGTCCGGGGATTTTTCGATATGAAACAACGCTTGAAACCGACTGGGAAGTGACGATGTTGGCGATTCTAATTACGCTGACGCCGGGGACGCTTTCTATCGATATTTCTGATGACTATAAAGCAATTTACGTGCATTCGCTTCACGTTCCGAATATTGAAGAGGAAATTGCGACCATTCGTAAATCCTATGAAGGCGCGATTATGGAGGTGTTCCATTGATTATTATAAACACAGTCCTAGCCATTGCCCTGTTTATGTATTCTGTCTCGATTTTCCTTTACCTATATCGGATTTTAAAAGGACCAACGACCTCCGATAAAGTGGTGGCGCTTGACTCGATTGGGATGAACCTTGTCGCGATTGTCGCCCTGCTTTCGATGCTGCTCGATACAAGTGCGTATTTGGACGTTATTCTCTTGATTGCCTTGCTAGCCTTTATCGGGACTGTTTCGTTTGCTAAATTTGTAGAGAAAGGTAAGGTGATTGAACGTGAACGTGATAATTGAGATTATTATTTCGATCATGATTCTAATCGGTGCCTCGCTCAGTATTTTGGCCGCGATTGGTGTCATTCGCCTTCCCGATGTCTATACGCGAACACATGCAGCGGGTATTAGCAATACGTTTGGCGTCAGTTTACTGCTTTTTGCAACGGTTGGTTACTTTTTTCATTCAGGGGAAGGCTTTAACGCACGGGTTTTGCTTGCGATCCTGTTTATCTATTTGACCACGCCGATTGCTTCTCACTTGATTAACCGTGCAGCTTACGATACGGGTGTGCCACTGGCGATTCGAATTCGTGACCAACTGCGTTCCGTCAAAAAAGACGAGATTAAAGAGCGGAAAAATATTATTATTAAGCAAGAGCAGTTGGAGCGCGCGCGTCAAGAACGTGAGGAACTTGAGGAACAACTCGATTGGGACTTGCGTGAGGAGAAGATTGATCAGCGTGAAGAACTAGAGGATATTGCTCGTGAACAAGAGGAAACATTAATTGAGCTTGAATCTGATGACTCGGAGCAAGAGATAATCGAACTTGACGAAGAAAGTGATACAGATAAAAAAGAATAGAAAAAATGCCATGCCCCGCGAAAAAATGGGGACATGGCATTTTTTATGATCGTTTTTGTTTGATCGCTAATGTGCAGCGACTGATGGCTATTAGTTTATTGTCTGCCTCACTGCGAATCTCGACTTGCCATACGTGTGTCGTCCGTCCGATGTGGATTGGTGTCGCCGTAGCAAGCACGTAGCCATCTTGTACAGAGGCAATATGGTTTGCATTAATCTCAAGCCCGAATGCAATTTCGTTCGCGTCAACATGCTTTGTGGCCGCTATGCTCGCCGTCTGCTCAGCAAGTGCCACCGATGCCCCACCGTGCAAATAGCCAAACGGTTGCCGCGTTTTTTCATTGACTGGCATTCTCACGGACGCTGCATCCTTCGTCAATTCCACCAATTCCATTTCTAAGTATTCACCTAAACTCATAATCGTGTCCCCCCTCGCCTTACTTATTTCCCCATTATAGCCGAAAAAAGTGAGACTGACAAAAGCCAGGCTATCCATTTAATTAGAGCTAAAGTAGGTTTCCCTTCCCTTTTCTTGTGGTACAATACTAATATAACTGTTTACTAGGGAAGAGGAGATCGCCATGTTAATCAATGTACCTTTAATTGCTTCACTCATTGCTATTTTTTTCGCGCAATTTGTCAAAGTACCGATCCATTTGCTCGTTTATCGTAAAATGCAGTGGAGTCTGATGTTTTCAACGGGAGGTATGCCTAGTTCGCATTCGGCAGCTGTAACAGCGCTCATGACTACGCTCGCCATCACGTACGGGATTGATTCTCCTTATTTCGCGATTGCTGTTGTTTTCGGGATTATCGTCATGTTTGATGCTACCGGTGTTCGTCGCCAAGCTGGGGAACAAGCCGTCGCGCTCAATAAATTAGCCCGCGATTTCCATGAATTCGTCGAGCACGCAAAAGGGTTAACAGAACCTGGACAAGAAGAAAAGCAACAACACTTGAAAGAAATGCTCGGTCATAAACCAATGGAAGTTTTCTTTGGCGCTTTGACTGGTATCGCGATTGGCTTTCTTGTGGATTATTTATTCGGACTTTTATAGAACAACAAAAATAGAAGCAAGAATCAGGACTTTGTGAACCTGATTTTCGCTCCTATTTTTAATTTTATTTATAAAACTTAAATTTACCTTTATTCATCATGACACCAGTTCCACCAATTTGGTATAACGCGCGGTCATCGATTACTTTTTTCATCACAGACGCTGGGTAGCCTTTCAAGCTTCTGCCCATAACAACGCCGATAGCATCGTTGTCTCCGATAGAACATACTGTACCTTTTTCGTGGTATACGAACGGCGCTAAGTCATTCGTTAAGCCTTTTACCAATTTGGCAAGGTTCACCGCAGCAATATCCGCTTGTTGCATCGCGATTTGTGCTGTTGGTGGATACGGACGATCATTTTCAGGGTTAATCATTAACGAGCAATCCCCGATAATCAAAATTTCTTCGTTGCCTGGAACCGTCAAATCGTCGTTTACTTTCACACGACCACGGCCTGCTTCGAATCCAGATGCTTCGATAACGCTATTCCCACGTACACCAGCTGCCCAGATAACAGTCGCTGCTTTGATTTCCACATCTTCTGTTTCGCTTTTTGCGTATTTAATACCGTCTGCTGTAGCTTCCTTCACTGGCGTTCCAACGTTGAATTCTACACCACGGTCTTCTAAAACGCCTACGCCATAGTCTACTAGTTTTGCATCGAATTGTGGCAACACTTTTGGTGAAGCTTCCATACAAACAATGCGGACTTTTTCACGTGGCACGTCATATTTTTTCACAAGTTCTGGAATGCGGTTTGTTAGTTCCCCTAAGAACTCAATCCCCGTGAAACCAGCGCCACCAACGACGATAGTCAATAATTCATCGCGTTGTTCTGTTTTCCATTTTGCAAAACTGCCTTCAATTTGAGCACGAATTCTCTTAACAGAATCAATACTTGTAATCGTGTACGCGTATTCTTTCAAACCGCTGATACCGAAAGTTTCTGCTTCTGATCCAAGTGCAATCAGCAAGAAGTCGTACGAAATATCCCCTTTGTTCGTCAATGTTACTGTTTTGTCGTCTTTGTTGATCTTCTCCACAGTATCTTGAATGAAAGTTGTTTTTGTTGGGTTGACTACTTTCGCGATAGGATACATTAGTTGTTCTGCTTCTAATGTTCCTGCGGCAGCTTCATGTAACCATGTTGTTTCATGATGATAGTCATTTTTGTTCACCAATACTAATTCTGCTTCAACATTCAATTGTTGCAACTTACGCAACGTTTTCAAGCCGCCATACCCAGCTCCCAGAATGACGATTTTTGGCTTACTCATCTGTATCACATCCACTTTCCCATTGTATTTTTCTCACAAAAAACTGCACCAGGTCAATGCCTAATGACAATTATGTAGATTGCGCTTAAACATCTACGTCTCAAGAGGAAGGCAAAAAGCCCTCACCCTATATCATAGCTCTTTCAAGTCTTTTTTTCAAGAGAAGAAGCTCACAATGTAATAAAATTCTGAAAAGCTATTGCCATACTGTTTCCGTTGTTTTTGTGGTAGAATGGTTTTATTCGAGAGAACATTTATTATGGGAGGTTTTTTTGTGGACGATCAAACAAAAATTTATGATATAACGATTATCGGTGGTGGGCCAGCTGGGCTATTCGCGGCTTTCTATGCAGGTATGCGAAAAGCGAACGTAAAAATTATCGAGAGCTTACCTCAACTAGGCGGACAGCTTTCCACGCTTTATCCCGAGAAATATATTTACGATATTCCAGGTTTCCCGAAGGTCCGCGCGCAAGAGTTGGTCAATAACTTGGTCGCTCAAATGAAACCTTTTGATCCGACGATTTGTCTGGAAGAAGCCGTTGCAAGCGTTGAGAAACAAGCAGATGGCACGTTTGAGATCAGCACGAATCAGGATACGCATTATAGTAAAGCGATTATTATTACAGCGGGCAACGGTGCTTTTCAGCCTCGCCGTTTAGAGCTGGACGACGCAATGCAATACGAAGGCAAAAATCTGCATTACTTCATCAATGACCTGAGCCGTTTTTCAGGACGCCGCGTAGCCGTTTGTGGTGGTGGTGATTCCGCAGTAGACTGGGCTTTAATGCTAGAGCCGATTGCAAAAGAAGTTTCGATTATTCATCGACGCAACGCTTTCCGTGCCCATGAACACAGCGTTGAGAAGTTAGAACAGTCCTCGATTACAATCAAAACACCATTCATCCCGACCGACATTATCGGTGATTCCGAGAATTTGACGCAGATCGTTTTAGAAGAAGTAAAAGGCGACCGGAAAGAAGTTCTTGAGATTGATGATTTCATCGTGAACTACGGTTTCGTTTCCTCTTTGGGGCCGATTAAAGAATGGGGACTTGATATCGAGCGCAATTCGATTGTTGTCAATTCCAAAATGGAGACGAACATTCCCGGCATTTATTCCGCAGGCGATGTTTGTACGTACGACGGCAAGGTAAAACTGATTGCAACAGGATTCGGCGAAGCACCGACCGCAGTGAACAATGCGATGAATTACATCGATCCAAAGTCCAGGGTACAACCGATGCACTCGAGCTCGATGTTTGACTGAAGTGCTGAGACAGCCCGTTAGCCTCGACAGAAATTGTTAGAGGGCGCAGTGAAAGTCCTCCTTTGACTTTTATGGAGGCCACGAAATTTCCGAGAGGCTGGCTGTTGAAGCTGGATCCGAAGACGCCAGACATAAACTCACAGCTAACTTTGACTGAAGTGCTGAAAGAGCCCATTTAGACTCGACAGAATGCAAGAAACGAATGCTGGCTCTTGAAGCAGGATTTGACTAAAGCGCTGAGACAGCCCGTTATGTTGATTCACTAAATCAGCAGGCAGTTGAACAAAGTGAAACTGCCTACCTTGACTTTTACGGAGGCCACAAAATCTCCGCAAACCTGACAACTATATTACTACTAAATCAAAGAAATCTAATCCTAGAAAGGAAGTTTTCAAATGAACATATTAGTAATAGGAGCCCATGGACAAATTGGAAAACAAACCGTCGAGCTACTGGCCAAAAATGCAAATTTTACTGTTGTAGCAATGATTCGCAAAGAAGAACAACGAGAAGCACTAGAACAACTTGGCGCAAAAGTAATCATTGCCGATTTAGAAAACGACTTTAGTTCAGCCTATAGCGGCATCGATACGGTTATTTTCTCTGCTGGATCTGGTGGACATACCGGCCCCGAAAAAACCATTGCCATCGATCAAAACGCAGCGATTAGAGCCGTCCAGTACGCGGAAAAACATGATATTTCCCATTTTATCATGGTTAGTTCTGTCGGTGCCGATCAACCAGAACAAGGCCCTGAATCACTCAGAAACTATCTCATTGCCAAAGGAAACGCTGATAAGGCGCTCCAACAAAGCCAGCTAAATTACACAATCATTCGTCCCGTCACGCTCACAAACGAACCCGCAACAACACGAATTAGCGAGCATACGACAGGTCACACAACCATTACACGAGCCGATGTTGCCCTTTTCCTAAGCACCATTGTCGATAACACCAAAACATACAAACAAACCTATACCATTCAAAACGGTGAAACACCAATAGATCACTTTATTAAATAAAAATAGGCTAGTTCCGAAGCGTCGCCACACTCTTTGGAACTAGCCTATTTCCTATTAAAAAGGATTATCCTCTAAAAACTGATAAATATTCGCGACCAAATCTGCCGGTGTCTCTCCTCGAACCACTTCCCCATCCACTAGTGCAAACATAGAGGAAGCACACAAATCACAGTACGTCAGACAGTCGTACTCAATCACATCAAGGCTCGCATCAGCATCTAATGTATCAAATGCCTCCTGCGCCCCCGAAGCTAAATTATTCACACAAAACTCAACAATCGGATTCATGATTTCCTCCAATCCAATTTACGCTGGTTGATAGCCACGATCCGTCATCATCGCATAGATATCCTTCAACCGCGGATTCCCCTCAGCGATGACATCACCATCAATCACAATCACAGGATACATATAATCCTCTTCCACGATCATCGTTGCAATCCGCTTCATCTCAGCTTCTTCCTGTGGCGCAAAAATATCGACATATTCCACTTGAAACGGTTGCTCCGGAAACTTACGACCTATCGCCGCCCTAAGCCATTCCTCCGTCTCCTTAGAAGATGGAGATCCAACACAGCTCGCACAAATATTCGACGACCCATAAACAAAAATTTTCGCTTCTTTTTCCATCTTTGCTCACCTCTCTTTTATTCTACAAAATATAGGCTCCAAAAGCGAGTAAACCGGTTTCTTAATTGAATTATAAAACTATTTCGATATGTAATTGTTGACACGCTATTCTGTCTATATTATACTTACAGATAGTTACTTTAATGCGTTCAAGTAGTACACTAAGAAATCTTATTTGTTTGTTACCGTGCTTAATCCACACGGTTAACATAAAAGTAACACTCCCTTTTTTAGTCAGATTTACCCATCTGACTATATAAACTTGCCCCGTCCCTTCTTGAGCCTTAGGGACGGGGCATTTTCATTTGTTGTGGGGCATATACTATGTAAATCGGCGGCAAGCGTTCGCATTTCAAATAAAATTTAGTCGTTTTACGAGCAAAGAAAACAATAAAAAATTTATGCAGTACAATTTTAAGTGCCCTCAAAAAGGCAAGTTATTTTTCATATTTTTATTAACAAATATTTCTATTATCAGTTTCACTGGTCACTTCTTTAAAACCTATCCTCCGCTTTGGACACTATCCCTTTCTTTTTTTTCTGATGCTGTTATAATAGGGGATATAAGTGAGAATTATTCACAGTTAGGAAGGAGTCGAATGCCATGAATAGCGAGATGTATGCGGAAGTGGATACTGCTCTTAAGAAATTTAGACCTTTTTTAGTCAGAGATGGCGGCGACTATGAGCTCGTTGAAGTGACGCCTGATGGTATTGTAAAAATTCGGTTATTAGGGGCTTGCGAAACGTGCCCAAGTTCAGATATGACGTTAAAAATGGGAATTGAACTCACTTTATCGGAAAAGGTAATGGGTTTTAAAGAGGTTGTTCAGGTTTTTTAAAAGGAAGCTTGTGCCGATTTTGTTTGAGTTGGGAGAGATAGAAATGGTTGAGAAGCAAAGTGAATTAGAGAAAAAAGCGCGGGAATGGCTCATAGAACGCGGGGTAACAATCGATGATATCGCCGACTTGGTACTATTTTTGCAAAAACAATATCATTCTGCGTTGAGTCTCGATATTTGTCGTGAGAATGTGGAGCGTGTGTTGCGTAAGCGTGAAGTCCAAAATGCGATTTTAACTGGAATTCAGCTTGATGTCTTGGCTGAGGAAGGAAAGCTCGTCCAACCGCTACAAAACATTATCAGTGCTGATGAAGGACTGTACGGCATGGATGAAATTCTAGCGCTGTCTATCGTCAATGTATACGGTTCTATCGGATTCACGAACTACGGCTATATTGATAAAGTGAAACCTGGTATTTTAGCGAAACTAAACGAACATGATGGTGTGCAGGTGCATACATTCCTTGATGACATCGTAGGCGCGATTGCTGCTGCGGCCGCGAGTCGATTAGCGCATAGTTATCATGATGATATCGTACAATAAAAATACAGAAGCATCGCCGGTCTGATTCTAGACTTGCGATGCTTCTTTGCTTATTTTCACAACTTCGACTTGGCGAATCGAATTCTTGTTCATGCTTTGAATCATGAAGCGCCAGCCACATTCCTCTAAAAAATCTCCCGTTTCCAGATCAAAACGTTGGTAAAGTAACCATCCTGAAAGCGTATGAACACCCGGACTGCTCAGCTCGATTCCAAGTTCTTCCTCAACAGATACCAATGGCTCGTTGCCCTCGATAATGAAATGGCCCTCAGCAATCTTCCTGACTCCCTTCGGCGATGTCGCCTCTTCCATATCCCCGACGATGATTTCCATCACATCTTCCAGCGTAACGAGCCCTGACGTCCCACCATATTCATCGGTCAAAACAACGAAAGACTGCCCTTCCTGCTGCATTTTGAACAGCAATTCCTGTAACTTCATCCCCTCAAAAACCTGCATAATCGGCGTCATAAATTCCTCGATCGGCTGATCTAAAATCGCTAAATCACGCCCTAGTCCTGCCATCACAACACTTACTTGCAACATCCCAACAATGTGATCCTTATCGCGCTCCTCTGTTACCGGAAAGATATGATACGTCTCTTGTGCCGTTAACTCGAGCAAATCACGAACCGAGTCCAACTTACTAATCGTAATCATTTTTGTCCGCGGAATCATCACTTCTTGCGCTGGAACATCGTCTAATTTAAAAATATTTTGCATGTAGCGAAACTCTTGTGGGTTCAGTAAACCTTGTTGGTAACTGTCATCCAGTACGATTTTTAGTTCCGTCGGCGTCATCCGGTCCATATCCTCGTCACCCGACTTCACGCCGAATAACCTCGTAATCAAGTTGGCCGAGTGGTTGAGTAGCCAGTTGAGCGGGAACGTTATATAATACCACCAAATCAGCGGGCGCGCAATGAATAATGCTACTTTTTCCGTGCTGTGGATCGTGAATGTTTTCGGCGCGAGTTCCCCTAAAACCACATTCAAAAACGTAATCAAAATAAAAGCCGTGAAAACCGCGATTGGTCCTTCGATCGAAGCTGGGATTGGCAGCATATCAAAAAGTGGCTGTAACCATCCGCGCATCGTTGCCTCACCGACCCACCCCATGGCAAGCGCTGCGAGTGTGTTTCCTAATTGGCAAGCCGCAAGATAATCGTTCATTTGTGCCGTCACTTGCTCCACATATTTCGCACGCGGATTCCCGCTCATCACAAGCTGCCGCACCGTGGGCTTTCTAATCGCAACAATCGCGAATTCGCTCGCTACAAAAAAAGCTGTCATCACGATTAAAAATATGACAAAAATATCATTAAATACCGCCATCCCAACATCGCTCCCCATTAAATAAGAAAAGACGGCACTTTCATTAAGTATCCGCCTTTTTTCGTATAATTATAATTCCCATTCCGATAATTTCATCACGCGGTGAATCGGTTGTACTTCTTTTGTCGCCAATTGTTCTGGTGAGGTAAAACCAGTATGCACGATCAATGTATCAATGCCATAGCGAATCCCAGCTAAAATATCGGTCTCATAATTATCGCCAACCATGATGACACGCTCTTTTTTCACACCGAGTTTCGCAATCGCTTGCTCCATGATAATCGCTTCCGGTTTTCCAATAAAGATTGGCTTCATGCCTGTAGCAATAGCCACGACGGACGTGATCGAACCATTTCCCGGCAACAAACCGCGCTCTGTCGGAATCGCCGCATCCCCGTTCGTCGAGATAAACATCGCACCCGCACGAACTGCCATTGTCGCCGTTGCCAGTTTCTCATAGTTGATGTCGCGGTCAATCCCCATCACCACAAAATCAGGGTTCTCCGCCGTCAATTCAAAACCAGCTTTCTCGATTTCGTGTCGTACACCCTCTTCGCCAATCAAGTAAACCGTCTTTTTCCGATCTGCCTGCTCCAGCATAAACTGAACCGTCGCCTGCGATGTTGTAAAAACTTGATTCGTCGTAGCGGGAATATCGAATTTGCGCAAAGTCGCCGCTACCTGTTCTGGCGTTTTTGACGAGTTATTCGTTACATATAAATACGGAATATGCGCCTGATCCAATTTCTCAATAAAGCCCTGCGCCTCTGGTATCGGCTCACTTCCAAGGTACATTGTCCCATCCAAATCAATTAAATAGCCATCATATTTCACTATCGCCCTACCTCTTTCTCATTTTCGCCTATTTCACTACTTTTTTAATCACAAAATATTTGCAGCCAAAATTGCAGTACTCATACAAATACTCTTTTAACGTGCTAATTTTCGTATCGTAGGTCGCTTTTCGATTATCGTCATCAAAAAAACCTTTCAAACGAAGCTGATCATAGCCCCAATCGCCGACAATATAATCGTAGCGCGCCAAAATATCGCTGTATCGTTCCGTCAAAGCCTCTTCATCAAAAGCATCCCGGTTATCCTCAATAATTTCATACGTCGTATTCTGAATCGTAATCATGGTTCCAGTCAACCTCCCTCACCGTATTTTTCTTTTAATTTCCATGTCATCACATCACGTAATAACTCTGGCGTGTAGACTTCTTTTCCAGCCACCCGTTTAATAATCGGGAAAAATGGCGCATAGACAAATGTATCGTGCGTCACAACACGGTATATTTTCTCCGGATCAATCACTGCACCGTCCCATAACACCATATCCAATTCCGCATCATAGGTCATTCGTTTCGTCAAAATAGTCCCGAAAACCTCGCCACGAAAACCGAAACCGCGCAACGGTATATCACGTAACTCCGCTTCTTTTTCCGCAATCTCATGAATCAAAACATCGAGCTCCACGCCCGTCATCGAAAGCACAATAAAGTTCAGCGGATGAGGCAACAACTGGTGAATATCGTACGCCGTCACAGTCCCCTTTGGCAAATCGGTCATATAAATACCCGCATTCGTCAAAAAAGTCTCTGCACCAGTCCACTCACAAGCCGCTTCATGAAAGAGCTCGGAAATCTCGGAGCTTTTAAACCAATTATGCGCTAGTTGATGCGGAAGTGCAACCACTTTCTGATCCAATTCAGCCTTACCTTTTTCTAGAAAAGTAGCTACTTGAAGCTCTTCATCCGCAGGCGCCGGCAAATCTGCCACTGTGTGCACTCGCGCCTGTTTTGACACTAATTTGCCAGTCACTTCATCAAAATCGAGCGTCACTTTGCCAACATATTCACCCCAGCGACCAGCTGCAGCCAACAACGCGCCTCCTACTTCTTTCCCATGTTCCAACAAATGATGCGTGTGCCCGCCTAAAATAAGATCGATTTCCGGTATTTCAGCTGCAATTTTTTCGTCTAAAGGCAAACCGAGATGGCTGAGCAAAATCGTAACGTCCGCCTCAATTTGACTGACTTCCCGTTTAATCGCTTGAATCGGTTCTTCAATTCCCCATCCGAGCGATTCATAATACTCCGTAAAGCAAGCAGTTGCCCCAATAATCGCAATTTTGATACCGTCACGCTCTATATAAAGATGCCCTTTTGCGAAGTGTGCGAGTTCCGTCTGTGCCTGATCTTCGTACACATTACAGCAAACAACCGGAAATTCTGCCCGATCATATAAGTGCGCCAATTCCTCATGCCCCAACGCCGCGCCTTCATTATTTCCAATCGTCACCGCATCATACGGCAAGCCATTCAACAAGTCTACATTGCCTTGCCCCATCGAACCTTCTGTAAAAGGATGCACGCGATCAATAAAATCACCAATATCAAAAAATAAATCATCCTGCGCCGCCAATCGCTTTTCATGTAAAAAAGCAAAGATACGCGGCCATTTTTCCAGATGACTATGAATATCATTTGTATGCCAAATCGTTAAACGTTTCATGATAAACATCCCCTTCTTTCGTCTCCTTCTATTGTAGCCTAAATGGTCGCTTTTGACACGTCACAAAACTGCTTTTGTTCCTTATGTCCCTTTTCAATTACTCTAAAAAGGCGTATGATGAACAGTATACAATAAAAAGGAGGTCTGATTCCTTGGATATCTATCAAATTTTTGCCCTTTTACTCATTGCTATTTTTGCGGGCGTGCTTGGTTCCGTGCTTGGTCTTGGGGGTGGGATTATTGTCACACCAGCGCTTACACTGCTGTTTGGCATCGATATTAAATATGCCATTGGCGCCAGTATTATTTCCGTTATCGCAACGAGTAGCGGCTCAGCCATCGCCTACATAAAAGATCGTATCACCAATTTACGCGTCGGTATGTTTCTCGAAATCGCGACCACGCTTGGCGCTATAACCGGGGCGTTTGTCGGCGGTCTTCTCTCTGCCACGGCGCTCTACATGATTTTCGGCTTCCTGCTTCTCTACTCAGCCATCACAATGATAAAAAAAGTTGGCTCCGAGTTTCCAACCAATGTAAAGCCCGACCCAATCGCGACAAAACTGCGACTTCACGATACGTATTACGATAAAGCATTGCGGCAACAAGTCGATTATGAGGTTGCTAACGTTCCCGCAGGATTCGGCGTCATGTACGGAGCTGGGATTGCCAGTGGTTTACTCGGCATCGGAAGTGGCGCTTTTAAAGTCATGGCACTAGACGTCTTCATGAAAATGCCACTCAAAGTTTCAAGCGCGACCAGTAACTTAATGATGGGCGTCACGGCCGCAGCCAGTGCCACCGTCTACTTGTTCCGTGGCGACATCGATCCCATGATTGCAGGCCCCGTCGCAATCGGTGTTCTCATCGGCGCAACTCTCGGTACCAGAATCATGCAACGCCTAAAAAGCAAAGTCATCCGTCTCGTATTTATTCCTGTTTTAATCTACGTAGCACTGCAGATGATTTTAGAAGGATTGGGGTGGATCTAAATGACCGATAAATCAACAACAGACGAAGAAATGCACCGCGTAGAAGCAGTTGTCAGTGGCCTATTACGAATCGGTGTCCTTCTGAGCGCCGCAATCATTCTCATTGGCCTGCTACTACTCCTATTTACAGGAGCGAGCGGCTATCCAGGAACAACCTATCCAACAACGCTAACAGCCATTTTTACAGGCATCGGCGAATTCAAGCCATACGCGATTATCATGTTTGGGCTCTTCTGCCTCATTTTAACACCAGTCTTACGCGTGGTGGTATCTCTCATCACCTTCTTAAAAGAAAAAGATTACCTGTATGTCGCTATAACCGCGATTGTCCTCATCATCCTAGCAATTAGCTTTCTAATCGGCACTACAGGCTAACAAAAACAGTAGTTGCGCTCTGATATTAGAGTCCAACTACTGTTTTTTATCGCTATAAACTGGTGCTTCTTCTCGAATAAGCACATCATAATTCTGCTCCTGCGCCAAAATTCGATGCAGCACCACTTTCTTCTCATCTGTCAGCACTTCATAAAAGACAAGATACGCCTTACCAATCTGAACTTTACGATATTCGCGGCAATACTTCGGATCTTGTAACACCATTCCCATCAAAGGAAAAGTGGTAAGCCTCGCCTCAACTTTAGCCAACCTCTCAAAAAACTTCTCTTTCTGGCTCTCACTGCAGTACTGATAGTCTAAAAAGTGCATAATAGCCGCCACATCTTCTTGAAAAGCATCTGACCATTCTAATGAAATACCATGGCTCATATACTATACCTGTTTACTATTGACTCTTAGCTTTGCCCAGCCAATACTCGAGGTAACCGTTCGATTATTTTGCTTATCATCCTGTGATTCTCTTAATTTATTCAAAATATCTAATTCATTGGAAACTATGATTCTGTCCAGTGTCGGAGGGATAGTGTGTGTGTTATTTTTTCTTGTCATTTGTGTCGCTCCTTTTCTTTTAGTCTCTCTATCATAACACATTATGTGTACTATCTGCAAACAATATCCTAAAGGAGTGAAAATAGCTTTTTACATAGGAACAAGCTATTTTTTTCAGCTATTTAAATGTCTAAAAAATAAAAAGAAGGGGTAAAAAGAATCCCCTCCAAAAAATCATATATCAAATAAATTCATCTGCATTGGTGCAAGTCCTTCATAAGAGATATCTAACGCTTTTTGCAGTTGTTTCGCATTGTCGGCTGCATCTCCACCAGAATTATTATTAAAAATCACAATAACTTCTTTTGAATGTTTCTGTAAGTGTCTAATATTCTCTGCCCAATAATTGATTTCCTCGTCATTGTAACGGTAAAGCGTCCTAACTTCGCGCCATTCAGGACTATTTGCTTTCATCCAGCCCGCGCTGTTCCTACCATGCAAACGCACTAGTGTCATCGCTTCATTTGTCGCTCGTAGTACAATCGGAACGCTCCCATTCCCAACTTGTGGCTCATCCACAACTGTATGAATAAAACCCAAATCTTTTAACAAAGCCAGCGTTTGCGGTTCATTCGTCTCCGTGTACCAAGTCTTATTCCGAAATTCAATAGCAAGCGGCAAGTCTCCCATTTTTTCACGAACAGCTCGTAAATAGGTCACGTTTTCTTTCGTACAACCAAAATACGGCGGAAATTGAAACAAGATTGCCTTTAACCTTCCAGATTCACTCATCGGCGCAATCGCATCCATAAAACGGCGATACATCTCTGTCTCCGAATCATAATACTGCTGCCACTCTTTATGCTTCGTCATCGCCTGAAAAGCCTTCACAACAAAGGTAAACTCTTCCGGCGTCCGCTCGATCCATCGTTCCGTCGTAAGCGGTGAAGGAATAGCATAAAAACTCGTATCCACCTCCACCATCGGAAAATTGCCCGCGTAATCCTCTAATTTATGTTTACTCGTACTGGAATATAATGTAGCGTGATCACTCCACCCCGTAAGCCCAATCGTTATCATCGCAAAACTACCCCTCTCTACCGTTTAGATTTCATTGCTCGCGTAATCGTCAAACCTTCCTGATTCGCAAAATTTCGGTATTCTGGACTATCCATCGCCACTAACTTCACATACCCATCTTGATTAAAATGTAGCCCCCAACCGTATCGTTTTCCCAGTGGTGACGTCCGCATACACGCTTGACTCTTCCCAAAAAAAGCAGCTCTTTCCGATTCACGCGCCTCCTCAGGAATATTTTTATGCAACATATGCGTCTCAAAAAGCACTTCTTCTTGCGTATATTTATAATCATGCCCATTTAAGAGTTCAAACTGAATCTCACCAACCGTTTTATTTTGGCGCTTACCGTTCGGAATTTCACCATGATCCGCTCTAGTATCTTCTGCAACCAGAATAAACGTATTATAATAATTCAAATTCATTTTTCGCACCTACTTCTCATTTTTATTGTACAATAGCAAAAAGGAGGAACGCCATTATGATTTTAGAAAGCGCTCTACTTCAAGTCACACAAGGCGACACGACGGCGTTCGAGAAAGATTTCGCCACTGCATCAAAAATTATCAGCGCCATGCCAGGTTACATTAGCCATGAACTGCATAAATGCCTCGAGGATTCTACCGATTATTTGCTTCTCGTTCAGCGGAAAACCTTAGAGGCCCACACAGAAGGCTTTCGAAAGTCGGATGCCTACGAAAACTGGAAAACGTTGCTCCACCACTATTATAACCCTTTCCCCAAAGTGAAGCACTTTACACGAATTATTTAATACTAAAAACCCGAGGACACAGCACCCTCAAGTTTAGCTTCATATCATGGGTTCATTTTTGTCATTGGCGTAATGAAGCATTTTAAAATGAGCATCTAACACCGTCTGCGCGTCTTTTTGTAGTCGCTCTAGCAGTATTTTTTTATCGCCTTTTTTCGGTACTCGCACTTTTATGTCTAAAGATTGTGCTAATAATTTGGCGTCTAATTGTTCTGGAACTAGTAATTCTTTTGGCGGCAGATGATTCGGATCGTTGTAAAAAGCCATGAGAAAGCTTTCTATCATTTCGTTTACTTCGCCGACAAACTCAAAAACTTTAGAATTCCGTCCAACAATAGCTCCATTTCGGACAAAAATCAGCTGAATCGCGCAAAACTGCTCATGCTCGACAAATTGCATCAGATCACGATGCCCAACATCGCGCGTCCATACTTTCTGTTTTTCTGTCACGCGCTCTAAAACATGCAATAATTCGTGGCTTTCTTTCGCGCGCTCAAATTCCAAATTGTCCATTTGACGCTGCATTCGAGCTTCAAGTTCGCGTCTTACATCACGATACCCACCATTTAAGAAATCTGTAACATTGTTAATCTGCACCTCGTATTCTTCTTTTGAAACTTCCCGCGCACATGGCCCGATGCACATCCCGATATGGTAGTAAAAACAGGGACGACCTCTTTTTCCATTGCAATGGCATAATGGATAGATTTTTTGCAATAATTCCAACGTTTCCTCTGCCTTATAGCGACTGGCGTAGGGACCAAAATAAAGCGCGCCGTCCTTCGCTATTTCTTTTGTCAATTCGAGATGTGGATTTTTTTCATTCGTTATTTTGAGGTAGATGTATTGGATTTCGTCTTTTAACATGACATTAAATGGCGGTTGATACTTCATAATAAGCGTCATCTCGAGCATTAAAGCCTCTTGTTCCGTCTCTGTGATAATCAGCTCAAGATCGTGGATATTATGAACTAAACGCGCCGTCTTTCCCATCTGTTTTTTCGTAAAATAGGATTTCACACGCTGTTTTAGATTTTTCGACTTACCTATATATAAAATTTCACCTTTTTTATCCCGGTATATGTAGCAACCAGGTAGTTCAGGTAATGTTTTTAATTTTTGTTTTAAGGTTGTTTCCACGACTACACCTCCGAGACGTACGTTGACACTTTTATTTTAGACTTTGCCAGAGTTTTTGTAAAGCTTACTTGGATATACGAAAACAAAGCCTATTTCAAAAATAGACTTTGCGATTATTATTTATATGGAGTAGTTAACTTCTTACAGAACCAATTCCCATGGTCCCCATTCACCTGCACCAGGAACATCTCCTTGTGTCCACCATTTTGCTTTATACGTTCTACCTTGGTATACCGCAGTGTCTCCAGCAACATAAATGGTATCCGCTTTCCATGTATCTCCGGCTGGTAATTGGTTTACTGTTACTGACACTGCATTACTTGTTGCTGTGCTAGTTCCAGTAGCTGAACTGTCTGTGTTAGTCACAATGCAATAATAATAACTTGTGCCCACTGCGCTTGTTGGTGCATTGTATGTGGTACTTGTTGCGCCACTTATTGCTGTGCCACCAGTGTTCACTTTGCTAGAAGCCTTGTACCATTGATAGCTAAGTGTCCCTTGTGATACATTTGCTCCTATTGTAAGAGCTGATAATCCGCCCACAGTGACTGCCTTATCAGTTGGTTGAGTCGTAATTGTTGGTGTTACTGCACTACTTGTGGCGCTAACGACTACAGATACCGCATTACTTGTCGTCGTTGCAGTCTTGATTCCGGTTGCACTGTTGTCCGTATTCGTTATGACACAATAATAGTAGTTGGTGCCTTCTGTATTTGTTGGTGCATTATATGTGGCACTTGTTGCACCGCTTATTGCTGTACCGCCACTGTTCACTTTGCTAGAAGCCTTGTACCACTGGTAGCTAAGTGTCCCTTTAGATACAGAGCTCACTACCGTTAAATCCGCAGTCCCGCCTATCCTTACATTTTTGTCAGTAGGCTGACCAGAGATTGTCGGAGCTTTAGCATCTGGTGACGGTTGAACTGCATCATTTGCTGCTTTAATAATTGGAGAAATCGTGTTTACAAAGTTGTTTCCGTTCGCTTCATCCCATCCAATGGACCATGTCATAATTCCGCGGTAAGTAGGATATTTGGCAAGCAGTGTATTTAGAGCGGAAGCATAGACGGAAACGCTTTGTGCCCCATTACCTGCACCATTCGTGGAAGGAACGCCGAAAGCAACTTGATCAGGTCGTAATCCCGCAAAAGTCCCCTTATCCATCGTTACAAATCCTGTAATAAGCATCTCAGAAAGGCGCGTATATCCTTCTGCTGAGTAAACTTGGGCAAAAGGTGCACCGGCATTTGCTGATGGTTGTAACCAAGCGAAGTCACCGTTGAAACCGTTATAGTATTGTGGGTGAATATATGTCAAAATATCACGAGTGGCGTTAAGAACCGGAAGAAATGCTCCACCATTCCCTGTACTGATTGCCCCATTTTGAACATAGCAATACTCAGGAGCAGCGGAAATAATGAAATCAGATCCGTAAGTCGTTTTTAAATTACGAAGCAAATATTCAAGGTTTATGGACTGTTGGGATGTCAGGTTCCCAATTTTATCAGTACTCATAACTGCGATGGAACTACCCTCAAAGTCAACGTCAAAGCCATCAAATCCGTATTCATTAATAATATTTTTAACGCCATTCAGAAAAGTATCGCGCTGGGCAGCATTGTCCATGTGAACAACACCGTTTTGTCCGCCACAAGAAATAACAACTTTCTTACCTTGAGCCTGTAGCGTTTGAATGTCTGCTTTAAAAGCCGCTATCTGCTGAGCTTCTGTGCCTGCGTAGACTGCTGAAAGGTCCATTGATAGATTTGGAGTGTAGTAGTTCCCTTTCGTCTCAATAAATGAAACGTTAATGACATCCCAGCCAGAACTTGCTTGGGCCAATGTTTTTTTAGATCCCCCGTTACCGCCCAGCCAATAGCCTATAGTTACGTGTGGTTTAAGCTGTGTACTTGATGCCGCAGACACATGTGTTGTGAACGCCATCACAGCGGAAAGTACTAGAATAATAGCTAAGCCTGCTGTCAGAATATTTCTTTTCAATGATATGTTCATGAAAAATCCCCCTAAATATAATAATTCTTATTACCATGGTTGGATACTCTGATACTATTTCCCTTTAAAATAATTCTGTGAAAAGATTCCCTACATTAAATAAATGCTAACTTTGATAAGTAACCAGTCGATACTTTTTTCCGAATAGTTAAAACCATATTCTTTTACTCATATTCTTATTACACAATCACCCTTTCGTATCATGCTATTTTTCACTAGACTTTTCCACGTTGATAGGGAATCATCTGTGTATTAATTAACTAGTAGATGAACATATTCTCACTTCTAAAAGAATACGCTTCCATGAAGATTATTATCAAAAATTCCCATAGATTTATATTAAAATAAAGTTATATAAATGTCAATTTTAAGCGCTAATTGCTGATATGTTGGTGTAATAATTCTTTCTCCCTATGCATGGAGACATGTTCAGGTTATATATATCTACCACAAAATTGCGTAACATTAACAGATTCAGCTAGAAAGGTTAGATACGTTATTATCAAAATTAACGCTAATGCGGTGATGAAAATAAAAGAAAATGGAACATCCGTTGATACTAACCAACTTTTGTCCCATTCTCTTTAACTTATTCTATGTTTAATGCTATTCTCTTCACTTCTTGATGCTGTGCATTGTAACCAATTATACGTACAGATGCATTATTATTTGTAATAAGCGTATCCACATTTGTAAACGAATAGTTTCTAGTCTTTTTATCAACTGTCGCTGTTTGCACAATTTGCCCGCCTACTGATAATTTTACTTCTGTAATATCTTTACCGTAGTTTCCGTGGATTTTGCTATCTCCCAATGTATAGTCCTCAGTTGTCAATACATAATTATACAATGCCAAACCTGTCGTATCTATGTCAATACGGTTTATTTCTTTATATTGACTGTCTACAGCAACAACCTGTACAACATCCAATGGACTCGCGACAAAGGAAGCTATATTGGTAAACGTGTACTCTCCTGAAGACGTATTCGCTTGTGTAATTATTTTACCATTCACCCATAAGCGCACTTTGAAAACATCCTTACCATAGTTACCTGATAGCTTCTCATCTCCAATTCTGTATGTCTCTGCGGTAATTGTATTATCTATAGTTGAAGTACCAGTGAGAGTAGCTGCAATACGCTTCACTTCTGTATATTGCGTGTCCACACCAACAATTTCTACCTCATCACTTGTCATCCTGATATAACCTGCTACGTTAGTAAATGTATAACTGCCATCTGAGTTTGTTGTCGCTTGTGCCACAGCTTTACCATTTACCCATAATCGTACTTTCCAAATACTTTTACCAAATGTTCCAGTTACCGTATCACTGCCTATTTCGTAAGAGTCTACTGTAAGGGTATCATCAAACATCGATTCTCCAGATGCTGTAACTGTTATGCGGTTTTTCTCTACATACTTTGTATCAACACCAACAACTTCTATCTTATCTGTTGGTTTTATAATATAACTTGCAGCATTCAAAATTTCATATGTGCCATCTGCCTTAGTAATGGCTTGAGTCACAGCTTTACCATTTATCCACAATCTCACATAAGAAATTCCTGTGCCAAAGGTTCCAGTTAGCTTCGCATCTCCCATATTATACTGTTTTGCGGTTAAACCTTCTGGCGTTAAAACTGTTGTAATCTGTACGGCAATTGTTTTTACTAACTCTGGGTTTGATACTGAAGTTACTGTAATAACTGCTTCTCCTGCACCTTTTGCTGTCCAGTTTCCTGATGCATCCACCGTTATTACTTCTGAATCACTTGATTGATACGTTACAGCCTGATTAGCTTTAGATGGAGAAATGGTCGCTATCACCTGTCCACTATCTTGGTCGCCCGCTTGAATTTGATTCACGCTTGTTTCTATTGATGTTGCTGCCTCTTTTGGTAGTAAAGTTACATATCTATCTAAAAGCGTTGTCTTCATTGGTTCAGATAAGACATCAATAGCAAGAAGTAAATCATCTTTCACTTCTGCATAATCATTATTTACAATTAAAGGATTAGCTTGAATCATTTCCGCTAAAGTATGAATCCTGGCTACTAAGTCTTCCTCTGCATTATTTCTTAGATTGTCATTCACTAGACCTGCTTTGGTGACAGTGAACGTGTTCGTCTTTTGTGCTGTGTTCACAATTGGCAGGTTATCTACTTTCAATCTCACAGGCTCTGCATGGTATACTCGTACTTTATAACCAACCTTGATAGTAGGTGTATCTTTACTAGGCACTGTGCCTGAACCAGACATTGATTTCGTATAAATCACATTATTGTTCAAGTCTAATATTTCTAGCTTGGCATATTCTGTAGATCCAAAGTAAACATGTGGGCTGGTAGATGTTAATGCCATTGTCAATTTTTCTTTATTCAAATCAACAATAGCTGTGGCAAATTCACCGTCACCTAAACCTAAGAAATGAATCGTTTGGCTTATTAGAGGGCTTGCTTTTTTCGCAGTATAAGTGACAGTCACGTCGTTCGTTGCTTCTTTCACTCGTAAATAGTGCGTATCAAAGCTATATTTCACAGCTTTCCCTGTTGGTAAATTAATAGTATAGATTCCATTTGGCAATGTTCCAATATTTAAATCTTTGGAAGTAATCTTCACTCGTTTGATTTCTTTTGTACCGTTAGTTAGTACTAAATATTGACCTTCTAATTGCGAAAAATCGTCTATTTTCAAGTGAATCATCGCACTCCCAGAAAGCTCACTAGATGCCAATTGATCTGTGTCAACTAATGCAAAAGGTGTTTCAAGCCCTAATCTATTTTGAATTGTTGTTAGCTGAGAAGCTGGTACTAATTCTGTTATTGGTGCTACTGGTTTATAATTACGCGAACGGTTATCTTCTTGTTGTTGTGTAGACATCGTTCCTCCAAATGATAAGATGGTTGGAGTAAAATCAAAACCACTGGCTTGTCCATAATAACGGGAAATTAAATCAAGTAGGTAATGATTGCTGGGTTCATATCCAGGTGTGTTAGCCATTTTTCGATGCTCTTTGTTGAATAATATAAAGGCATCATCTCCAGCTTTATTTTGTAAAGTAACCATAGCAAGAAGCTTAGAACTTACATCCCAATTGTTAACAGGGGTATGTGTGGTTTGCCAAAGATTGATAACTCTTCTTTCCATACCAGGTTTATCTCCATAATTGTATAACCAGCCGTCTTGAAAAATTCTTGTTCCCATTGTTTTTTTCTCATAAGCAGCCGCATAAATATTATTCCACACCTCACCTACATTAAAACTACTGTCATTCATAAATGATCCTTGGTATCCATGAGCGATTTCATGTAGCCCACCCCAGCCCTTAGACAAATAAAAATCCGCTAATGAATCGCTGTTTTGTGCTGTGTGATCTCCACCATAGTAAGCAGCTCCAGCACCATGGGCGTTAGCTTTCATGAAATACTTATTAGAGATATTTTTATCTGTCGGGTTTTCAGGCGTAAATGATAGACCATCCAATTTGTTATATGTCTCAAAAACATCTGTATAATAGTCAATAAGACCATCAATAGAACTGAAATCTCTCATTCTTTTCATGTAGGCTTTGTCCTTTTTAGGAACAAATGTTTGGAAATATTTAGAGTATATCAAAGCGAATTCTGCATTCGAATTATCCCACTGTTGAAAGAATGCAGCTTCATTATCACCTTTATGATATATTGGTAATGTCTTCATCGTATTCGTTACTTTATATTCAAGAACAGGTGCTTCTTTTCCAAAAGTAGTGTCAATAAAAGGCACTGCTGTATAAGCATTGCTGACCACTTGCCAATTGGATGTAATGTTCACCGATTTCTCTTTTTGGGAATCATCATTTAATAATTCCATTGTTAACCTCTCTTGAAAATCAGGGTTGGTTTGTCTAATCTCTAGTTGAACATTAGCGGGCAGAATGATGCCTAAATCTTGCTTATCATGGTAAATCCCCTTTGAAATACCAGCATTATCTAACCATGTTGGTTTCTCTAAAACATATAAAGATTTCGTCTGTACAGAATCCGCATGCACTTGTTGCGCAAACCCTCCCAATACAATTAAAATCATTAATAATAAACTTGCTTGAATTTTTTTCATACCTGCTCCTTTTTGTAGTTTCATGATAACTACGTCCTTGTATTTTAGTCATATAATTATGTGACTCTCTCAGCATACCATCTGGGAATCAAATAAAAAATACAATATATCCACTGAATAGATAGATAACATGTAGATTCTATGACAATTTAATATAAATAGAGATACAGTATGAATAAAAAAATAAAGATTCTAGTCATTTAGACAATATCTCTAAACAGCTAGAATGCTTATTTTCTATTTTTGAAATTAACAAAGTGAACCTGAATAAAAATTGGTAACAGTATGTTTCAGACTTCCTCATAATCCTGATTATTACAGGGCCTTAGATTATCGTTATCATAACGGTAAAAAGATTCGCGTATTATCAAGTTCTTCTGTAAGGAAGAAATATATAGCTCATACATCTTCATCAATCATCATTTCTTGGTTGTGATTTTCTCTTGAAACAGCGACCAAAGCTAAACCACGGCTACTTCTAACTAATACATTGACAGCTGATGCAAAAAATCTGATCGTTTCTAAAAATTTTTTCACCAGTACTACACCTTATGTATATTGAGGAACACAAAATACGTGTCCGAGAATTTCGGACACGTATTTGCTAAACAGTTATTAATATCTATACAGATTACATGAAATAGCTTCTGAAATTTTGGTTCACAAGCTATTTGACAACCACTGCTAAAACCTTACCCAATACTACCTTCCATCTCGAACTTAATCAAACGGTTCATTTCGACGGCGTATTCCATTGGTAATTCTTTTGTGAATGGTTCAATGAAGCCCATGACAATCATTTCTGTTGCTTCTTCTTCGGTTACACCACGGCTCATCAGATAGAATAGTTGTTCCTCGGATACTTTGGAAACTTTCGCTTCGTGTTCTAAGGAAATGTCGCTATTTAGGATTTCGTTGTATGGAATCGTGTCTGATGTGGATGCGTTATCCATAATCAGCGTATCGCACTCGATGTTGGAGCGAGAACCGGCTGAGTTACGGCCAAAGTGCACGATACCGCGATAGGTTACGTTACCACCTTGTTTGGAAATCGATTTGGAAACGATGGTTGACGATGTGTTTGGCGCCAAGTGAAGCATTTTTGCTCCGGCGTCTTGACGTTGGCCTTTACCGGCAATCGCGATGGAAAGTGTCATACCGCGTGCACCTTCTCCGCGAAGATGAACCGCTGGGTATTTCATCGTTAATTTCGAGCCGATGTTTCCGTCAATCCATTCCATTGTCGCATTTTCATCACAGAAAGTACGCTTGGTTACGAGATTGTAAACGTTGTTAGCCCAGTTTTGAATCGTTGTGTAACGGCAATAGGCATCGCGTTTTACAATGATTTCAACGACAGCTGAGTGAAGGGAGTTCGTCGTGTAAACGGGTGCGGTACAACCTTCTACGTAGTTTACGCTCGCGCCTTCATCCACGATAATCAGTGTACGCTCAAATTGTCCCATGTTCTCCGAGTTAATACGGAAATAAGCTTGGAGCGGTGTATCCACTTTCACGCCTTTTGGAACGTAGATGAATGAGCCACCAGACCAAACCGCCGAGTTAAGCGCTGCGAATTTGTTGTCGGTTGGCGGGATTACTTTTGAAAAATACTCGCGGAAAATGTCTTCGTTTTCTTTGAGCGCTGAATCTGTGTCTTTGAAGACGATACCGATATCTTCTAGATCTTGCTTCAAGTTATGGTAAACTACTTCGGACTCGTATTGCGCGGAAGCACCGGCAAGGTATTTCTGCTCTGCTTCTGGAATGCCGAGTTTGTCGAAGGTACGCTTGATTTCATCGGGAACCTCGTCCCAATCGTTTACCGTGTGATCCGATGGCTTCACGTAATAGCGAATATCTTCAAATTTCAGTTCGGATAAGTCGCCACCCCATTGCGGCATTGGCATTTTATAAAATTGTTCTAGGGACTTCAAGCGGAAATCGAGCATCCACTGGGGTTCTTCTTTAATCGTCGAAATTTCGCGTACGATATCTTCTGTCAAACCACGTTCACTACGGAATACAGATGTATCTTTATCATGGAACCCGTATTTATATTCGCCCATTTCTGGAATTTCAGTCATAGTCAAGATCCTCCTTTAAACTTATTATTTCTTTCCTTCAAACTCGAAAATCGCACGTTCCATGGCTTTCCATGAAAGAGTCGCGCATTTGATTCGAGCTGGGAATTTCGCAACGCCTGATAAAGCTTCGACGTCACCATTTTCGTCGATCACATCGTGTTCATGACCTTGCACCATTTCTGAGAAGTCACGCGACATTTTGAGGGCTTCTTTTTCTGATTTTCCGATAATACTCTCGGTCATCATCGAAGCACTCGCCATCGATATCGAGCATCCGCTACCTGTGAATTTTGCGGCAGTGATAATTTCATTTTCCACTTTGAGATGGAGATGGATTTCGTCACCGCACGTTGGGTTATTCAGGTCAATTGTGACACTTTCGTCGTCGAGCGTGCCGTTGTTGCGCGGATTTTTGTAGTGATCCATAATAACTTGGCGATATAGTTGATCTAATTTGCGACCACTCATAGTCCGAAATACTCCTTTGTTAGCTTGAGGCCAGCAATAAACTGGTCGACCTCCTGCTTGGTATTATATACGTAAAAACTTACTCTGGCTGTGGAGGACGTGTCCAGCCACTTCATGAGCGGCTGTGCGCAATGATGTCCAGCGCGTATAGCCACGCCTTCTTCATCGAGCACCGTCGCAATATCGTGGGGATGTGCTCCTTCTAAATTAAACGTAATCAGTCCGCAGCGCTTTTTCGCGTCTAGTGGACCATATATCGTAATGCCGTCTAGCTTCTGCATTTCTGCTATCGCATAGGCGGTTAATTCTTCTTCATGATTGTGAATCAGGTCAAAACCGATCGTTTCCAAATAATCAATCGCGGCACCAAGACCAATCGCTCCCGCAATGTTCGGCGTCCCGGCTTCCATTTTCCACGGCAATTCTTTCCATGTCGCATCTTGCAATTCTACAAAATCGATCATTTCACCGCCAAATTCAGTCGGGTTCATCGCGTCAAGCAATTCTCGTTTCCCGTAAAGCGCGCCAATTCCAGTCGGAGCCATCATTTTATGACCCGAAAAAGCGTAGAAATCAGCGTCCAATGCGAGAACGTCGACCTTCATGTGTGGCACAGCTTGCGCGCCATCCACAACAGTAACAGCGCCAACCGAGTGCGCCAAATCCGCAATCTCGCGAACCGGTGCAATCGAGCCAATGACATTAGAAACGTGCGCAATCGCGACAATCTTCGTTTTTTCGTTGATTACTTTTTGGGCATTGGCAAGCGTAATCGTCGCGTCCGCGTCCAAATCGATATAGACAAGCGTCGCGCCCGTGCGTTTCGCCAATTGTTGCCACGGAATCAAGTTACTATGATGCTCCAAGTGGGAAATCACAATCTCATCCCCAGCCTGCAAATTCGCATCACCATAACCGTTCGCGACCATATTGATCGCCGTCGTCGTCCCGCGCGTGAAAATAATTTCCGCCGTTTCGCGAGCACCGATAAAGCGCGCCACCTTCGCACGACTACCTTCATAAGCATCCGTCGCGCGAGCAGCCAACGTATGCACACCGCGGTGAACATTCGCGTTTTCCCACTCATAATACTTCATGACCGCATCCAAGACCTGCTTCGGCTTTTGGGAAGTAGCTGCATTGTCCAGATAAGCAAGCGGTTTTTCATTGATTTCTTGCTTTAAAATCGGAAAATCAGCCTGAATTTTTTGGGTTAGCGTCATGTTAGCGCACTTTCCCTTCGATTACTTCCTTCAATTGAAGTTTCACGCTTTCGATTGGTAGTTGGCGCACCACTGGATCAAGGAAACCGTGAATAACGAGGCGTTCTGCTTCTTGTTTCGAGATACCACGACTCATTAGATAGAAAAGTTGCAACGGATCCACACGACCAACTGACGCCGCGTGCCCAGCTACTACATCATTTTCATCAATCAAAAGAATTGGATTGGCGTCTCCGCGAGCTTTTGGACTAAGCATCAATACGCGAGACTCTTGTTGCGCATCCGATTTCGACGCGCCGTGTTTAATATGACCAATACCGTTGAAAATTGTTGTCGCGCTATCTTTCATAACACCATGTGACAAAATCGTACCTAGTGAAGCCAATCCGTAATGCGTCACGCGTGTCGTAATGTTTTGCGTTTGTTTACCACGACCAACCGTCACCGTTTTCACGTCACTGACAGAGCCATTGCCCATCAAGTTCGTCGTATTTTCATTAATCGTGTCGCCATCGTTCATCAAACCAAGCGCCCACTCTACACGGCTATCATTGCCAACATGTCCACGGCGGCTAACATAAGTCGTAGCGCCACTTCCCAAGTTGTCCACCGCACCGAATTTAATTTGCGCATTATTTTCCGCAATCACTTCAGCGACAATATTCACGATACCTTTATTCTCCGCGTCAAGCGTCACATAGTTCTCCACGTACGTTACGGCGCTATTATCATCCGCAACCAATAACACATGATTCACGAGTGGAGACGCTGCGTTTCCATGTGCAAAAACCGCTTGAATCGGCTCTTTCACTTCCACGTTTTTCGGGACATACAAGAACAATCCACCATTCACAAGCGCCGTATGGAAGGCCGTCAAACGACTTTCATCCACTTTCACCGCTTCTGTCATAAAATATTTCTGCACGAGTTCCGGATGTTCCTTCGCCGCCGTGATGATATCCGTAAAAATAACACCCGCATCTGCTAACTCTTGGCTTAAATGAAGTCGCGCTGGGCGGTTATCGATTTGGACGTATACATTCGCGTCCTCCGCAATTAAAGCCTGCACACTTTCAGGTAACGCTTCGTTCGTCACACCCGTTTGAAAAGCCTCATAAGCCTCAAACTTCGTGAAATTCCAGCGATCAATCTTCGTTTTATCTACAAATGGCAATGCTAATTCTGATGCTTGTTGCCATGCGTTTATCCGTAGCTCTGTTAACCAGCCAGGCTCGCCTAAATCGCCTGAAAAAGCACGGATAAAATCATCTTTTACAGCTAAATTTTCTGTCATGATTTATCCCTCACTCTCTTATTTTTGGTCAACGGTTTCTTCTTCTTCGTCAAACTCGATACCAAGTTCTTGCTTAATCCAGTCATAACCTTCGCCCTCTAAGCGCTTCGCAAGTTCAGATCCGCCACTTTTCACGACTTTACCTTGCATCATTACGTGCACAAAATCAGGCTCGATGTAGTTCAGCAAACGTTGGTAATGGGTAATAATCAAGCAACCAAAACCTTCGCCGCGCATTTCATTAATTCCTTTTGAAACAACTTTCAGCGCATCGATATCAAGACCTGAATCGATTTCATCTAGAATCGCGATTGTAGGCTCAATCATCAATAATTGCAGAATTTCGTTACGCTTTTTCTCCCCGCCAGAGAAACCTTCGTTCAAATAACGCTCCGCCATTTCTTCGTCCATTTCCAAAATCGCCATTTTTTCGTCTAATTTGCGGATATATTGCATAAGCGGAATTTCTTTACCTTCTTCACGACGGCTGTTAATCGCAGCACGCATGAACTCGGCGTTTGTAACCCCACTAATTTCACTTGGATATTGCATGGCTAGGAATAGACCAGCACGAGCGCGTTCGTCAACTTCCATTTCGAGAACATCTTCCCCGTCAAGTTCGATTGTTCCTTGCGTTACTTCATATTTAGGATGCCCCATTATTGCTGAGGATAGTGTCGATTTACCAGTTCCGTTAGGTCCCATTATTGCGTGGATTTCCCCAGTAGAAATTTCTAGGTTTACCCCTTTTAAAATCTCTTTGCCTTCTATTTCAACATGTAAATCTTGAATTTTCAACGTTGACATTAAAAATTACCTCCTAATTTTTTCGCATTATTTTTCAGTACGTATGGTTCTAGTTTAGTATAATTCTAATCTAATTACAACTATCCGAAATACTTTCTTTTTTAAAACGTCTTACTTTGTGATGTAGCCTTGTTCTTCCCTCCATCGCTCATATTATCACTCACTCGCTGGCACTTGAGAAAATCACCATTCGCGTCCTCTACCAGTGTACCAAAATGCAACACCGAAAACACCCAAAAAGGTTTTAAAAAAGGATTGTCGAAACGAGCCCTATATGCTATGGTTATGTTAGCGTCATAATTTTGAAATATTCAAGAGTATACTTGATAATCAAGCAACAAGAATTAATGGAGGCATATTTAATATGAAGAAAGCCATCATCGCATTAACTTTGATTGTTCTATCGGTAGCTATTTTTTTAACCGCGTGCAGTTCGCCGAAATCAGAGTTCATGGCATCCTTTCGAAATATCGTAAAGAACAAACAATATACTGCTACATTCATGCTGCAACCTAAGGCAATATCCGGTTTTGAGGCACTCGACCGCTTGAATCCAGAAGCCCTAACCGCAAGCAATTTAACTGTGAAAACATCGCGTGATACAGAACGCGATTTAACCTATAGCACATTTGGCATCCATATCGGTGGTGCGCCAACGATGGATTTGACCGCGCATTCCTTCCAAAACGGGAGCACAGGAAAAACGTTTGTGCCTGTGAATGATTTTTTTGAAACAGCTGCACCCGTTACGAACATGCTGGATTTGGCGACCGATTCGGTTTACTCGAAAGTACTTTCTGAAAATGAAGATTTAAAGGGCAAATACATTGATCTACTTCAAACGTTGCAGAATGTCACGGGTCAAGTTATTGATGAAAACACGGTCGATGAACAAGCCGATCAACTCCAAGCTATCGAAGGAAAAACCGCTTTTCTTCTTTATAAGAAGTTAAACAGCTTGGATAAAAGTCATTATCAAACGGTAAATGGGACGATTAAACTCACGCTTAACAAGAAAGAACTCGCAGAATTGGCCAACGCTTGGCTGGAAGAATTCCATTCCAATCAGGATTTTATTAGTATTTATGCAGAAATAGCTGGCCTGACGGAATCTCAAGCGAAAGAAGGCTGGGAGAATCGTAGTAGCGAGATGCAAGACGCATTGAAAAGCCTGATTCAGAATAAGAAAATACAGCTTAGTACTATCATGACGGTGTACCCCGATTCTGATAAAGGCGTCAAGAAGCTCGTGATGGCCTTCGATTATGCCAATCAGGATAAGCAGCAGAAGCTAAAATTCGATTTTACGATGAATTTGCTAGATTTCGAGAAAATACCAACACCACCAACGAAAGAGGATATCCTCACGAAAAAAGAACTCGATAACGTGATGACGGACATCATCCGCGCCCAACGAAAATAGCTATGGCACATGTGCCATAGCTATTTTCTCATTTTACCGTCTCGCAATATTCACCGTCGTAAACACGAATTTATCATAGCGGTGGCGCGACTTCGAATACTCAAACGCCATCCCATTATTCAAATAAACCGTCTGCTCGACTTCAATCACGGGATCCATCTCCGAACAATCAAGGTAATCAAAATCGAGTTGCCCAGGCTTATCCGCTCGAATTTGCTTATAAGAACTGGCGATTTTCAAGTTTAACCGTTCGCGAATATACGTATAAATCGAATGCTCCAAAACTTCTTGCGTCACGCCCGGAATCAACGCAACAGGCATGCACGTGTGCTCCAAAACATAAGGCTCACCGTCCACAAGTCGCGCCCGAACAATATCGTAAATCGGCGTTTCCAAATCAATATTTAACCGCTCCGCTACATACTTATCCGGAAACGTCACCTGAAACTGCACGATCTTACTTGCCACATCGCGTCCTTCCAACAACTTCGTAAAGCCGTTCACTTCCTGGCTATGAATATTCAAGCGGTCCATATCCAGCGCAGACTTAATAATAAACGTCCCATGCCCGCGCTTTCGATACAGCAACCCTTCCAAAACAAGAACTTCCAGTGCCTTCTTCATCGTCATGCGACTACAATCAAATTCTTTGGCAAGCGTCATCTCATCCGGAATCGGTTTATCAAGCGGATATTTCTTCGCGAAAATACGCTTTTTCAACTCCTCCGCGATAAAACTATATTTAGTCTGATTATTGGCCATGACGCTAAACACCTCTTTTTCTTTCTATTTTACCATAAAAATTACTCGGCATCCTCAAAACCGTGATTATCAGAAAGCTCTTTATACCAACGCCCGGAAGATTTAATCGTACGCTTGTAATCTTGATCGAGATTCACTTCAACCAAACCATAACGATTTTTGTACGCGTTCGCCCAAGACCAGCAATCCATAAACGTCCACAGATGATACCCTTTACAGTTCGCACCTTCCGCCATCGCTTTATGCAACCACTTCAAATGATCCTTAATAAACGCAATCCGGTAATGGTCATCAATGTAGCCTTCCGCCGTACGATAACGATCTTCGCCCTCAACGCCCATCCCATTTTCAGAAATAAAGAACGGAATGTTACCATAATTATCACGCAGATTAATCGCAATATCGTAAATCGCTTTCTCAAAAATTTCCCAGCCACGATACGGATTCATTTTGCGATATGGCATTTCGTAGTTATCAAATAAGTGCTCCGGCATAAATGGCGCATCAGGATGAGCCGCATATTCCTTGGCTTTCACACGGCGCGGCTGGTAATAATTCACGCCCAGAATATCGATAATATTGTTTTTAATAATCGCCAAATCTTCCTTCGTATACGTCGGCAAAATATCATGTTCCTTCAAAATTTCTACCAAATCAGCAGGAAACTCGCCTTTTGTCACTGGATCAAGGAAACTGCGGTTGAAAATTAAATCCGCGATATGTGCCGCACGAATATCAGCAGGATTTTGACTACGCGGGTAAGATGGCGTCAAGTTCAGGATAATCCCGATTTCACCATGTTGCTCGAGCACATGGTACTCCTTCACCGCAAGCGCATGAGCCACCGTCGTGTGATACGCCACCTGTACCGCACGTTTGAAATCTACAACATTCGGATAATGCGCGTCATACAAATAGCCCATTTCAACAGGAACAATCGGCTCATTAAACGTAAACCAATGCTTCACACGGTCACCAAATAATTCAAAACACGTTTTTGCAAAAGTCGCGTAAGCACTCACAACTTCGCGATTTTCCCAACCACCGATTTCCTGCATCGACATCGGCATATCGAAATGATACAGATTCATAAACGGCTCGACACCATTCGCAAGCATCTCATCGATCACACGATTATAAAAATCCACCGCTTTCGGATTCACGTCCCCAATCCCATCAGGAATCAAGCGCGACCACTGAATCGACGTCCGAAACGAATTATGCCCCGTTTCCTTCATCAACTGAATATCCTCTTTATATTGATAATAAAAATTAGACGTGTTCACCGGCCCCACATTATTGAAAAAACGGCCTGGTTCTATCTCATACCAATGATCCCAAATACTCGGTTTTCTGCCATCAACAGCAGCAGCCCCTTCCGTTTGCGGACCCGACGCAGCACTACCCCACCAAAAATCTTGCGGAAATTCATATTTCATCATTTCTACCTCCAAGAGACGAGCAGCAAGTACCCGTTTAATATCTTTATTATACCCTATTCTTTTAAAAGTATAAACTTATAACTTGGTAAAGATGTATTTGGATTGAAAGCCAAAATAAAAACACCCATTTCAAAATGAGTGTTTTTCAGACCTTCAATTCAACTAGAGATGTACATGTTTCGTTTTTCTTGTTATAATAAAATCAGTAGAGGCGTAAAGATGGTGGCTATCAACATGAAGGTGGTGATGCTTATGAACATGAGCTCTAACCCTTTGGAAAGGACAACCATGTCTGTTGCAGAAGCGATTGCGCTCATGATTGGCTTTGGGAGCTTCTTAGTTTCCTTAATCGGTCTAGTAGTCAAGATTGCTAAAGCAGTGCAAAAAGACAAAGAATAGCCATCTACCTCAACTTTGACCGGTTGATAGATGGCTATTCCAGCACTTATAAATAAGTCACTGTTCTGAGAAACTTCTACTTGCGAAGAGGGTTGTGTTACTAGCACGACTCTCTTTTCATACCCATTATAACAAAATCTCCATCCTCACGCAACATTTCTTCTCCCAACCTCTTGCTAACCGCCACCAACTAGGCTAAAATAAACACATGTCGTATATGTCTAGGAATATGGCCCAGACGTTTCTACTTAGCTACCGTAAATGGCTAAACTACGAGCAATAGCATATCTCGATTTCTGTTTGAAAGCAGGATCGATTCTTTTTTGCGATGGCTCATCTTTGAAAAATGTGCGACAACACAATTCAGGGAGGCTTTTTTTAATGGAAAAATTGTTTAAACTGCGAGAAAATAAGACAACGATGAAAACAGAAATTTTGGCGGGGTTAACGACGTTCTTGTCGATGGCTTACATATTATTTGTGAATCCGTCCGCGCTTGCAACAACGGGCATGGATATGAGCGCGGTGTTCGTGGCTACGGCTCTAGCTGCTGTCGTCGGGTCGCTACTCATGGGATTCATCGCGAACTATCCGATTGGTCTAGCACCTGGAATCGGGCTTAGTTCCTTTTTTGCGTACACGGTTTGCGCGCAGTGGGGCATCCCTTGGGAAACGGCACTATCTGGCGTTTTAGTTTCAGGTTGCGTATTTATCGTCCTTACTGTAACAGGGATTCGTGAAAAAATTATCAACGCGATTCCAACTGAATTAAAATTTGCCGTTGGGGCTGGGATTGGGTTTTTCATCGCCTTTCTTGGTTTGAAAAATGCTGGGATTATCGTCGGAAATAAAGCGACACTCGTAGCGCTTGGCGATTTGCATAATAGCGCGGTGTTGCTTGCTGTTTTCGGCATCGTAGTTACGATTATTCTCATGACATTGAACGTAAATGGCGCGATTTTTATCGGGATGGCTTCGACTGCTGTTGTGGGCATGATTTTCCAGCTTATCGATGTTCCGACTCAAGTTGTAGCGCCAATTCCAGATATTTCGCCTACTTTTGGACAGGCGCTTTTCCATCTTGGTGATATTTTCACACCGCAGATGCTGATTGTTATTTTGACATTCTTCTTCATCGATTTCTTTGATACGGCGGGAACGCTTGTGGCTGTGGCGAATCAAGCTGGATTTATGAAGGATAATAAAATTCCGCGCGCGAGCCGTGCTTTGTTCGCGGATTCCTCGGCAACGATTGTCGGTTCGATTCTTGGAACGTCGACAACAACGTCTTACGTCGAGTCAACAGCTGGTGTTGCGGTCGGTGGCCGAACTGGTTTAACGGCGATTGTGATTGCGGTTTGCTTCGGTTTATCGATGTTCTTCTCGCCACTTCTCGGGGTCATCACAAGCGCTGTAACGACGCCCGCACTCGTGATTGTCGGGATTCTAATGATTGGTAACGTGGCGCATATTGACTGGTCCAAATTCGAAATCGCCGTACCTTGTTTCATGGTTATTCTGATGATGGTACTCAGCTTTTCGATTGCATCAGGAATCGCGCTTGGCTTCATTTTCTACCCAATTACAATGTTCTTCAAAGGTAGATACAAAGAAGTCCACCCGATTATGTATGTATTAATGGTCTTGTTTATCTGCTATTTCATATTTGTGGTTTAAAAAGGATTGGGCGTCTCGGCGCCCAATCCTTTTTAATTTTTTGTATAGTAGTCATAACCACGTCCGACATCTGCCAAACTGTGCGCGTCGGAACCATATACCAATTCAATCCCCAGCCCGCGCGCCTCGTTCACCACTTCAAGCGGCGGATATGTTTCCCCGCAAAACTCCTTGTAAAGTCCCGCCGTATTCCAATCCAACTGATATTTCCGCGCCTTGATATCCTTCAACAACTCCGAAACCTGTTGTCGCGTAGCCTTTTTTAATCCAGTATCTTCATCCGCAAAAAAGCGCTGAAACTTCTGACAAAGCGAAATATGCCCCAATCGCGTCGGTTTCGCTGGACCCAAATCCGCTAACAACGATTCCCGAATAAATCCATAATATTCCTTCTGAACCGCCTCAAAGCTACCATAGTGCTTCAAAATTCCCGCCTCAAAATCCTCCGCTGAAAAATCAATGAAACGCCAACCATCGATGCCTGGCATAAAGTGTAACGACAAGACACCATCATCCATCTGCGAACCATATTCCCTCAATAACGCTCGCGTATCCTGTTCAAAACCTGGCAAGAAATCCACTTCCAAGCCAACATGGATCCTAATCTGATTTTTATATTTTCGCTTCATCGCATGTGCACGCTCAAAATAAGCATCCAATTGATCCCACCGAATCGCGGCTGTCGCAATGTCTTCCATCGGGTTCGCAATAACTGCCTCAAAAACAGCTGGCATTGGCGGGTGTTCTGTAATCGAATAATCCGTGAATCCAAGCCCAATCGCTTTTTCAATCATCGCCTCTACCGTATCTCCCGTACCGTGTGGACAAAATTCCGTATGCGTGTGTCCATCCCATTTCTTCATCTTGCATCGCTCCTTTTTTGTCCATTGTATCATCACGCCACACAAAAATGCCATGATATCGACTATCATGGCATCTGATTGCAGAAAAATAATTGTACATGTTTTTCAAAAATTTCAACGTGGCGATAATAGATCGTTTTCAGAAAAAATCCTGTACTAGCATACTGGAACGAAGCCTTTAACATCGAAAATGACTGGCTCTAGACACACTGATATCCTACTTCATAGTGACCGATATACGCTTAATTTCTTTAAACTTCGCATCTACCGCTACAATTTCTAAATTATCCGCATTACTCGTAATTTTTTTGATGATATCATTGCATGTGTATGTCCCTGTAACTGGATCCAAATCAGCTTGTTTTGCGACTTCACCGTTCACAAAAAGACGCACATACTTAATATCCTTGCCATAAGTTCCTGTTAGCATCAGACTTCCAAATGCATAATCATCTGCCGTTAATTCAAGGTCAAGCGCAATTGGTTCAACAGAAACTTGTTCGCGACCTATTTCTACATAAGCATCATCCACTCCAACTACTTCCACCAAATCCGTCTCTTTCAAAATACTTCTCTTAGCATTTTCAAAAATATAGCTATAGTCTTCGTTTATCGTTGCTTCTTGTACTGCCTTGCCATTGACCCAAAGCCGCACTTTGCTGATGTTCTTACCAATTGTCCCAGTGAGTGTTTGTGTACCAAACTTATACGTATCCGCTTTTACCCAGTTCTCAAGTGGTGAACTTGTCACCTTCACTTTCACGCGTTTCACTTCCTTGTCTTGTGCGTCAACACCAACGACTTCCACAATATCTTTCTTTGATGCCACAAACTGTGCGATGTTTTCTGCCTGGTAAGTTCCATCTGGATTTGTTGTCGCTTCTGACACCGATTCGCCATTCACCCACAAAAAAACTTTCGCTATATCTTTGCCATAAGTCCCTTCTAGATTTGCCGTATCCACTTGATATCCATCCGCAGTTAATCCGTAATCTTTAATAATCGAGCCTGTGATTTCTCCAGAAACACGTGTTATCTCAACGAATTTTGAATCGACTGCTACGATTTCGATCTCGTCCGTCAGTGCTTTAACATAGTTCGATGCCATATCAATTGTAAAAGTACCATCTGCATTCAATGTAGCTTGTGTAACAGCTTTTCCGTTGACCCAAAGGCGAACTCGTGGGATATTTTTGCCGTAAGTTCCTGTTATTGTCGCTTCCCCTAGCTTGTAATCATTCACAGAAAGCGTGATATCCGCGCCTTTTGCTACGTAAATACTCGCTACATTCGCCTTACCGTTTAGTGGTTTTGTAATATATACTGTAAGAGTTGTGCCTACTGTTTGCTGTGGAATCGAAACGCTATACGCCCCATTTTCACCTACTATACTTGAGCCTAGAACGAGCGAACCATTTCGTACAACAACTCCTGCATTTGGTTCGCCAGTTCCCGTTACCATCGTTGCATTTGTCGTCACTGGATTAATCGTGATTGGTGCGATGATGTTGAATTCACTTTTTGCTTTATCTAAATCTTTCTGGATTCCTGCCCTTACCACATAGTCCATCACTAGATTAACTTGTGCTTGGGCTTTATTCAACTCTGTTTGGTTTGTTGTTGCCTTGACATGATTTGTAGGATTATCTTCTATAAAAAGTCCATTCACTAGGTAACGTGCAAGTTCTGCAGGTGTAGGAACTGCTGTCACCTCTAAGTCTGCAAGTAGGTAATACTTATTTTGTGCTTGTATCCAAACTGCAACTGTATCTCCAATTGCTAAGTTACTGGCTGATACAGCATTTTTTTTGTTACCGCTTACTGTACTCGTCGTTGTTATCGCGTTATTATTGACTGTAAAGCGGTAAATATACTCCACTTGCTCTGCATTGTCGAACGCAAAAATAGCTGCTTTATGATCCTCGCTCAATGTGATTCCTTGGAACGCATCACGTGCACCTACAAGCGTTTTAGCTCTGTCTAGATTTCCTTGTAACGTATCTTTTGCTGGGGATGCTGGTAAAACGGCAACTTTCATCTGAGCCTCTGCTACACTTGCTTTGCTCGCCGTCGTCGCAATCATTTTAGCAGGATCATTGTTGACAAACAGACCTAAAACAGCTGCTTCTGCTTCGTCATAAGGGATGCCGATAACTTCTTGTGTTGTATCTGCTGCCACGAAGCGCTGTCCTTTAGCGTTCAGTAGGTTCACATAGACTTTAACTTTCATGCCTTTTTCTAGTGCGACTGCTCCCATATCGAGCCACGAGCCGTCTTCGTCATAGCGGTTCACGCGATTTAGCGCTATTTTGTATGTATTGTCCTCCGTTGCCATGCCTGTTGTCATCGCGATTTTTTTACCTGTTGCGTTGTAAACTTCTGCGATAAAAACGCTCTGTGCTTCTAGTTTGCCAGTGATTTCAGTTGCGCCATTTAAAGCGGTATCTACCGTCAATGAGGCCTCGATTTTAGCTGCTAGTTGGCTAATCGCTTTATCCAAAATGAGGCGTAACTCTGCTTGTTGTACCGGATCTTCTAAAAGTGCCACATCTTCTATCGCGTCATTGACAGGTACACGATCAAGTCCCGCTCGAATATCGTTTTCTGGGTCTTTACCGATGAAAAGTGCGTTGATTTCTGCTTTCACTGTTCCATAGATAGATCCTTGTATTGATTGATTTGCTGCAGTTGCCCCAACTGGCGCAACTGCTATAACCGATGCTGCAAATACGTTTGTTGCTACTAAAAGTAATGCTGTTTGCTTCATTATTTTATTCATTCTCTTCGCCCCTTGCTTTTTTTATTTTGTAGAACTAACTTAATCGTAGCAGTAATTGGCGGAGGAAAAATACAATATTTCCGTTTTTTGACGAAAAACCATGACATTTTAGACATATTTGAATGGCAAGCTCGACTTATTTCTAGAATATTCTATGAACTTATTGATATACTGGAGATATTCTTCCTTTTGTATTTACAAAAACGCTTTAACCTGCTAATATGGTAATACAATAAAGTTAACGTGGAATGGGGCTTAGAAATATGAAATGGAATCGGAATTTACCTATTGGAACCAGAGATAAACTTTTTAAAGAGGCGGCGTCGGCTTATGATATGGAACATCTGGTGAATCGGTCGTTTCATGCGCGTGGTTATCAGCGGATCGAGACGCCGGTTATCGAATTTGATGATGTTTTTTCGGCGATTAATGACGTGAATTTGTATCGCTTTTTTGATAAAAAGGGGCGGTTGACGGTGTTGCGACCGGATATGACGTCACCAATTGGTCGGGTGATTAGTACGACGGGGGTGACGCCGCCGCTCAAGCTTTCTTATAGTGGAAAGGTGTTTCGGGCGAATGAGGAATTGGCTGGGGAACGCAATGAAATGACGCAAGCTGGGATTGAGATTATCGGCTTTGCTTCTATTAAAGCGGAGATTGAGTGCATTACGAGCGCAATTGCGGTTTTGAAGCAGCTGGGAATTAGTGATTTCCAAATTGAGATTGGGCACGCGGCGATTTATCAGGCGATTATTCAGACGCTGGATTTGCAGGGTAGTGATGAGGAGAACTTCCGCCAAGTGTTGCAGAATAAGAGTTTATTCGGGATTCGGTCATTTGTGGAAAGCCACCCGAGCGCGATGGATGATTTTATTTTGGCATTGCCGCGCTTGTTTGGTTCGGTGGACACGATTCGGGAGGCTCGGGCGTTGACGGAAAACGGTGTTATTTTGGAGGCGTTGGCGCAGATGGAGACGATTATCGGGGTCGTGAATGTGCCGGAGCATTTGTCGGTGGATATTGGATTGGTGCAGGAGCTTCATTATTATACGGGCGCAATTTTTCGAGGTTATGCGGACATGTCGGCGGTTCATTTCTTAAGCGGCGGGCGTTATGATTCACTTTTCGCTGAGTTTGGAGAGGATAATTGGCCGGCGGTGGGGCTGGCGCTGAATCTGGATGAGATTGTGTCGCTGAAACGGCGGACGTTGAAGGAGGATGCGCCGGACGCGAAAACGTTTATTCATTATTCGCTTGAGACGACGTATTTGGCGGAAGATTGGCTTGCGAAGACGCCGAACAGTTCGCTTAGTTTTTTCGATGATTTGGTGGAGAGCGTGGCGTTTGCGCGGAAATGGCAGTTTAGCAAGATTATTGATGTGAGCGGTCATACTGTGCGTGAGATTGATCCGGATGAGGAGGTTTTGACATGAAATCATTGCAAATTGCCTTGACGAAAGGGAGATTGGAGAAGTCGGCGGTGGCGCTTTTGGAGCGGGCTGGTGTGGATTGTGCGATGCTACATGAGAAAAGTCGGAAGCTGATTTTTAAGCGTGAGGATGCGCCGTATTCGTTTATTTTGGCGAAGGCGCCGGATGTGACGACGTACGTGAAGCATGGCGTCGCGGATATCGGGATTGTTGGCAAGGATGTGTTGATGGAGCAGGATAAGGAGCACTACGAGATGCTTGATTTGAAAATTGGACGGTGTCAGTTCTGCCTTGCGTCGACGCCGAGCTATGATCCGAGTGATTATAGGCGCAAAATTATCGCGACGAAATACCCGACGGTTGCGACGAAATATTTTCGTGAACGTGGCGAGGATGTCGAGATCATCAAGATTGAGGGCTCGGTTGAGATGGCGCCGATTTTGGGGCTGGCGGACGCGATTATTGATATTGTGGAAACTGGCTCGACGCTGCGTGAGAATGGTTTGGTGATTTTTGATACAATGTATGCTATTTCGGCTCGGCTGATCGTGAATAAGGCATCGCTAAAACGGAATAAGGCGCAAATTTTTGAGTTGATTGATTTGTTGGAGAATACGCTTGAGGAGGACGCGAAATGAGGTTTATTTCTGGGGATAAAGAGGCGATATTGGAGCAATTACATAGTGCGGCGAGTGCGGATACTCAGGTCGAGACCGAGGCGGCTGTCAAAGCGATTATTGCAGATGTGAAAACGAATGGTGACGCGGCGCTTGTTAGGCTGACGGAACAATTTGATGGGGTTCGATTGACGGATTTTAGGGTGGCGCAAAGTGTGTTGGATGATGCATTGAACCATGTTGAGGCGGATTTTACCTGCGCGCTAGAACAAGCGAAGGCGAACATTTTGTCGTATCATCAAAAGCAGAAACAATCGGGATTCGTTGATACAGAGAAGCCAGGCGTGATGCGCGGTCAGCTCGTTCGCCCATTGGAGACGGCTGGTATTTACGTTCCTGGTGGCACGGCGGCTTATCCTTCTTCGGTTTTGATGAACATTTTACCTGCCAAAATTGCTGGGGTTCCGCGGATTATCATGGTGACGCCGCCTGGGAAAGATGGCTTGAATCCGTATATTCTAGCTGCTGCCAAAATTGCGGGCGCGGATGAAGTTTATCAAATTGGTGGCGCGCAAGCCGTTGCTGCTCTTGCGTTTGGGACGGAGTCGATTCCAAAAGTGGATAAGATTGTCGGGCCTGGGAATATTTTTGTGGCGCTGGCAAAACGGGAAGTGTTTGGCATCGTGGATATCGATATGATTGCGGGGCCTTCGGAGGTGGTCGTGGTCGCGGACAGGGCGGCGAATCCTCGGTTTGTAGCGGCAGATTTGTTATCGCAAGCGGAGCATGATAAACTGGCGCGCGCGATTCTAATTACGACGAGTGAAGCGTTTGGTCAAGCGGTTGCCGCGGAAGTGGAGAAACAGCTGAAAACCCTGCCACGTGAAGAGATTGCGCGGGCTTCGATTGCCAATTTTGGACAGGTGATTGTTGCTGAATCCGTGGACGCCGCGTTTGATATTATGAATGAGATTGCTCCGGAACATCTCGAAATCCAGTTGGAAAACCCGATGGATTATCTGAGTTATGTGAAAAATGCTGGCTCGGTTTTCTTGGGCGCTTATGCCTCTGAACCGCTTGGAGACTATTTTGCGGGGCCGAATCACGTGTTGCCAACGAGTGGGACGGCGCGCTTCTTCTCCCCGCTTGGCGTCGCTGATTTTTGCAAACGGACCTCGTTTATTTCTTATACGAAAGACGCGCTGGCAAAGGAAAAAGACGCGATTGTCTTGCTGGCTGAAAAAGAAGGCTTGACGGCGCACGCTCGCGCTATCGAAATTCGCTTTGAGGAGGATGATGAACAATGAGAACAGCTAAAATAGAACGGAAAACGGCAGAAACAGCGATTAAAATGGAGCTTTATATGGATCAGCCGGAGAAATGTGAGGTTAATACTGGGGTCGGATTTCTCGATCATATGTTGACGTTATTCGCGAGACATAGCCGCATTGGGATTGTTTGCGAGGCGATTGGCGATTTAGATGTGGATTCGCATCACACGGCGGAGGATGTCGGGATTGTGCTCGGGCAATGTTTGAAGGAAGCGCTTGGTGATAAGGCTGGGATTAATCGTTACGGTTCGGAATACGTGCCGATGGATGAGTCGCTTGGCTTTGTGGCGCTGGATCTAAGTGGGCGTTCGTACCTCGTTTTTGATGCGGTGTTTGAGAATCCGAAGCTTGGTGCTTTTGATACGGAGCTCGTGGAGGAATTTTTCCAAGCGGTGGCGTTTAATGCGTCGATGAACCTGCACTGTCGCGTCCTTTACGGCAAAAATACGCATCACAAAATTGAGGCGTTGTTTAAAGCGTTTGGCCGAGCTTTGCGGCAAGCCATTACAGTGAATCCTGATATCGTAGGCGTTAACTCGACGAAAGGTGTGCTGTAAATGCGAATTGCGATTATTGATTATGATGCGGGCAATACGAAAAGTGTCAGCAAAGCGCTTGATTTTATTGGGATTGAAAATACGATAACGGCTGCGAAAAAGACGATTTTGGAGGCGGATGGCATTATTTTGCCGGGTGTTGGTGCTTTTCCGCAGGCGATGGCGGCACTTGAAGAACGCGATTTGATTGCGGTTTTGCAAGAGGTGGTGGCGCACGGGAAACCGCTGCTTGGGGTTTGTCTCGGAATGCAATTATTGCTGGATTCGAGCGAGGAATTTGGCTATACGCAAGGGCTTGGACTGATTCCGGGTCACGCGAAATCGCTGCCAGACACGGCGAAAATTCCGCATATGGGCTGGAATCGGTTGGAAGTGAAGCAGGACTCGCCGTTAACGCGGGATCAGGACGGTAATTTTGTGTATTATGTGCATTCGTATTATGCGGTTTGTGAGGAGAAATATGTATTGGCGTCGAGCGATTATTCGATGGAAGTTCCAGGCATCATCGCGAACGAGAACGTTTACGGCGCCCAGTTTCACCCCGAAAAAAGCGGGCAGGCAGGACTCGAAATTTTACAAGGATTTAAGGAGGTAATAGCATGCGGATTTTCCCAGCAATAGATTTGAAAAACGGTCGGTGTGTGCGGCTATATCAAGGTGATTTCGCGCAGGAAACCGTTGTGAATCCTGACCCGATTGCCCAAGCGGCGACATTTAGTGAACAAGGCGCAACGTATTTACATATTGTCGATTTGGACGGCGCGCTGGAAGGAAAACCGATTAATTTGGACGTGATTCGTGCGATGAAAAAAGCGGCTGGTCTCCCCGTCCAAGTCGGTGGTGGGATTCGGACGATGAAGCAGATTACGTTTTATCTGGAAGAAGCGGGTATCGATCGCGTCATTATCGGCTCGGCGGCGCTGGAAAATCCGGATTTAGTTCGTGACGCCGTGAAGCTTTATGGCGCGAAAATCGCGGTCGGCATTGACGCGAAAAATGGCTTTGTTGCAACGTCTGGTTGGCTCGATGTGAGCGCTACGGATTACCTTACTTTTGCGAAAGAGGTTGAAAAAAGTGGCGTGCAGACGATCATTTTTACGGATATTGCCAAAGATGGTACGCTGGAAGGTCCGAATTTAGAGCAGCTTCAAGCCTTGCAACGAGCGGTTTCTGTGGATATTATCGCGTCGGGTGGCGTGAGTAGCAAACAGGATTTGGAGCAACTTTCCGAGCTCGGTTTATACGGCGCGATTTGCGGTAAAGCCCTGTATAACGGCAATATTTCGATGGCAGAAATTACGGAGGTGGAGAATCTTGCTGACTAAACGCATCATTCCTTGCTTGGATGTAACCGATGGACGCGTCGTGAAAGGCATCAATTTCGTGTCGCTAACCGATGTCGGTGATCCTGTCGAAATCGCCAAGGCCTACAATGAAGCTGGCGCGGACGAACTTGTTTTCCTTGATATCACAGCAACCCATGAAGAACGCCGCACGATGATTGATGTCGTCGAACGCACGGCGGAACAAGTTTTTATCCCGCTTACCGTCGGCGGAGGCATCCATTCTGTCGCGAACATGAAAGCCCTCCTTCAAGCTGGCGCGGACAAGATTTCACTCAACTCAGCCGCCCTCAAAAATCCCGATTTAATCGCGGAAGGCGCCGCTAAATTTGGCAATCAATGCATCGTTGTCGCGATCGACGCCAAATATCACGCCGAAGATGATTCCTGGCACGTTTACAGTCGCGGCGGGCGTGATGATACCGGTCTTGATGCGATCCAATGGGCAAAAAAAGCCGTATCACTCGGCGCCGGCGAAATCCTGCTAACGAGCATGGACGGCGACGGAACTAAAGACGGTTACGACATCGCGCTCACCGACGCCATCTGTAACGCCGTCCCGGTCCCCGTCATCGCATCAGGTGGCTGCGGAAACGCCGATCACATGGCAGAAGTCTTCGCCAAAACGAGCGCTGACGCCGCACTCGCCGCATCGATTTTCCATTACGGCGAAATGACAATTCCAGAAGTCAAACAAATTTTGCAAGAGAAAGGAGTTGCGATTCGGCCATGACACTCGATTTTTCCAAAGGCCTCATCCCCGCGATTATCGTGGAAGACGCGACAGGTGACGTCCTCATGCTCGCCTATATGAACGACGAAAGTTACCAAAAAACGCTCGATACAAACACGACTTGGTTTTTCTCCCGTTCCCGTAACGAACTCTGGAATAAAGGCGCGACGTCTGGCCATTTCCAGCACGTCAAAGAAATCCGCTCCGACTGCGACAACGACACACTCCTGATCCGCGTCGACCAAATCGGAGCCGCCTGCCACACCGGCGCGCACAGCTGCTTCTTCAATCTAGAAAAGGAAGTGACCGAAAAATGACGATTCTAAACGAACTTTTCGACCAAATCAATGACCGGAAAACCACGCCAAAAGAAGGCTCCTATACGAATTATTTATTCGACCGCGGACTGGATAAAATTTTAAAAAAAGTTGGCGAAGAAGCGACCGAAGTAGTTATTGCTGCGAAAAATAACGACAACGCAGAACTCACATCGGAACTCGCCGATTTGACTTATCACGTCCTCGTACTCTTAGCACAGCAGGGCTTGACGCCAGATGACATCGCGCGCGAACTCGAAAAACGCGAAGGCAAACGGAGCGTCACGAAAGACCGCAAACCTATCGACGAATTATAAGGAGGTCCACCATGGTAAAATCATCGCTAAACACCCTATCCGCCTACAAACCGGGCAAACCACTAGAAGAAGTCCGCCGCGAACTCGGGCTCAAAAAAATCACCAAACTAGCATCCAATGAAAACCCGTTCGGCACATCAAAAGCCGTCACGCGAATCCTGAAAGAGAGCGCCATCGACTTATCCTATTACCCCGATGGCGCCGGCCGAATTTTGCGTGAAAATATCGCTGCTTTTCACGATGTTCCGACAGATAATATCCTGCTCGGCTCCGGTCTCGATGACGTTATCCAACTCATCTCGCGCGCCGTCCTAGAGCCAGGTGACAACATTATCGAAGCCGCGCCGACCTTCTCCCAGTACTCCCTACACGCCACGATTGAAGGCGCCGAAACGATTCGCATCCCAGTCAACGAAACGACCGGAAAATCCGATCTCACCGCTATGGCAAACACCGTCAACACGCGCACAAAAATCATCTGGCTCTGCAATCCAAACAACCCGACAGGCACAATTTCCACCCAACAAGAAGTCCTGGCGCTGCTCGAATCCGTACCCAAAGACGTCCTAGTCATCAGCGACGAAGCCTATTTCGAGTACGCCACAACCGCAGAATACCCAGACACACTAGCGCTTCTAGAGCCATTTCCAAACCTCATCATCATGCGCACATTTTCCAAAATTTACGGTTTGGCAGGCTTGCGCATCGGATACGCCATCATCCCAGACGCACTAATAGAGCCCTTCAACATCGTGCGGCTCCCATTCAACACCTCATCCATTGCCCAATCCGCCGCGACCGCCGCACTCGCCGACCAAGCATTCGTCGAAAAATGCGTCAACGCCAACACAACCGGCTTGCAACAATGGTACGACTTCCTAGACACACGCGGCCTCACATACTACAAATCCGACGCCAACTTCATCTTTTTCGACACCGAGCGCGACGCCACCGACCTATTCAACCAACTACTCCAAAAAGGCTTCATCGTGCGCGCCGGGCTAAAACCAAACTGGCTGCGAATTACCATCGGATCGACCAGCGAAAACGAAGCATGCATCCAAGCTCTGGCATCCATTTTAGATACAAAATAATACCTTCTAACACGTCTCTAAGCTTACTCTCATCACATTTTAATCTAATACGCGCAACCTGACAAAACTGTCACATTTCCGTTTCAAAATGTAAGCCAAAGCGATGTTAGAGCTCCCCATTTAACGTTATACTTATTTTATTGGAGCAAGTCATCTTTTCCCCAAGATGATGTGGCGGCGACGATAAATAAAAATGAGCTTTCTTTTAAAGACCTAATACACGCTTCAAAAGAAAACTCATTTCCTATTCAAAATAGACGAGCATTACTCGCTTTGCTCCATATGGAGAATGCATCCTATACCATAAAAATTCCCTGATATCCCTTTTATATCGTCGCCACCACACACTCCTAAAACTCCCTACAGGCACATGCGGTTCCCCCCGTGTGTGTTTTTTGTTGATGATTGTTACTCTTCTATATATTTTTTTCCTTGTCTTTCATAATCTCTAGCTAACTCCCTCATTGAACTTGCTAATCGGAAAAAATTATTTAGTTCAAGTTGATCTGCCTTTTCAAAATAGTGACTTGCTAATTGGAACTCTTCTGCTCCAGTCCTATCTATAAAATGAGCACCTCTCTCATTAAATATTTTGGTAGTATATGCATCCCTCATGATAGTTTCTTCTCTTTTATTTAACAGCTCTGCAACATTTTTATTAATCCAAAGTCCGTCCTTATCTGCGGGTGCATAATAAAGGGTCCCCCCTATAACATTTAGCCCCATATCCAATCTATCAGAATTAGCAGCCATTTCCTTCATTTCATCTATCCAGATAGTGAGTTTTTGTTTATCAAGCTCACCTATAGCCTCTGAACCAGGAATTATCCTCCACGAATTTAATAAACGATGCGCATTGATTGCTATAGTCTCTTCCTTTCCAGTAAGTACTCTCTTTTCTGCTCCCTTTTCTTTATACGCTAGACAAAGAATCTCGTTGAAGAAAGCAGGTTCCGTTGCCAATTTTCTTTCGAGTGTTACAGGAGTTAACCCCTCCTCGCCCATAATAGCCAGATACATCCATTCAATTCTAACTAACTCTCGCTCTGCTACCCCCTCTTGCTTTTGCAAATATCTAATTATTTTTCTAGTATTGTATAAAGCTACGCTCCTTTGACCATTAAGCTCTTCGGTAGCATCGGTCAAAGCTTTAAACGCTAAATCTGAGGGAACCCGCATTCCTTCATCAATCTGATATGTTATGCAATCTATTGCCTTAATTGGGCAACCAAACTCTATTAATTTTTGGATAGCATCATCTAATCCAACAGCTTGATATGGAAGAGCATCGACAAGGTTCCAGTACTCTTCTTGCTCATCCCCCATTATATTTTCAACCAAAATCCATGTATCAATATAAAATGGCATAGCAGCAAATATAATTGCTTTTTGAAACTTATCCATAACTTGAAAGGCAACTTCTTCAATCCAGTCAAAACCGCATAATTGATATTTCCCTACAACAAAGCCCCGAATGAAATCTATTTTTTTACTATCTTTTATATCTAAAAAAACAAATACATCATTACAACTTATAGAGCTTTGATCAACTTTTCCAAAACAAAATCCCAGAGAGTAAGAATCTTCTATTTCAGAATTGAATTTGAATAACTCTATTAACCCAGTTGGCAGAATCTCTTTTATAGCCTCTACTTGAAAACTAAAAATTTGTTTTGAATTTTCTTTACTATCCTCAGAGAAAAATAAATCATATCTACTAGATTTGAAAAAAATTCTATTTTTAACATTTAGAGCTTTCGGCTCAACTTTATCTCTCATTATCTCCATTCTTTTTATATCTATATCTGAAAAAGCCCAATCAGTATGATTATATCTTTTATGCCTATTTATAACTGTAGAAAGACGTTCCCAAATTATATACTTATATTCATCATCTCTTGCAACAATGCTGTCGGCACATATTACATTTAAAAATTTGACACGCCAGTCATCCGAAATATTATCCAATACATTAATCAAGTCTATTAACCTCTGACTATCTGATTCAGCATACTCTATGCTAAGATTTAAAAAAATTTCATTTTGCAAGTAATAATCTAAATTAGTTATCTTATGGTCTACTTCATCCAAAACTGTAGTTCTCCATTTTGGTTTATAAGTACTCGAAGTAGTCGTGATTACACCTGGAATTAATTTCATTAGTAATTTCCATCCAATATCAGCATACTCATTCAGTAAAATTTTTACAACAGTTTCTCGTTTAGATACGGGAGCAAGCGTTTGAGGTCGCCATGGTAAAAGTATTTTCGACAGTATATTCACTAGATTCGATTGTTCTTTGGAATCCTCACTGTTCATTACTTCTACAATCACGCAGCAAACATGGACAAAATTTTCAGGATCCCATGCAACTAGTTCTATCGCTCTAGTTAAGCCCCCAGAGTATGTCCTTGAAACAATATCATTCTCTGTTTCTTTAAATAATTGCTTCACTGCGAGTATATTTTCTTCAATAGATTTAATAAATACTGCAGGTGCCGCTTCTGCCAAAGCTGGTAAATACCATTCTAATCCCGCCCAAACTTCCCAATTCTTTGTATCTAGAATGGTATGCACTGTATTGCTAATTATATCTTCCAACATAACTCTACTACTGTTTGGAAATATATCCGTCATAGATGATAAAATAGGTAGTGCCTCTGCTAAACCCGTTCTTAACTGAGTTGAATATTTTGTATTTTTATCATAAAATTTGGACAGCCATCGTTCATCTGCCCTTAAATCAAACTTTGGATTTCTTTCCGACAATACCTCAACAATAACGGCTTGCAAATCATCAAAAATATAATCGTAGTAACTATTTTTCATATTTCTTATAAGGGTCTCTCTGCCTTTGGTACTCCAAATATTTTTATGAAAATTTATATAGGACCCTTCACCTTGAAGAACATCCTTTATCCTAATTATCCAAGAATCATATGGTTCTTGGATAAATTTTTCAATAATCTCTTTATCGAAATGATTAGTATGATTCCATCCACCTATTAGCGCAAATAAGGCTAAATCAGCAGAGTATTCCCTACTCGTTTCTTCTTTAAGCGATGGCAATATAGGCAGCTCTTGATTCTGTAAAGAAAAAATTTTCTCTAGATCATACCGATCAGCTATTGTATTTTTACTACCTTTTCGAATATAATACGTCCCAGCATTTACAATTGGATTATTTGAAGGATATGAATGGCTAGTAGCATAAGGTCTTAAATTGTTAGTTTTGGGTATACAAATATACCCAAAATCTAAATTCTCAAAAGATATCGTTCCAGTTGAAACACATGGCCTAGGGCTTATTTTATCTAGTAAATCTTGAAATGCCGCATCATCTGGCATATCTAATTTTAATCCAATTTTTCTCAAACGTTCATTTTCCACTCCTATAATAATGAACTTATCTCGATCAAGACTTTCAATACAATTCAAAAAAGCCAGCACATCTTTAATAAAATCTGCATATTTTTCCTTTTTATATGGAATCTGTTTGTAGTCAATAAAATTACATTCGTTTGGCATATTTGATAGGACTTCTCGTACCACATCATCTACATATCTCATAAACTACTCCTAGAAATTTTATTTTATTTAAAAATGGAGTACAGTTGCTTTGATACTCCATGGTCTATATCTAATATCCTTCTAATCAAAGCGGCTTCACAACAGTCGGCTGATAATCAATCAAAATCATCGACCGCTCTCCAGCCGCATCGCTACTCCCTTTACGAACCGCGCTCACATAATGGCTCACCGCCACATCCGCAACCCCGTAAGACTCCAAGCTTTTCGTCAACGCAAAATCCGCAAAAATATGCCCCGCATCAATATCTTCTGGGAATTGATCCACATCATCCACCGTCGCAATCACATTCTGACCACCAACGACATTCCGGCGCTTCACCAAATGTGCAAACGTAAACGGCTCCCCGTCCCGATGCAAACAGTTCGGCGATGAAACCGCCTCGTCCCCATCCTGCTCCACCTTCAACTTCACGAAATGAACGCCCACATTCACCGGCATCACCATATCCCGCGCATCCCAATACGTCTGAGCAAAATCAAACTGAATAATCCGCTTCAAAAGCTCATTTTCCAGCATCTCCTTTTGCAACATTGGAAAACTGCGATACGCATCCTTAAACTCCGGATTAAACGCGCCTTGGAAATACTCCGCAACTTCCTCCCCATCCGCATTCACCATCGCTGGCAACCATTCCACCCGATTCGACCACGGCAAAATAACCGCACGCGAAAACCGGCGATATCGATGAAGCCCAGCCGCATAAACATCGACTGGCAAATCCTCAAAAGCCCGCTCAATCTCGCCAAACTGCTCCACAATCCAAGCCGCATCCTTCTTATATAAACGACCAATATCCGCCCCCGCATCGAATCGAATAAAGCCTTTTTCTAACATTTCATCTTTGTACACTATCCATTCCCTCATTTCTTTTCAAAACTCCCTCCCATTGTAACATTCCGACGCCACTCAAAGAAAGCGTTTGTAAATTGCGCACCTTGTTAAAAAAATCAGAAAAATCGTTTTTTTACCTTGTATCCTTCCCATTTTTCATGTAAACTAACATTATAAGTGAAATTTCAGAACAGCCAAATCCTGAAAACCAAGAACAAACGCAGTCGGATATATCCCATTCAATGATACGTTTATTCTCACTTAAAATAAAACCACGAGGAGCGATTCAAGTATGGTACAACCAACAACAGTGTCAAAAGAAGTCGAGGCAGCCGAAGATTACACGGCGCGTATCTTTGAAACAGTCAAAAAACGCAATCCTTCCGAGAAAGAGTTTCACCAAGCAGTAGAAGAATTTTTACAATCCTTAGTCCCTGTTTTAGCGAAAGAGCCGAAATATGAGGCAGCTGGAATTTTAGAAAGATTGACCGAGCCAGAACGACTCATCACATTCCGCGTCCCTTGGGTAGACGATAACGGCAATGTCAAAGTTAACCGTGGTTTCCGCGTGCAATTCAATAGCGCTATCGGTCCATATAAAGGCGGACTTCGTTTTCACCCATCCGTAAACGGCAGCATCGTCAAATTTCTTGGGTTCGAGCAAATTTTCAAAAACTCCTTAACTGGCCTTCCAATCGGTGGCGGTAAAGGTGGTTCCGACTTTGATCCTAAAGGCAAAACAGACAATGAAGTCATGCGTTTCTGCCAAAGCTTCATGTCCGAATTACAGAAATATATCGGGCCAAATACCGACGTTCCAGCTGGTGACATCGGTGTCGGCGCTCGCGAAATCGGCTTCCTATTCGGCCAATACAAGCGCCTAAACGCCTTCGATGCCGGCACGCTAACAGGTAAGGGCCTGAACTACGGCGGAAGTTTAACACGTACCGAAGCAACAGGTTACGGCGTCGTATACTTCACACAAGAAATGCTCCAAGACAAAGGCGACTCCCTAAAAGGCAAAAAAGTCATCGTTTCCGGTTCAGGTAACGTCGCAATTTACGCCATCGAAAAAGCCCACGAACTTGGCGCAACCGTCATTGCATGTAGCGATTCAAGCGGCTACATCCTAGACGAAAACGGCATCAACGTCGCAACCGTGAAACAATTAAAAGAGCAAGAACGCAAACGTATCAGCGAATACACCACGCATCATCCAAACGCCACTTTTGTCGCAGATGGAGATATTTGGTCATTACCTGCTGACATCGCTCTGCCTTGCGCGACACAAAACGAAATCAACGCAGATCAAGCCGCAACGCTCGTTAAAAATGGCGTCATCGCTGTAGCAGAAGGCGCGAACATGCCATCCACACTCGATGCAGTTGCTGTTTTCCAAGAGAATAGCGTCTTATTCGGACCTGCCAAAGCTGCAAATGCTGGCGGAGTTGCCGTATCAGCCCTAGAAATGGCTCAAAACAGTATCCGGATGAGCTGGACTTTTGAAGAAGTAGATTCTCACTTGAAATCAATCATGAAAAATATCTACAAAAACGCTAGCGCCACGGCATCTGCTTACGATGCATCTGGTAACCTAGTCGTTGGTTCCAACATCGCCGGTTTCCTCAAAGTTGCCGATAGCATGTTGACGGAAGGTATTATCTAAATAGCTAAAAGACCGAATAATGACGGGCTACTTTTCCCGCACTATTCGGTCTTTTTTCTACTGTGTTCTTCGAGATTTCGCGTCAATGTACTGCCCGCGCCTACAACGACATTCGCTCCAATGCTGATATTCGGCACGACGACACTCCCGGCGCCAATCAACACGTTATCCGCAACGGTACATCCGCCCGTCACAACACTTCCTGGAGCAAAATGAACAAAATTCCCAACCGAAATGTCATGTTCCACGGTAGCGCCACTATTTACAATCACATGTTTCCCGAGTACGGTATTCGCCTGAACGATCGATCCAGCCATGACCAGACTACCTTCGCCGATTTCCACCGTTGCTTCGACAAACGCAGTCGGATGAACAATCACCGCGAATTTTTTCCCAGCTAAAGCCAATGTTCTAGCGATTTTTTTCCGAATCTCATTATCACCAATCGCTACAAAAAAAGCAACATCGCTATCCATTTGCGTCAAGCTCTGCAATTTTTCGTCCAATGAAGTGTAGAGAATCCCGTCTCGCGCCACAGGTTCAGGATACTTATCATCCCACACTTCGGTCAGCCGATATGTCCCACTCTCCCGAACAATATTCTGCACCATTTTACTATGTCCACCGTCGCCAATAATAATGAGCGATTCCACCGACGATGCTTTTTTCCTAGCTAAAAATGGCATCAACTTCTGCATATCTTCCCATTTCACAAACAATACATCGCGAAACGGCACTTTATATTTCCGTTTAAACCAAAATAGCATCGTCATCCCACAAAAGGCGTACGAAATCACCGAAGCAAACGCAGAACCATAAATATGAAACGATGGAATGAGCGCCACGTTCAAGCCGATGTTCAGTAGCACGCTAATAAGCAAGGTCGTGAAGTAAAATCGCCAACCGCCATTTGCCGAAAACAGCGTCCCAATAATTTTCGTATACACCATAAAAGGAACCGCCAAAAACATCCATACGACAATCGGGTACGCTGCTACAAAATCAGCTCCAAATAATAATCCCAATATTGGTTTTCCAAAAGCAATGACCAGAATCGCAACGGAAACAACCGCTGTGAAACCTAATCGAATCGAAAATGTCATGCGTTTGATATCATCTTTTCGCGCATTATGATGGAACATAACCTCTTTAAAAATATCCGGAATCATCCACGAATACTCCGCAAGCGCCACACCCGTACTATACAACCCAATATGATAAAAATCCACAGACATCATTTTCAAAATAATAATATCTGCTTGATAGTTAATCGCGATCAAGAAAGAAGTCAATAACGGGAGAAAGGCCAGCGCGGTCATCTTCTTATATTTAACCGGAACAATCGTAAACTTAAAATCCTTATCCCACAACGATGCTAAAGAAAACACCATCGATACATAACTTTTCAATCCGAAAATAATCAAAATCAGATACAAATTCTCACTCGTCAGAAAAAAAGCGAGGGTAATCAATGCCGTATTGATAAGCGACGAAATAATAATAATCATCGACTGCTGCTTCAAATTTTCCACGAGATTAATCTGTGTCACTTGCAAATTCAACACATTCACACTAATCAGCAACGCACTTAGACCTACAATCACATCTTTCGTGAAGACCAGAATAAGCATAGAAATAATCAAATACAGAAAAAACTGCAGAAAAGAATAGCTCACAAAGAGATTTTTCGCGCGCTTATCTTGTTTTCTAAAATGCGGGTAAATCAGCGAAATACCTAAGTTCAGAATCGTCGTTCCCACAATTACAACATTGACGATAAACATGTATTCCCCGCGCATCGCAGGCCCGAAGTATCTAGCCACCAGCATCAAACTAATAATCCCGTTAAGAACGACGAACCCCTTTTTAACGAAAGTCAGGAAGAAGGCATTATTGAACATTTGCGCGGCGAAACTCATAAAGATGTTTCCTGCGTGCGAATCACACGAGCTGGCACGCCACCAAGCACCGTATGTGGTTCAAAATCCTTCGTTACCACCGCGTTCGCTCCAACAGTCGTCCCTTCCGCCACCGTAACACCAGCATTAATCACCGCATGACTCGCGAGCCACGAACCTTTTCCAATGACAACACGGCTTGCTTTAGAATCCATCGAAACCGCACCATTTTCATACACATGTTTCGACGTCACAATCACGCACATCGGCCCCACAGAAACGTTCCGCTCAATCTTCAAACCGCCCGTCCCGTTCAAATAACATTGGTGCGCAATATACACATTATCCCCAATACTAATCAAATCCGGACGATTAATAATAACCCGCGCCCCAACCCGAAAATTAGACCCACATTGCTTGAAAAATGGACGCATCAACCGACCACGAATTTTCGTCGTAATATCCGTATTTGGCATCAGCGCAGTAATCAATTGAATGCAATGCATCGGTAACACATATCGGAAAAACAATTTTTTCTTATTCATAATGCACATCTCCTAGACGTTTCTTGTAAACAATTTTGCGATTCACATAGTACACGATTAAAAACAGAGCCAAGTTATAACTGAGATCATTGATAATATTCATCGTATTCTGTCCCATCAACATTCCCATTCTCGTACAAACTAAGGTAAGGAAATAGAACATCTCGATAGAACGCGTTTGATCAATTTTGGACTGAATGAAATAAGCGAGACACACCACTAACACAGATAACAACGGTGACAAAAGATATCCGAAAAACAGGTTTCCCTGACCAATCATCGGCAAAATTTGCGTCGCATGATCCGAATAAAAATAGCGTTGATTAAAGAAAATATTCGAATACTCAAACGGCAAATCTTTCACCAACATATTGACCCCAATCATCGGCCTGAAAATATCGAAAAATAGTACACTCCAATTCTGCGCTTCCGGGTAAATCAGTTTCGTTTCAAGCGCCATCGCCACATTATACGGCCCACCAAAATACACTTGCAAATTATCCGTGAAATCCGTAATCCCGCTCGTACCGCCAGATATCGATGCAATATTTCGCACCGTACTCATAATCAAGAGAATTCCAACGAGCATCCCGACGACAAGTAGCACAACGAGTTTAAAATACTTCGGAAACAACAATCGAAATGTCACTAAACTAACAATCGCAACTAACACAATATCTGAACGATTCGTACCGATAAATATTCCAATATTAGCAAATAAAGCACCTATCGCAATCCACACATAGAGTAACTGACTCGTTGCCCGGTGCCTCTTATGCGCCCACCACGTAACCATAATGAACACAAGTTGCTTCGCTAAAATAAACATATAACCGCCAAGCATGACCATCACATTACTGCCTTCCATCACATCCACCAAATCTGGTTTTGGAATAAAGAAACTAATCGATGAAATGACATTCGGTATCCCTAGCGCTGCCACAATAGCCACGACGATAAATACCACATAACCAAAATAACTTTTCGTTTCATCAAAAGGTTGCTGCGTATTTCTCGGCTTGTATTTCTTATTTTGAAAGTAATCAAGTATCCCAATGACAATCGTCACGACAATCAGCTCATACACCATTAAATAAATCGCAGTTTCCATCGAGCCTGCAAGCGGTGGTTCTGGTGATCTGCCTCCATAATAATCATTAAATACGATAAAATAAGGCAACACGACAAACCTAGCAAATCCAATACCAGTAAAGACAATGATAAATACTTTGAACCGCTGAAATAAGATTCGCGAAAAGACGAACAAGAAGCTGACCGTAAACGTCAATGGTAATAAATAGAGTCGATTATAGCCACTCGCATTGGTATTACCTGCCACATAGAAAGTCACAAAAACACCAATGGCTAACATGATTACATTTACTGCTATAACGTAGAATTGTTTAGGAATTTTTATTGGCATATTTATTCATACATCCTTCAAATTATTTGCTGAGAATTTTTTTTACTGCGTCAATCACGTATTCCTGTTCTTCTTGCGTCATCTGCGTGCTAGATGGCAAACATAACCCCGTTTCGAACAATTTTGTCGCCACATCTCCTGCTTCATCCGCATAAAACGGCGCATCTTGGAAAAGTGGTTGTTGATGCATTGGCTTCCACAATAAACGACTATCAATCCCTTGCGCCTTCAATAATTCCATCACGTCTTCCGGTGTTTTCCCATCCGTATCAAAAGTCATGGTCGAAAGCCACCGATTTCCTGTTGCAACATCCAATTCCGGCATCATCACTGAGCCCGGAACATCCGCTAATCCCGCTTCATACGCTGCAAATATCTCCTGTTTTTTAGCCACCCGGTCATTCAAAACGTCCATTTGCGCGATACCAATCCCAGCAAGCACGTTGCTCAAGCGATAATTATAACCAACTTGGTGATGTAAATAGTACGGTGCGTCCTCTTTAGACTGGCTAGCTAAAAAGCGGGCTTCTGCGATTTTCTCAGGTTGCTTAGCCACTAAAGCACCGCCACCCGATGTCGTAATGATTTTATTCCCATTAAAAGAGAAAATACCGAGGTCGCCAAGCGTTCCAAGTGGGGCATTTCGATACGTACCTCCAAGTGCTTCCGCGGCATCTTCTACGATTGGAACCCCGTATTCGTTAGCCAAAGCGATGATTTCATCCATTTTCGCGGACTGTCCATAAATATGCACAACGATGATTGCTTTTGGTAGTCGGTTCTTTTGTCGCGCGTCTTCTAATGCGGCTTTGAGAGCAAATGGGGACATGCACCAAGTCTCTTCCTCCGAATCGATAAATACTGGTTTCGCGCCAAGATACAACGCTGGGTTGATGCTAGCAACAAACGTAAATGTGGAGCAAAATACCGTATCGCCGGCACCAACATTTAAAAGTTGAAGCGCTAAATGAATAGCCGCCGTTCCAGAAGAAACAACCGCTGCATCCGAAACGTGATTATACGATGCGATACTTGCTTCAAATCCGTCTACATTCGAGCCCAATGGCGCAATCCAATTTTCCTGAAAAGCCTTCTGAATATATTTCTCTTCCATACCACTCATGTGAGGTACTGCTAACGGAATCATCTTCTTTGTTTTAAGCATGTTTAATCTCGTCCAACCTTTCCATCGTCACTTGCTCTGACGTATTCACATTTTCTCGACGAACCACTTTCAAAATCGTTTTTTTGTAGATGAGCATATCTAATTTCAGCGACTGATTTTCGACATAATAGAGGTCTAATTGAAATTTCTCCTGCCAGCTGATGCTATTGCGCCCGTTCACTTGTGCCCAACCACTGAGACCAGGCTTCGTGTTGTGACGTTTCTTCTCTTCCTCTGAGTAAAAAGCGAGGTATTCTTTTAGCAATGGTCGTGGTCCGATAAAATTCATGTCGCCCTTGATTACATTAATTAATTGTGGCAACTCGTCCAAACTCAGCTTCCGTAATGCGTTCCCAAAGGCATGAAGTCGTTCGTTATCTGGTAGCAATTTACCTTCTGCGTCCCGCTCATCTGTCATCGTTTTAAACTTATATATGTTGAAAATCTTTTCGTGCAAACCTACGCGTTCTTGCGAAAAGATGATTTTCCTGTCTAATTTCACCCATACGAGTAGGGCGATAACTAGTAACAATGGCGATAGTAACAATAGCATCACGATGGCTAGGCACCGATCCGTACTATTTTTCCATTTCGTATACATCTTGCTTATCGACCTCCGTTTCTCTGTAGACCTTATCTAACTCTTGCCAAATAATTTCCGATCTAAATTCCCGACCAACTCGCATGCGCCCGTTTTTGCTAAGCTTCTCGGCCAGCTCGTTATCTTCCAGTAGGGTCATCAGCGCTTTTTTCATACCCGCTACATGCCCCGCCTCGATTAGTAGCCCCGTTTCATTCGGAATAATCGCATCTTTTGCCCCCGTCACATTCGTTGTAACAACAGGCACATTCGCCGCAGCCGCCTCTAAAATAACATTTCCGAAGCCCTCACGATACGTCGGTAAAATAAACACGTCCATCAGGCGATAATAGGAAGCCGTTTTAGGGACAAAACCGGTTTTTACGATATGTGGATTTTCCTCGATTCGCTTTTGCGTTAGCAGTGAAACCATATCACCCGCTTCAAAATCACCAACCAAGAGTAGCGTGAGATTCGTGTGTTCCGCAGAAAGTTCCGTAAACGCGGCCACCAAATCATCGATGCCTTTATCTTTCGTCAACCGTCCCACATAACCAATGACCTTGCGCTGATTATCCGGCACGTATTGCTTCTTCAAACGCTCAACTTCCGCTGCGTCTAACTCGAATTCCGCTAGGTCTAGGCCGTTATAGCTCCCCGAACCCAACACGTGAATTTTCTCTCGCGGTGCTAGTCGTTCTTCTACCAAAACTTCCTTCAAGCTAGGGCTGACCGCGAGACATGTCGTGCTTAGTTTACATACTAATTTTTCAATGAAGTGTAGTAGTTTTCGTTTTTTTCCTGTACACGTTTCAAATCTTAGTCCAATTACCGAGTAAATGCGTGTCGGCGTACGTGTTAGAAATGCCGCTATCATGCAAAGTAAGCTGGCTTTTGGCGTGGATACGTTGGTGATGTCTGGCCTCACTTTTAAATAAATCATGATAATTCGGAGCAACGACAGTAGATCGGAAAATGGTGATATTTCGCGCGTCATGCTTACGTTGTGCACGGTGATATTCTCCGGTAGCATCTGATCTATCTCTCCACTTGGCGAGCAAATCAGATGCACGTCGTAACCACGGTTGCTAAAGTATTCTAGCTGTCCTCGGAGAAGTTGTAGGCTGATCGATGACGTCACGCCCATGAGTAATTTGGTCATATTATAGTCTCCAGTAGTCGATATGACTTGGTTTTTCCGCGCTATTTAACGCACCTTTCACATCCATGAAAATCCCGCCTGGCGCGACTAAATCTGCTAACCCTTCCCAACCTGTTGTCAGGAAATCTGCGTGTGGTACCGCCATAATCACCGCGTGGCTTGGCTTCAACTCCGCAAATGGTACGAGTTCATCCTCAAGCTTCGTTCCTTCCGCTGCCAATACGGTATCTGAAAGTTGTACCTCGATGCCAAATTGCTTTAATTCAGCGATAATATCCATCACTTTGGAGTTTCTCATATCAGGAACATTCTCTTTAAAAGTCACGCCTAGAATCGTAACTACGCTATTTTTAATCGGTAAGTCCGCGGCAATCATTTTTTTGATGAGAGCAGACACGATAAAGTGGCTCATGCCGTCATTAATTCGGCGACCGGCTAAAATCATATGTGGATCGTAGCCAAGCATCTGCGCTTTGTGTGTTAAATAATAAGGATCAACGCTGATACAATGCCCACCAACAAGACCTGGTGCAAAGGGCAGGAAATTCCATTTTGTTTTCGCTGCGGCTAACACTTCGGATGTATCAATATCTAACCGATCAAATATCATCGCAAATTCGTTCATGAGTGCGATATTTAAATCTCGTTGCGTATTCTCAATCACTTTAGCGGCTTCTGCTACCTTGATGCTGCTTGCTTTATAGACATCCGCTTGAATCACGGACTTATACGTCTCATAAATAATTTCTGTTATCGGTTCTGTTTGGCCAGATACAATTTTGTTAATAGAGGAAAAGGTGTTTTTCTTATCACCGGGGTTAATTCGCTCTGGGGAATAGCCTACATAAAAGCCTTGACCAGCTTTTAATTGGGAGTATTTTTCGAGGACTGGCACACATTCTTCTTCGGTCACACCTGGGTATACCGTAGATTCATACACGACAATCGTTCCTTCCGTTAGGTTCTCGCCAATGGTCTGGGAGACGCTGATTAACGGCGCTAAATTCGGTTGTTTATCGTTGGTAATCGGGGTTGGTACAGCGACAATAATAAAATCGCAGTCCTGTAATTTTGTTGCATCTGACGTAAAATCAATCTTTGCTTTTTTCAGGTTTTCTGTGGTTACTTCTTTTGTCGTATCGATATTATTTTGAAGTGCTTGGATGCGCCCTTGATTAATATCGAATCCGACGACGCTTTCCTTTTGTCCGAAGGCGACTGCTACTGGTAAGCCAACATAGCCGAGACCTACGACTGCAATTTTCCTAGCCATTATTATAATTCCTCATTTCGTTTGTTGTGTATGGTGTTTTTAAAATCCTGAAAGAATTGTTGTCTGATGTCTTGTAATCGTTCTCTCTGAAAAACTGCTGCTCGTTCAAAAGCCAACTTGGCGTATCGCTGTCGCTGTTCTCGATTGTTTGCAAGTTCGACTAATTTATCCGCTAGTCCAGCCGTGTCATTCGGCTCGTGTAGTTGTTCTTCGGTGATGAGTTCTGGAATGCCGCCAACGTTCGACCCTAAGCAACTGCAACCTCTTGATAAGGCTTCGATTAAAGCTCTTCCTTGCCCTTCCGTTTTGCTGGGCATCAGGAAAATATCGATATCATCCAGCCATTCGTAGACGGCTTGATGTGGTAATGTTCCTGAAAAAACGACGTGTTCTGTTAAACCTAGTTGCTCAATCGTTTCAAGCCAATCTTCTTTCGATCCACGCCCTAAAATGCGAAACTCGAACGGCGGTAAGCCCGCTTGAATACTTGCAAGCGCTTGGAAAGCAGTTTCAAAACCTTTGTAAGGCGAAGATAACGAACCATTCATGCCGATAATCAGTTTTTCTGCTGGCTTCGCATTTCTTGCTTGGCGTCGCTCGATTGTTTCTATTGCTAGTTTGGAAAGTTCTACATTGGAACAAGAGACGCTTTGAGCCTTCGTCGGGTAACGTTCTTGTAAGTGTCTGTCCGTGATGTAAAGCGTATGTTGGGATTTGCTAATGCTTCGCTTCATTTTCCGTTCTGCAAAAGGAGCGTACAATTTCCCTTTCCAATCGCCGTACGTCGCCATGGCGTTATAAGCATCGCCAACGACTTCGATACAGTAAGGCGTCTTCGTTTTCCGAGCTGCTTTGACTGCCATATAGCCGATTTCTGAAGGTAAGCGAGCGATGACGCCATCCGCTTTTTCAACCGCCGCGAGTATCGCTTTGTATCCTCGTGGAAATGGCGTAAAAGCCCTCATTCCATATGGATTTGGCATGCCTTCAAACACGACTTTTTCTCCACTTGAAAGATTTAAAAACTTCGTATCCAAATCCCCCAACGACTCCATGCGCGCCATGACAGTGAGCTGATCCACATGCGCCACATAGCGTTCCCAATTGCTATACGAGAAGGCCACTTCCGAGTATACTTGCCCATCTTCCGCTTCCAAGAATCGATTATCGTGTGCAAACAACCAGTTCAAACGACTCACCACCTAGACTTTTAAATTATTTTTTTCTTGCGTTACCTGTTTACTATTCGCTAGCGCCAACATCTCTTTGCGCAGTTCCTCTTTTGTCCACTTGTCGTTGTTTTCTAAAATTCTATGCAACGTTTCAAAACTCACAAATTTTGTCTTACCAACGTAGATTTTAGGATATATTTGTTGAGGCTCCAGTTCATTCTCTAGCAATAATTCTTCATATAGTTTCTCGCCTGGGCGTAAACCAGTGAATTTAATTTCAATGTCATCTAAGGAATAGCCCGATAATCGGATGATATTTTTCGCTAAATCTAGAATTTTGACTTCCTCACCCATATCTAAAACAAAGATTTCGCCGCCTTGTGAGAAAACACCAGATTGTAAAACGAGGCTCGCCGCTTCGGGAATCGTCATGAAGAATCGTGTCATCTGCGGATCGGTTACCGTCACCGGACCACCTTTAGCGATTTGTTTTTTGAACATTGGGACAACACTGCCGCGACTACCGAGTACATTTCCAAAACGGACCGCCGAGAATTTTGTAGCGCTTTTTTGTGCGAATTCTTGGATGATCATTTCACACATTCGTTTGGATGCACCCATTACGCCTGTTGGGTTGACTGCTTTATCCGATGAAATCATCACAAACGATTGTACGCCGAATCGATCCGCCGCTTCACTAATGTTTCTTGTTCCAATCACGTTGTTGCTAATCGCTTCATGTGGATTTGTCTCCATCAATGTTACGTGTTTGTGCGCTGCCGCGTGATAGATCGCATTCGGAGCGTATTCTCCCACGATTTCATGCATTTGTTGGCGATTTTTAATATCCGCGATAACCGGGATAAGCGTTGTATTCCCAGCCTTTTCACGCAACTCTTGCTCAATCAGATAAATACTATTCTCACCATGACCAAGCAGTATCAGTGACTTCGGTTCATATTTCAAAAGCTGGCGACACATCTCCGAACCGATGGAACCTCCAGCACCTGTGATTAATACCGTTTGCTGATGCAATTGCTGTTTGATAGCCGCATCATTTAACTGAATTGGTTCACGATTTAATAAAGATTGTGTTGGAATATCTGCTAAATTGATGAGCGGCTCATTTTTTAAAAGTAAGTCTTCAATGCATGGAATTCGTCTCAACTCTACGTCAGCAAGTTTACAAAGGCTCTCTATTCTTGTAAAAGCGATTCGATCCATGTTCGTAATAGCGACAATAACTAGCTTTATATCATATAGCTTGATCAACCGTTGTAAGTCTGCTAAAGTTCCGATAACTGAAACACCAGCTAGGCTAACGTCTTGTTTCTCTTTTGCATCATCTAGAAAACCAAGTATTTTAAATGTTCCCTCTTGTTCTTTCATGATTTTCTTAGCAATAATATGACCCGTGTCGCCAGCACCTAGTATTAACGTATTTTTTACTTGTTGAAAATTAGTCTGTTCCATTTATAAACGCATCCTTATCATTTAATAGACATAATAGTTTTTGCCCTGGCCTTGTTTTTTCACATCGTTTAGAATATATCCCATGACTTTACTATTAGATTGTTCTAGTATTTGTACACTTTTCTGAATCTCCGCTTTATATGTCTTGTATGCTCGTACGATAAGAAAAGTTCCATCTACCTTACTCGCTAAAATTGGTCCATCGGCAATATCAATCAGTGGCGGACTGTCAATGAAAATGAGATCGTATTTCTGTTTGCATTCTTCCAGTAGTTTTTCAAGTTTAGTCGAGGAAAGTAATTCAGCGGGATTAGGTGGAACGGGGCCACTTGGTAAAAAGTCGATGTTGTATTCTTCAATCGGTTGAATCGCTTCTTCCAATGTGTGTTGGTTGGCAAGCAATGTACTCAATCCGACATTGTTTAACCTGCGAAATAGCTTGTCTTGTGTCGGTCGTCTCATATCGCCGTCAATCAGTAATACCTTCTTATTTTGCTGACCAAAAGTCATCGCGATGTTCGATGTTATCGTGGACTTACCTTCTCCGGGAATGCTTGATGTGATAAGGTACACGTTATTTTGTCCCATGGAGACGAACTCGATATTCGTTCTAATAATGCGAAACTGTTCATTGACTGACTTATTTCCTCCCAACTGGGCTAGTCGATTCACTGGTGGTTTATTTTTTTTCCGAGATAGTGATAGCATACATTTTCTCCTATCAAAATTGATTTATATTGCCTAAATGGGTGGCTTTAATAATCGCTCGCAGCTCTTTTTCATCTCTGATATGCTGTCTCATCGTTTCTTTGATAACAATAATCGAGATAGCTACGAGGAGCCCGACAATGAATCCCACGCCAATCACCAATGTTTTATTCGGCTTAACCGGCGACATATTCTCAGTTGGTTTGGTCAAAACTCGGATATTATTGGCGGACATGATTTTATCGGATTCTTTCGTTGCTGCTTGGATCAGTTGTTGATTTATTTGTTTTGCTAGTTCACGATCTGCATTTAATACGTTGACAGTAAGCACTTGAGAGTCTTTCGAGTTCTCGATTAATATTTGTTTTGCTAGTTGCGCTGTTGTTTCTGGTAAGTCTAAATTTTTGATTACCGTCTCTAGCACAGTTGGACTTACTAGGATGATTTTGTAGGTGTTGACGAGCTGGATGTTACTCTGTGTTTCTGACGTTGTAGTCGTGTTATTTTTGGGTTGTTCTTGCTTAATAACTAATTGTGATTGAGATTCATAGATTGGGGTCATAAACTCTTTTGAAATAACAAATCCGCTCATTGCACCAACGATACATAGGATAATGATGAGCCAGAACCATTTTTTTAACACGTATAAAAAGTCGGCTAGTTCAATTGTTTTTTGCTCCAATGCTATTTAACCTCCACTTTCCATGAAGCCTTTTTATCTGAGTCTTGGTCTTTGTAGGTGATTGTGTATGGTGCATTGCCGTTCACTGTGAAATAGCCTGAACCGCTGATGGACTTGCCTGGTTTGATTTTCTCACCTAGGTTCTCGCCTGGATAAATCGCTAATTTCTTGCCTTTGCTGTCTTTAATCTCCATATCGATTGTTGTAAAGCCACGTGATGCAGCGGATTTATTTTCTACTTTCATATCTATTTTCATCACACTATTTTTGACGCCTTTGTCATTTTCTAAATAGGTGGCTTTTTCAAATGTAACAATCAGTCCTAGAAAATCTACATGATCGCCTAGTTTGACTGTTTTTTGGTCTGTTGCTTTTACTGTTTCTTGTTGTGCTACTTGTTTTGTTTCTGTTTGGTCTTTTTCTGATGATGGATTTCCACATCCTGTAAGTGCCGATGTGAGGCCAATTACTGCTACGAGTCCGATTGCTAATTTTTTCATTCTATTACCTCGCTTATTTTTATATACTAGGACGGAAAAACTGTGTTTCCCGTCCTAGCTCATTTTTTATTATTTTGTTAAAACTTTGGCTGTATTGACTGCTTTGTTGTTCTTGCTGTTAACTCTATTAAACCATTTTTGAGAATGGATTAGAAATCAGATTTGGCTTCAACATCCGCCATTCTATTATGTTACTGATTTCATATACTGGGACGGAAAACCGTTTTCCTGTCCCAGCTCGTTTTTTATTATTTTGTTACAACTTTTTCTGCTGAAATCCAAGTTCCAGTAGCATCTTTATAGTCTACTTTGACTGTATCGCCGGCTTTTAGATTTGCTTTTGTCCATGTGAAGTTACCGTTTGTTGCAGATACCATTGTTTGTGCAACGTCGTTTACCCATACTCTGACTTGTACGATGCTCGTTGGAACTGTACCGGTAACTACGCCTTGACCTTCTGTGATTGTATTGATGACTGGTGCCAATGTTGCATTACCTGTTCCAGTTGTAACTGTTACTGATTTTGGTGCTGTATATTGGTTTGTGTTTTCATTTAAAAGCTCTACGCTAACGACTGCGCCGGCTTTTTGTTTACCAATAAATTTGCTGTAATTTCCTGATGCGTCTGCTGTGATAACGCTAACTAGGTTACCGTTGATAGAGAATCTTAGTTTTGCTCCTGCTGGGGCTTTACCTGTAAGAGTATCGCCGTCTGTTGTCAATTCGTTCACTGTATATTCCGTGCTTTTTGGCGCTCCTGTTACAGTGATTGTTTTCGCAAGTTCGTATTTTCCTGTTTCAGGGTTCAGCATTTCTACCGCTACCATTGTTCCTACAAGTTGTGTTCCTACATATTTGCTGTAGTTACCACTCGCATCGGCTGTTCCTACGTTTACTGCTACACCGTTGATTAAGAACCTTAGTTTTGCATTCGCAGGGGCTGTTCCTGTTACCGTGTCATTTGCGTTTGTCATTGGTTGAATCGTAACATTCACTGCTAGTACGGTTGTTGTTACTGCAGCTTTGTATTTATTTGTTGCTGGGTCAAATACTTCTACACCGACAACTGTTCCTACTTTTTGTTTGCCAATATACATCGAGTAATTACCGTTTGCATCTGCATAACCAACATTTACTGCTTGACCATTGACAACATATCTTACTTTTGCATTTGGTGCTACTTTACCAGTAACTGTGTCATCATTTTCTGTCATTTTGTTGATAGTTACGTTGCTAGTTATTGGTGTTACCGTAATCGATGTTTTTGTATTGGCATTGTATTGACCAGTACGATCTTTGTAATCTACGCCGATAACATCACCAGCTTTACGGTTTCCAATGTTATATGAGAAGTTACCGTTAGCGTCAACCGCCACAACTGTGGCCGGTGCATTATTGATATAAATACGAATCGTTCCAGGATTGTATTGCGAAACATCTAATTTACCGCTAAATACTGTGTCTGCCTCTGTCATTGGGTTCAATTGTGGGATAGCAAGTATAATCGTGTTGCGATCATTTAGCTGTTGTTGTGCTTTATCTAAATCTTTTTGTAGGGCTGCTTTCTTATCTGCATCTGTGACTTTTTCGATTGCTGTCTTGGCATCATCAATTGCTTTTTGATTTGTCGCATCTTTGATTGTGTTTGCTGGATTATTATTGTTGAACAATTCGTTCACTGCTTTATCTGCTGCGTCTTGTGCTGCTTTTTTAGCATCTAATAAGTTTTGAGCTTTGTCCAAATCGGCTGTCAATGCTGCTTTTTTCGCCGGATCTGTGACTTTTTGTACCGCTGCTCTTGCGCTGTCAATTGCTGCTTGATTTGTCGTGTCTTTGATGGCATTGCTTGCTGGATTGTCATTGCTAAACAATTCCTTCACTGCTTTTTCAGCTGCATCTTGGATAGCTTTATCCCCTGCTTGCTTAGCGTTCAGTAGTTCTTGTGCTCTGTCTAAATCTTTTTGGAGAGCTGCTTTAATTGTTGCATCCTTCACTGCATTAATTTCTGCTTGTGCATCATCAATTTTTGCTTGTGTTGTCGTATCTTTGATAGCATCTGATGCTGGTGTATTATTTTGGAATAATTGATTTACAGCATATTTCGCTGCACCTTGTTGCCTTAACTCTGCTTCTTCTGCCGCTTGACGTGCATCTAGTAATTCTTGGGCACGGTCTAACTCTTTTTGTAATGCTACTTTGGTTGGACCTTCTGCTAAAATATCAATTGTTTTTTGTGCATTATCAATCGATTGTTGTTTTGTAGTATCTTTGATGGTATCACTTGCAGGATCATTATTAGTGAATAGTTCTTTCACCGCTTGATTTGCCGCATCTTGTTTTTGTTGTTCTGTTTGTGCTGCATTACGTTGGTCCAGTAACTCTTGCGCTTTATCTAAATCTTTTTGTAATGCTGTTTTTACAGTGCCATCAGCTAAAGTATTAATCGCATCTTGAGCTTTGTCAATCGCTGCTTGATTCGTTGGATCTTTGATAGCATTAGTTGTTGGGTCATTACTTGTGAATAATTCTTTTACAGCTTTAGTTGCCGCGTCTTGTTTTTCTTTTTCGGCTTGTGTTGCTGTTTTTTGATCTAATAGTTCTTGCGCACGATCTAAGTCACTTTGCAAGGCTGTTTTCATGTCTCCATCGGGTAAAATGTTGATTAAATCTTGTACTTTATCAATCGCTGCTTGATCTACTGTATCCTTTATTTTACCGCTTGTTGGATCGTCATTTGTGAATAGTTCATTCACTGCTTTTTTCATATCCAATAATTCTTGGGCGCGATCTAGGTCTTTTTGCAATTCTTTCTTCACATCTTCTGTCTTCACTAAATCAATTTGTTTTTGTGCATCGTCAATTTTTGCTTGTGTTGTTGTATCCTTGATGACATCTGTGATTGGTGAGTTATCTTGGAATAGTTGTTCCACCGCATACGTTGCTGCACCTTGTTGTTTTAACTCGGCATCTGCTGCTGCTTGACGTGCATCTAATAATTCTTGTGCACGATCCAAATCTTTTTGCATAGCTGTTTTAGCTGGTCCATCTACTAATAGATCAATCGCTTTTTGTGCATTATCGATTGCTTGTTGTTTTGTTGTATCTTTGATAGCATCACTTGCAGGCGTATCATTGATAAATAGTTCTTTTACAGCCTTATCTGCTGCATCTTTTTTAGCTTGTTCTGCTTGTGTCGCTGTTTTTTGATCTAGTAATTCTTGAGCGCGGTCTAAATCTTTTTGTAGCGCTGTTTTTGAATCTCCATCAGGCAGGCCTTGAATCAATTCTTGGGCTTTATCGATCGCTGCTTGATTCGTCGTATCTTTGATGGTATCCCCAGCCGGGCTGTTGTTCGTGAATAATTCATTCACTGCCTTCTCTGCTGCTTGTTTCGCATTCAATAATTCTTGTGCACGATCTAGGTCTTTTTGTAATGCTTTTTTTACATCTGTATTTGTCACTAAATCAATTTGTTCTTGCGCATCATCAATTCTTGCTTGTGTTGTCGTATCTTTGATGATATCTGTTGCTGGTGAGTTATTTTGGAATAGTTGGTTAACCGCATATTTTGCTGCACCTTGTTGTTTTAACTCTGCATCAGCAGCTGCTTGACGTGCATCTAGTAATTCTTGCGCACGATCCAAATCTTTTTGTAAGGAGACTTTCAACGGACCCTCTGCTAAAAGGTTGATTGCTTTTTGTGCATTGTCAATCGTTGTTTGCTTCGTTATATCTTTAATAGCATCTGTCGCTGGATCGTCATTTGTGAATAATTCTTTGACTACTTTCGTTGCTGCATCTTGCTTTTCTTTTTCCGTTTGTGCTGCATTTTTTTGATCTAAAAGTTCTTGTGCTCGGTCTAAGTCTTTTTGCATCGCTGCTTTTGTTGGCTCATCTGTTACCGAATCAATCGCATTTTGCGCGTTGTTGATTGCTGTCTGATCTGTTGTTGTTTTAATAGCATCTGTTGCTGGATCATCATTTGTGAAAAGTTCTTTTACTGCTTTATTCGCCGCATCTTGCTTAGCTTTTTCTGCTTCTTCTGCATTTTTTTGATTTAATAATTCTTGCGCTCTATTTAGATCTTTTTGCATTTCCGTTTTGATCGGACCTGCCGCTAAAAGATCAATTGCTTTTTGGGCATTATCAATCGCTGTTTGATTTGTCGCGTCTTTAATAGTATCTGTTGCTGGATCGTCATTTGTGAATAGTTCTTTCACTGCTTTTGTTGCTGCATCTTGTTTATCTTTTTCTGCTTGTATCGCTGCATTTTTTTGATCTAGTTGTTGTTGTGCTTTTACAATGTCCTTGTTTAATGCGTCTTTTTGCGTTTGGTCTGTTACTTTATTAACAAGTGTTTTCGCATTATCAATTTCAGCTTGCGTTAGTGTATCTGTAATATCGTTAATTGGGTTACTTCCCTTAAATAGATCATTTACTGCTTTTTTCGCTTGGTCTAATGTTTCAACATCTTTCGTTAATACAGAGTAGCTTCCTGATGCAATTTTACTAGCTGTTTTCGTATCAAAATTATTTTGGAAATCTGCATTGTTAGATGTAAGGTTACTTTTCACTTGGCTTAACACTTGATACGAAGCTGTAAATGGACCATTATAAGGTGTACCTGGGGCATTCAATTTTAAATCTGATGCCGTCCATGTTGTAATCCCTGTTGCGCTTTGGATTTTAACTGCTTGGCTTGTACTATATCCATCAATCGCTGTTTTCCCATTGTTTGTAGTGATAGAGAAATTAGCTTTTGGTTCTGCAGTAAACCCTTGTGTATTTTGTTTTTGACTAAGCGTAACAGCACTGTGACTTCCCGCCGTTGAAGTTGCTTCTATCTCAACATCTGAATTATCTCGCAAAATCATCGTACCAATAGTTAGCGGCCAAGTTGTAGAGGCTGAACTAATCTTACTCTTACTTCCTTCTAAAAATTCCAGTTTGGATATGTCACCAAGAATTGCCTTATCTTGAGAGTCGATATTCATTTCTCCAGATACCGTGATTGTTGCTGATTCAGCACCTTTTTGAACATTTATCCCATGCAACTTAGTTTTCAAATCTAAAGTACCGTCAACAATCATGTTACTACCTTGGTATAACCATATTCCAGACCAAGTCGTAGCAGCTGTATCTATATTTAGATAGCCCCCTTTTTCAATGAGAAGCGTAGATGGTCCGTACGTCGCATTCATGTCGATAGAAGAATATGCTCCTGAAGTTGGGTTGGTGAATTGGACGTTTGCCCCGCTAGCAATGGTTAGGTTACGACCTTCGAAACTATTATTTCCACCAGTAGTCGAATGTGTGATATTTCCCTCTAGCCTAAGCTCTCCTGCCATACGTGGCAAGTACCCACCTGATTGATTAATATCACGGTATACTAATTTCGTGCTTGTATTTTCAGAATAAAATAAGCTATAGTTATTCCCTGATGCACTTGTAATTGTCGCATTTTCTACTAAACCTGAAGCACCATCTGCTAAAAGTACTTTATAGCCTTTTAAGTCTATCAAATTACCGTTACCATGGATATTTTTGATAGCCCCTTTTGTTGTTGTAATAGATGCTGTCAATGTGAGACTATTTTTCAGCTGAATATCTGTAACTGTTGCATCCTCTAAAGCTGTTTTAAATTGGGCAAACGTTGCTACATCTACTGATTTCGTTAACTCTGCTGCACTTGCCATCATAGCCTCAGTTGTCATTAGGTTATATGGTAGAGATGCTAAACTAGATAAGGTAATTGCTGTAGCAGCTGTGATTTTAATAATCTTACTTTTGTAATTTTTTTTGGTTGATTGTTGCATGTTTATCTCCTTAGATTTGTATTTTGTTCACCTGATTTTGCTAGCCTCTTATCCTTTCTAACTCTGAATTTAAGTTTTTTAGGTGAGGTGGGATATACTAATAAACCCAGAATTATTATATTTTAGCTTTACTAAAAGTCAGAATACCATTATTATTTTTTTTTAATATATCCATTTTTTTTAGTTCTCTTATTATTCTGCTTGCGCTTGTTCTGCTTGTTCCGCAATATGCTGCGATATAATAACTATCGAGTCCTCTGGGTAAAGCGTATCTATTAATACTAATCTGTACCCCCATTTGTTCGAACAGCTTGATAACTCGCTCTCGCAATTCATATTGAAATTGCTGTGCATATAATTTGGCAAGTTCCTCATTGCGATTCAATGATTCTATTAGGACGTCCGTAAAGAATGGATGTGTTGCTAATATATTAAAGAATGTGTTTGCGTCTATTTTAGTCACTATCGCTGAACTAAGTGGTTCGTAGATAACACCCACCTCACCAGAAAACTGATTTCCCCAGACGATATCTGATGTGCTTAAGAAAGCCTGACAGACCATTTTATCTGCATCTTTTTCGTGAGCAATCATTTTAGCTAAATAGCCTTCTTTGATTATATAAATATTATTATCCGTATTTTGTACAATCCGCTCGCCCTTTCTAATAACGGCCTTTTGTAGAGTATTTTCTTCAAAATCGCTAGAATTTATAATACTCTGTAGAACGGTCTTATCACGAATGAGCAGCTTGTTTATTGTAAGGTAATCCACTACATCCCTCCATTCCGTTTCGGGATTACTAGAACTAATATTACTACCTTCCGTTCTTTTTTTTTACATGAAAATATGGTCAAAAATCACTTTCCCATATATTTTCAACTTGATACTACATTACTAATGATCATTTATTCCTTCTGTGCTAATCGTATTCCTTGCTAAAACACGGTTAAGTCAGCGTCACAATTTCGACTTTTTTTTATGACTTCTGAATGTCTTTGCCTATGAATTTACACTATAACTAAGTTTTATTGTTGATTTTATTACACTCGTTAGTTCTTGTTGTTAATTCTATTAAACCATTTTTAGTTTTCGATTAGAAATCAAATTTGGCTTCAACATCCGCCATTCCATTTTCAAATAAAAAACTCTAGTATCCGCAATTGCTGGCACTAGAGTTTCTCTCTACTATTTTATTATCTACAGGATTTCATCCATATAAAAAACGATACTCCTAATTTGCTCCCAATCATATTCTGTCGGTACCCGTTCAGTCTTATACATTTCACAATTCAGAATTTCATTATCATCCTTATAATTGCAGACAACAACATCCACATTAAGTTCTTCCACAATCTCATTAGTAGCGTGATGATTCGTAATAAGCGTGATTTCAACATTTTTAATATTGAACTTTTCTACTAATGTTGTTAAATAATTCAGGTAAGCGTTTGGACCATCGAATGTAAATAAAATATGTCGTTTACGTTCCTTGAGTTGTTGATTATATGCAAAATAATGAGTAAACATCGCCAGATTCACTGCGACATCTTCTATATACTCTATTTTAGCGATTTGTTTAATCGGGTCATTTGCCAATAGCTCTGTCCATTTATAAAACAAAGCCGCATGCCTACTTTTTATAAAACGATTCACTTCAAAAACATTTTTTTGAAATAGTGGTGTTAGTTTAGATAGTAATATTTGATTGCGTAGATAGGCAATGAAAACGGTTAATTCTGATTTTTCAGGCGAGCCTAGTCCTAACTCTTGAAAAGATTTCATTAGAAAAGCATCGACCGCATCCATTTCTGTCTTTGTATGAAAACCGCTTAACACCTTGTCTCCTGAATATACATAGGTGTCCATTGTCAACAAATCCATATAAACAATCTCATCTTCTGGTACACCCGCAGCAGGTAACATCGGAATTAAAATTTCTGCTAATTTGGCTATAACCTGGTAGGTATCCATTTGCGTTTGCAGTTTTTTTAGCTCTGGGTTTATTTTGACGAAATGCCCTTGTTTAATTCGTGTATTTACTACCATAATCCAGTATAGTGCCCTTCTATGCTGCAAAGTATTACTGATTTTTGTGATGTCGTCATATCCAGCTAATGCTTTCTTATGCAACTCATACTCAGCTTCTGTTGGGTGGCTTATCGTTGAGATATCATTCATACTATAGAAGAAGTTGAAAAAGAAATGTCGAATATTTACTTCCTCACCAAGAAATGCTATCGGCGTTAATGATAATTCAAGCTTAAATTCCTTTAATATATTTCTCAAGTATGTTAAATATCTGTGCAGCGTCGATGTCGATAGAAACAATTCATCTGCCCACTCATCGATACTTTTGGACTCTCCCTGAAAAACACCGTTCACAATAAGAAGCAACGGCGATTCCTCAGAGATTTTAACTATCAGATCATCGACGTAATGCGTGTGATTAATGGAATAGCCATACACCGTATTTAGTTCTAATATTTCTTGTTCTGGAAACGAGTGCTCGATATCCTTGATGTCTCTCGATAGCGTTCTTTTGGAAATATCCAAATCCTCTGCAATCTCATCTACTGTGAGAGGGAATTTAGCGTCGTAAATTTTCTGCAATACCTTGATTTGTCGCCTAACCTTTTTTTCTGCAATTAGTTGTAAAAAGAAATGATTCATACAAAACACCCCCATAAAATAAGTAAAAAAATTTACGTGTTCTTGCATCTCATTATACCCAGCCGATACAAAAAAGCAATTCACAGCTCTTTTTTGGCGCAACAAAATAGGACGCTAACTGATCTGTAAAAACCAGTTCGCGTCCTATTTCGTACTTCGTGGGGGGAGTTTGTGCAAAAATCTATGTGATGAGTTACTCATTTTTGTGATGCAATCCTACTTACTTCACAACTTTCACTCTTGTTGCAGAAAACTTATTTTAGGTTCAAAAATTGTGTGCCTACATAGCCTGTTTTGCCATTGTAAATGACTTTGCTCCAACCATGATTGTCTGCTACAAATGTTACTTTTTCACCTTTTTTCAGTGTTCCGAGGATCTTAGCTGTTTTACTTGCGTCAGCGCGAACGTATACGGCTGATTTAGCAGTGACTGTTTTTGTTGCGGCTTTTTTAACTTCTGGTGCTTTTTTCGGTGCTGTCGTTGCTGCTTTTGTTGAAGGTTTTGTTGGTGTTACAGCTTTTGCTGGTTCTGCTTTCTTCACTGTGCTAACTTGTTTGCCTGGGATGTTTAGGAAGCGAGTGCCGACGTAGCCTGTTTTTCCTTTATAAGTAACTTTACTCCATCCATAATTGTCTTTCACGAAGTAAACTTTTTCGCCTTTTTTCAGTGTGCCTAGTACTTTTGAAGTTGTGCTTTCACCTGCGCGAACGTTCACTGCTGATTTCGCTGTTACCATTTGTGGTTTCGCTGTATAGTGTGTTGTTTGTGCTGCATCTACCGTAAAAGCTCCTGCTGCTACTGTTGTAAATGCTAGTGTTAACGCCAATCCTGTTGCTGCCACCAATTTAGTTGTTTTTTTGCTCATTACGTTGTTCATCATAATCTCTCCTTCAAAATTAGTTTTTATGGGATAATTGCAGTTTTATAAGTTTTCTAAGGGGCGCCCTTTCGATATCTTTATATTACACCATAATTATTTCTAAGTCAATACTTTTATTACGTTTATATTACAATTATTTTATAAATATATCAGATGAACACAGGAAATATCCTGTTTTTTTATATTCAAAGCACTTATTTCGCTAAAAATGTGTTTTTAATCGCTAAAATAAGCACAAATCCAGAAACAATTGTAATAATTTCGTAACATAGTTTTATAAGCCTATACTTTTCTCCAGCTGTGCTATAATAATAAAGAAGATAACGCTTAAAGGAGGAAATGATTTATGGCTAACAAAGAAGCAATCGCCTACATTGGTACATACACCAAAGTAGAAAGTGAAGGAATTTATCGCCTTCATATTGATAAAAAAACGGGTGAAATTACGCAGAATAAGCTTGCTGGCGAAATGGATAATCCGACTTACCTGAAATTAACAGATGATCAAAAATACCTTTATTCCGTGGCGAAAGACGGTGAAAATGGCGGAGTTGCTGCTTTTGCGGTTAAAGAAGATGGCTCTCTAGACTATTTGAACCAAGAAGTCCAAGCTGGAAATCCTCCTTGTTATGTCGATGCATCGAAAGACGGCGCTTTTGTCGTTTCAGCGAACTATCATTTAGGAACAATTGTGGCTTACCCAACAGAGAAAAACGGCGCACTAAAAGCTCCAAGTTCGTCGGTTCAACACGTTGGTACTGGCCCGAACAAAGAGCGTCAAGAAAAGGCACATGCCCATTTTGCAGGATTCACGCCGGATGAGAAATTTGTCATCACGTGTGATCTTGGAACGGACTATGTGACGACGTATGCGCTGAACGATGGTAACCTTGAAAAAGTGAGCGATTTGAAAGTCAAAGGCGGAAGTGGTCCTCGTAACCTTGTTTTCCATCCTAATGACAAAATTGCATACATTATGACCGAAATGGCGGCTGACGTTGTTGTCGCGGCTTATGATGAAGCCACTGGCGCCTTGACGGAAATTCAAAGCATCCCTTCTTTACCAGCTGATTTTAGTGGTGAAAATAAAGGTAGCGCGATTCACATTTCCAACGACGGTCGCTTCCTCTATGTTTCTAATCGCGGGCAAGATGCGGTTGTGACTTTTGCGATTGATGCAGAAGGTAAATTGAGCTTGGCGGCAACTACTCCTGTGGAAGGCGTTGGTCCTCGTGACTTTGACCTTGATCCGAGCGGTGAAATTTTGCTAGTATCCAACGAAAACACGAATAATGTCACCGTATTTGGCGTGAATAAAGAAACCGGCGTGCTGACGTTACTTCAAAAAGACATCCACGTTCCAGAACCAGTTTGCGTGAAATTTATTAATGAGTAAATAAAACAAGAGGCCCCAGCGCGCAAACGTTCGGAGCCTCTTTCTTAGGAGGAAGATTTATGACTTTAACTATTGGTTATATCGGATTTGGGAAGAGCACGACGCGGTATCATATGCCTTATACGCTCATCCGCGACAATATCCGCATTAAGACGATTTACAATCACCGCCGCAAGCCTGAACTCGAGGCGGAATATGCGCAACATCAAATCGAGTTTACGGATAATCTGGATGTGCTTTTGCAAGACGGCGAAATCCAGTTGGTAAGCATTTGTACGCCGGCAAGCACGCATTATGACCTCGCTAAAAAAGCCCTAGAAAACGGCAAAAATGTGCTGGTCGAAAAACCGTTCTGCACGACTTCGGAGGAAGCGGAAGAACTATTCGCGCTCGCTAAATCAAAAGGCTTAATCGCGATGGCGTATCAAAACCGCCGCTTCGATAGTGATTTCCTAGCCGTTAAAGAAGTGTTAGCTAGTGGCAAATTAGGCGACCTTGTCGAACTCGAATCGCATATGGATTACTACCGTCCAGAAGCTCCCGACGCGCCCGGCGAATATTATGACGGCGCTTTTTACGGACTTGGCGTTCACATGATGGACCAGATTATCGATCTATTCGGCCGTCCGGAAGAAGTCAGCTACGACATTCGCTCCGTCCGCAATCCGAACAATCCTGATGACACATTCGAGGTGCAATTCTTCTATCCAACGTTGAAAGTCATCGTCAAAACGAGCCATTTAGTGAACATTCTCTATCCAAAATTCATTCTACACGGTACAAAAGGTAGTTTTGTCAAATACGGTATCGATCAACAAGAAACGTATCTGAAGGCTGGCGTGATGCCCGGCGAGACCGATTTTGGCGTTGACCCAGAAAGCAGCTATGGCACGCTCGTTTATGTCGATGCAAACGGCGAAACAGTAGAAGAAACCGTACCAACACCGCTTGGCGACTACGGCAGGCTTTACGATCAGCTCCACGACGCCATCCTAAACGGCACACCAAAACTAGTCAGCGATGAAGAAACGCTAACCAACATGACTATTCTAGAACAAGGCTTCACTGGCAAAAATCCACGCGTGATAACGTTATAAAAATAAGGTCCACCGCTCCTATTTTCGAGAGACGGTGGACCTTTTTAATTTACCAGACTAATTGCCATGTAACGCCGAATTTATCGGTTACCCATGTTACTTTTTTGAATGGTGGTAATTCGATAGGACCCATCATAACAGAGCCCCCGTCGGAAAATGCTGCGAATAAGCGATCAAATTCTGATTCCTCTTCGCATTGCACCAAAATCGTTGTTGCCCATGAAAATGGTGTCGCGTATTCGGCTTCCATATCCATGACCATAAATGATTGACCGCGAATCTCAAAGGTACCGTTGAGCAGTTTGCCGGTTTCGCCACGATCGTTCTCGCCAATATACGTCTTCCCTAACGCCTTCGCATCTTTGCCAAACAATTCAACGTAGAAATCCATCGCCGCCTCTGCCTCACCACTAAACGTTAAAAAAGTAGAAACTAAACTATTCGTTTTATACATAATTCTCATTCCTCCATCTCACTTATTTATTACATCACGCCGATTAATATCAATAAGAAGAAAATAATCCAGAACACGATATACGCCATCGAAATAATAAATCCGATAATTGGGAAAAAATTGCGTTCGCGTTCTCTAGCAATTCCTGAAATTGATAAAATCAGCGTTAAAACCGCCACTCCAAAAATCACAATAAACCAATTACTCGCCGTGACAAATCCAATCTCCACTGGCTTCATAAAAATCATAACAATACATAGAATTCCTAGTAAAAATGCCATAAAGCCTAAGAAAGTTGTTCGTTTTTTGATCGGTACTTCTTCCATGTCATTCATTGTTCTTCATCCCTTTATCTTAATTTTTAACGACCCCACGCGCTACGTATTGCATATCGTTCGCCGATTCCACCGTGTATTTGCCGTTTTCATAGCTGATTTTAGTCACACTCGCATTTTCAATCGGACCATCGACACGCGTTGGATCAAGTAGCGAAAGCAAGATATTAATGACCATCCCGTGACAAATAACGAGCACATTGCCATCCGATTGCTCACTACAAATCAAATCCAGCGACTGCAACAACCGCTCGGTGAAAATATCCCAATTCTCCGCCATGCCAGTCTCATCCATATCCGCTACCGCATCGATCATAACCCGCGGCGCATCGTGCTTATGTACTTCAAAAAACGCCTCCACAGAATCAAATCCGTGCATTTTACTCACCGTTTCCCACATAAACAGATTGTATTCGCCTTCAAATTTACCAAAACCGAACTCGCGCAATCCTTTCAACTGATTCACAGGCAATTCAAAAGCCCCATGTCGCATCACGATATCCGCCGTTTCAAGCGTCCGTCCACGATCACTTGTATAAAGCGCTTCAAACTTCGTATCCGCGAGTCCTCGTCCCAACTGCTCCGCCACAAGAACGCCCTCTGCTGTCAGTGGCGAATCCGCCCAACCTTGCACCCGCTCCGTCGTATTCAGCATCGTTTTTCCGTGCCGCGTCACATATAAAGTCACTTTCCCAGCCATTTTCACAAGCACCACCGTTTCTTAAAAAGATACCCTTAGTGTATCAAGCCCAGCGGCGTTTTGCAATGAAAGAAGGCGCTCTTCTCGCAATAAGAAAAACGCCCAATCTCATGAATCAATCCACGCCACGCATGTATTTTTTGAGCAGTGGTGCGCCGAGGAATAGTAAAATCGCGAACGCTACCGCACCAAATCCGAAAATCCCGAAGTACAAGATCTCCGTTTTTGCGTTGAAGAATTGCGTTGTTTGCGCGTTAAACGCCTGTGCCATCGAGTCTGACAAGAACCAAACACTCATCGTTTGGGAGGCAAATGCCGCTGGCGCTAGCTTTGTCGTGGCCGATAAGCCGACCGGTGACAAGCACATCTCACCCACGATACAGATAAAGAAGCTCAGCACCAGCCACATCGGACTCACCGCGGTGGTCGTGTTTCCTGCAAGCAATCCCGGCAACATCATAATCACGAACGATAGACCTGCAAAAAACAGACCTAGCGCAAATTTTCGCGGTGTTCCTGGTTGCCGTTTTCCAAGCTTCGTCCAAATCCATGCGAAAATAGGCGATAAAATAATGATGAACATCGGATTCAGTGATTGGAATACACCCGGCGATAATTCAAAACTGCCGACGCTAAGATCCGTTCGGTTTGCCGCAAATAGGGCTAGTGTTGTTGATCCTTGTTCTTCAATCATCCAAAACATGACCGAAATAAGGAACAGAGGTATGTAAGCTGTAAGTCGCGAACGCTCGTCCTTCGTCGTTTTCTTACTCGTCATCATGACAATAAAATAAATAAGCGGGATAATCACACCCATAATCGTGACCGTCATAATCACCGTTTGCAATGTAAATCCGCCTTGCAGCCAAGCCACAATCGTACCAATCGCCGCGATCGCAACTACTAATCCCAACGCCAAGCCAGACATTTTTTTCTTCTCGGCACTTTTTAACGGATTCGGAACTTTTTTCCCAGCATCGCGCAAATACATTTTTCCAGTAATCACGTATACAACGAGGCCCACAGCCATCCCAACAGCCGCGACACCAAACCCAGCGTGGTAACTATTAGCCGAATTCGACACGTTCGTCACGATAAATGGCGCGATAAAAGCCCCCAAGTTAATCCCCATGTAAAAAATACTAAACCCAGCATCGCGTTTTTGATCGCCTTTTGGATAAAGGTCACCAACAACATTCGACACATTCGGTTTCAAAAAGCCCGTTCCAATAATGATAAAGAACATCGACACAAATAACGCCGTCGCGCCCCCTGGAAACGACAGAGCGATGTGCCCAACCATAATCAGGACACCACCGTAAAAAATCGTGCGCCGCGGCCCTAAAATCCGATCCGCCGTCCAGCCACCGATAACGCCAGACATGTAGACAAGCGAACCATAAATCGACATAATCGCCGTCGCTGTAGCCTGTGAAAAGCCAAGCCCGCCATCGACAACCGCCGTATACATATAGAAAATAAGAATCGCGCGCATCCCATAATAAGAAAAACGCTCCCAGAATTCCGTAAAGAACAGCGTCGCGAGCCCTCTAGGATGTCCAAAAAACGTCTTACCACTACTATCTTGAATAGTCCTCATCCTGACTCCCCTCTTCCCTATTAAAATATACTCTCAGTTAGACGCCGAGCCTAAAAACCGCCCAGCGTCCCAAGAGTACAAGAAAAATTAGCCGATATTACAAGGCATTTTTATAAATTTCACGACTAACATCAAGCGTTTGATCCCCACGTTCAGAAACAGCCGTCAAACCATGTTTTTCAAGCTGCGAAACGAGCGCATCCACGACTTCCTCGCCAAGCTCATAATCACTGAAGTGCGTCGGAGCACCTAGTGATTCAAAGAAAGCACGCGTTTTATCGATAGCCGCTTGAATCTTCTCATCATCCGTCCCGTCCGTAATATGCCAAACACGTTCCGCATATTGCAACAACTTCGCGCCCTTCTGCTCTTTACGAATCTCAAGCAGCGAAGGCAACACAATCGCCAGCGTCCGCGCATGGTCAATATGGTACAGCGCCGTAATCTCGTGACCCAAACCATGGCTCGACCAGTCACCCGGAACCCCTTTGTTCAGCGTCCCGTTCAGCGCATAAGTCGCCGCCCACATAAAGTTAGCACGCAGATTATAGTCATGATTCGACTCATCCACCACGTCCGGTCCAATCTCGATCAGCGTCTCAAGCAAGCCTTCCGCAAATCGATCCTGCACCATTCCGCCGACCGGATACGTCATATACTGCTCCATAATGTGCACAAACGAATCAATCACACCATTCGCCAATTGGCGCTTCGGCAACGTATACGTCAACTGCGGATCAAGAATCGAAAACTGCGGAAACGTCACAGCGCTACCAAAACCAAGTTTCGCTTTTTTCTCCACAATGCTCACGACACCGCCACTGTTCATCTCAGAACCCGTCGCAGGAAGCGTCAACACCGTACCAAACGGCAATGCCTCCTTAATCGGAAGTCCCTCACCAATCCCACTACCAAAAATATTAATCGGCTCACTATCAAAAAGCGCGCCCGCCGCAACGAATTTCGTTCCATCAATAACAGAACCACCGCCGACAGCCAGCAAATAATTATAGCCATCCTTCTTCACGAGTTCAATCGCCCGTAACAGCGTCGCGTATGTAGGATTCGCTTCAATCCCACCAAACTCACCAAACGTGTGTCCAGTAAGCGCCTCGCGAACCTTCGCAAGCGTACCAAAACGCTCCACACTTCCGCCACCATAAAGCACTAACACCTTCTTGTCCGTCGGAATCAGTGTCGCCAGTTCGCCGATCCGGTCCTTGCCAAACACGATGTGCGTTGGGTTATAATAATCAAAATTTGCAATTCCTTTATTCATTGTATAAAGTCCCCGCTTTCTTTTTGCCTTAGATTTTGTCACGTATCCATATTATCACAATTCCCACCATCTGTAACGAATGGACCACTACACTATAAATACACCTTTTTACACCAATTCAAACAAAAAAACAGAAACCCCGAAAGATTCCTGCTTAAACTTCAATCATATCATACGACCCCGTCTGCCGCGTCACAACCAATTCCGAGCCACCGCCCCCACCAGTCCGCTTCATCTCACGGTGAAAATAACGATGCTGCTTCATCCACACCGTAAACTGCTCCTTCGACGCCCAGCGCGACACATTCATCACCGTCGACTTCCGCGCGCCTTCCTTCAACCAAACCTCATATCCTAAAAAGCCTTCAAATTCGGCCATTTCTTCGCGATGATGCGCCACAGATTGCAACATTTTTTCCTTATTACCCGTCTCAAACTCAATACTCACCGTTTCAATATGCATAACGCCACCTACTCTTTCTCACTGATAATCATTATCAATAATGTTTTCTCTATTCTAAAGGACACCCCATCGCATTGTCAACTAATTCATGCAGTCATTTCTATACAAATGCAACAAACTGGGGTAGAATAAAAGAGACGCATCCCATACTAAAAAGATTGGAGTGACCGAAATATGTTGATTAAAAATCTTTGCATCCCTAAAATCAACTTAACGACCATTACCGAAACCGCAACACTGAAAGAAACGCTGGACATTTTGGAAGAAGCCGGCTATCGCTGTGTTCCCGTTCTAGATAATAAAGGCGAGAAATTCATCGGGAACATTTACAAAATGCATATTTATCGTCATGCCGCAAACGGAGGAGACTTATCAGATCCAGTAACAAGTCTGATCAAAAACCAAACGAAACATATTGGCATTAATTCTTCTTTTTTCGAAGTTTTCTTCACAATCAAAGAACTGCCATACATCGCGGTCCTAAATGAACAAGGCGATTTTTACGGTATTTTAACACACGGTAAACTGCTCGGTGTTTTGCAAGACGCCTGGAACATCGATTCAGGAAGCTACGTTCTCACCATCGCAACCGGCGAAGTTCCCGGCTCACTAACAAAAATCACAAAAATCATTGACAAACACACAACGATTGCCAGCCTGATCACGATGGATTCTCAAGTAGAAGACTACATCCGCCGCGTTCTCGTAACGTTACCAGCAGGCATCACAGAAGCAGAAAAAGACACGATTGTCGCCAACCTCGAACGAAAAGGCCTACGCGTCATCGAAGTCGAACATTTGAAACTCAAGAAATAAGAACAATACATACAAGAAGTCGGGTCATCAGATTCGGCTTTTTGTGTGCGCAAAAAAATTATTTTCCCAAACCCCTTGAATAATCTCCAGACTACATCTATAATTATCTTATTGAGAATAGTTTTCAATTACAGGAGGTTTAAGGATGAAAAAGAGAAGATTAACAGCACTTCTACTTGTTGTTTTAACGTTAGGGCTGGTACTTGCAGCATGTGGCGGTTCAGGCTCGAGTGATGAGGCGAAGACAGAAGACAAGGCGCGTACACTAACCGATGCGCTAGATCGTAACGTAGTACTACCAGCAACACCGAAGAAAATCGTGGCCATTCAAAACGCGGGGGAACTTTACGCACTAGACATTAAACCGCTTGCCACAACAGAATACTACATGGGAATCTACCCAGACTTCCTAAAAGGCGTTGAAAATATCGGTGGCGACAAGCCAAACGTGGAGAAAATCGCTTCACTAAAACCCGATTTAATCATCATTTCCGATTACCAAAAAGACATGTTGACGAACCTGGAAAAAATCGCGCCCGTTTATGCAACGAAATTCGGCGTGACACCAGACGAGCAACTTACTGATATCGCTAATTTAGTCAATGCCAAAGACGCCGAAAAAACCTACCAAGAAAAATACGCAAAAGAATCCAAAGAAGCAAAAGCAACACTAAAAGACGCTGGCATTGAAAATCAAAAAGCGGCTGTTATCCAATTCTGGGGTAAAGAAATCTATATCCATGACCCAATTGTGTTCGACGGTATCTACACAGGAGCAGGTTTCACACCAACAGAAGCCGCTAAAAAGAACAAAGAAACGAAAGCCATTTCCGCAGAAGCCATTCCAGACTACGTTAGTGATGCCGATCAACTATTCATCCTCACACCAGAAGGCAAATCAACGGATGAGCTCAACACTCTTCTAACAGGAATTTGGAAAGACATCCCAGCAGTTAAAGCAAAACACGCATACACTGTGAACAGCGATGAATGGAGCAACTATACAGCCCCATCCAGAGAATACCAAATGCAAGACGCGATCGACAAAGTAACAAATAAATAAAAACAAAAGGATCAGATGCGCCCCCAAAACGCATCTGATCCTTTAATTATTCAACAACTGATAAATCCGATTATTTACCTTACCGAATGATTTGATATTATTTTGAATGTTCGAAAGCAGTACCACGACCGTTTTCCCGCTATGGCTAAAGCTATTCGACACGTTCCAACCACTCAAAATCCCGTGACTATTATAGCTCCCAGGATCGGCATAGAATCCCATTCCATATCCCGAAGCACTTCCCGCTGTGAACATCTTCTCAAAACTCGTATCATTGATTAATTTCCGTTCCGACAACGCCCGATCAAATAAATACATATCCGTCGCGCTCATATACATATCACCACATCCATAAAGCTGCGATAAATCCGGCAAATAAGGCGTTTTGTAAGTCCCGTCCTTCTGAATACTGTATCCAACTGACGGTTTCTTCTCTTTATCAAACGTCGTATACATCCCCGAATGTTTCATACCCGCTGGCTCGAAAATGTTCTTTTGCACGTAGGTCATCAATTTTTCCCCGCTCAACTGCTCCACAATATAAGCTAGCACGCTATAGTTCGAATCATTATAATCCCATTTTCCAGGCTGACGCTTAATGCCCTGCGCCTCAATATCCTTGATCAAGTCCTCCGGTGTAATTTTCACGTTTTCCTCGGTGTGTCCAACAATGCCCGACGTGTGGTTCAGCAAATTCCGGAGCGTTATGCGATTCCCATTCGGAAAATCCGGCAAATACGTTGCGACCGAATCATTGACGTTCAGCTTGCCATGCTCTTCCAATTGCAGTATCGCCGTTGCAATGACCGCTTTCTGAGACGATCCAATATAATAAACCGTATCCGGCGTATTAGTAACATCCGTATCCCGATTCGCCGCTTTATACCCCTTATTCAGCACAATCTTGCCCTCGCGATACACAAGCGCCGTCCCACTAAAACCGATGCTCTCCAAATACTCATCAATCGCCTTATTATCCGCAACCGTCGCCGTTTCCTTCTCCACTGGCTTCTTCGGTGCCTCCTGTTTCGGCTTCACAGGCGCCTTCTCCGCGCTCTTCTTCTCACCCGCATTTTCCAATTCCGCCGGCGTTATCCATTTCACAGCCACAAAAACCACGACCAACAACACGAAAATCAGCCCAATACCAATATAAAAATCACGTTTCTTTTTGTTGCGCCGTTTCGAGGAGCGGCTCATTTGCTGATTTGCCATGCTTTGTCCTCATTTCCTAGTAAAATTGCTCGCTTCGTCCCCACGAATTTTGACACAATACAATTCCCCGATTTGCACAACTCCTACCCAAAATACTAGCCCATTCACGCCAAAATTGCAACCAGATTCCCGAATTATTTTGTATATAACAATTTTGGTGTTAAAATAGGTTATGCAAGGACATGTTTTCAAAAGTCAAATCTAGGTTTGCGCCCCATTTTCTCAGGGTATTGTAATGAAGTATGCGTTCTAACTAGAAAAAGAAAGAAGGAGATTAGAGTTATGGTACAAATTACAAAAGGTAAATTCGATGGCTTACAAAGACTTTCTAATGATAAAGGAATTATTGCCGCACTGGCGATTGACCAACGTGGCTCCCTCAAGAAAATGATCCAAGAGGCAAAAGGTTCCGAAAGCGACAAAGATGTAGAGGATTTCAAACAAATGGTCTCCGAAGAATTGACACCTTACGCGTCTGCCATTCTGCTTGATCTTCAATACGGTACCCCTGCCATTAAAGCGCGTAACGAGAACTGCGGCCTACTAACCTCTTACGAAAAAACTGGCTACGATGCCACAACTCCCGGTAAACTTCCCGATTTAATTGCTGACTTATCCGCGCTCCGTATCAAAGAAAGCGGCGGCGATGCAGTGAAAATTTTAGTCTATTACGATCCAGATGAACCTGCTGAAATCAACGAAATCAAATACGCGTTCTTAGAAAGAATTGGCGCCGAATGTCGCGAAGTCGATATCCCATTCTTCCTAGAACCGATTACGTACGATGCCAAAGTAACAGATTCAGCCAGCGCCGAATACGCGAAACTAAAACCTGCGAAAGTCAAAGCATCAATCAAAGAATTCTCCAAACCGCGTTATGGTGTGGACGTATTGAAACTCGAGGTTCCAGTGAACTTCAAATATGTAGAAGGCTTCACGGACGGCGAAACCGTTTATACGAAAGAAGAAGCAGGACGCCATTTTGAAGAATGTTCCGATCTAAGCCCACTACCGTTCATTTATTTGAGCGCTGGCGTGACGGCTGAACTTTTCCACAAAACGATTGCCTTTGCGAATGAGCATAAAGTGCAATATAGCGGCGTGCTTTGTGGTCGGGCAACATGGAAAGACGGTATCGAAGTCTACGGTAAACAAGGCGACGATGCTTTGCGCGAATGGTTGCGTACACAAGGCAAAGAAAACATCACATCCCTTGACGGCTTACTAAACGCTGGAGCATCCCCATGGTGGGCGAAATACGGTTCATTTGAAGATGTACATGTGGTTGAAAAACAATAGTTAACCCGTTAAAACACGGTCTTGTCATGAGATCGTGTTTTTGCTTACGAAAAAACACCTCCAAAATTCGAAGGTGCCCCATCTTAGATCTTTCTATCCTGAAAATCAGCTAAAACTCGTCGTACCTCTTCCGTCGATTTCGTCTCCATTAACCTAATTCGCAAATCATTCGCACCAGGAAATCCTTTCACATAAATTTTAAAGAAACGGTGCAATCCGACAATCGAGCGCGGAACCAGTTCAGCAAATTCGTCCTGCAAATCCAACTGCAACTCCAGTAAAGCCAACAATTCCTCCGCCGTATGCTCTTTCTTCTCTTTTTCAAACGCAAACGGATTTTTAAAAATTCCTCGACCGATCATGATACCATCCACACCATATTTTTCAGCCAGTTCCAAGCCCTTTTCACGATCTGGAATATCACCATTTATCGTAATCAGCGTGTTAGGCGCGACACGATCACGAATCGCCATAATCTGGGGAATCAGCTCCCAATGAGCGTCAGCCTTACTCATCTCTTCCCGCGTCCGCAAATGAACAGATAAATTCGCGATATCCTGCTTCAGTAAATGAGTAATCCAGCCTTCCAGCTCCTCCAATTCCGCATAACCAATCCGCGTTTTCACACTAACCGGTATTCCCCCAGCCTTCGCCGCATCAATCAATTCCGCCGCCACTTCCGGCCGCAAAATCAAGCCACTCCCTTTTCCGCGTCTCGCCACATTCGGAACCGGGCAGCCCATATTAATATCAATCCCCTTAAATCCCATCTCCGCCATACCAATACTCATCTCACGGAAAAATTCAGGCTTATCCCCCCAAATATGCGCCACGATTGGCTGCTCATCCTCCCTAAAAACCAACCGCCCCCGCACACTCTCGATACCATCCGGATGACAATAACTATCCGAATTCGTGAACTCCGTAAAAAAGACATCCGGCGCACCAGCCTCTCTCACAACATGGCGAAACACAACATCCGTCACATCCTCCATCGGCGCTAAAACAAAAAAAGGCTTCGGCAACTCTGCCCAAAAATTATCTGCCATTATCTAATCTCCATTTCCTTGTGTCCTATTTATCCCTTGTAGTCAAAAAAACACTCTCCAATTTCTTGGAAAGTGCCTTTTCTAATGTCGATATATAAAAATATATTAACGTTTTGAGAACTGAGGTGCACGACGCGCGCCTTTAAGACCTGGTTTTTTACGTTCTTTCATACGTGGGTCACGAGTTAACAGACCTGCACGTTTCAATGGAGAACGGTAATCTGGTGCAACTTGTAGCAATGCACGTGAAATACCGTGACGGATTGCGCCAGCTTGACCAGTATAACCACCACCGTTTACGTTTACTAAAACATCATAGTTTCCTAGAGTTTCAGTTGCAACTAATGGTTGTTTAATAACTTCGCGAAGAGCCGCGAATGGAATGTAATCTTCCCAATCTCTACCGTTGATAACTACTTTACCATCGCCTGGTACTAAACGTACACGAGCTACTGAGCTTTTACGACGACCTGTTCCATAATATTGTACTTGAGCCACTATATTTCCCTCCTCTTCTAATTATCCGCGTAATTGATACACTGTTGGTTGTTGTGCTGCATGTTCGTGCTCAGCGCCACCATAAACGTGTAATTTCTTGAAAATTTGACGTCCTAGAGAGTTCTTTGGAAGCATTCCTTTGATAGAAAGCTCAAGTAATCTCTCAGGATTGTTCGTACGTAGGTCACCCGCTGTACGTGATTTCAAACCGCCTGGATATTGAGAGTGACGGTAGTAAATTTTGTCAGTTGCTTTTTTACCTGTTAGAGCAATTTTACCTGCATTAATAATAATTACGAAGTCCCCTGTATCAACATGAGGAGTAAATTGTGGTTTAATTTTACCACGTAAGATTGAAGCTACTTCACTAGATAAACGGCCAAGCGGAATACCAGTAGCATCAACAACATACCATTTACGTTCTACTTCGCCTGTTTTCGCCATATAAGTCGTACGCATAATTTTCCCTCCTAGATTTTAAGAAAAATGCGATCTGTAAACTGTTCCATAGCCCACGATCTGCTTTTCGATTTGATTTGTTAAAATTTCCATTGTTTTGTTCAACACAACAACCTTCCGGGGCTTATTGTGGGGCAAACAATACCATAGTCAATAATACAGTCTTTATCTCCAAAAGTCAATGCGATTGAAGAAAAAATTTCAAACTAATTTAAACCCGTCTGTTTTTTCGCAAAACCTATCAGCGCACCGACAAATGCTCAGATACTAGGCAAAGGCGAGTACCAGCGCGGAGTGTAAGATTTGTACATGAGCACTGGAACGGAGCCTTTAACGACGTAGATGAGCGTTTGTCGGTGCGCTGATATTACTTGTAGTGGACTTCCCATAAGTATAAGCCCTGTGGCGGTGCCGTTTTTGCCCCTTGCGTCCGATCGCGCGCTTCTAAATTCGCCTTAACCTGCGCCACTGTCAGCCGATCATTCCCAACATCCAGCAACGTCCCAACCAGAATCCGGACCATATTATACAAAAAGCCATTTCCCTTAAAAGAAAAAATCAGCGTGTCATCCTCTTCCATAATCTCAATCGCATAAATTGTCCGAACCTTGTTCTCACGACTCGATCCAGCCGCACAAAAACTCGTAAAATCATGCTCACCAGTCAGAACATCCGCCGCCTCACGCATCCGCGAAACATCTAATTTATAAGGAAAATGTAGCGTAAAATGCCGCGCAAACGGGTCAAAAAACTCCGAACATTGCACAAAATAGCGATATTCCTTTCCAGTCGTCCCGAAACGCGCATGAAAATCCGACGCCACTTCCTCCACAGAAACAATACTAATATCATACGGCGTGAAAGTCTGCAACGCTTTTCGATATTTTGCCGGTGGAATCGCAAGCGGAGAATCGAAATGAATCACCTGACCTTTTGCATGAACCCCGGTATCCGTTCTCCCAGAGCCAACAATCTTCACCACGTCACCTTTATGCATCCGCAGCAGCGCTTTTTCAATTTCCTCCTGCACCGTCCGCCCATTCGGCTGAATCTGATAACCGACAAAATTAGTCCCATCATATTGAATTACTGCCTTAAATCGCTTCATTTGTCACACCTCTTCTTAAGATCGCAGCCAAACCAACAATGCCGTTACAACCAACATCATCACTAGCAAAAATGTATCCGAAAACCGCCACGCAAGCAGTCTGAATTTCGTCCTGCCCTTACCGCCGCGATAACCACGCGCTTCCATCGCTACCGCCAAATCCTCAGCACGCTTAAACGCACTGATAAAAAGCGGCACGAGTAGCGGCACAATCGCCTTCATCCGGTCTTTTATCGGACCACTTGAAAACTCCACCCCACGGGCCTTTTGCGCCTTCATAATTTTCTCCGTCTCGTCCATCAGCGTCGGAATAAACCGCAGCGCAATGCTTAACATCAACGCCAACTCATGCACTGGAAATCGTACAAATCGCAGCAACGCCAACATATTCTCAATCCCATCCGTCAACTCAATCGGGCTCGTTGTGAGCGTCAAAAGCGTCGTCATAAAGATAATCAACACAAACCGCGCAAAAATCATCGCCCCGTTCATCAACCCGAGACTCGTCACATGAATCGGTCCCCACTCAAAATATGTCGTCCCACCCTGCGTAAAAAACACCTGCAACAACAACGTCAAAATAATCAGCCAAAACACCGGTTGCAGCCCTTTTATAAAGAACATAAACGGTACGCGCGACGCAAATAACAAACTCAATACAAACACAAATAATAACGCATATGTAAGCCAATTATTAGCGAGAAACACAATGATGATAAAATACATCACGGCTGTAATTTTTGCACGAGGATCGAGACGATGTAACCATGATTCGCCGGGGATAAACCGACCGAGAATCATCTTCTCCATCATTGGCTTGCCACGCCCTTCCCGAGGTGCGGCACCATTTCTCCCACCAACTCATCAATCGTCAAACACGTCTTACCAAGCTTCACAGCAAACCGCTCTTCAAAACGGCGTTGAAAATGTACCACATCAGGAACCGAGAGCCCTAAATCCGTCAACGCATCCGGCTGACTAAAAATCTCCCGAGGCGTCGCTACACGTTCCACCGTCCCGCCTTTCATCAAAATCACTTTTTGGGCATAAGTCGCCGCATCTTCCATGCTATGCGTCACAAGAATCGTCGTCAGCCCCTTCGTCCGATGCAGCGTCGCGAACATCTCCATGATCTCCTTACGCCCGTTCGGATCAAGCCCAGCGGTCGGTTCATCGAGCACCAAAACCTGCGGATCCATCGCCAGAACCCCAGCAATCGCCACACGTCGCATCTGACCACCAGAAAGTTCAAACGGCGAACGCGTCAAAATTTCCTCCGTCAAGCCAACCTCAACGATCACCTTCCGAGCCCGCGCCTTCGCATCCTCTTCCGACACACCAAAGTTCAGCGGTCCAAAACAAATATCTTTTTCCACCGTCTCTTCAAATAACTGCGCCTCTGGAAACTGAAAAACAATCCCCACACGCTCGCGCAAATCACGCAAACCCTTCTGCTTCACGCCAGCCTTAATAACCCGATCCCCAAGCGTCACCGTGCCCTCTGTCGGCAATAACAACGCGTTCAAATGCTGCAACAACGTCGATTTTCCAGAGCCCGTATGTCCAATAATCGCCGTATAACTCCCCGAATCAATCGTCACGCTAACATCCTGGAGCGCCCGCGTCTCAAAAGGAGAATTTTTCTGATAACAAAAACCTACTTGTTCGAATGTAATGTCCATAATTGATCCATCAACGCCCCTTCCATCAAGCTCCGATCCGATAGCGCCACGCCAGACTGCTCTAATTTTTCCTGCAACGACGTTATAAAAGGTACACCAAGTCCAATTCGGCGCATTTCATCAGCCTGCGCAAAAACCTCTTTTGGCGTTCCTTCCAGGTGTCGCTCGCCCTTATTCATCACGATAACCCGGTCCGCCATCACGACCTCATCCAAATCATGCGTAATCGAAATCACCGTAATCGCTTCCCGCTCCCGCATCACCCGAATCGTTTCCATCACCTCAGCACGACCACGCGGATCAAGCATCGACGTCGCCTCATCCAAAATAATCACGTCCGGCTGCAAAGCAAGAACCCCAGCAATCGCCACACGCTGCTTCTGACCGCCCGAAAGACGCGAAGGCTCATGTAATGCGTACCCCTGCATTCCGACCTCATCCAGCGCACTCTCCACGCGTTTCACCATCAATTCATGCGGCACTCCATGATTCTCTAAGCCAAACGCCACATCATCCTGCACCGTCGCACCAACAAACTGATTATCCGGATTCTGAAATACCATCCCGACCTGCTTCCTGATATCCCAAATCGTCTTTTCACCCAGTTTGAAGTGTCCAATTTTGACCATACCCTCCGTCGGAAAAAGCAGTCCATTCAACAGTTTCGCAATCGTTGACTTACCAGATCCATTATGCCCAACTAGCGCCAACCACTCGCCCCTTTTCACCGTAAAAGAAACATCCTTCACTGCAAAAATTTCTTCATCCTCATATTTATAACTAACGTGATCCAATTTTACAAAATCATCCGACATCACGCACACCTCACTCTCACACGATCCTATCTATACCCTGCCTATTATAGTACAAAAAAACACCCCACGCAAAGAAAGATTTTCCCGGCCACGCAATCATACAAACAAAATAAATACATTTTTCCCTTTTTAAACACCATAAAATCCACAAAATAGAACTATCAAAACCGCAGTAAATCACCATCTCAAAAATATTTCTGACATTCCAAGCAATAAAAGCCCTTAAAAGCAAACAATCCGACTCAAACTGTTCACAATATGTCCATGTACTTCGTTTTAGAGAGATGCTATACTTTATCAAAGTAATCAAATAAATTTCATTATTCATTGTTACTTGAAGCACCACTACTACAAAAGAAAGGAGAATTTTTGATGCACCCCATGACGAAACAACACGTTATTTATGCAATGGATAAAAACGCAGAACCGAGTATGACAGTTGATAATGGCGCAGTAGTAACGATAGAAACGTACGACTGCTTTGAAAACCAAATTAAATCAGAACATCAGCCATTCCATCGCCTTGATTGGAATAGAGTGAACCCAGCAACTGGTCCCATCTTCATTAAAGACGCAGAACCTGGCGACATATTGGCTGTAACTATAGAGAAAATTCAATTAATTGGCGACGCAACGATGTTAACGGGCCCAGATTTAGGAGTCCTTGGCGACGACCTAACAGAAAACACGATCCGTCAGTTTCCAATTGTAAATAACAAACTTATTTTTTCAAAAGAAATCACCGTTCCCATCAACAAAATGATTGGCGTTATCGGAACAGCACCAGCTGGCGAACCCATCTCATGCGGCACACCAGACGCACACGGTGGCAATATGGACTGCAAAGAGATCACAGAAGGCGTAACACTATTCCTTCCCGTTAACGTCTCTGGCGCCCTGCTCGCTCTTGGTGACGTACATGCAGCAATGGCAGACGGAGAAGTATCCGTTTCTGGCGCCGAAATCGCTAGCCAAATCACGATGCGCCTCCAAATCGTTAAAAATAAAAACTGGCCAACACCGAGTCTAATCAGCGACGAAAAAATCATCACCATCGCATCCGCACCAACACTCGACGAAGCCAGCCTAATCGCAACAAAGAACATGGTTCAACTTTTGACAGACGCAACAAAGACAACGCAAGCCGAAGCCATCATGTTGCTTTCACTTGCAGGCGACCTTCGAATCTGCCAAGTCGTTGATCCAAACAAGACCGTACGTATGGAACTACCACTCCAATACTGGTCTGAAAACCCATTTTTATAAAGAACAAGACACAATCGGTGCACACTATCCGGTTGTGTTTTTATTCATACACCATTCCCTGAAACTGCTTCCCAAGAAACACCGCCAACCGCTCCGCCTCAACGCTAATCCGCTTCCTATCACTCAACGAAACCCGCCCAAAAGCATAACAAGTAAAGCGAATCGTCTCCCCCTTCATCACATACCTCCACGTCCCCCTAATTTCCCCGTCAATCAGCACAACAGCCTCAATATGCCCCGCAGTTCGCCAAATCTCTTTTTCATATTTCGCATCAGCAAGCCATCCCTTATCAGCAAAACTCACAAAGAGCGGATCAAATTTTCCAAGCAATCTCACCTGCGGAATCACATCCCGCTTACCTACATCCAACTCCCCCTCTGGATAATAATAAGCCTTTCCATCAATATCAAAACGCTCCAATCCATCCTCAATCCTCCGAAAAGCCTCCAAAAATGCATAATTCGGCAACCCACTCCAATGCTTAAAATCAGCCAAAGTAGCCGGTCCATAACACGCTAAATAACGAAGTAAAAATCGGTCCATCGCATGCTCATCCACACTATCCCGCCACGAATCTAGCGACATCCCATCTATCCACTTCCGATGTGCATAAAATCGCGTACTAGGTCTTTCTGGCACAGCATAAATCTGACCAAGCAACGAAGCCTCAATCAAGACACCGCCCCACGTCATCAACTTTTTAGCCTGATCCCCCATCAACATCGCCAGTTCCTCTTTTGCTATAAACCGCTTCGATTTCCCGAGCCCGTCAATCCGCTCCAATATCGCATCTAAATCCACACCTAACTCTGCACAATGCTTCCTAACCCACGTTCTTCTTGGCGAATAAATCGCGTGTAAATTTCTCCAATCCTCCGGCACGTATAAATGCACCGTAGTCCGCTGTCCCCAAAGCTTAATAATTTCATTCCGATTATACATCCGATCCAAGTCATTCCTTGTCAATCCATCCACCCGATGAAACAAACTAATCTCACCAAACTGCTGATACTGCGCCTGAATCCCAATCAAATTAGCAACACAATCCCCCACTGTTTCAAAAACATTCCCCAGACCAGAATTAACAATCCGTATATTCTTCACCCCATCTAAATCCAAACCAATCACCCTCCAGTCCTATCTTAACCATAAAAAAATAGCCTACAAATCAATTACGATTTCATAGACTATCATACATCATTTGCCTGGCAATGATCTACTCTCACAGGGGGAAGCCCCCTACTACCATCTTCGCTGAGAAACTTAACTTCCGTGTTCGGGATGGGAACGGGTGTGACCTTCTCGCAATAACCACCAGACATTATTTATATCATATAAAAAGCTTCCAACCAGATTCGAACTGGTGACCTCTTCCTTACCATGGAAGTGCTCTACCTACTGAGCTATGGAAGCACTAATATCATCAGACTTCTAACACACCTCAAAATTCTTAGTAAACAAAAATAAGGCTCCACAGGCAAGACTCGAACTTGCGACCGATCGGTTAACAGCCGATTGCTCTACCAACTGAGCTACTGTGGAATAATACATTGCCCGGCGACGACCTACTCTCACAGGGGGAAGCCCCCTACTACCATCGGCGCTGAAAAGCTTAACTTCCGT
>NZ_JNFB01000046.1 GCF_000766145.1 Paenilisteria newyorkensis | reverse complement strand
TCATTGTACCAAAAAAGAAAAACTGCATAAACAATGAACCTAGGATTCATTATTTACACAGTTTATTTTACACTCCCGGATTCATTATCTACACAGTTTATTTTACACTCCGTCAAGAGATTCTTTGCTTACTTTAAACTACCTTTCTCCACGCGCTTATGTCTTCTTATATAAATTGCGGAAAGCACGGTCATAATCCCGGCTAAGATACTAGTAATGACTGAGGCTGAATCCCCTGTAGCTGGCAACTTTTCCTTTCCAATTGTCTCTTTTTGCATACTGGATGAGGGGCTATTGGGTTTAAGAGCAGGCTTTATATCTCCCTGTTTTCCATCTATTTTTACTTCATCTGGATGGCTATTAACTATTTTTTTTGAGGGATCAATTGCTGCTTGATTTACGCCTGTTTTCAAGCTTGTTTCTGCTCCATCGCTAAATAGGTTATCCACCGTTTCTTTCGCTTCTGCTTTCTTTGTTTCATCTTCTGTTTGTGCTGTTAGCAGGTTTTGGGCTTTTTCAATTCGCTCTTTGAGCGCTGTTTTTGCCTCACCTTCTGGTAACTTTTCTACTAGCTTCTTCGCTTCTTCAATTGCTGCCTGGTTTACGCCTGTTTTCAAACTTGTTTCTGTTTCATCGCTAAACAGGTTGTCCACCGTTTCTTTCGCTTCTGCTTTCTTTGTTTCATCTTCTGTTTGTGCTGTTAACAGGTTTTGGGCTTTTTCAATTCGCTCTTTGAGTGCTGTTTTGACTTCACCTTCTGGTAACTTTTCTACTAGTTCTTTCGCTTCTTCAATTGCTGCCTGGTTTATGCCTGTTTTCAAACTTGTTTCTGTTTCATCGCTAAACAGGTTGTCCACCGTTTCTTTCGCTTCTGCTTTCTTTGTTTCATCTTCTGTTTGTGCTGTTAACAGGTTTTGGGCTTTTTCAATTCGCTCTTTGAGTGCTGTTTTGACTTCACCTTCTGGTAACTTTTCTACTAGTTCTTTCGCTTCTTCAATTGCTGCCTGGTTTACGCCTGGTTTCAAACTTGTTTCTGTTTCATCGCTAAATAGGTTATCCACCGTTTCTTTCGCTTCTGCTTTCTTTGTTTCATCTTCTGTTTGTGCTGTTAGCAGATTTTGGGCTTTTTCAATTCGCTCTTCCAGCGCTATTTTTGCTTCACCTTCTGGTAAATTTTCTACTAGTTCTTTCGCTTCTTCAATTGCTGCCTGGTTTACGCCTGGTTTCAAACTTGTTTCTGTTTCATCGCTAAATAGGTTATCCACCGTTTCTTTCGCTTCTGCTTTCTTTGTTTCATCTTCTGTTTGTGCTGTTAGCAGATTTTGGGCTTTTTCAATTCGCTCTTCCAGCGCTATTTTTGCTTCACCTTCTGGTAAATTTTCTACTAGTTCTTTCGCTTCTTCAATTGCTGCCTGGTTTACGCCTGGTTTCAAACTTGTTTCTGTTTCATCGCTAAACAGGTTATCCACCGTTTCTTTCGCTTCTGCTTGCAGCTCTACTAATTTTATTTCAAATAAATCCTGCGCTGTTGCAATACGATTCAATAATGTTGTTTTTATCTCTCTATCAGGTAGTGCCTCTACTAATTCCCTTGCTTCATCGATATCTACTTGCTCTATTCCTTCGTTCAATTCTGTGTCTGTTATGTCTACAAACAGCCTCGCTACTGTATCTTCACCATTATCAAGTACAATCGTTCTATCCTCATACAACGTTCCATCGAGATTCACTTCAACCCTGATTGGGATTCCAGCCTCTGACAGCCATGATGCCATATCTTGACTTTCCCAAAGACCATGTTCATTTACAATAGGTTTATTAGCAAGTCTATACTCACTTCCTAATACAAGCAAGAAGATTGTTACTTCACTACCAACAGGCCCTTGCCCTTTAATAATTTTATCACCTTGGACAATAGTTGATATTTTAAATTCATCTGTGATTTCTGCTGCTTCCGCAAATTTATTTGTAAAATTCAAAGGAGTTTGTACTATTGTATTAGAAGATGAGACAATTCCAGTTACTAGTGTAGCACCTACCAGAAATTTCTTGACTAATTTTTTTTCACCCATATAAAATTCCTCCATTCGTATTCCATACATTGCTTAAAATTAGACTATATGTTCACTCATTTTATATTTATATTAGTTGTATCACGTGGGTACTTATAAGGTGCTAAGCTATCCTCTAACTTGCTGACCAATAATTTACTATTGATATCCAAAATAATTATATTGACTAGTTCTCCAACTGGGGATGTAGTATTTAAATCTAACTTGTCATCTGCTCGATTTTCAGCGGGTTGCACAATATTAGAGCTTGCAAAAACTTGTACTGGTGTAATAATTGCTGTCAAAGTCACTACCGCGATTGCCATTAACTTCCCAAATTTCTTTAAACTATCTTTTATCAAAAAAACCATCTCCTACTTCATTTATTTTAAAATAAGGATTTGTTCTTTGCCTTAGCTGTTTTCTGAATCGCTATTACATAAATAATTATAGTATATTCCTTCTTTCAAATTTGTCCTTTCCTGGTGTTAATTGTTCCTTTGATGTCATTTCTATATGTAGCTTTTCTGTTATTCTTACCAATGTTTTAGCAGTACAACCAAAAAAGAACCCATTGATAATGCCCACTTTGGCAATTAAAAACAGGTTCTTAATATAATATTTTTCTTACTGTAGTTAAATTTAGAACAAGCCACCATTATAATCAGCAGTTTTACCATTGAAATTAATAATCTCGCTATTATGATTTTTACCATCGAAAATGATATCGGTAATTAGTTTCCCAGCTTCCGGAACTGTCTTCATGAAATCGCCTGTCATGTTGCCGTTCAGGTCTGTCGTTACTCCACCGGGCATGATTCCAAAGATTTCGAGTGATTTTTCTGCGGTTATAAAATTCTGTGCAAAGCTTTGCATCATGGCATTCAGTGCCGCTTTACTTGTCTTGTATGCGAACGGGTTGAAGAAGTCGGACATGCCAATCGGTATCGTGATGTTTAAAATTCGTCCGTTGTTTGCTTCAAGCGTTGGTAGGAGTTGTTGCGTTAAGTCGAACGTACCGAAAACATTGGTTTCCATGACTTCTCTTAGCTCGTTTACCGTGAATTCGGAACCTGGCTTTCTCATGTCACCGGGAATTGCGGCGTTATTAATGAGCATCGCGAGGTCTGGATGTTCTGATTTAATCGTGTTTACCGCCGCCGAAATCGTTTCGTGATTCTGTAAATCAATGTTTACGTATGTTGCGTCAATGCCTTTCGTTTTGAGCTCATCAGTCGCTGCAAGTCCACGGCTCGCGTCACGCGCACCTAGCAAAATCGTCCAGCCGTTTTCCCCCATCTGATACGCGATTTCTTTACCAATTCCTTTGTTTGCACCTGTGATAAAAACTTTTTTTGTCATCGTTTGTCTCCTCCTAGTCTTTATGTCGCTTTCACTATAAACCTAATTTGGCTGGTTTTCAAATTTTAGAACAGAAAGAAGCTCCCGATGAGATAAAAAATCCAATCGAGAGCTTCCTACTATTAATATTGCGCGAACGACTACATCATGCCGCCCATTCCACCCATTCCCATATCAGGAACGCCGCCGCCAGCGTTTTCGTCTGGACGGTCTGCAACGACTGCTTCTGTTGTAAGAAGAAGTGCTGCTACGGATGATGCGTTTTGTAATGCGGAACGGGTTACTTTTGTTGGATCGACAATGCCTGCTTCGATCATGTTTACCCATTCGCCGTTTGCTGCGTTGAAGCCTACGCCGATTTTTTCGTTTTTCAAGCGTTCTACGATAACGGAGCCTTCTAAGCCTGCGTTATGCGCGATTTGGCGAACTGGTTCTTCTAGTGAGCGAAGAACGATTTTCACGCCTGTTGCTTCGTCGCCTGTTGCTTCGATCGCTGCGACTTTGTTGTATACGTTGACAAGGGCTGTACCACCACCGGATACGATTCCTTCTTCAACGGCTGCACGTGTAGAGTTTAGCGCGTCTTCAATGCGAAGTTTACGTTCTTGTAATTCAGTTTCTGTTGCTGCGCCGACTTTAACGACCGCAACACCACCTGCTAATTTCGCAAGACGTTCTTGTAGTTTCTCTTTGTCAAACTCGGATGTTGTTTCTTCCATTTGGGCGCGTAATTGGTTCACACGAGTCGAGATTTGTGGGCTGTTTCCAGCGCCCTCTACGATTGTTGTTGCTTCTTTTGTGACCATGACTTTAGCCGCGTTACCAAGTTGTTCCATTGTTGTTGTTTTCAGCTCTAAGCCTAGTTCTTCGGTGATTACTTGGCCGCCAGTTAGGATACTGATATCTTCTAGCATCGCTTTACGACGATCGCCGAATCCTGGTGCTTTCACTGCGACAACATTGAACGTACCGCGTAATTTATTTAAAACGAGCGTTTGTTGCGCTTCGCCTTCTACGTCTTCTGCGATAATAAGAAGTGGGCGATTTTGCTGAACCACTTGCTCTAAAATTGGCAGGATTTCTTGCGTGTTGTTGATTTTTTTGTCGGTGATTAAGATATATGGATTTTCCAAAACGGCTTCCATTTTATCTGGATCAGTCACCATGTACGGGCTCGAGTAGCCACGATCAAACTGCATACCTTCTACTACGTCCAGTTCCGTTGCAAAACCTTTAGACTCTTCAATCGTGATAACGCCATCGTTTCCAACGCGTTCCATGGCTTCTGCGATCAGTTGACCGACTTCTTCGTCGCCTGATGAGATTGCAGCAACTTGAGCGATCGACTCTTTGCCTTCGATTGGTTTTGAGATTTCTTTTAGTTCTGTGATTGCTGTGGCTACGGCGCGCTCGATTCCGCGACGAATTCCAACTGGGTTAGCGCCAGCTGTGACGTTTTTTAGGCCTTCTTGAATCATCGCTTGTGCTAAAACAGTCGCCGTTGTTGTTCCGTCACCGGCAACGTCATTTGTTTTGCTAGCTACTTCGGATACTAATTTTGCACCCATATTTTCAAAAGGATCTTCGAGTTCGATTTCTTTCGCGATCGTTACGCCATCATTTGTGATCAGCGGTGAACCGAATTTCTTTTCCAATACGACATTGCGTCCTTTTGGTCCGAGTGTTACTTTTACAGCGTTTGCTAATTGATCGACACCACGAAGCATTGCGCGGCGTGCGTCTTCACTAAATTTAATATCTTTTGCCATTTTTATGATTCCTCCTAATCTAAATTCAGCTTCCTTATTTCCCAGTCCAGCTTCATCGGCTAACTCCTCGAAAACTTCACGCCCTCCACAAAAACCAAGTTCAGGTTTTCATTGCGGCCGCTCCAGTTTTTTTTCGGAGCTGAACGAGCCGATTCAGCTTCCTTATTTCCCAGCCCAGCTTCAAGAGCCAGCCTCTCGAAATTTTCGGTGCCTCCGCAAAAACCAAGTTCAGGTTTCCACTGCGCCCCCTAACAAATTTTTTCGAGGCTAGCAGGCTCTTTTCAGCTTTCTATTTTTACGACTGCCAATATATCCGATTCTCTCACAATCAAGTAATCTTTCCCGTCATACGTGACTTCTGTGCCTGAGTATTTGGAGAAAATAATGTGATCTTGTTCTGCGACTTCTAGTGCTACTGTGTCGCCGTTATCTAATACGCGGCCGCTTCCGACTGCTACGACTTTACCTTCTTGTGGCTTTTCTTGCGCCGAATCTGGTAGTACGATACCACTTGCCGTTTTCTCTTCTGCTTCCAAAACTTCGATAATAACGCGATCTCCTAATGGTTTTAACAATTAAAACAACCTCCTCAAGTCTATGTTTATGATTTTTAGCACTCTTAACATTAGAGTGCTAACCCACTTCTTATATTATAAAAAATGCGCGGAAAATGCAAGTATTTGCACCTAAAAATAGAGAGGCTTCTTCTGCATATCGCATCCCCGTTGTTGCTTGTTCCCCCAATAATTAGTACAATAGGGAAATGAGATAAATGGCAGGCATTTGTACTGTCTATGTATTTGAAAGGTCGTGTTATTTTGAATAGACGTTATTGGTATGTGCTACTTACATACTTCGCTGCTTATTTTTCATCCCTCATTGGCGCTCCGATTTTGATGGGCATTTTACGTGCAGCAACTGATTTATCGGATAAGCAGCTCATCACGTACGCCTCGGTTTATTGGAGTGTTTTCAGTAACTTAGTGGCCGTGATCATTATCTGGATGTTGCTTCGAAAACAACCGCGAACGACTAAAATCGAAAAAGGAGAACCTGCTTCTGTCGGGAAAAGTGTCGCTTATGCGGTGCTCGGTTTCGTCGCACTGCTTTTCGGTCAATCGATATCTGTTTTCATCATGGGATTATTTGGAATAAGCGGCCTCTCTCCGAATACTGAGATGCTCGGAGAACTAGCTCGTGCTGTGCCATTGATGATTGTCTTCACGTCGATTTTAGCGCCAATTTTGGAAGAAATCGTTTTTCGGAAAATTATTTTCGGAGGCTTGGCGTCACGGATGAACATTCACGTTGCGGCTGTGATTAGCTCTGTTTTCTTCGGATTGATGCATATGGATTTGACGTTTTTACTCGTCTACGTCGTGATTGGGCTGATTCTGTGCTATATTTATACGAAAACGAAACGAATCGCGGTGCCGATTGCCGCGCATATGTTGATGAACGTGCTCGCGATGGTTGGCCAATTTATGTTAGGAGGCGGATCATGAAAAACCCTTTAGCTATGCAGGGCCTCATTTATTTAGTGCTTGCGATTGTCTTTACTTATTTCGCAATTAGCCAAGTGAATGCGAGTGGCTGGACGATTATGACGTATTTGATGATTGCGATGGCTACTGTTAATTTCGTGACTGGGATTAAGTTTGTAGCGATTGGTTTGACGAAGAAAAAAGAGTAGGACTTCTTGTTTAAATAATACAAAAAAGCTTGGAAAAAATCATTTAAGGTGATAGTTCCGAGCTTTCTTTGCATTTATTTTTGTATAATATTATTTAACGACGAAGGATTCTTGATAACAATTTCAGTTTTAAATACCGTGTTGACTGCATCCACTAAATCAATGACCCCTTGCCCTTCTGGATAGCCGAACTCCAATTCCTTGTCTACATAAAAGAAATCGATCATATAATCAATACTCGGTTTAAAACTAAGCATTGATTCAGCAAAAGAAAGTATAGATTCTCTTTCTTCCGTCGATAGCTCACGTCGCATACCGCATTTGGCTACAATATGATTACTATTCGGAATAAAATCATCATCCAAAATTTTTTCTCCAAAACTTTTAGGAGCTTTAGAGAAAGTATCTATTAATAAAAGATATGCGACATCGTCAAATTCGATGGAAAACTTAAACAGTTCACTGCTATCAGTCAGTAACAATCTTTCAAAATCCATTATAAAAATCTCCCCTAGTAACAATTGATTAGAAATTCATAGTAAAACTTTCATATTGAATTTCAGTGGCTTGTTTTTCTAAGCGTGATGCAAAACGCTCCAATTCTTGCTTGATTTCCGTCTCGAGAGAGGCTTTTTCAAAATAGGTAATGGTGAATTGTAGGGTTTCTTTTTTCCATTCGTATTTCCATAATCCGATGGCGCGGTTTTCTGCTACGATAATCGCCGAGCAGTGACCATTGACTGTCCAGGCTGATTTTCGCTGGGCTTCGGTCATGATCCATGTTGGGTCTTTGTAGGCGATTAGGGATTGGTCGAATTTTCCTGATAAAAATACTTTTTCGGATGCTGGTACGGTTTTTTCGCCTTTTAGTGCGTGATAGGTTTGGCCTTCTAGCGTGAATGTGTCGAGTTCTGTTGCCAATCTTGTTATTGCTGGCTTTATTTCGCCGATGTTCAAACCACTCCAATGCCTGAAATCGTCCCAAGTTGCGGGGCCGTATCCTGCTAAATAGCGACGTATCAATGTCATCAGTGCCTCGATATCTTTCTCAGGGTCGCTCGTCCACTTTTTATAATTGCCTAATCGCATGCGGTGACTGTAATTTCTAATCGTATCGCTCGATGGTAGCAAATATAAAATGCCTCGTATCGCGGCTTGGGCAATGATTGCGGATCTGACCTGCGCGGAATAATCGCCAATAATCGCTTCCAGTTCCTTGCGACTCACCACTTCTTGCCCTCTTCCAAGCTTGTCTATTTCCGCCAAAATTGCTTCCAAATCAATGCCTTCTTTTTTACAAAGTCGGTGTACGATGTTCGTCCGTGTGCCAAAAACGCGGAACACCATTTCCCAATCTGCTGCTAAAAAAGTGTGGAGTGTTAATCGGTTGGCCCAGATTTTTATGACTTGCGCGTCTTCGAAAAACTGTTCTGCGTCGCGCCAACGCATGTCTACGTGTTGTAAAAAATTCACGAGTGCTGGTTGGTGGTTTTGCGATTGCAGGGCGATTGCTTGGTTCATGAATGTTGTTGAATCGGCGAACGGTTCGTCCATTCCTAATTTGTGTAGCCGTATTTGCGTTATTTCTGCTTTTGTGAACAAAATTATCCCTCCTGTATGCCGCGTAATAAGTGCTTCATTCCTTCTATTTTAGCTGTTGGGAGCTCGAATTGGTAGTGTTTCCTGATAAAATCGGTGACTTCTTCAAATATCGAGATTTCTTCCCACATGGCTTGCCAGTTTGCTTCCAATGAATAGTCGGCAAAAATCGATGGTAAGCGGTTGAAATACACGGGATCGAGCCAAGTTTCCATTTTGCGACCTGAAAAAGAGGGATTTCGCTCGGTGATGCGGGCTTGTTCTTCTAACATTGGCAAAAGATAATTCGCGCGGATGCCTGCTTGGATGTCTTGCACAAACCAGATTTCTTTGCGTTTTAGGAATTTTGCAACGTAATGTAACTCGAACCAGAACTCGTTCACGATTCGGTTGAAATCAGCTTTTTCCATCGCGAGTTTCGTTTTTTCACGGACGCATCGCTTGATTTGCTGGGTGTATGCGCCTTTATCTAGCAGTATTTCCATTTTTTCATAGTACGGGAAAGGATTATCTAGATAGGTGATCGGCCAGAAGGAAAAATCGACTTTGATGCCGTTTTGGAAGATGACGAGCTGGGTTGCGATTTCGCCGGCTGGTGTGTCCATATGTAGCTGGTTTTCGATAAGTACATCGCCGATTTCTGCGAGCCATTCTACTGTTTTTCCGAACGGAACTTCTCCGGTGAACCAGACGTTGATGTCTAAGTCTGATAGGGCATCTACGTCTTGCTTTTTCGCGAGCGAACCTTCTAGTACGAGCGCACAGACTTGATTTTGGTGCTGTGCCCACGTGACAATTTTTTTAAGCATAGTGGCTTTCCTCCTCGCCAAAAAGAGCCAAACATCGCGTCTGGCTCTTCGGTTATTATTTGTTTGGATAGTTTTCTAGGAAGTAAATCAGTGTTTGTAGTTCGGTTGTTAGATCGATGTGATGCACGCGCACGTGTTTTGGTACGCTGATACGTGCTGGTGTAAAGTTCAGAATGCCTTTCACATCGGCTTCTAGCAAGCGATCTACGGTTGTTTGTGCTTCATCGGATGGCACGGTTAAAATAACGACTTCGACTTTGTTCTCCTTCAGCAAATCTTGCATATCGTTTAAGTGGAAAATTGGAATGTCTTGTTGCACCGTTCCAACTTTGTTTGCATCGACGTCAAACGCCGCGACAATTTTTATATTATTATTTTTCATGAAATTGTAGTGTAATAGTGCGGTCCCCAAATTACCGACACCGATAATGGCTACGTTCGTTTGCTTGTCTTGGCTCAGCGTCTTGCTAAAGAAGTCCAAAATATAGGACACATTATAGCCGTAACCTTTCTTGCCAAGTGCTCCAAAATAGGAGAAATCGCGACGAATCGTTGCTGAATCAACTTTCACAGCCTCGCTTAATTCTGCGGATGATACGCGTTCTTTTCCTGACTCATGCAAATACTTTAAATAGCGGTGGTAAAGCGGCAAACGCTTTGCTGTGGCTTGTGGAATCTTGCCCGTTTCCTCGATCATGTTTGTTTCCCTTCTTCCTTTTGATTTGTAAGTGGACGGTGGCTTTCGCACGCCATCCTTGTGCTACTAAACATGGAGATATAACAAAAACGATTGCGCTAATTCGTATCGTTGTTCATTTCACATGCTTGCTTATTCACTATAAACATTTCACATAGATTTCACAATGTTTTTGCTCAAATGATATGTTACTATTTTGTTACAACGCTTGTTGGATTCCATTATACAGCAAAAGATGTTATATTGCTAGTTATTTCACAAGATTGAGTTTGTGAATTCTATTATCGTAAGCGTTTCCTTTCTCAAGACATTGCTTCTCTCCTTGCTTTGCGATAAACTAAGAAGAGACGGATTTTGAGATGAAGGAGAATTTAAAAATGATACTTTTACAAGTACAACAGATTGTCAAAAATTTTGGCGCTGAAACGATATTAGAAAATATAAAATTAGAAGTGCAGACGAATGATCGGATTGCGCTGGTTGGTCGGAATGGTGCGGGGAAATCGACGCTTTTGAAAATTATTGCTGGGCAGATTAGTTATGATAGCGGCACGATTTCAAAGCCGAAGCATGTCCAGATTGGCTATTTGGCGCAAAATACTGGCCTTGAGTCTTCGAAAACGATTTGGAATGAAATGCTGGATGTTTTCACAGGGCTTCGGGCGATGGAGCAAGATTTACGCGCGCTTGAGGAACGGCTTGGCGACCCTGCTATTTATGAGAACAAGGAGCAGTACGAGCAAACAATGAAGGAATACGATTCGTTGCAGCACGCGTTTAAGGAACAAGGTGGATACCAATATGAGGCGGATATTCGCTCGGTCTTGCACGGTTTGCGTTTTTTCGAGGCGGATTATGAGAAACTGATTGCGTCGCTTAGTGGTGGCCAAAAAACGCGGCTTGCTTTGGCAAAACTACTTCTGGCGCGACATGATATTCTGATTCTCGATGAGCCGACAAACCATCTGGACATCGCGACGCTTTCTTGGCTTGAGTCCTATTTGCAGAATTACAAAGGCGCGCTACTCATCGTTTCGCATGACCGGTATTTCTTGGATAAAGTGGTGAATCAAGTGTACGAAATTAGTCGCACGCAGATTGATCGCTACGTTGGGAATTATTCGCGTTACCTCGTTCAGAAGCAGGCAAAATTGGAGCAGCAATGGAAGGAATTCGATAAACAACAGGAGAAAATCGCGAAATTGGAGGACTTTGTGGCGCGGAATATTGTTCGGGCTTCGACGACGAAACGCGCGCAGAGTCGCCGAAAACAGTTGGAGAAATTAGATCGGCTGGACCGTCCGCAAGGCAGTGAAAAGACGGCGCATTTTGGTTTCCAATTTGACCGTTCTAGTGGCAAGGATGTGCTCTTTGTGGAGGATTTGGCGATTGGTTATGCTGTCGATAAACGGGTTTCGGAAAAGCTAACTTTCGATATGAAGCGGCATGAAAGTATTGCGCTTGTTGGGCCAAACGGGATCGGGAAATCCACGTTGCTAAAAACATTGATTGGGGACATTCCGGCACTTTCTGGTGAATATCGCTTTGGTACCAACGTTCAGATTGGTTATTATGATCAAGAACAGGCGAAACTGGATTCCAATAAATCGATTTTGCATGAGCTTTGGGATGATTATCCTGATCTGAATGAACAAGCGATTCGCACAACACTAGGGAATTTTTTATTTTCCGATGATGATGTTTTGAAGGTGGTCAATACGCTTAGTGGTGGCGAAAAAGCGCGTGTTGCCCTCGCAAAATTGACGTTGATTGGCGCTAATTTACTGATTCTGGATGAGCCGACAAACCATTTGGATATTGAGAGCAAGGAAGTTCTCGAGGCTGCGTTGATTGATTTTGAAGGGACGATTTTGTTTGTGTCGCATGATCGGTATTTTATCAATCGAATTGCCTCGAAAATTGTCGAAATGCACCCGACGCGCGCGCAGGTTTACCTCGGCGATTATGATTACTATCAGGATAAAATCGCGGAGCAAAAAGAACATGCACGGCTTGATGCGTTGCAAAAACAACAGACGAATCCTGAGGAGAAGCAATTAGCAACGAACAAACAGGCGTATCATTTGGACAAGGAACAGCAAAAAGTGATGCGTCAGAAGAAGCGTAAATTGGACGAAATCGAGACGCGGATGGAAGAAACGGACCTCAAAATTAGTGAGATTGAGCAGGAATTGTTAGATCCGGCGGTTTATCAAAATCATGAAGCTGCTTATGAACGGACGGAGCAGCTAGACCTTCTGAAACAATCGAGTGAGAATTTGATGGAGGAATGGACGATTTTGAGTGAGGAACTGGAAGAATAGCAAAAAACGTGTCTGGTGCATAAGGCAAATAAATCGGCGACAAGCGCTCGCATTCAGGGGATTTGGCGGACTTCCGGTTCTGCTACGCAATACTTGCTACGTTTAACTTCTTGCATGGTCGAGGAAACTACCCTCTCCCTGCTTTCAGTCATCACATACACCAGTATGCTCCGCTTCCGGCTTCCACCAAATCCCCTGAATACAAACGCTTTCGCTCGATTTGTGTAAAGCAATATTTTCATCTTACCCAAAAATGAAGGGTAAGGCGATTTTATCTTGTTTGGAGTTATGTCCCAACCCCGTTTTTTAACTCCACTCGCGAATTTTCACGACTTTTTTCTTGGAGAGGTATAGTGGGACATTTTCTATTTGAACGTCGCTGTACTCTAGGCCAAACCAATTTTCTGGTGAGGTGGTGAATCGCTTTATGAACAGTTTACTCCGCATGATGACGCGTTGCCAATTCGTTAGATCGGCCTCGGTGCTCAGCTCGTCTTTTACGATAACGAAGCAGAAATCGCCGAGTGTTCGGCCGTTCTTCGCTGTATATTTCCGTTTTTGCTGGTCGAGTGCGCCTTTGGAAATGAGGTCTTTCGCGATTTGTTGGAGGAACACGTTGATATCTTGCTCGACGCGAAAACCTAGTTTCAATTGCACGCGAACCACGAAATCACTGTCAAAACTTTCGACCGTATAATACGCGGCGTAAGGCCCATCGACCACTTGAACGTTCACGAACCAATAGACATCGGCGCGCTTGGGACGTTTATCGAGAATCGAAGCCATGACTTCATGTTCGACGCGATATGGGTTACGGCTACTCGTCAGGTAAACCAGATTATGCGCAAATTTTGGATAGGCTGTATCGACTTTTAATTTGGCAAGCATCGGTACGAATTTTTTCAGGGAAACGTTTTTCACTAGTTTCGTTTTTAGTTGGTAACCGCTGAACCAGATGTACATGAGCGCCATGATGGCAACGGCCATGACAACGGCGACAAAGCCTCCGTGCATGAATTTCGCGGCGCTTGAGATGAAAAAGGCGAATTCGAGAACGCCAAATGTCATAAGAATCGCTGTCGTGACGAGTTTCGAGAACCCTTTTCGTAATAAGAATTGGAAAAGGAGTACCGTCGTCATCAGCATCGTGACGGTGATGGATAGGCCGTACGCTGCTTCCATGTGGGTCGAGTCTTGGAAATAGAGCACGACTCCTACGCAGGCAAGCCAGAGAACCGTTGTGACTGTTGGAATGTAGACTTGTCCTTTCGTCTCAGATGGATAACGGATGCTTAGGCGCGGTAATAAATTCAGTGCGATGGCTTCAGAAACGAGCGTGTAAGCCCCTGTTATCAGGGATTGTGAGGCGATGATAGCAGCCAGGGTCGCGATTAATACGCCGTACATGATGAACGATTCTGGCATACTTTGGAAAAATGGATTCACGAATGGGTCATCGGCATTTTTAAGTGAGATAATCCAAGCGCCCTGTCCGAAATAGTTGAGTAGTAGGCATACTTTGACGAATGGCCATGTGATGTAGATGTTTTTACGGCCGACGTGTCCTAAATCGGAATATAAGGCTTCGGCTCCTGTCGTGGCTAGGAATACGCTACCAAGGATGAGGAAGCCGGCTTTATTTTGATCGCTGAAAAGTAATTCTACGGCATAATATGGCGAAAATGCTCGGAAAATGGATAAGTCGCCCAAAATATTGATAATGCCTAACACGCCTAAAATGGAAAACCAGAGAAACATCGTTGGGCCGAAAATACGCCCGATAAACATGGTTCCGTAGCGTTGCATAAAGAAAATACCGCTAAGAATAACGATAACAATTGTGATAATAAGTGTGGTGTTTCCAGTGAATAGTGCGTCAAAGGCTGGAATTTCTTCTAATCCTTCAATCGCGGATGTTACGGTGACGGCTGGTGTCAAGACGCCGTCTGCGAGTAGGGCTGCCCCACCGATCATCGCGGGAATAACGAGCCATTTACCGCGTTTCCTGACCAAGGCGTATAGTGAAAATATACCACCCTCGCCGTGATTATCTGCTCGCAACGCAATGATGACGTATTTGATTGTCGTAAGCAACGTTAGCGTCCAAAAAATGAGCGATAAGGAGCCGATAATATAGTCCTCCGATACGTGATTTAGCCCGCCATTACTCGCGACAATCGACTTCATAACGTATAGAGGTGATGTCCCGATGTCTCCATAGACAATGCCGAGCGTCCCAATCGCCAGACCAATCCTAATTTTATCTTTTCTTTCCATATGTATCCTCCTCTTAAACGCTATACAACATGGACGTATTATACCACCATTCCAACCAAAAGACGAGTCTCATTCTATTCCTATTTTAAAAGGGCAGAATGAGACTCGTTTTCGCTTAATACGTATCTTCAAAAAGTAGGCCGGGACTTGCGTTCATCGTTAAATCGCCGTAGATTCCTTTTTCAAATAGGACGGTTCCAGCTGCTGCAATCATCGCTGCGTTGTCGCCGCATAGAGACAGTGGCGGGATGATGAGCTGGACATCCGGAATTTCTTTTGCGGTTTCCTTGATGAGGCGTTCTCGGAGGCCTTGATTCGCTGCAACGCCACCTGCTAGAAGGAGTTGCGTCACGTTGAATTCTTTTGCCGCGCGGATTGTTTTTGCCACGAGGACATCGACAACGCTTGCTTGGAAACTCGCGGCTAAATCGGCTTCATTGATTGGCATTTCTTTTTGACGTAGGTTGTGGACGGTGTTGATGAAGGAAGATTTCAGTCCGCTAAAACTAAAGTCGTAATCGGTTTCGTTCATCATTGCGCGCGGAAAATGGAATGTGTCTTCTCCGGTTGCTGCTAAACGGTCGATTTGGACGCCGCCTGGATAGGTTAAACCGAGTGTTCGCGCTACTTTGTCGTATGCTTCACCTGCTGCGTCATCTCGTGTTTCGCCGATGATTTCGAATTTGCCGTGCTCGTGCATGACGACGAGTTCGGTATGTCCGCCGCTCACGACGAGGGATAGGAGCGGGAATGTCATTTCGGTTTCGAAGCGGTTTGCGTAGATGTGGCCTGCGATGTGATGAACGCCGATGAGTGGTTTATTGTGAATGAACGCCAGTGTTTTGGCTGCGTTGACTCCAATGAGGAGTGCGCCTACGAGTCCTGGTCCTTCTGTAACAGCAATGGCATCGATATCGTTCATCGTGACGCCTGCCTGGGTTAATGCTTCTTCTAATACGATTGTGATTTGTTCGACATGATGACGGGAAGCGATTTCTGGAACAACGCCGCCAAACCGTTTGTGGCTCTCGATTTGTGATGCGATGACGTTCGACAGCATTTCTGTACCGTTTTTGACGACGGATGCTGCGGTTTCATCACAACTTGATTCGATGCCGAGTATTAAGATATCTTTTGTCATAATTCCACCCACATAACTAGCGCGTCTTCTTGATTATCCGGATAGTATTTTTTCCGAATCGCGCCATTTTTGAATCCAAATTTTTGATATAGTTGTTGTGCTTTTGTGTTTGATATGCGAACTTCAAGTGTTATTTTTGTCACGTTATTTTCTTGGGCGATGTGGATTAGTTCTGCCAGTAGCGCCCGACCGTAGCCGTTTCCTTGTTGATTGGGATGGATTGCGACATTGGTAATATGCCCTTCATCCAAAATCATCCAGACACCGGCATATCCGATAATCGCCTCCTCCTGCTCCGCGACAATATAGTGCGCATACTGATTCGTGTAAAACTCATTTCGAAACGCTTTCTCGGTCCACGGGGAGCTGAATACGGCGTTTTCGATGCGGAGTAGGCTTTTGACATCGGCAATGGTAGCTTGGCGAAAAGTAACCTCAGTCATGTTTGTTCGCCTCGAGCCACTTGCTTTCTGCTTCCGCGAGTTTCAGGTAAGTTGGGACAAAAGAATGCGCTGGAACGCCGTCTTTATGTTGCGCTAATTCGCCAAGAAAAGCGGGTCGTGGATAGCAAAGTGCTGCCTCAGCAATCGTTGCACGCGCTCCGAGTTGTCCTGTGATTTCTTCTTGAAAATGTACTGCGCCGTCCCCGATGAAAAGCACATCCGATTTCGCGTCCAGACCCGCCAGTAAATCCTCAAAACTAACATGCTGATCCGGTTTTAGTGTCGCGAGTCCTGCTGCTTCTTTTTTGTAAATGCCCGCGTACACATTGCCACGACGCGCATCCATGATTGGTATAATCAGCCCATCAAAAAAGCGCCCATTTTGCGCCATCAGGACTAGACTTGAAACACCAACGAGCGGAATTTGTAAGTCCCAAGCCATCGTTTTTGCGACTGTCACTCCGATTCGAAGGCCTGTATAGGAACCCGGTCCTTCCGCGATCGCGATTTTCGTCAACGCTTGCGGTGTCACATCGCATTCCTTCATTAACTCCGCAATCGCCGGCAATAATCGAACGCTGTGATTTTTTTTCAAATTGGTGACGAATTCTCCTATTACCTTGCCGTCGCGCCATATGCTAACGCCCAGTGTATCATTCGACGTATCTATCCCAAGTATTATCATTCTCCAAAAACCTCCGAACAAAGTGCTTCGTATCGTGCTCCAACTGGCTCTATTTCAAGCGTACGCTCGTTTTCTGCGACATGCTTCAAGGTGATGCGTATATATTTATCCGGAAGATCCCGTTCGATAAAGTGGGCCCATTCCACAACGGAAACACCATTCCCTTGGAAATATTCATCCAGTCCGAGATCATCTTCCGCATCTTCCAACCGGTAAACATCCATATGGTAAAGCGGCAAGCGTCCTTTTGTATATTCACGAACAATGGTAAACGTCGGGCTCTTGACCATTTGCGGTATCTCCAGACCTTCCGCGAGTCCTTTTGTAAACGTGGTTTTCCCCGCTCCGAGGTCCCCTTCTAGCAAAAGAACATCGCCAGATTGCAGTTTGGTGCCAATTTTCTTCGCTAATTCACGCGTGATTGATTCATTTGTTGTTTCTATTTTATAATTCATCGCTTCACCTTTTTTATCATTTTCTGTACATATCATACCATAAAAAATAGGACTGGTCAGCAATACTCGCTAAGTATGTTCTAAACAAAGTCCAAATTTTGGCTATCCCCTGAAAAATATTTGATAACCTGCACTTAACATTATTTTCTTGCATAAAAAACGAGATGCCCAGTTTTTAGGACATCTCGTTTTTTATGCTATTTATTGTACTTCGTCTGTATCCGTACCTGTTAAAGCATCGCCATATAACGACTCATAGTAACTAGATGTTGCTTCCTCAATAATCTTTTGTAATTCCGTTGTAGAAATCACATCAGATGCTGCTGGGAATTTTGGAAGTTTTGCTGAATCTGTTGTTTTCATCGTGATAGTAAAGGCCATTGTTTCAGGTTTGTCCTTGTCTTTGGTATCAGTAAGCTTCACTTTCATCGTCATGTTTTCAATCGAGTCGTCTTTGCCAGGTTTGATTGTCGCGTCAATCGTAATCTTCGCGTTTTTCTCATCTTCTAAATCTTTAATGGCATCTTTGACTGATTTCACAGCTGATTCATATTGCTTATCAAAGTCTTCCTCTGAAACGCCTTGTGATGTCACGATGACTTTCAAATCCGCTTTCACATCTTTGTCATCAGCTAATTTCACTAATTGATTCGCTAATTTCGTAATATCTGTTTTCGTTAATTCCACGGTTAACTCGCCATCATCGCCCTCTTTGAAACGATCCTCTGGTAAGCTATTGAAATAATCCGTGACAGTTTTGGTAACTTTTTTGTTCAAATCTTTCGTTGCTTTCTCGACTTCTTTCGTGTTTGCGGCTTCTTTTTTCGCTTTTTCGTCCGTTAAATCTTTCGCGACTTCTGTCAGCTCCACGTATTTCGTTGCTAAATCTGGATTATCTTCCTTAATTTGTGAGAACATGCCGCTTGTTAATTGGTCAAGTAATGTGGTTAAATTGCCTTTATCGTCGTATAAATCGCTTAATGGGAAATATACTTTTTCGGCTTTCGAGTCTACTAATAAATCAAGTGTCGCATCGATATTGACTAATCCTGCCGTCTTGACTGCAATTGTCGCCGCAGATTTTTGTGCTTTTTGGTCATTGGCAACCGTCATTTTGACAGATAAACCTTCTAACATCGCCGCGCTTTGGTCTGCTTTTAAAGTAGCCGGCAATTCATCAATCTTAAATCCGATTGTGGATGTCGATTGATCCGCAGGTTCCGATGTTTTTTCCACACTTTTCGTGAATTTTTCCTGTGGTGTACTCCCACACGCCACTAGGACTAGTCCCATAACTAAGGTTAAAACTAACAATGTAAGCTTTTTCATTTTCATATAAAAATTCCCTCGCTCTCTTTTATAGTCTAAATCTATCATAAAAAATACAGGAACTCAATCCAATTAGCGATTTGTTCACAAATTCGGCATAAATGGAGCAATTACCCAGTTAATATTGCTAAATTGATCAACTACAAAAAAATGGACTTGCCTTTCTGAAAGCATACCCAGTATACTAGAGTTGGAGATATAGAAAAGAGGTTATAATTATGGTACTAGCTTATATCGCAGGATTTTTTATTCTTTTATTTTTGATTCTATTCATTATTGACAAACGGAGAGTGAGCAACGGGATTTTTCTCACATTCGCGTTATTTTTCACCATCCTTGCTGTGGCCTATGGTTTAATGTCAACGGATAGCAACCTTATCGCGCTTATCGTCATCGGTGTGTTCTTCTTGATTCTGGCCCTTTCGCCTTTTCTCATTATTGGGTTGGGCATTGGATTAGTGTATAATGGGCGGCTCATGGTGAAACGCGAAGGTCGTAAAATACCGAATTTGCTCACGTTATTCGTTGGAATCATGATTCTTGCGCTCATCGTCTTACTCATTTTACAAATCACGATTTTCGACTCGGTTTGGCTAAGTATCTTTTTTACCGCGCTATTCTTGATTTTAGGTTATTTTTCGTTCCTACTCATCAGTTTCCTGCTTTCTTCTTATATTTATCAGTACAATCGTCCGCGCTTAAAGCAGGATTTCATTATTGTACTGGGAAGCGGACTAATCGATGGAACGAGAGTGCCTCCACTGCTTGCTAGCCGGTTAGATCGAGCTATGGTTTTTTATTACAAACAGGCGGCGAAGAAATTTGCACCACAGATTATCGTGTCTGGTGGCCAAGGCCCTAACGAGCTCGTATCTGAAGCTTTCGCGATGAAAAACTACCTTCTTGATAAAGGGATTCCGGAAGAACACGTTTTAATGGAAGATTTGTCTGTCAATACATTGCAAAATATGCGCTTTTCGAAAACGTTGATGGATGACTTAAAACCGAAGCATCGCAGCATCTTTGTTACAAATAATTTCCATCTATTTCGGGCTAGCCTGTATGCACGAAAAGCTGGATTAAAAAGTCAGGGCATTAGCTCCAAAACTGCGCTGTATTATTTGCCAAATGCGCTGATGCGGGAGTTTATTGCGATTATCGTGATGTATAAAGCCTGGCATATTACCGTCACATCGCTAATTTTATTGGGTATGCTCGCGCTTGGTATTATTAATATTAGTTTTGGATAACCGCAAAAAAAGAAAGCTAGCACTTACATTTTCAGCGTAAGTGCTAGCTTTTTGAATTGTATTACGCATTCTCAATAAAATGAGACGTATCGTTCAAACGTTCAATTTTGAATAGGCCATTTTCGTAGGTTAAGACCGTGACACTCGCATTATCTAACACAAAATCGGCTTTCACGCTTGGTTCTAATTCGTGGACAATGTTGCGAATCGTATTGCCGTGCGCCACTATAAGCACATTTCCGCCTGTTTCCCGATGCGCATTAACGACATGCAGGAAGCCTTGCTCGACACGATTCCAAAACGTCATAAAATCCTCTGCATCATGGGTCGGATCCGCGACTTTCGTACCATTCATCGTCTCGCGCACATTTGCCTTGGCGTAAAGTTCCGCTTTCGACGCAAATCCCATCTTTTTAGCAACGAGATCCCACGTCATCGCACTGGCATCGCCTTCAAAAGATCCAAAAAAGGTCTCGCGGAATTCACTGCGTGGCTCTAGCGTCAAACCAAAGCCATGTTTATTTTCTTTTAAAATAAGTTCGGCTGTTGCAATCGTGCGGTGTAAATCACTCGAGTAAGCCGCCACAAACTCCGTGTCCGCAAGGCCTCGACCGCTCGCCTTCACAATTTCTGTTCCCTCGGGAGTTAATGGTGAATCTGCCCAACCTTGCATTTTCTCATATTTATTCAAATACGTTTGACCGTGACGCACAAAATACAGTGATAATGGTTTCTTCATTCCTTTTCCCTCCAAATCGATATGTACTGCCTCTACTATACCATATTTGGAAGGTTCTAAAAAATAATAGACTTAGCTGATTTTGCTCGTTTTGGCTGCTTCCATCCGATTTTCCACCATGCGGTTCGCTGCTTCTGCCGGCGTGACTTGCTCCATTTTCGCGATGTCAAATACTTTTCCAATCTGATCGAAAATTTCACCGATTTTCTTTTGTGCGCGTGCTTCGTTATAAGTGTTCAGTTCGTCGGCGATATTGATGACTCCGCCAGCGTTGACAATGTAATCTGGCGCGTAAAGGATGCCTGCGTTTGCCAGCATGTCACCGTGTTTCGTTGCGTCCAAAAGCTGATTGTTAGCGCTACCACAAACGGCCGCAACTTTTAACTTAGGAATCGTTTCATCGTTCAAAATTCCGCCAAGTGCGCATGGGGCAAAAATATCCGCTTCGACATCATAAATATCTGCAGGCGCCACTGCTTTCGCTCCAAACTGCGTCACAGCACGATTGACAGCCTCGGTATTAATGTCCGTCACGATAAGGTTCGCACCATCTTCATGCAACAACCGGCACAGCGCAAACGCCACATTCCCAACACCTTGCACCGCGATAGTTTTATCGGCTAATGAATCTGTTCCAAAAACTTCTAAGGCTGTGCGTCTCATCGCGCTGTAAACGCCAAATGCCGTCATCGGACTCGGATTTCCAGATGAACCGAAGCGCTCGGAAATTCCCGTCACGTGTTTCGTCTCTTCATGTACTAAATCCATGTCTGCCACTGTGATACCAACGTCTTCTGCAATAATATAGCTTCCGTTTAACCGCTCCACATAGCGTCCCAGCGCGCGGAACATTGCGTCTGATTTATCCTTCTTCGGATCGCCAATAATAACTGTTTTCCCGCCGCCAAGGTGAAGTCCAGCAGCCGCATTTTTATATGTCATGCCACGAGCCAAGCGAAGAACATCCTGAAGCGCCTCTTCCTCTGTTTCATAAGGCCACATCCGGCATCCACCAAGCGCTGGGCCGAGCGTTGTATCGTGAATCGCGATAATCGCTTTTAATCCTGAAGCCTTATCGTGACAAAAAACAACCTGTTCATAATCATACTTTTCCATATCCTCAAACAACATTGCAATCCCTCCTCATATCTTCTCTTTTATTATACGAAATGAGACAATTGAAGGGAAATTTTTAGACTATATATTACATTTTTCATACTTTGTATCCAAACGCACGCGTATAGACCTAGAAAGCGCTTACTTTTAAATTGGCAAAAAGGGCGGAAAAACCTAGGTACAAATCATTGCTTCGCGGTATTTTTGCAATATTCCCGTTAGCATTACTACATAGAAAAGAAGCGCCCACAAAAGACGCTTCCTCGTTTTATTCAGTGACAATAGCAGTAATTCCCTCTGTTTCAGAGAATCGTAATTCTAAGCCACAGTTTGGATCGAAATGGGCTTCTTTCGTTGCCCAGTAACGGATGGCTTGAATCAGTGAAAAATGGTCTAACGCCTGAACGAGTGTGTTGTTTTTCATGACATCTGCGCCGAAACCTTTTTGGTCGTCGTATGTCAAAATAACTTCTACATCTTCTAGTTGCAGGCCTTTTTCGTGTGTGAAGAAGTGGATGACCGCGTTGGAAATGTTACCTTCGTCAAGAACGATGCTGCTATTTCCAGTTTCTTGCGTCGCATTTGTCGTTCCTTGGTGATCGAAAACGTTCGCTTGTGGCTTCGGATTATTGCGGTTGCGCCATTTCTGGAAGAGGTAGATTAATAGGCGGATGATGACAATAATCGCGATAACGTTGATAATCAGGGCTAAAATATCGCCGAATGCACCCATATTGCCGAGCATACTACCGAATAGTAGACCGGCTAAGCCACCGAACATTAGGCCGCTCCAGAAGCCACGATTAGATTTTTTTGCGGCTTGGTTGTTTGTTGCTTTGTTTGTCGTGCTGTTGTTGTTTCGTTTGATTTGGTTGTTATTTGGTCGGTAAGATCGGCTTGGTGAGCGGTAGCCTTTTGCGTGTGCCTCACTTACTTGTTCATATTTTGACGGCATGATTGTGTTGTATGTCACGGTGCCCAGTGGTGAAAAAACGAGCATCATCGACATCACGAAAAAAAGTAATTTCTTCAATGGTTTTCCTCCTGTTTTGACTAGATTGTTCGCATCAACTTGCCTGAGCTACTTCGCCGTTTAAGCGCAAGAAAAAGACCTCACGAATAAACGTAAGGTCTCGCAAACAATCGACAAAAATTGCTAACAATGCCGGGGTTTTATCCCGTACTGACGACATTGCTATACTGCTACTCCCCTTATCGGGCGTACTGATTTTGAATAAGGTAAGTATAGTATATTATGCGGATATTCGCAAGTGATTGAGTCTTTACTTGCTGATTTATTCTTGGAAATCGACGACTTTATTCTGCTCGCCTGCTTCGAAAATGGCTTCGATGAGACGGAGAACGCGGTGGATTTCCTCATTTTTGACGATGGGTTCTGCTTCGCCCTTTAGGACTGCTGCAAAACTATCGTAGAAACCTGGCATGTCTGGCGCTACTTTTTCGATCGCGCTTCTTGTTGTGGATTCTTCGGATGGTGGCGCCATTGTTTTTGTGAGGCCTTGACCTGCTTGGATTGGTTTTGGTTCTACTTTTGCAACGGTGCGGTCTGGGGCTACGATTTCGCCGCTTAAATCCCAGTCTTGGATGACCGCCGTGCCTTCTGTGCCTTTGACGTACCAGCGTGGCAGTTTGACGTAATTGGTTGTGCCGACTTCGATGAGGGCTGTGACGCCGTTTTCGAAGGTGATGAAGCTTGTGAACCCGTCATCGACTTCATCGCCTAGAATGAAGCTCAAGCTCGCTGACACGGTCTTGATTTTGCTGTCGGTCATGAATAGGAGTTGGTCGAGTAAGTGCACGCCCCAATCGAGGACCATGCCGCCGCCTTGTGCTTTGAGGTGTCGCCAATCGCCGGGGATGCCGTTCGCGCCTTGTACGCGGGATTCGACGTGGAATACATTGCCGATTTTGGCTTCTTTTTGAACCATGTCGCGTATGATTAGGAAGTCGGAATCCCAGCGTCTGTTTTGGTGAACCATGAATGTTCGGTTTTCTTTTTTTGCAACGGTAAGGATCGCTTCTAAATCGGCACTCGTTATCGTGACTGGTTTTTCACAGACTACGTGTTTGCCAGCTTCTAGTGCTTTTATTGCCAAATCCTTATGGCTGTCGTTTGGTGTCGCGATAAGGACGGCGTCTACTTTTTCATCGGCAAGTACGGCTTCAAAACTCGGATACGTTTCGAGGCCTTTTTCCGTGGCTGCTTGGATGCGATCGGGTGCAATATCGTAGACACCGGTGACCGTGATTCCGCTTGCTGCGCCAACGAGTTCGACATGATACGTTCCCATACCGCCAAAACCTATGATAACTAAATTTTTCATTATGCCCACCACATATCTAGCGGTTCATCGTTAATTAAAATCGTTTGCAAATTGGTCACGGCGCGCTGGAAGCCTTCGTCAATCGACATCAGTGGATCTTCGTGCTCGATGCTGACAACGTAGTCATAGCCGTACGTGCGCAGGGCACTCATCATGTCGGACCATTCTTTCACGCTGTGCCCGCAACCGACTGAGCGGAACGTCCATGCGCGTGTTTGGACATCGCCGTACGGTTGCATATCGAGCAGGCCGTAGCGGTTGATGTTGTCTTGGTCGAGGTACGTGTCTTTCGCGTGGAAATGGTGAATCGCGCCTTCTTTGCCGAGAATCTTGATGGCGCCGACGGGATCGATGCCTTGCCACCAGAGATGGCTTGGATCAAGGTTCGCGCCGATTGCTGGACTCGTTGCTGTGCGTAATTCTAAGAGCGTGTGTGGCGTGTGAACGAGGAATCCGCCGTGCAGTTCGATGCCAATTTTGACGTCGTATTCTTCTGCTAAGCGCCCAATTTCTTTCCAATACGGGATTAGTTTTTCTTCCCATTGCCATTTTTTGATATCGCTGTAAACCGTTGGCCAAGGCGCTACTGGCCAGTTCGGAGCTTTCGCTTCGTCACTGTCACCCGCTGTCCCTGAGAACGTGTTCACGACTGGTACGCCCATCATCGACGCCAAACGAATCGTTTTTCGCAAAATTTCATCGGCGGCGCGCGCTTCTTCTGGATCTGGTGAAATCGGATTATCATGGCAACTAAACGCACTGATCATCAAACCGCGATCGTCAAATTTCTTCAAGTATGCCAAACGTGCTTCTTCGCTTGCGAGTAATTCATCGGTTGGGCAATGATGGTTTCCAGGATTCCCGCCTGAGCCAATCTCAACTGCGCCAAGCCCCGCCGCTGCTACTTTATCAAGCATTTCGTCCAAACTTAAATTTGCAAATAGTGGTGTAAATACGCCTAATTTCATGTTATTTTCCTCCGATCTTTTCTAATGGTTCTGCGTTACCGTATTTCGGGTACACCCAAGAAGTCGGGGCACACCAGTTCACGCCGTTTGTGATCACTTTTTGAATGGCTTCGTTATGGTAGGTTGGATACGTTTCGTGGCCCGGCTGGAAGTAGAAAATCTTGCCGTTGCCGCGCTTATACGTGGCGCCACTGCGGAATACGTGCCCGCCTTCGAACCAACTAATGAAAATCAATTCCTCGGGAGCTGGTACATCGAAATGCTCGCCGTACATCTCCTCTTTTTCCAGGTCAATATATTCCGGAACGCCGTCTGTGATTGGGTGATTCGGCGCCACGACCCAAAGCCGCTCTTTCTCGTCCGCCTCACGCCATTTTAAATCGCAGCTCGTCCCCATCAACTTCATGAAAATTTTTGACATGTGTCCTGAGTGCAATACAACCAAGCCCATGCCTTCCAAAATTCGCTTATGAACGCGATTCACGATTTCCTCGTCGACCTGGTCATGCGCAATGTGTCCCCACCAAACAAGGACATCTGTATCCGCCAAAACTGCCTCCGTCAAGCCGTGTTCTGGCTCGTCTAGCGTCGCCGTTTTAACATCGAGTCCTGCTGTTTTTAAAAAGCTCGCAATTTGACCGTGAATGCCATCTGGATAAATCGCGGCAACTTCTTCGCTCTCTTTTTCGTGGCGAAATTCATTCCAAACCGTTACCTTCGTCATTATTTGCCCACCATCTTTCTTAAATTCTTCAATCCAATTTCTACACTCACAAGCGGCGCCTTTTCAAATGCTTCTTGCTCAATCACGAACCATTTTACGCCGTTTTGTTCTGCGAGTTCTGCGAAACGTCTCACAGCCAATACACCGTTGCCGATTTCCGTGCTTTCGATTGGCGCGCGTTTCATATCTTTTAAATGAATCAACGGCATCCGGTCCGCCCAACGCTCCATATATGGCACAACGTCAACGCCCGCATGATGCACCCAATACGTATCCAGCTCGACTTCCAAGCCATGCACCCCCGCTAATAACACGTCTAAAATGTAATCGTTGCCCAGCTTTTCAAATTCATGCGCATGGTTATGATACACAAAATGCAGGCCAGCCGCGCGAATTTTGTCGGAAATCACACGTAGCGACTTCGCGAATTCAATCCATTCCGCCTCCGTCTCGAACTGCGCATAAGGACAAACGAGGTAGTCATTTCCAAGCTCTTTTTCAAAAGCAATCACAGTGTCCAGCTCATCGCGCAACCGTTCATACGGAATATGCGAGCCCGCAATCCCAAGCCCGAGTTCCGCCAATTTCGCCTTCAAATCTGCCGCCGACTTATCATAATAACCCGCGAATTCCACGCCATCATAGCCCATCTCAGCAAGGTGCCTAAGCGTCCCGAAAAAATCCTCCTGACACGCGTCCTGCACACTCCACAACTGAATCGCGATTGGCGTCGTCATTGGAAAAATACCGGTTGTCCCGTTTGCGACGACTCATAAATCGCCTCTAAAATTTGCGTCACCACAAGCGCCTGCTCCGGTTTCACAACAGGATCCGTCCCATTCAGAATACTATCAATCCATTGCTGCGCCTCAAGTTCCGCCGGATCATCACCTGCGCCATCATAAAAGTCAACGCCGCCCGCTTCCAACTGAATTTCCGTCTCGTACATTTGGCTATGCGACTCACCATTAATCCGCAAACCGTTCTCCATATCCGCGCCGCCTTCCGTCCCGCAAAGCGATGTCTTCGCCTCACCAACATCCAGCGTATTCAGCGCCCAGCTCGACTCAAGCACAATCGTCGCCCCATTTTCCATCGTGATGAAGCCAAACGCCGAGTCCTCCACGGTAAACTTCGATGGATCCCAAGGTCCCCACGCGTTCGCCGCATTCGCACGTTGCGATAACTTATGATACGCGTTTCCAACCACATATTTCGGCTTATAATTGTCCATCATCCAAAGCGTCAAATCAAGCGCATGCGTCCCAATATCGATCAACGGGCCACCACCTTGCGCCTCCTCATCCAAGAACACACCCCAAGTAGGAACCGCGCGACGACGAATCGCTTTTGCCTTCGCATAATAAATCTCGCCCAATTCGTTATTCTCACAAACCTCATGCAAAAATTGCGAATCTTTCCGGAACCGGTTTTGATACCCAATCGTCAATTTCTTCCCAGTTTTCACGCTGGCATCAATCATCGCTTGCGCCTCCGCCGTTGTTTTCGCCATTGGTTTCTCGCACATCACGTGTTTCCCAGCTTCCATCGCCGCAATCGAAATCTCCGCGTGTGAAATATTCGGTGTACAAACGTGAATCACATCAATCGTTTTATCTGTCAGTAACTCCTTATAATCTGTGTATACGCTTGCATTCGGTGTCCCGAAATCCACTTTCGCTTTCTCTGCACGTTCCACTACGATATCACAAAACGCGACCATTTCTGCTTCTGCTACACTCGCCAAACTCGGCATATGTTTCCCATTTGCAATACCGCCACAACCTATAATTCCAATTTTTAAAGTCATCAAAAAACCTCCATTTGTTTTATTATCTCCATGATACAAAACAAACCGAGGTTTTTCTTCCTACTTTATTGCTTACTTATTCCCGAATATTGTCCTCCTATATTTGAGCGGCGACACACCCATCGCACGCTTAAAGGCATGATGAAACGTCTTCACACTACTAAACCCTGCCAGCTCAGCCACTTCTGTCACCGGCGTCTCCTCGTTTAGCAAAATCCACTTCGCCTTACTGAGTCGGTAATCGTTTACAAACGTCATAAATGTAATCCCCATATTGCGCTTGAAAAGCTTCGTGAAATAATACGAACTAAACCCGACATGATCCGCGACCTGCTGCAACGTAATCGTCTCCTGATAATGCTCCTCGACGTACGCAAAAATCTGCTGCAATTTTTCAAGCGTTTCCTGTGATTTACTCGTCGCGTCCTCCGCAGAATCACGCACAAGCCTTGGCACATCCCGCTCCAAAACCGCCAGCATCTCGTACAATTTCGCCTTCACAACATAGCGATAACCCGCCTTGCGCTGCGAACTCTCCCGATGAATCACCTGCAAAAGTCCCGCAACCTGCTGCGCCACATCCGGGTCCCAATCCGCACTCGACGGCGATACATGCAAAAACAAATCGCGCAACCGCTTGCCCTCGTCCTCCGTCAACGAAAATTCCTGGAAAACATTCAAGTCAAACTGCAGCACAATCCGCTCACTGTTCGGCGATGCCAAAAAATAATGCACATCGCCGCCATTAATCACATAAATCTCGCCTTCTGCCATCTGAATCGGCACATCATTCACGCCAAGGTTCAACCGCCCCTCAATCACGTAAATCAGCTCAATCTCCTTGTGCCAGTGAGGATACACAATCACGCCACCCTCATTCGTAAAACTCCGCATCGGAAAATCCTTATCTAGCGCTGGAAACTCCAAATACAGTCCCATGACGCTACGCCGCCTCGTTCATCTGCATGATCTGAATCAAATTCCCACACGTATCATCGAAAACTGCAAGCGTCACCTGTCCGTGCGATACCGGATCCTTCGTAAACACAACACCAAGCGCCCGCAACCGCTCATGTTCCTCATAGACATCATCCACCGCAAACGACGTAAACGGAATTCCCTGCGAATAAAGCGACGTCTTAAAAGGCCCCACCGCAGGGTTCTCATCTGGCTCTAAAACCAACTCCACACCATCTGGCTCCTCTTTTGAGACCACCGTAATCCAGCGAAACTTCTCGGTTATTGGCACATCCTCTTTTTTAACAAATCCTAGAATTTCCGTGTAAAATCGTAACGCCTTGTCCTGATCATCTACAAAAACACTCGCTAAATTAATTCTCATTTTACCCGTCCCCTTCACGTTAAATATGGATTTGTCGCTTTTTCATGGCCAATCGTCGTTTCGTCCCCATGTCCCGCATAAACACGCGTCTCCTCTGGCAATACCAACAACTGGCTCGTAATGCTTTCAATCAGCGTATCAAAATCGCCCGTATACAAGTCCGAACGCCCGATACTTCCTTTAAATAACGCGTCCCCAACGACCACAAAATCATCGAAAATGAAGCTCACACTGCCAATCGAATGCCCCGGCGTAGGCACGACACGGAAATTAAATCCTTCTATAGAATATTCCCCCATCTGAAACTCGTTCTCCGCAGGCACACAAATAATTTCCTTGTTGCTATACTGCGACATCCCAACCGAGCCATTCAACTCCGGATTCCCAAGCCATTCCTGCTCCAGCGGACTCACATAAACGGGCACCCCATAATGCCCCCGAATCTCCTCAAGCGCCCCGATATGATCGTAATGACAATGCGTCAACAAAATCGCGACCGGCTTCGTCCCTGTTTCCTCCACTTTTGCAATGATATTTTCCGCGTCACTTCCCGGATCAACAATCAAACAATGCTTCTCATCCGAAATCACATAACAATTCTCCTGCAATAAACCCGTCGCTAAACCACTAATTTCTACCATACTATGCGCCACCTTTTTCTTCTCATTTCTTAAAGTATATCGCAAACGAAATGATTAACCAAGGCAGAACTCTATCTTAATTCATCCACGCCATATATTTTTCTAAACCTTGAATGATCGAAAACTTTGGTCGATAACCGAGTTTTGTTATTTTTTCAATGGAAGCGTACGAATATTTAATATCCCCTGCGCGCGCTTCCCGATAAGCTACCGGAATGACCATATCTAGCAACGTTTCATACGCAGCGATGATGTCACGAAGCGAATGTTTTTCACCAGAACCGATGTTAAATGCGTTTGCCTGGCTTTCCGCTTTTGTGCTCAGTAAAATCAAGCCCTGCACGATATCTTCGACGAACACGAAATCACGCACTTGTTCTCCATCGCCAAATACTTGAAATAATCCCGTTTTCCCTTGTTTCACTTGCTGCGCTACTTCCGTTAAAATCGATAACACACCAGAGTACGGCGACGCGGGGTTCTGACGCGGTCCATATACATTGAAAAAGCGCGCAACTGCAACATTTAAACCGTATAAATGCCCGTAAGATGTCACGTATTTTTCAGATGCATATTTATCGATACCGTAAGGCGTAATTGGATCAATAACAGAATTTTCCGTTTTTGGCAACGTTGGTTCTGCACCATAAACCGCGGCTGATGAGGCAAAAATAAATTTACGAACCGTTTTTTCTTGGGCCCTGGCTGCTTCTAACAAATAAATCGTGGCACCCATATTCACTTGGTGCGTCGCGAGTGGCTGTTGAACAGATTCTGCAACACTCGCAACCGCGGCCAAATGATAAATATAGTCAAACGAAAACGAGCGAAATAAGTGCGCGATATCGGCCTCATGATGCACATTTCCTTGGATAAACTGCACGTTGCTCTGATTTGGTATATTCTCGAGACATCCAGTACTTAAGTTATCAAAAACTACGATAGTACTCGTTTCCTTTTTGGCCAATGTTTCTACTAAGTGGCTCCCGATAAATCCTGCGCCACCTGTTACTAAAATGGTGTTCCTCACTAGTTTGACCTCCTCGTTCCAATGGGGATTAGTTAAAATCATACGGACGATATTTTTGGCGTAATTGGTTTTGTGCATGGGCCCGTGCCAAAATTTCTTCTTTAAAAAATAGCACAGCACCATCTTTTTTTACTTTTGTAATTTTATCCCGATGAATAAGCGAATAAAAATTTTGTTTGGAGATGCGCAAAATGGCAAGTGCCTCCGTCGTCGAAAGAAAATAATGATCTAATAGCTGACGTTGCTCTTGTTTGTTGAGTTTTCCCATCACTCCTCACGCTCCATCCTGAAATAAGACATGATTTAAACGGTGTATATCAAATTCTGCTATTACTTTTTGTCGTGCGTTTGTTACAATCTCGGCTTTTTGAGCTTCTGTTAAGTGGAGATAATCGATAATGGCTTGGCTCAGGGCTTTCGCATCTCTTTCAGGCACTAGAAAACCTGTTTCACCGTGTATCACGAGCTCTGGGATACCGCTATGAATCGTTGAAATCACGGGTTTTCCTTGCGCCATCGCCTCCATCAGAGAAACCGGAATCCCTTCCATATCCCCATCTTGCGCGACAACACTCGGTAAAATGAAAATATCGCTCGCGTTAAATTGTTCTTTCACCTGCGCTTGATTTAAAAAGCCGTGGAATTGGACCTGATTTTGGAGCCCAAGTTGCTTCACCATCTCCTCTAAGGCAACGCGATCTTCTCCATCACCAACGATATGCAATACGGTATCTATTCCCTGACTTTGTAAAAATTGAACGGCATGAATCGCATCAGGAATACCTTTTTTCTCTGTCAAACGTGCCACGAGCAGTAGCTGCAATGTCGGTTGTGTTGCTTTCAGTGTTTGCATCTGGAATGTTTGTGTATCAATGCCCATGTGATGGACGTGCACTTTCTCTTTTTCTGCGCCTAGATGAATTAATCGTTGTGCCCAGAAATCGCTAATTGGTAAAAGAACGGTATCGGAGCTAAATAGAAATTGATAAAACGCAGCTCCTTTTAGCTTGATTGTCCGCGTCACATCGTATCCGTGGAAAAACGTCAGCAATCTTCCTGATAATACGCCTTGATCTTGTAAAATGCTGGCGACTAAACCGACGTTCCCATAATGCGCAATAACGAGATCAAACGCTTGTTTCGGTACTTTTTGCGCGACTAAAACGGGTTGTAGCGACTTCGTAACCCTGCCATATTTCTTCGTGTTTAACAGGCGCGCCGTCCGAATTGGATGTTGGATACCGCAAGCGATTCCTTGCCATACGCGCTTTCCTTTTTGATCAGGCAAATCGACATACACAACTTTATCTAGTAACCCGTACGCCGTCACATCCGCGTGCATCTGCGTCGTATTGCCTTTTTTCAGCGCCAAAATCGTGATATCGTGGCCTAAATCGATAGCTCCTGTCATTTGGTTTAAAATAAATGTTTCGGAGAGTGTCGGAAACTCTGTCACAAAAAACAGGACTTTTTTATGCATCAATTATTTCACTCCTTTCGCCGTGACTTGTTTCATCTGCACCTTGCCATACGCCCATTTCTTCTCTTGGAACGTGTCTTTTAAGGCGTTTTTCGTATCTAAAATAAGCGAACTTTCTGTACCGATTTGTTCGAGATCGAATACTTTATGCGGTGTGACAATCACCACTAAATCATAGCAAGAGAACGCTTGATAGTTGAGTGGAATACTGTGTTGCGTATTTCCATCGGCATCTCGGAACGTTGGCGCTTCTGGATCACAAAACGAAACGTCCGCCCCTCGTGCGCAAAGTTGTTCATAAATATGCAGTCCCGGCGATTCGCGTAAATCGTTGCTATTTTCCTTGTACGCCATACCAACGAGCAGGATTTTCGAGCCGTTAATCGATTTTTGATGCAGATTCAGTGCTTCTGCGGCATGATCCACCATTTTCTCTGGCATTAAATGATTCGTTTCGTGCGCCAATTCGATGAAACGACTATAAAAGTTTTTCGATTTTGCTTTCCAAGACAAGTACATCGGATCAAGTGGTATACAGTGTCCGCCAATGCCCGGACCTGGCGTGAACTTCATAAAGCCGAACGGTTTACTGCTCGCCGCCTCAATCGTTTCCCAAATATCAATCTCCATTTTTTCAGCTAAAAGCGCCATTTCGTTAATAAAAGCAATGTTGATGCTACGGAACGTGTTTTCGAGGAGCTTACTCATTTCAGCCACCTCTGCCGAATTAACAGGGACAATCGTATCAATCACCTGACCGTATAAAATTTCGCCGAGTTCTTTGGACATCGGATCGACGCCACCGACTACTTTTGGTGTGTTCAACGTGTGGTACTTCTTATTTCCGGGATCCACGCGTTCTGGTGAATAGCATGCAAAGAAGTCTTGTCCAAGCGTATAGCCTTTTTCAAGCATTGGGGCACAGATGAGTTCGCGTGTTGTGCCGGGATAGGTCGTGCTTTCGAGCGAAACAAAGACTTCTTCTTTCGCATACGTGACGATATCTTGCATCGCGGATTTAATAAAGCTCATATCTGGCTCCATCGCTTCGGTCAGTGGTGTTGGGACGCAAATGATAATCGCATCTGCTTCGTGTAAAATTTCTGGGCTCGCTGATAATTCAAACGCATTCGTATCTAAGCATGTTTGAAGCGTTTGATTCGAAATATCGGCAATATCCGATACGCCGGCTACCAGTGACTGCACTTTTTTTGCACTCGTATCGTAGCCAATCGTTTGGAATCCTTTTTGGACAAACGCAACAGCGAGCGGTAAGCCCACATATCCAAGTCCTATCACAGCAATCTTCGCTTCTTTATTTAAAAATTTCGTTTTCATATTTGGTTTAATTCCTTTCTATTTTGGGGTTCTTCCAATTGTTCGATCAGGCGATTTGTCACACGCATTTGGCCAGCTTGGTTCGCATGGTAAACGGAATCATATACTTCTGATGCCTCCAAACGAAACAACTCTGGTGATATCGTTTCGCCAAAATAGGCGTACATTTTTTCAAGATAGGCAGTATTCACTTCTCTCGCGTAAAAAACTGGCGGCAATAGTGTCACACGAATATTATTCGCTTGGCACCGCGTCATGAATGCAGCAATTTCCTTCATCGTGTCTGTCTCTTGAAACGTTTCTGGGAACGGTATTGCTTTTAACGTGGCGGGGTCTCGTAGTTGTGTATCCAAGCCAAGGTAACAGCCCGTCTCTGTCAGTGTCGCTACTTTACGTCTGGCCAGCTTTTCCGGTGTTGCCGAGGATCTAGCATGTTTGAGCGAAATTAGCAGTAGCTTCCCTTTTCGGCGATACTTCCTGCAATTTTTCCAGTACTCACGGTGAACAAACGTATCAATCCCAAAGCCGAACACGTAATACATCGGATTCGTGTACTGATTAAATTCCAAGGGCAAAAGCACGTGATCGCCTGGTTTTAAGTGGGGTTCTACATGATCAAGCAAGTACCGAAAACCTAGCCCAACATTAACGCCCGCATTAAACGTCGGTTTCCCGAGCCTTCGCTGTATTTCATCGGTATTAAAGCCATACAGTACGCTACTACCGCCCAACAAGACGATTTTTTCTTCATTACAAGAAGCTAACATCGCTGTTTTTTTAGCAAGTAGGTCTTCCATATTTCGTATACTATCAAAGTTAAACAAACGTCCATCACCTTTCTTCTTATTTTTTACGCGTTATTTTTGCTTGTAGGATTTGTCCAGCTTTCAAAAGAAGTGGATCGCGGAATAGAAGTAATATGCCAAAATACACAATCCCACCGATAAACACCTGTGCAGCGATTATAAAAATCGCGTGTATTTCTGTTAAAACGTACGTGACGCCAATTTCAAACACAAAAGCGATCAAACTCGCTGCTACATAAGGAAATAGTTGTTGTATCATTTTTTTGATGGAGAAATAGTGTCTCGCAAAGTAAGCTTGTAGCACGCAGGTCATCATCGTGAAAATAAGATAGGAAACCGCTGTGCCGTAGCTTCCCCATAGTCGAATGAAGATGATATTCGTGCCGAAACTCACGACCGCAGCAATTAGAACACTGAAGGCGTAACTTTTATTCCTGCCTGTCGTCACTAAAATTTGTAAGCCGAAAATACCAGCTAAACCGGAGAAAAATAAACTTGGGGCTAGAATTTGTAAATTAAGGGTTGAGGGTTGAAACGCGCTGCCTAAAAATAACGGGATAAACAACGGCGCAATAGCGATTAAACCGGTCACGAGCGGTAACGTGCTGAGCGCGACATAGCGAAACGAAAAATACATGGAACGTTCGAAGTCTTCTTTTTTCGCGCCATTGTATTGTTTGACCATTCGCGGACTCATGACGGTGGATAAAGCGGTGACAAACACGACAAACAGCGTCATCAATTTGAACGCTTGGTTATAAAAACCGACATCCATCGCCGAGGTGCTATTTCCTAGGATAACTTTATTGACAGCGAGTGGAATGAGCGTAATGATTGGCACGATAGCAACCGTCATAACAGGAACCACATGCTTTTTCACCTTCTCCCATTGCACTTCAAACCCTCTCAACTTTCTTAACAGAGGCAGCCACGTCACAAGTTGTCCTAAAAAAAGCGTCGCTGCATTAATCCAAACGTATATCGCTAAATCATCTGGTCCTTTCACGAAACAAAAGATACCAATCATCGAACCGAGGCGTACCACCATATTCCGAATCATGATGTTTTTTATATTTTCTTGCCCCGTGTAGAACCACGTAATATCAAAAATATACGAAAGAATGGTCAAAATATTGATCAAAAACAGCAGCTGATATTGCTTGGTATAGTATGTGAAAATAAGATAGGCGATGAGGACAATAGCGGAAAAGAAGCTTTGTACCACATACAGACTATAAAATTCGACTTTCAAATCTTGTTTGCGCTTCACACTCGCAATCACTTTTCGACCGTAATCTCCCATACCAAGCGCGGCAAAAGCTGTGAAAATTTGTACAACGGAACTCACATACGCCTCCACACCAACGTTTTCCGGCATTAAAACACGAATAACGTATGGCATGGTGAAAATCGGTGTAATAATAATGAGCAGTTGATACAGTAAAACAAAAATATAGTTCGTTGTGACTTTTTTCATCGATTAAACCGCATCCTTACCCGTTAACACCTGTTTCACGGTCATACCGATGATTTGGATGTCTAATTTCAAGCTAAATTTCCGTACATAATAACTGTCATAGGCCATTTTCTGACCATGATTCATATTGCTTCGTCCGTTCACTTGCGCCCATCCTGTCACGCCCGGTTTCACGAGCAATCTCGTTTGTTGCGTTCTTGAGTACAGATTCGTGATTGCTGGTATTTCTGGACGTGGCCCGACTAGACTCATATCGCCGCGTAATACATTGAAAAGTTGCGGTATTTCATCTAAACTGAATTTGCGAACGAAAGCACCGATGGGAGAAATTTCAGGATCATTTCCTGATACGGATTTAAAAACAAAATCGTCCGGCACACCATTTTCCCAATCGTATACATGTTTTCTAGCACCGCCCGGCTGATTACTCTTTCGCATCGAACGGAATTTAAAGATTTGGAACGGTTCATTTTTCAGACCTGTTCTCGTTTGGACAAAAATCACTTTTTCTTTCGGTGAATCTAGCTTAATCATGAGCGCTACGATGAGAAATATGGGACTTAACAAAATAATCCCGATGAGTGCTAATATAAAATCAATCATTCTTTTGACTCTTCTGTATTCATGACTGACAACTAATGTTGCTTTTTGCTCCATAATGGCTAATACCTCCTTGTTTTTTTAGTTGATAAGAGCGCTACCTACTTCACGAGTTTCACGGAACCGCCTGTTCGTAAATGTTTCACAAGTCCATTCCATAAGTAAAATGGGAAATGCGTTAATGCTGTAAATACCGACATGTTTTGACCTTTTCGGTAGACTTGCCAAATGTGTTTTGCCATCTGAATTTTATTGCTGGATAATGATACGTTGCCTTTCCGGTAAAAAGCGAGCGGCTCGGTCAGACCTTTTGCGACATGTCCTTTTTTCAAAATCGAAAGCCAGGTTGCCGTATCTTCCGCGCCTTGAAACGAAGGCATTTGCACGAGGCCGGTTTGTTTCGTATCAATCATCACCGTGAGGCAACCAATAATCGTGTTGCGCAGTAAATAGCGATAAGTCACCGTTTCTGGCACCGCTACATGCCCTGTTATTTGTTCGCCGTCTGGACTCATCACATCGTACGCCGTATAGCTGAGCGCCACTTCATTTTCTTGCATAAACGCTAGTTGTAACGCCAATTTCTCTGGTTTCCAACAATCATCACTATCTAAAAACGCCACATATCGACCTTTTGCTTGGCGAATACCATAATTTCGCGTGCCTGCCGCGCCTAGGTTCGTTTCCAACACATGTAGCTGAATCCGCGGATCTGTATAGCTTTGAACAAGTGCCACCGTCTGATCCGTCGAACAATCATCTAAAATCAATAACTCAAAATCGGTAAAGCTCTGCGCTAAAACACTGTCTATCGCTGCTTGAATATGCGCCGCCGCGTTGTGTGCAGGCATAATAATACTAATCATCCTGTTTCATCCTTCCTTTTTGTAAATAACAGATATTCAAGAGGGCGAGCCCAATCCCGATACCTAAACTAAGATGCCGTTTGTCAATCGTGCTGCTAAGTCCAATACTCGCCGCCAGAAAAGCAATACCAATCAAAAGCGGAATCGCCGAGGATGCACTGTACTTTTCCGTCATCCAATAACGAATCGCGACAATATGATAAGCAATGAAAAAGGCAAGCAACGGTATAAAAGCCAGTAAACCACCATTCGCCAAAGCTTCTAACCAATAATTGTGTGGCGCCCAGTAATTGTCGGAAACCCGTTCAAAACCATACATATATTCATCCAGTCGAATCGGTAAATTTCCCGCGCCAATTCCCATGAAATGTGATTCTTTGATCATGTTCCACGAGGCTTGATACATTTGCACCCGCTCACTCGTCGAATCCCCTTTATCCGTAAAGGAATTAGTCACCATGCCAAGTAACTTTTGAACGAAACCTGAGGCATGGAAAGTCGAGACAAGTAAGGCGCCCATACCCAAAACATAGACGGCGACGAAAGACCAGATTTTAGACCATCCGAACAGCAAAATGAAAATTTCTAGAATGAGAACCAGCATCGCAAGGCGAGAATTAGTCATGATAACGAGGTAAAGCGTGATTGAACCAACCCCCAGCAACCCGCTAAGCATGATGAATTTTCGTTTCCACGTGGTAATCGACATCATCACAATCGGAAAAAAAATCGTGAGTAGCGAGGCGAAATCATTCGTATTAAACTGAAAGCCAGTTGGTTGGAACGCACTCGTTGTCGTTTCGTAAAAGAGAGAACCCGACTGACTTAAATGATTCCCCGTCAAGCATTCCCATACGCCGATCATTAAAATACCGATATAAAGCACCGTCAGCCATTTTGCCAGCATCTGATATATGTTTTCATTCCGAACATAGTAGACACATAGAAAAATGACATACAACCATTCAAAAATAAAATACAGATAACGCATGCTTTGTCCCAACTGCGGCGCCCAAAATCCAGTTGCCATCATCCCGATAAGGAAGGCAATGAAGAGGAAGAGAAAGGCTCTCACGTAACGCAATCGTAGCCAATCTTTTTTTACAAAGAATAGAAAGAGGAAAAGATGAATCGGGATTAAGAGGCGAAATAAAAAGATGTTCTCGTTACCAGGTATCCCTAGATAAGAACCAAAAAATCCAGAAAACAGAATCACAAAACTAAGTGCGGTTGTGAACTTTTCCATATTGATTGGCAGGAAAATAAAGGCAGCAACGAAGAAAAGTGGTAAGGCCAAGAAGCCGTTGGGAAGAAAGACGCAAGCCTCTAGTACGGCGGTTAAGCCTACGATGATTACTATTAATTTGGTATGCAGTTGTAGCCAATTAATAATAGGCATACGTACTCTTCTCTTTCTTGTTATACTGCTGGCCGTTTAAAATAGCGCCAACAATCGGCACCCCAGCATTTTCAATCGATGCTTTGGCTTCTTCTACTTCATTTAGTTTCGTCACGCCATTACGAACAACTAAGACAACACCGTCACATAACGTGGCAATCATACGTCCATCCGACAACACGCGAACGGGCGGTGTGTCGATAAAAATCATATCGAATTCTTCTTCCAATTTTGCAAACACTTCTGCGAGCAATCCGGAACTCACCACTTCCAATGGATTCGAAGGTAGCGGACCTGTTGGTAAGAAAAAGAGGTTTTCCTCCGCCAAAGGAAGAATTTGATCGGCTAAGACGGATAAGTCTCGCACGCCCAACATCAAACCGCCAACTTCTCGTGGGGCAATAGACTGGGAGAGACGCGGCCGGTGCAAATCTAAATCGACCAATAACACTTTTTTGCCTAGTTTTGCGTATTCTTTGGCGATATTACTAATGCAAAATGTTTTTCCTTCGCCTTTATTGGCAGATGTAAACATGATGGTTTGTGCTTTGTCCAGCGTAGTCAGTGCGAATTGAAGACTTACTTGCGCCGAACGGATTTTTTCAGCTTCGAAGGATTTGGATTTCCCTTCAAAAAACAGTTTATTTTTCTTGAATCTAGCCATGTTGTTTTACTCTCCTTCTATCAGTGGAATGTCGCCTAAGAACCTGAGCCCAATGTCATCAAAACTTTCTCTTTGGCGGATAATATTATCGTAACTTGCTCGATATAGCACAATAACTAACGCTATGCCTAATCCAAAGCCAGCTGCTAAAATATATTTCGTCATACTGCTGACCGTGACGGGTTCACTTGCTTTTTCTAAATTTATCATTTTGGTACCGCTGAACAAATCTGGGAAATCGCTTTGCACCACAGATGCGATGCCGTTCGCGATGAGTTCAGCTTGTTCTGGGCTCGAATCCACCACGGTAATCGTAAAGACGAGCGAGTTGATGTTTCCTTTCACCGTGACTTTACTTGCGAGTTCTGCCGGCGTCATATCCAACTTATATTTATCGATGACTTCCTGCATTGTTCTCGCACTTCCAATTGTCGTACTATAGGTGTCACTTAGCTGAATCGAGGACCGGACACTATCCGAGGCCTGCGTTTCATTTTTTGGAGTAACGGTTGTGACTAAGACTTGGGTCGATGTCGTATAGTTCGGTGTAATCCAAAACTTCTCGATTCCGAACGTGAGCATGACGAGAATCGCTGGTACAATAATCAACCAATACCAAGACTTTTTAAAACTGCGTAAAATCTGTTTTGTTTTCATTGCTTCTTTCATAAATACCTCCAATTAATGCGTGTTATAAATCGTAGTTAGCATTTTCTGCGCCTCGATTCCCCAGTGATATTCCTGCTCATAAGCTAGGCGCCCTCGTTCTCCTTCTTGCGCGTAAAATGGAGAATTCGCCGCCCGCTTCTCTATTTCACATAGTAGCTTTTCTGTGTCAAACGGAGAGCTAACCGTACCACTTTGGTGCTTTTCGATAAAAGCTGCCCAATCTGGAAAGTCTGAGGCTAGGATTGGCAGTGACGCCGCCATGTATTCATATAATTTGGTAGCCATCGATTGGAGGTAGTTCGGAATCGGATGCAAAAGACAAAGACCTAAATCAGATTCCGCGTACGCTTGCCAAATTTCAGGGTAAGGAACGCGGCCGTGTATCTGTACAACCGTTTCCAGTTGGTGTTTATTCACAAACTCTTGTACTTCTATCTCTAGACTATTTGTCATCGGACCTAATAGTTTCAGACGATAAGCTTGCGGATGCTTCTCTTGTAACCGACGAATCAGTTCTAACATCTCAAAAATCCCACGATCTTCGGTGATACTGCCAACATAAATAAGCGTGAATGGCGAAGCGGATGATGTTTTCGGAATAGCCTCCATGTAAGTTGGATAGTTATAAACAGTGGTTTTCTTACAAGACACATGTTCATAACTTTCCACGTACGATTCTTCCGCAAAAATAATATGATCACAGCTGGCCATGGTTCGTTTTTCCATCCGCAAAATCCATTTTTGAAGTGGCTTTCTTAAAATAGCGGGAATCCATGTTTTTGTCTCAATATCTGCTGGGAAATTTTCATGCATATCATAGGTTAGAATAGCATCTGGTTTTTTCTTACGTAACTTCGGTAAAAGTAGGAGCAGTTCTGGATCATGAATGTGGTAGTACATCGCGTCAGACGCTTTTGCAATCTTGTAAAGTTTGCGCCAACGAACGGGACGTGCTAGTCGCGACGTACTCGCAGGTAGTAAATGAACCCGTAAGCCTGGATGTTTCACGACCTCCATCCCATTATCAATCGCGTAAAAGTCCACCTCGAACCCTGCATCAGCAAGCGTCATCGCTTCTTTATAAAAAATGCGTGTGTCATTCCAAACATGAACCGAACTGAACATCATTATTTTTTTTGCATTTAGCACGTTTGGTACCTTCTTTTCTTTATTTTTTAGGTGCGCCGATTGTCCATTTCAGTGTTTGTTCTTTCGCTGCGTTTGCTGGATGGTAAACGAGTGTATATTCTTTACCATTTTTCGGAATCGCGAAGTACGCATTACCGTCCAGTGTTTTGCCAGCTGGGATAACATCGCCGAAGCTGTCATGGTAACCGAATGTTTCGATTTTCTTTCCGTCTGTTGTTTCTAAGTGGAAGTCACCTGCGCCAATGCCGAATTCGGATTTCGTCTTATTCACAATGTGCATCGGGATAACCGTTAGCTCTTTTCCTTTTTCGTTAAACGTGTCATCTTGTTTATAGGTGAACTTCTTCGGCGTCATTTCTATGTCGGCAATGACTTTTTTCTTGTCTAGGTCCGTTTGTGTTTGTTGCGTTGCTTTAGGAGTATCATCTTCTTTTGCCGCACTACAGCCAGCCATTGTTGTACCTAATGTAAAAACAGTAGCTGCGGTAATCATTATTTTTTGATATTTTTTCATAGGAAAAATCCTCATTTCTTAGAATAGATATATAAAATCTTGTTTCTATCAAGATTTCAGCGTGTCGACAAACACTCATTTTCGTCGTTAAAAACTCCGTTCCAGTGCTCACGTACCTGAGTACGCTCCGCGCTGGTACTCGCTTTTGCCTAGAAACTAAGCATTTGTCGACACGCTGAGGTTTTGCGAAAAATCACGTGAAGCAGTTTTCCTACAATCTGAAATCTTGTTTCTATCAAGATTTGTTGACAATTTCAAATGTGACTTTTTATTGAAAGGCGTATCCTAAGAACAGCGTCCTAGGATACCTGCCTTCAAACGTTTATTTTATAGTGACGTCAACTGTTACTGGATTCCAATTCTTGTCGTAACCTTTGATTTGAACCACATCGCTTGCAGACGTGATTTTGTCTTTTGCGTAGACAGTGAATGTTTGTGCTGTTGCATCAAACCCACCTGTACGAGCTTTCACGCCGTTTACCCAAAGTTCTACGCCGTTCATTGTGCCCGTGTAGGAACCAGTTAGGTTATCTGTGTTTAGCGTATAAGAAGTAGCGCCGATTTTTAGTGCGTCTGGTGATTCACTTGCTGCTTTGACTGTGACAGGTGCCGTTACTTCTTTGCCGTCTTTATCTGTTCCAACGACTGTCACGACATCTGTTGTAGACTTGATTTTATCTTGGGCATAGATAGTGAATGTTTGACCGTCTATTTGACCTGTACGAGCGAGTACACCATTCACGTATAGTTTAATACCTGTACTTACGCCATCAAGTTTACCTGTTACATTTGAATCGCCAATTGTATACGCATCTGGAGTAATTTTTAATGTTTGGCCTGCTGCTGCTTTTACGTTTACTGGTGTGCGATCTAGTTCTTGCCAGTTTTTGTCGTATAATACGATTTCGACTTTATCTGTTGCTGACTTGATGTAGTCTTTCGCGTACACTTGGTACGTGCCTGTTGCGGTGTCTAGTGCGCCATTTTTAACGAGTACGTCATTTACAAATAGTTGTACTTTCGCACCAGCGCCTGTGTATGTTCCAGTGATGTTGTTGTCGCCTAAGTTGTAATCTGCTGCTGTCACGACTGACGGGATACGTTCGCCTAAAACGGTAGAAGTTGCCGCTAAACCTGGAACGTTCGCCGAGTTAATGGCACGAACCGTGAAGTTGTTGCCAATCACTTGCATGAATGCTTTATCTGATGCATAAATTTTGTACGTGCCATCTGGGTTTACTAGGCCTGTGCGTAGTAGTGTGCCATTGTTGTCGTAAAGACCGATTTTGAACGTTGCGAGATCTGTTTTACCAGTGACATATTCGTCGCCTTTGTTGTAATCATTGATGGATGGTTTGCCTAAAAGCGCTGTTAGAATCGTGCTTTTTGTTGGTTCTGTTGGTGTTCCGGCTACGTCAATGGCTCTGACGGAGAATTCATCACCGACAACGCGCATCGCTGTTTTATCAGAAGCATAGATTTTGTATGTTCCTGTTGCTGCATCTACTGCGCCGTAACGAAGTAAGTTGCCATCTTTGTCGTAAAGACCAATTTTGCTTGTTGCTTTGTCTGTTTTACCAGTGATATATTCTTGACCTGCATAGTAAGGATCAATGGTTGGTTGTCCAAGTGTCGCGCCTTTAACCGTTGCGGTTGTTGGTTTACTTACATTACCTGCTGCGTCTTTAGCAACGGCTGTAAATTCTTTACCTACAATCTTCATGTCTGCGTTGTCGTTTACGTAGATTTTGAAGGTACCGTCTGCTGCTACGTCACCTGTGCGAATATCTTTGCCACCTACAGAAATCGTTACTTTTGTTGCTGGTGCTGTTGCTTTACCTGTCACATATCCGCCATCTACAACGTAATCATTGATTGTTGGAGGAGCAACGATTACTGCTCTTGCTTTAACTGTGCTTGTTGCTTTGTCGCCTGGTTTGCCATTCGCATCTGTTGCGTAGGCTTGGAAAGTTGTTCCTGCTACGCCCATTGCTGCGTTATCGTTGACATAGATTCTGTACGTGCCATTCGCTGCAACATCTACCGTACGAATTGTTTTACCTGATACTTCAACGGTTACTTTCGTCGCGCCTGCTGGAGCTGTTCCAGTCACATAGCCGTCATTCACGTAGTAATCATTGATTGTTGGTGCTGCAATAGTTTGTCCTGCTTTTACGACTGTTTCTGCTTTTGCGATTTTGCCATCTTTTGTTGCTGTTGCTGTTACGACGGTTCCTTCTGCTTGTGGTGTAATGATCAAGCTGTATTTACCGTCTGATCCTACTTTTCCTGATCCGATTGTTGTTCCTGCTGCATTTTTAATGACGATGTCTGCATTTGGTTCTGCTGTTCCTGTTGCTACCGTGGAATCAGCCGTTAGCGCGTTAATCGTTGTTGGCGCAATCGCATCACGTATAACTGTTGTTTGTGCTTCTGCTGATTTGCCATCTTTTGTTGCTATTGCTGTTACGATTGTTCCTGCTGGTTGCTTGTCAATCGTCAAACTGTATTTACCATCTGATCCGACTGTTCCTGATCCAATGGTTGTTCCAGCTCCATTTTTGATAACGATTGCTGCATTCGGTTCGGCTGTCCCTGTTGCTACTGTGGAATCTGTTGTTAGTGCGTTGATTGTTGTCGGAGCAATATTTTTACCTGCTGTTACAATCGTGTCTGCGCTTGCTGATTTACCATCTTTAGTAGCCGTTGCCGTTACGACGGTTCCCTCGGCTTGTTTATCAATGGTTAAATTGTATTTGCCGTCTGATCCTACTTTTCCTGATCCGATTGTTGTTCCTGCTGCGTTTTTAATCACGATATCTGCATTCGGTTCTGCTGTTCCTGTTGCATTTGTAGAATCAGCTGTTAGTGCGTTGATTGTTGTTGGAGCAATGGCATCACGTATAACTGTTGTATGTGCGCTTGATGTTTTTCCGTCTTTTGTCGCTGTTGCTGTTACGACTGTTCCCTCGGCTTGTTTCGCAATCGTCAAGCTGTAAATGCCGTCTGATCCAACGCGCCCTTTCGCTAGTTCTTTACCGTTTTGATCAGTAATCACGATGTTTGCGTTTGGTTCTGCTTTTCCTGAAACAGATACAGAATCCGTTGTAAGTGCGTTAATTGTCGTTTTATCAATACCATCACGTTCTACAATGGTTGATGCTTTCGATGTTAATCCTGCCAAAGAAGCTGTTACTGAAATAGTTGTTCCTTCTGGTTGTTTGGCAATTGTTAAACTGTAAATACCATCTGATCCAACGCGGCCAGTTGCCAGTTGTTTACCATCTTGATCTTCTACAACAAGTGTGGCATTCGGTTCTGCTGTTCCTGAAATGGACACTGACTCAGTAGTAACTTTGTTAATTGTTGTCGGTTCAAGTTCACCGCGAACGACTGTAGTTTGAGCGGTCGATGTTTTGCCATCTTTTGTTGCTGTAGCTGTTACGATTGTTCCAGCTGCTTGCTTCGGAATAGTGATGCTGTATTTGCCGTCTGATCCTACTTTTCCGCTTCCAAGTGTCTCTCCAGCACTATTTTGGATTTCAATAGATGCGTTTGGTTCTGCTGTGCCTTCTGCTAGCACTGATTTTGTTGTTAGCGCTGAGATCGTTGTTTGTTCAAGGTCACCTTGTGTTACTGTTGTAGTCGCATGAGAAGAAGCTGTTCCTTTTGTCGCCGTTGCTGTGACTCTTGTGCCTACATCTTGTTGTGAAATGGTAATGCTGTAGCTTCCGTCTGATCCTACTTTTCCAGAACCTATGACTTCACCGTTTGCTTTGATTTCAATGTCTGCATTTGGTTCCGCTGTTCCTGTTGCTTTAGTTGAATCTGTTGTGAGAGGTGCAATCGTTGTTTGTTCAATCGCTGCTTGGATGACTGTCGTTGATGCAGAAGATGTAATACCATTAGAGTCAGCTGTTGCCGTTACGACTGTTCCAGCGGCTTGTTTCTCGATAGTAACGTCGTAGTAACCGTCTGATCCTACTTTTCCTTGACCTAGTGTTACTCCTGCTGCATTCTTAATCACGATGTTTGCATTTGGTTCCGCTAGACCGACTACGTGCGTCGAATCTGTCGTAAGGTCATCGATGGTTGTTTTTGTAATATTCGTTAAGGCATAGCTACCACCAAATAATTTACCCGTTGTTTTACTTACAAATTGTGATTGGAACTGCGCACTGTTTGACGTCAAGTTCTTTTGGCTTAAGTTCCCTTTATCCCAACCAGACAAGTCGAATGTTGCTATTTTAAAATCGTTATAGTTATGCGTTGGCTTGTCATTGTTGATGAAACCATAATCCCATGTAGACAGGCCTTTATCAGAATTGATGTTAATTTTTGTGGAAGCACCAGCATAGTTCGCAAAAACAGAACCAGTCGCATTCGTATTTGTAATGGCAAAGTTTGAACCATTCTCAAATGTTAGGGCTTTACCGGTTTGGACTGTTCCTTGTACACCTTTGGAAGTCGCAACGAAATCCGCTCCTGATTGAACAGTTAAGCTACCGTTTGTAATGGAAATACCTTCTTCGACTGTATCGCCTGCATTAGCCTTGAATTTCGCTCCCGATTTAACGACCATATTCCCACCAGTTGCATAAATGGCTTGCTTCGTACTAGAATTTAACTCCATGTTTCCTGCAACAGAAATTTGTGTGCTATTATTAGCCACGTAAAGCGTATATGATTTTGAATTGACTTTCATATTAGAATTCGCTTCTTGCGTTAGATCCCCAACAACGTAAAGTGCCGTCAAACCAGAGTCAACGGAATTGAAATCAACATCTGCGCCCTCTTTAATTATCAGGTTCGTTCCTTGGAAAATTTCTTCATAATTGGCAGTTGCTTTAATATTTCCTTCTAAAATGGCTGTACCTTTCGCATTGTAAATAAATTGTTTACCGCTAGAAGTGACATCCTTATACGTAACTTGCACGCCAGCATACTCTGACCAGAATAACGGATAAATATTTTGGTTAGTGATTGTTAGGTTTTCTACGCGATTGACAGAATCTGCTTTGGCAACTCCAATTTTATTCATATTCATATCGAGCGTATGCCCATCACCATATAGGTTTTTTTGCGTTGTGAAGTTAAACGTCGCTGCTAGTTTAATGTCTGCTGTTAGTTTAATGTCTGTTATTGTTTTGCTTTCCAAAGCTGCTCTTAGCTCTGCAGATGTTGCTACCTCTGTTGCATTAGCAGGGGCAGCGGTAGGTGCGGCTGCTGACACTGCATTTTTAAGTGCTTCTTCACTTGCAAATACGTTAACCGGTAGTGTACTTAGTAGCGAGCTCCCAACCAAGACGGTTGCTAAAGCGATTGTTCCACTTTTTCTGACGATATTATTTTTCGTTGACATTAATTAATGTCCTCCTCTGATTTAAATTATTATTACTTTTATAGTTGCGCAACTATTTTTTGGACTGAGTTCAAAAAAGTTAACTTGAATCAATCGGCTTGTTACATTTTTTCATCCTAACGACATCCTTTCTTGTTTGAAATTAATAACCTAAAAAATCTAATTATATTTTTTATCCAAATATTAAAAATTCAATATTACTAATAACTACTTTTATTTTATGGGCTACGTTGCGCTATGCATTATTCCGCGGTGAGTTGCTTTGTGCCTCATTATCTTCCTGTCGATTCTTAGTATATAATAGAAATCTTCGTCTGTTTTCTAGTATTTAGAATTATAATAATAATTTTCGAATACTTTGTGACAACTTACGAAAAAACTTCTAATTTCATTTCAAGCTTAGATTTATCCATAAAAATCGCGCTTTTGATAGTATAGATGTATCCTTCTTCTTGCAGCTTTTGTAGCACACTTGTGATGGTGTTAGGATTTAAATTCGCATACTGAGCGATCATGCCTTTACTTATTTGTCTCGGAAAGCAGATGATATTTTTTTCTGAGGTCTCTTCACCGTATTTTTCACCTAGCTCTAGAAGTACAGAACTGATCCTTTGTCGCGTCGGAAGCCTGAGTAATTCCTCTTTTTTCACCATTTGATTCACCAAATTTTGCATGTGCACATAATGATAAAAATAGCCTTCTTGCGTGTTCATTATTTTTTCAATGATGTCCTCTTTTGCATATCTGGTCACAACCAATTCCTCGGATAGAACCTGATATGTATATGCCGGATCACTTCCAAGCATCAAATTAGAAAGCCCTAGTACGTCTCGTGCTGTATAGAAATCAACAACGATTCCTTTTCCAATCGACCCCGTCACAATACCTTCTTCAATAAAATAAACGGCATTTAAATCATTATTCGCTTTCAAAATAATATCGTTCCTATTGAAGGTTTTCTTCACGCCTCTCACTGGAAAAATACAATCTTCTTCTATAAATCGGCGGAATCTACGCTCACTAAACTGGCTTGCTATCGAGGCTTCACCGTACAAACTGTTCATATCTATCATATTATTCTGCATCTAAACATTCTCCTTCCACATTATCGATTATTTATATGCATTTTCTCTTGGTAGTGAACGGAACTTAGTATAGAACAAAAATGAGAATCTATTTTCTAAAATCCAGAATAAATAGGTAGCATTTTGAACATTTTATGACTTTTCGCCACAGATGTGTGTCCTTTTATGACTTTTTATCATATTTTTATTTCTGCTTATTTAACTTACATCTGCTGTCATATCGGCTATGATGTTTCTTTTTACATAGAAGGGAGCTGTCATTTATTTGTATTCTAGCTCCCTTTTTATAGTCGGAATATTCTGATACACATGGTGTTTATTGAGCTAAATGATTTACTTTTTGCACGGTATCCACCACATAGGTGATTGGTTCTTTCGTATTTTCTAAAAGGTCATCCGTCAAGGTAACACTGTTGATTTGATTGTTTTCATACGATGTGAAGTAGTACGTCTTGCTCTCTGAACACATCGATGCGACATATTGCGTGAAATCCGGATCGCCATTTTCTTTAATGACCGCGCCATTTGGGATGCGGACGCTGTTCAAAATGTACCACACGTTGGTAATTGCTTCTTCCTCATTTTTCGCTGGAACTACGTTTTCTTTCAAGTAAGCCGCGCGGACAAAACGTTCCGGTGGCGTGAATCCGCCTGGTAACTTGCTTGTCCCGGTTCCTTGTGAAAATGGTTTCGCGACATAGTCACCGAACTTCACTGGTGCCAATTGTTGCGCTTGTAATCCCGTGTAGTTACGCAAGTTCTCGATGTGCCATTCCAGGCGCGGCGTGTTCGTCATGACGCCCACTGGGTTTTCCTTGATGCGCAGTGTCGTTTCCGTCGGTTCAATCACGGCACAGCGCCCACTTTTATCCGTGAAAATCCAGTGCAGTGGCGTCGTGATTCCCAGCAACGCAACCGGTTGATCCACCAAGTTGATGTCCGCCAACTTCGCCTCCACATCCTCAATCGTCGCACACGTACCTAACATCCAAAGTAAGAATTCCTGTGGCGCTAAATTAATTTTCCCATCGATAGCTTCCGGCGCGTAAACCGCTTCGCCAGGAAGATACAGCGACGCACAACTCAAGCCCTTCTCATTCAACCCGTCCGCGAAAATGTACTTATCCAACTCTCTGCCAGCACCCACAAACGCGTACGCAGTCGTGTAACTCACACCATCCGTCGAAGATTTCCATTCATAATTCCGCGGGCTGACCGTCGGATTCGCCTCCAAAATAAAAGCGAAATCCATCGTTCTCGATAATACATGTTTCCCATCCAACGTTTCTAATACAAAGCTTGTGCACATAATTTAATTCTCTCCTTCAAAGTTTTATTTAATTACTATACTACCTATTATAGCGAGTTTCTCTTCGACTGATTTTGTTCTTTTGTCGTTTTAGCGGTACATTTTTGACTGCCTTGCTTTTCCTTCTAAAACGCTGTCCCATCCTCATGTCTCTCTCACTTACAATACCTATTATATCGAATATCACGCCTCACAAATTCCCGATTCTGTCGTTTCATTTGTCACTTTTTGACGTTTTATACAGCGAACTTCATCCCTCTATACCGAGCCTTCAAAAGTATATAATGATACTTTAAAAAATAAATTATTTTTCCAATCATATATATATTCACTACACCCTCACACAAAGAGGCTTATACCAACACATATAATCAAAAATACAATACGAAAAAGGATTATTTCTTCATTAACAGTATATTTAATTTTTGTAAATTATTTTACCCATTCGGTTTTATTTATAATTAGAAGGGTATTATGACTGTAATATACATCATAATTTTGATATATATGTATATATTTCAGTCAATCCATTATAAAAAGGAGGAAGTAGTATGTGTACAAGTTTTGTTTATCGCACGAACGGTGACAATCTATTTTTATCTCGAACCATGGACTTTGGCTTTACGCTGGATGCGAAACCAGTGTCTTTACCTCGAGGCTATACGTTTGAATCGGATGTCGATGGCGAAAGTTACTCAGGAAAATATGCGTTACTCGGGGCTGGTAGAAATTTAGGAAAATATATTTTGGCAGATGGGCTTAACGAACACGGCTTAGCCTGTGCTTCTCTTTATTTGCCAAGTGAGGCGGTTTACTCGAAAGATAAAGAATCTGGCAAAACGAATCTGGCTCCACACGAATTTTTACTTTGGGCGCTGTCCTTTTGTAAAGATATCCATGAATTAAGAGATGTGCTCCCAACGATTCATTTAGTAGATCAAAAAGTGGACCTTCTTGGTATCACGACCCCTCTACATTGGATTTTTTATGATAAAGCGGGAAACGTTGCGGTTATTGAACCAACAGATACTTCCTTCAAATTAACACTCAAGGGAAACCCGGTTGGTGTGATGACGAATACGCCTTCCCTAGAGTGGCATTTTCACAATTTAAGTAATTACCTTCATATTGCGCCACAGCAAAAATCATCTACAACGTTCGGCGATTTTGAAGCGCATCCATTTTCACAAGGTGGCGGAACTTTGGGGCTTCCAGGTGGATATACGCCTCCTGAACGATTTGTCCGAGCTGCATACTTAAAAGAAACGATTCAACAAGCGAACAATGAACAAGAAGGTGTGACAAATGTTTGGTACGTTTTAAAAAGCGTTACGATACCTAAAGGCGCCGTCATCAAATCCGATGGCACCCCAGATTTAACACAATATACGTCATCTATGTGTGTATCTTCTTTAACATACTATTTCACACCATACGGCAACCAACGCATTACCGGGTGCAAGCTGGATGACGATTTTATCAATAACGCACAGACCCCATACGAGTGGGATGTATTGCAAACCGAAGATATCTTATATAAGGAGCGATAATTATGTTACATGATCGTAGAGAAGAGAAACATGACCCTAAAATGCCCATTTACGGAAGCTATGCCGAGGATTCCGCTATCGTCAAAACGACGCTGAGAAGAGAACCAATTGATCCACAAGTAGCTTACCGCCTTATTTCCGATGAACTGATGGATGAAGGAAATGCACGCCAAAACTTCGCCACTTTTTGTCAAACCTATATGGAACCTGAAGCAGTAAAATTGATGAGTGAAACGCTAGAAAAGAACGCGATTGATAAATCCGAGTATCCACAAACGGCCAAACTGGAAAATTATTGCGTGAACGTTCTAGCTGATTTATGGAGTGTCCAAAAAGGCGATGACTTCATTGGAACGTCTACCGTCGGATCAAGTGAAGCCTGTATGCTGGCTGGTATGGCGATGAAATTTAGATGGCGCAAAATGGCTCTTGAAAACGGTTTAGATATTAACGCGCAAAAACCAAATCTAATCATCTCCTCTGGCTTCCAAGTTTGTTGGGAAAAATTCGGCGTATATTGGGATGTCGATTTGATCGAAGTTCCTGTTGATCCGAAGCACATGAGTATTAATACTGACACACTAATGGATTACGTCAACGAGTACACCATCGGAATTGTCGGTATTCTAGGTATCACCTATACTGGTAAATTCGATGACATTGAAAAAATTAACCATTTAGTGGACGCATACAATAAGAAGAGTAAATGGCATGAACTCGTTATCCATGTCGATGGCGCAAGTGGTGCGATGTTCACACCGTTCGTAAATCCTGAATTACCTTGGGATTTCCGTCTCAAACACGTCGTTTCTATCAATACATCCGGTCACAAATACGGACTTGTTTATCCAGGTATTGGTTGGATACTTTGGAAAGATAAAAAATATTTACCGGAAGAACTGATTTTCGATGTAAGTTATCTCGGCGGTCACATGCCAACCATGGCGATTAATTTCTCTAGGAGTGCGAGCCAAGTCATCGCGCAGTACTACAATTTCTTACGACTCGGTTTCGATGGCTATCGCGGCATTCATGAAAGAACGAAGAAAGTAGCGCTATTCTTATCCAAAGCGCTGGAAGAAACAGGACTTTTCGAAATTTATAATGACGGCGCGAACCTTCCAATTGTCTGTTATACGCTAAAAGATGATACCGACAAGGAATGGACGCTGTATGATTTAACGGATCGCTTGCAAATGAAAGGTTGGCAAGTACCGACTTACCCACTACCAAAAGATATGGAGGACGTTTTAATCCAACGCTACGTATGCCGGGGTGACTTAGGCTTCAACGTAGCAGAGGAATTTGTTGCAGATTTACATGAAGCCATTGAGGAATTAGACAAAGCAAGAATCTTGGCGCCAAAAGATGATTCCCCAGATGGTAAGAAAGAAACGAGAGGATTTACGCATTAAATTGTGATGGATCACGAAAAGCATCCACGCTTTTCGTGATTTTTTAAATTAGAAAGGGGTTTTCAAAATGGCTGGAAAAAAGGAGTTAACATTATTCGGCTTTTTCGCAATCACCGCGTCGCTTTTTATAACCGTTTATGAATATCCGACCTTTGCTACATCCGGATTTAAACTGGCCTTCTTTCTCATATTTTGTGGCATACTCTGGTTTTTGCCTGTAGCACTTTGTTCCGCAGAAATGGCTACTGTCAAGGGCTGGCAAGAAGGCGGTATCTTCACTTGGGTGGGAAAGACGCTCGGTGAACGCTATGGTTTCGCGGCGATTTTTTTCCAATGGTTCCAAGTGACCGTCGGATTTGTAACGATGATTTATTTTATTCTCGGAGCACTATCCTATGTTTTCGACTATAAAGCTTTAGAATCAGATCCATTAATCAAATTCTTAGGCGTTATTATTATTTTCTGGGTTTTAACCTTTATTTCACTCGGAGGAACGAACAGAACGGCGAAAATCACGAAACTTGGCTTTATTTTTGGTATCACACTTCCCGTTATTTTAATGTTTATCCTCGCCATTTTCTACTTTGCGAATGGGAATCCGATAGAAGTGAAATTCACGATGGATAACTTTATTCCTAAGGCTACCGATTTTTCAGCGCTTGCGATCTTTATCCTCGCATACATGGGCGTTGAGGCTTCCGCACCGCATATCAATGAAATGAAAAACTCGAAACGCGACTATCCAATTGCCATGATTTTGATTGTCATCGTTGGTATCGGACTCAGCACACTCGGCGGTCTTTCGGTTGCATCGGTTGTTCCAGCACACGAGCTGAGCCTTAGTTCCGGCGTCGTGCAAGCCTTCGAAAAACTGATTTTACAAAATGGAGACGGCCTAACTTGGCTTGTAAAAGTACTAGCCTTCCTCGTTGCATTCGGCGTTATGGGACAAGTAAGTTCTTGGATTGTCGGGCCAACATCAGGTATGTATACGGTCGCCCAAAAAGGCGTTATTCCTAAAAAACTAGCTAAAACAAATAAAAATGATGTACCGGTTGTGCTCATTGGTATCCAAGGTATCATCGTAACTGGCTGGGCAGCTGTCCTAACATTTGGCGGCGGCGGAAATAATGTATCCTTCTTGACTGCCATCTCGCTAACCGTTGTCATCTATTTAGTCGGCTACGTCCTCTTCTTCCTAGGTTACCTTGTTCTCGTTTTCAAGAAAAAGAACTTGGAGCGTACCTTCGAAATTGGCGGCGGTCCTTTTGTCAAAATACTCATCGCTTGCATCGGATTAGCCATCTCCGTACTCGCGATTGCTTATTCATTCGTACCACCTTCCAGCTTAAAACCAGATGAATACGAATCATATAAACACATTTTATCCATCAGCCTTGTTTTAACCACTATTTTACCGTTCGTCATCTACATGTTCACCGCACCAGACAATCAACTACATTTAAAAGAATTGAAACGGTTAGATAGTTCAAAAATCGACAAATTCACGCATCCAATCGGACGTATCAGAGCAGACTTCAGTAAAAAAGACAAAACTGGAGGTGAGTAACATGAAAATGATAAAAGCGGAATGGAAAAACCTATTACAAAATAAAGTCCTGCTAATATCCTTTATCGCCATCCTTACGATCCCAATCCTCTATGCCAGCTTCTTCTTGAAATCCGTATGGGACCCGTATCAACAAACGAGCCATTTACCAGTTGCCGTTGTGAATGAAGATCAAACCATTACTTACCAAGGCCAGAAAGTCGATGTCGGTGATCAGCTTACCGCCCAGCTAAAAAAGAATCATAATCTAGACTGGGACTTCGTTTCCGCAGATGAAGCGAAAAAAGGCATGAAAGATTTGAAATATTATTTAGTCGTCAAAATCCCGAAAGACTTTTCAGCAAATGCGGTTACGCTCGTCGATGAGAAACCTAAAAAGATGAACCTCACATACGAAACAAACGGCTCGCTTAACTTTATCGCAGAAGAAATCGGCGAAATCGGCATTCGGGAAGTCGAATCACAAGTCAGTAACCAAGTGACGGAAGCTTACGGCGAAGCACTTGTAAAAGTAGCAGATAAGATCGGCGGCGGCATGGAACAAGCTGCGAGCGGTGCCAACCAAATTGATCAAGGAACGAAGAAACTTGGCACTGGAAACACCGAAATTACAGATAATTTAAATAAACTCGCTTCTAGCACAGTTACTTTTTCAGGAGGGATGAATCAGCTACAAAGCGGTCTAGTTACCTACACAAACGGCGTTAGCGAACTCGATACTGGCGCCAATAAACTGTATGCCGGTTCCAGCCAACTTGAAAACGGCATCAACGAACTATACGGCAATATACCAGCCCTTGAAAGCGGCACCTCACAACTCCAAAGCGGGATGGCCCAACTTTCTGCTGGATCTGCCAAATTAGAACAAGGGCTCCGTGAGCTACAACAAAATCTCGATGCACCTACTGCCCAACAAAAAATCAAGGAGCTTCAAAGCGGGATGAACGAGTTTGAGCAAGGTTTGAATTTGCTGAACAGTAAAGTGAATAATCCCGCTATCGATAACTTGGAAGCAAAAATTAAGAGCTTCTCCCCTGTTTTAAATCGGATTGAGGGCAATCTCTCAGACCTTGAAAACGCGCTTAGCCCTAATGGTCAGCAACAATACCTTGACCAAATGGTAGCGCACGTCAACAGCACGAGCCTCACACCAACCGAGAAGCAAACATTGATCGACAACATCACGCAAGTTTTCAATCAACAAGTGAGCGATCATCAAGGACTGCTCACTGATATGCGCGCCGATATTAATCTCGTGTTAAATGATCTAGGAGAAATTCCGAAAGGCTTAGCGGCTGTACAACAATTGCAAGGTGGTGTGTCGGAACTCGCAACGGACTTCCCACAAATCAAGAATGGAACGAATCAACTCGCAGGTTCCCTTAATACCATCTCAAGCGCCGTAGGAACTTCCGGAAATCAGAATACCTTGCTCGGCGGCGCAACAGCCCTAAATGCTGGTATCAATCAAGCAGCTGGCGGCGTGAACGAACTCAATGCAAAAGTTCCCGTTTTAGCAGCTGGTGTTGGCAAATTAGATTCTGGAAGCAAGCAATTAAATAGCGGCACAGCACAACTTGTCGCTGGAACGGATAAATTAAACGCGAACAGCCCAGAACTTTTAAGCGGCGCAAATAAACTGGCAACAGGCTCCGATGAACTGGAATCCGGCTCAGCGAAACTTGCCAATGGCTCCCAAACACTCGGACAAGGCATCACCCAACTAGAAAACGGTTCTGGTGAATTGGCAACCAAATTAGGCTCAGCCGCAAACGATTTCAGCGATTTAAACATTACAAAAGCCAACATCAACATGCTCGCTTCACCGGTGAAACTAGACGCCAAACCATACAGCGTCGTGGAAAATTACGGTCAGGCCTTGGCGCCATACGTAATGTCCCTCGCTTTATACGTCGGCTGTCTCGTTCTGAACTTTGTTTTCCCAATTCGAAAAGTATCGATGTTGGAGCAAACAAGTACCGCTTGGTGGGCAAGTAAAGTAAGCATCGGATTATTTGCTGCTATAGCAATGGCCATTGTCCAAGTCAGCATCATGCTCTTACTAGGACTCCAGGTAGATAATATCTTCGAGTTCTATCTGACCGCACTCGTCACCGTCTTAGCTTACATGGCGCTGATCATGTTCCTAGCGATGGCCTTCGACAATCCAGGACGTTTCGCGGCGATGATTCTACTCATCGTTCAACTGGCTGGTGCGGGAGGAACGTTCCCAATCCAGCTTACGAACTCGTTCTTTGAAGCGATTCACCCATTCCTGCCAATGACCTATTCCATCTATGCATTCCGGGAGGCCATCACAGGCGGAATCGGCACGAATCTCTTCACGCAAAGCCTCACGATTTTGTTCATCATCTTCATCGTATTCAACGCGCTTCTATGGCTTGCGATGCGGATTCTTCAGAAAAAACATCTCGATGGCATCTCGCAGTTGGATAATAATCAGGAGCTGCAAGGATTAGAAAAATAAGCACGCTACGTATATCAAAAATGCCACCCGTTCCCACGGGTGGCATTTTCATCTAATCATCTGTTTTAGGCGTCCGGTCATCCGTCACGTTTTTCAGTTCGCGCTGCGTCGCGTTATAATCATCCGCGGAAACGCCTCGAACGCCTTGTGCAGCTCGAACTTGGTTTACCGACATGTTGAATGGCGTTATCAGACTCGCACCTATGACCGATATTACAGCTGTGTTGATGACTGCTCTTTGAATCTTTTTCACAATATACTCCTCCTTCTCACTTCTAGGAAATAGCGCTTAATTTCATTTCTAATTTCTCCGTATTGACAAAAATGGAACTACGAACCGCGTAAATGCAATCTTCTTCTTCAAGTTTTTGTAAAATGGTCGTAATCGTATTTGGATTAAAGTTCGTGTATTGCGCAATCATGCCCTTACTTATTTGTTTCGGAAAGCAGAGCGTGTCTTTATCCTTGGCTTCTTTTCCGTATTTTTTACCAAGCTCTAGTAGCACGATAATAACTCTTTCTTCTGTCGGTAATCTCCATAGTTCTTGACGAGCAAGCAACCTGTTTGTCATATTTTTCATGTGTACATAGTGATAGAGATACCCTTCTTGCGTGTTCATTATTTTCTCAATCAAGTCCTCTTTCCGGTAGCGCGTCACTTCCACCTCATCAGATATAACTGTAAAAATATAATCTGGACTACTTCCAAGCGTTAGATTAGACAAGCCGATAACATCATTTTCAGTAAAAAAATCTACGACTATTTTCCCGTCAAGTGTAGCTGCTACAATGCCCTTTTCAATAAAATAGACATCATTTTCATCTGTCCCATCTTGAATGAGGATATCTTGTTTGACATAATGCTTCTTCACGCCTCTAGTCGGAAAAATCAAGTCATCTTGTATAAATTCGCGGAACTTTACTTCATTGAAATCTTCACTAATATGAGCTTCCCCGTAAAGTAATCCCATATTAGTCTCTTTATTGGTCATTGCAAACCCTCCTAATCTTTAGGAAATACAATCAGCCATTCTGCCGTTTTGTCATGACCAGGTTCAGGCGTATAGCTCATCCAACCTTCTTCCAAATCGACAGGAATCTCAAAATAAATATTTCCTTTCATCTCTTGTCCTGGTGCAATCGTATGCCCCAAAACATCTTCTTTCATGCCATGCATCTCGTAATCCGTATGATTCGGATTTTTTAAGCTGAAAATTCCAGCTCCGATTCCTTGTGCTTCTTTTGACTTATTTTTCACCGTTACTTCGACTTTCAAAATAACTTTATGATCTGAAACGGTTTTTTCGCGCGTTATTTTTGTTGGTTTGATTTTCAACGTTTTGGTACCGAATTCTTTGTTGATATCGGACGCTGCGGATGCTTTTCCACAACCTCCAAGGGCTATCATGCTCGTAATAACAATAATCGATATAAGTGCGACTAATTTATTCATGATTCGTTCCTTTCTTCTTGCCTATTTTCATGATATTTCTGCTGCTGCATTTCTGCCTCGATTTGTTGCATCTCCGTTTCTATATCTAACGTGATGAGATGCAACAGAACCAAGAATTTTACGAATGTGGAGCGAAGGCTGACGTGATTTAACTTCCAAAAGTTTTTCCAAGATGCGTGCTTCATGTGTCTGACCTCTTATTCCACGGATAGTACGGTTTCTTCTTTTTTGGCAGATTTGGCTTTCTTTTTAGAGTGAACAGCATAGATGACAAACGGGATGAGCGCGGTGATGAGGAAGCTAACTGCGAGAATGATTTCGTAGGACATGTCACTGCTTTTGCTCAGGGATGCTGGTGGGAAAAAGGCGGACACGATTGCTGCGACGGACATGAGTAGACCAACGCCGGCAACGATTAGTTTCACGACTTTACCACCTGGGATTTGATACGTGCGTTCTAGATTTTTCTTTTTCAAAATGAGGACGAAATACGCTAGGAAGAATAGAACGTATCCGATTAAATAGATCACGACGGTTAGTGAGATGGCAGTTAGGAATGATACGTTGTTGCCACCGCCGCCGAATGTTAGGACTGCTGCCCAGATGGAAACGATAACGCCTTGAACCATGATAAGTGGCACAGGAACGTTGTGTTTGTTGGTTTTGCGGAATACAGACGGGATGATGCCTTTGTCTGCAACGGTTTGCATGCCTTTTGTCGGGCCAACAATCCATGAGCTGACTTGTGCCATGACGCCGAATGCGATCATGAAGGCGATCAGTTTAACGACCCATTCCAAGCTGTTTCCATTTTGCAAGATGAGTGCTTTGAACGTCTGAACAACGCCTGAACTTAGGGATAAATCGTGTGATGGTACAACGGAAGCTACGGATAATCCGCCGATCGTGTTTAGTGCGATTCCTACGAAAATCAACAGAATCATGGCTAGCGGATAATCGCGTTTTGGATTTTTCATTTCATTGATGTGTGGTGCTGACGCCTCGACGCCCATGTATGCGAGCATGAAAATGACTAGCGATGACATGTCCGTCCATTTTGGAATGAAGCTTGATGCTGTGAATGAAATTGCAGCGTGGTGACCTGATTTTAAGTGGAAAATAGTTAAGAAAAATAGAGCTAATACTGGAATCGTGATACCGATAACGAAGCCTAATTTTGCGAAGATAGCTGTCACTTTTGTACCTTTTAATTGTAGTAATGTCAACCCCCAGAAAATAACAAGAACGGCGATAAATTTATAAACCGGGTTAGAATCGAGTGCTGGGAAACTAATAACGTAAGATAGTGCGCCAATAATGAAGTAGATCATCGTGACAAAACCGACTGTGATTTGGAACCATTGGAAGAATATCGCGGCAAAACCGTATTTTTCACCGAGCGTTTTACTTACCCAGCCAAATATGCCGCCTTCCTGATAACCTTCTACTGTCGCGAGCTCCGCGGAACAAAGCGAGACCGGCAGGAACCATAAGAATCCACATAGTAGTAAGAAGAACACGAGGGAAAATCCAGAAGTGGCGAATGTCGGGTATTCATAAACGGTGATAAAAAGGGAAGCTGTTATGGCGAAGAATCCGAATAGGGATAACGTTTTTGCTGAAGCTTGTTTTTTCATTATTTATTTCCTCCTAAAATTTAGTTAAGTAGTTGAAAAGTATGGAAAGCTGCGAACTGCCTTGACTTGCAGCTTTCCGATTCTTCTTAATGCGTGAAGCCATGCGTTTTTGACGTATTGACATCATGATATAAAATATGTGCGTTGTTTAATTCTTTGATACTCTCGCTCAGGTCATTTTTGAAAGCTGTGACCATGTTTTGACCTAAGTCGCCGCGGCAAACATAGCGCTGAATGATCGTGTTACCCATTTCTTTTGGAAGTGGATACGCCGGAACCTGCCAGCCTTTCATTTGTAAGCGGTCCGCCAAGTCGTAAAGCGTCCATGCCACATCTGCATCGTCTTTTAGTTTGTAGCAAACGATTGGTAAATTGTCGCCATCATTGTAAATTTCAAATAGTCCTGTTTCGGCAACAGCTTGTGATAACTGCAAAGCGCCGTCTCTAGTTCGCATATGGATTTGGCGATAACCGTCATATCCGAAGCGTAAAAAGTTGTAATATTGACCGATAATCTGACTCGCACTTCTGGAAAAATTGATCGCCATAGTCGGCATATGTCCGCCGAGATAACTCACATCAAACACCAATTCTTCTGGCAAGTACTCCTTGTCGCGCCATAAAATCCAACCAACACCTGGGTAAACGAGACCGTATTTGTGTCCTGACGTATTAATCGACACCACATTCGGTAAACGGAAATCCCATTCTAAATCCGGATCAACAAACGGCGTGAACATCGCGCCACTCGCACCATCAACATGAATCACAACTTCATTGTCATGCGTATTATTGTAGTCTTCCACAAGATCGTTCAGCGTTTTGATGTCATCGAATTTCCCCGTATACGTGATGCCTAGAATACCAACGATACCAATCGTATATTCATCCACATAATCCATCACAATATCCGTATTGATGCTTAGATGATCCTCACTCATCGGAACTTCGCGCAACTCGATATCCCAGTAGACACAGAACTTCTCCCAGCAAACTTGATATCCCGAGGAAATAACCAAGTTCGGCTTTTTAGCATTGATATCTAGTCCATTCTCGCGTGCAGCGTTGCGCCATCTGAATTTCATCGCCATACCACCAAGCATACAAGCCTCACTCGAGCCAACCGTCGACGTCCCCATGTAATGCTCCGAATCATCCGCGTTCCAAAGATCCGCCAACATGTTCACACAACTCGACTCAAGCTTTGCCGTCTGCGGATATTCCGACTTATCAATCGCGTTCTTCTCCATCGTTTCCGCCATGATTTGCTCCGCTTCCGGCTCCATGTATGTTTGGCAGAAAGTAGCCAAGTTTTGTCTCGCAGAACCCTCATCAATCAGCTGATCCTTCACAAGTTGATAAGCGATTCGCGGGTCCACCGATTCTTTGTTCATGCGTTTTTCTGGTAAATCTTGTCCTGCCTCATAAGATCCAAACACCGGTACATTGCTTTGTTCTACATTTGTTTTAAACATATTAATTCCTCCAATGATTTTTTATTTTGAATATTCCGTTATATAAAAGGACTATTTAGACTAGTTTGTTCACATTTTGCATCGTTTCAACAACATAGGTGATTGGTTCTTTCGTATTTTCTAAAAGCTCATCCGTCAAGGTAACACTGTTGATTTGATTGTTTTCATACGATGTGAAGTAGTACGTCTTGCTTTCTGAGCACATCGATGCGGCATATTGCGTGAAATCCGGGTCACCGTTTTCTTTAATGACCGCGCCATTTGGGATGCGGACGCTGTTCAAAATGTACCACACGTTGGTAATTGCTTCTTCCTCATTTTTCGCTGGAACTACGTTTTCTTTCAAGTAAGCCGCGCGGACAAAACGTTCCGGTGGCGTGAATCCGCCTGGTAACTTACTCGTTCCCGTTCCTTGTGAAAATGGTTTCGCGACATAGTCACCGAACTTCACTGGTGCCAATTGTTGCGCTTGTAATCCCGTGTAGTTACGCAAGTTCTCGATGTGCCATTCCAGGCGCGGCGTGTTCGTCATGACGCCCACTGGGTTTTCCTTGATGCGCAGTGTCGTTTCCGTCGGTTCAATCACGGCGCAGCGCCCACTTTTATCCGTGAAAATCCAGTGCAGCGGCGTCGTGATTCCCAGCAACGCCACCGGTTGATCTACCAAGTTGATGTCCGCCAGCTTCGCCTCCACATCCTCAATCGTCGCACACGTACCTAACATCCAAAGTAAGAATTCCTGCGGCGCTAAATTAATTTTCCCATCGATAGCTTCCAGCGCGTAAACCGCTTCGCCAGGAAGATACAGCGATGCACAACTCAAACCTTCCTCATTCAACCCATCCGCGAAAATGTACTTATCCAACTCTCTGCCAGCGCCAACAAACGCATACGCATTCGTGTAATTCACGCCATCCGTCGAAGATTTCCATTCGTAATTCCGCGGGCTAACTGTCGGATTCGCCTCCAAGATAAAAGCGAAATCCATCGTTCTCGATAATACATGTTTTCCATCCAACGTTTCTAATACAAAGCTTGTGCACATAATTTAATTCTCTCCTTCAAAGTTTTATTTAATTACTATACTACCTATTATAGCGAGTTTCTCTTCGACTGATTTTGTTCTTTTGTCGTTTTAGCGGTACATTTTTGACTGCCTTGCTTTTCCTTCTAAAACGCTGTCCCATCCTCATGTCTCTCTCACTTACAATACCTATTATATCGAATATCCCGCCCCGCAAATTCGTAATTTTGTCGTATTATCCGCACATTTTTAACCGCAAGAAAAAAAGCCACCATCATTGGCAGCTTCCTTCTATATACTATTTACTAGACATTGCTTCAATAACGATACTAATGATGTTAGAAAAATCCCGCGCAGTCAACTCAGACTCAATGTGGAGCACTTTTTTTCGATTATACCTCTCCACCATCATCGGCGTCGCAACCGTCGTCAAAATCACATCCGCTTGTGGCGCACTATTCTTATTCAAAAAACGAACCTTGTACCGATATTTCAACGTATCATAAATCTGGTGTCGCAAATTTCGCTCTGCAAACTTCGGCAAATCCGTATCCATTACAATCTGAATCTGCTTCTCAAAATACGTCAACCGTTTAATAGAAGAGAACATCAACGCATACCTCGTCAATAACAACCCCTTCTCCAAAAACAACGCATTTCCCGTCTCCGCATACAACTTATCTATCAACATATCCATTTTCCGATGCAAATTCGGATAATACTCCTTCAACTTACGCAAATACGAATACCCATTGATATCCACCGAAAAATGCTTAAACAACGTACAAAACAAATGTACCGAAAAACTACTATAAAAAAGCTCATCCCGTTTCTTCTCAGGTATCTCAATAACATCCTCTGAAAACAAACGAATAAAAGCTTGCGTTGCGACATAGACATCCGACTCATTCTTTTGATGTGGTATCATTGCTCTCTTTGCTACCTCACTATTCTCATATAGCTTAGGTCGTGTCTCCATCATCAAATAGAAGAAATAAACCTCACCTTCCACCTGAATATTCAAGGAATCAAAAACAGTTTTCATTTTAATAAGACTTTTATAATCGTTCTCCAAATCCAGATAATCTTCCCACTGAGATTGGACCTTTACCGTATGCCTTTTCCTAATCCGAATGATATTAATCGCTAAAATATATTCCACCTGATTCTTTTGCACATGCGTTAAATTTAGTCGTAAACTTGAGCTAAGTCGTTCTGCCGCATCTCCCACAGTATTGCGATCAACGATGTCAAACGGCCACATCGCCCCTTGATAAATCCGCCAAAAAACAGTGTACAAAAACATCCTAACCTGTTCTTCTTGTCCCACGATTTCATAGGTTTCACGCTTCAAGCCAATCTCATACGGTTCCATCAACTCTTGAAATTGCTTCAATGACCTCCGAATCGTCGTTTCACTCAAAAAATGATCCATCGCAAATTTTTTCACCGATGTAAACTCTTCAAAAAAGACTGCCTTCATCAACATAATTGTCACATTATCCTCTAAAAGATACAATTCAAAATTAAGTACATCCGCACCCAGCTTCACTTCCAGAAGTACACCTTTATTTTTCGCCGTATGCAACTGAATTTTATCGTCATTATAGTCCTCAATTTTGTCCAATAAATCTGCCAGATAGCGCTGCACCGTTCTTTGATTCATCTCCAAGCGCTCACTTATTTCACTCACCGTATACCAGCGTTCCTCCTCTGAAATCATCCGCAAAAGTACCATATTATTGTTTGTATTTTGACCTACTGTTTGATAAATATCCTTTTTCATCGGAAATCCTCCTTCAAAATTACCAGCAAACGTTTCATATTTTGAACTATATCTAATACCTATACCACTTTTGGCCTCGAAATACTCCTCAAACATCTGTATTTATGACAAAAACAACGATATATTCACTAAATGTTCTTTTTTCTAGTGGTTTTACTCCTCATTTAAGAAAAAAACAGGATATCACGAATCCCATTTTTTTCGGGGAAACGTGATATCCTGCTCTAAACTTTATTAATCTTCTACTGCTTGTAATTCTTGATTATTATCTAATTGAGATACACCTTCAAGATGTTTCTTTTGCAATTGTTTCATTCCGAACCATAGTAATGCTACGAATACTGCGAAGATTCCTAGAAGAACGAAGAGGCTTTGCAAGTAAACGTTCATGCCGATTCCGCCTGTGATGGCTTGTCTGAATCCATAGATAGAGTACGTCATTGGCAAGAATGGGTGGATAGCATTGAAGAATCCGTTTGTTAATGGCATTGGGAATGTTCCGCCTGCACCGCCAAGTTGCACGATGAGTAAGATCATTGCTACAAAGCGACCTGGATTGTCAAACGTCATCGCTAGGAACATGATGATGAACATATAAGCGAGTGAAGTCGTCATGGCCATCGCATAAAATTCGATCAGAGAGTCTACGTGTAATCCAAGTACGAGCATCACTGTTGCTTGGATAAGTGCCATCACGATTGCGACAACTGCGCCGACTGATGCTTTACTTGCCCACCATGCTGTACTTGTTTGACCACGCATCGAGATTTTTCTGATTGGGAATACAAAGTTGAATACTAGAGCACCAACATATAGCGCTAGTGACATCACGTATGGCGCTAAAGCTGCACCATAATTTGGAACTGTACTATAATTTTTATGATTTACTTTATCTGGGCTTGCGAACATCTCAAAATTCTTATCTGTTGGGTGTAATTGACCAAGTTGTTGACTTCCAGCTGCTAATTGTGTCGAAAGTTCTGTTGCGCCGGTATTTAGTGTATTGATTCCTGTTCCAAGTTGTCCTGAACCTGCTGCTAATTGTGCTGATCCATTGTGAATTTCTCCTGCACCATTGCTCAGGGCTGCTGCACCATTTTGTAGTTTTGGAGCGTTTGCTACGAGTTGATTTGTGCCGTCTGCAAGTTGTGCTGCGCCGTTATTTAGCTCTGTCACACCGTTTGTTAAGGCTGGTAATTGACCTGAGAATGTATTCATGCCACCAGCAAGTTTTGTCGCGCCGTTATTTAGAGCGGACGATTTGCTACCTAATTCAGATGTACCGTCATTGATTTTTTTCAGACCATTGTTTAGCGCTTGGCTGCCGTCTGTTAATTGATTGACACCACTTGCTAACGTCGGCACTTTTGCGTTTAATTCTTTGGCACCGGTTGTCGCGTCTGCAATACCAGTATGAAGAGCCGTCGCGCCACCAAGAAGCGTGTTCTGGTCGTTCGCGTTACCAACTGCTTGCCCGATTTCAGACATCGAACCGATCAGTGCATTCGTCCCGCTGTAAATGCCAGGATTTCCGTTGAAACCATTGTTTAATTGACTCACGCCAGATTGTAGCGCTTCGATTTCGCCAACACTATCTGGAATATCTGCAAGTAATTGACTCATTTCTTCTAAATCTTTGTGCATCAGTTGAATCACTTCATTTTGTTTTTGCGCTTGATCATTCAAAATTGGTGTAATATCGTTGACCAAAATCGCTTTTTCTTCCGGTGTTAAGGCTGAACCTTCAATTTTAGCCAAGATTTGATCGTGATGCGTGCCACTCGTTAAAGCTTCCAATGCCGCCAAACGTTCTTCAATTCTGTTAATTGTTGGCTCCATCGCGTTTCCTTTATCTACAATGCTCGTCAATGTCGTGTTGTTTACTTGCTGATTTAATTCTGTCAATCCTGTTTTAAATTGATTCAAACCACTTTGTAATTCTGCGATTTGAGACTTGCTCGTCGGGCTTGAAAGATTCGTGCTTAGTTCTTCCAATCCAGATTTTAATTTTGCGCTACCTGTGTTTAATTTTTCTAGACCAGTTTGTAACTCGCCAACACCGTTTTCTAGATTCGGAATTTGGCTATTTAAATCGTTCAAACCTTGCGTCAGGCTAGATGAACCCGCAAGCGTTGATGTGGTGCCTTTATTTAGCTCGTTCACGCCAGATGTATATTGACCAACACCGTTTGATAATTGGTTTGCACCCGCATCAAGTGCCGCCACACCATTCGTTAATGGACCAACGCTTGAAGAAAGTTTCTTCGTACCAGCGTCCAGTTGCGCCGCGCCATTATTTGCTTTTTCAACGCCATCAATATACTCATTTAAACCAACATTCAGCGTATCCGCGCCATCTTCAAACGTTAATGTACTGCTTGCTAGCTTATTCAGGTTGGCCGTTATTTTATCATTACCAGCTTCCAATTTCCCACTACCCGTCGCGATTTCACCCGCACCGTTTGCCGCTTGCTCGATACCATTTCCAAGCTTACCAACCTGTCCAAAAATCGTTTCCGCATAACCTTTCGTCACACTCGTGCTAACTTGCGCCTTCAAATCCTCGATCGCCATCTTCGTTACTTCTTCCCCGATAAAATTAAGCGATCCATTTGTTTCGTAACCAATCTCCATTTTCTTCGGGTCTTTATCTAAAAGTGTCGTCGCGTTTTTCGAGAAATCTTTTGGCAACGTCACGATCATGTAGTATTTCAAATCCTTCATACCTTGCTGCGCCTCTTCTTTCGAAACAAAGCGCCAGTCCAGCGAATCATCTTTTTTCAGTTTAGCGACCAGTTGATCGCCGACATCCATCTTCTGTCCCTGAAAATCCACCGTCTCATCCAAGTTCACAACAGCTACCGGCAACTGATTTGCCTTACCATATGGGTCCCACACTGATTTCAAGAAAAAGCTCGCATACATAATTGGAATAAATAAAATTGCGATAAAAGAAATTAATAATACCTTATTGCGAAACAGCTTTTTCCACTCATTTTTGACCATATTCATATTTGTTTTCCTCCTTCAAATTTTGGGGGTTATCTGTCATCTCTTGCTTACAAATACAAGTATATAATTTTTAGAGCCGCGCAAATGCTTGTTTTTGTCGTTTTATTAGCACAAAAATGGCGCTGGCTTCTTAAGACACAAAAAAGCAGAAACCTTGCACAACTCCATTCTTTAAAAATGGGTACACAAGATTTCTGCTCATTTCTTATTTAAAATGTGACTATCTTACACTTTTTCTATACCACAGTAAAGTAGCCCCCAGTAACATACAACCAAGAAGAATAAAAGGTTTGTCTGACTGATCTCCCGTTTTCACTAATTTTTCCTGTTTTACTTTGGCTGTAACAACTGGTTCTGGTTTCGCTACCGGTGCCAAATTCGGCTTCTCAGGAATTCCCGGTTTTGCAATAGGAACAACAACTTCTGGTTCTGATACTGGCTTTTCCGTCGGTGCCTTAGGAATCTCCACTGGATTTTCCGGCTCGACTGGCAGCTCTGGCTTCATCGGAATTTCCGGCTCTGGCAAAACTGGATCAACTGGTTCTTGCGTGAAAATATGACTATTCTCCTTCGCAACTTCCACGACACCATCATTTTCTCCAAACACAATTTCGAACGGGACCGCATCACTATCAAGCACATATCCTTGCGGCGCGGCAGTTTCAACAAACGCATATGCACCCGGATCTAATCCGTCCACCGTTATTTCTCCATTTTCATCCGTCACTAAGTCCCGTAATACAACATTTCCGTCCTCATCTATCAACTCAAACGAAGCCCCAGCCAGCTTATTTTCATTATTTTGCACATCGATTTTCGTCAATGTGACCGTCCCCGTCTGCAACTTGTTCTCCGTCCCCAACACAATCGGCGTGACATCCTGGTTCGAAACAACTACTGGATGCGGCGTACTATCTAGCACATACCCGACCGGCGCCTCGATTTCCGTCACCGTATAATCCCCAAGCGGCAATGCTTTCGTCACTAAAAATCCAGCCTCATCCGTCGCCCCTTCAAAAATAACCTCTGCCTTATCGTTGCGCACTTCATACACCGCGCCCGCTACAGGCTCACCATGATTATCCACCTTTTGAATGCTTATCCGCCCGTCATATTTCCGCGTAGAAACCGCATTCGAATGAATCACATTATTATCCACCGTCAAAAAAGCCTGATTGGACAGCAAATCACCAATTTTGAGTTCTTCCACATTGACTCTAAAACTCCATTCCATCTTGTCCGTTTTTGGAATGTCGACAAGCGTCTTAATCCTAATCTCATTGTCCACCAGTTGCATATCTACTTTACTATTATCGTAAGGCAATAAAATCGGTGACTTAATCCTGCCATCCAGTGGATCGGTAATCGTTGTCCCAGCTGGAATCGCATCCCCATCTAAAGAAGCTAACTTCAATGTATAAACCAACTCATTATCATCATAGTTGAGCGCTGACTTATCCACACTTTTGCTTAAAATATAGCTGGTCCCGAAATGTTTAATCGGTTTCACAGGTACTGTTTTGACCACATCCGCACGGTTGCTTGCCGATAATTGGGCAACATTTTGCTGTAAACCAGTATTCACGTCATCCACCTGCAGCGAATATTCAATAAAATACGTATCATCTACAGTCAAATCTCCCAATTCCACTGTAAAACTGTTTGCTTCCTTGTCTACGTGAATTTTATCTTGAAAATCTGTCGTCACATAGTTATATTTCGTCGCCGTACCGGTCGCATCAAAAGCCGCCACTTTCAAAATTCGAATCCCGTCCTTCGTCATTGTATCCCCCGATATCGAAGACTTAGTCGGCGACGCAATCAATGACGTCCCTTTTGGCAATGTATCCGTGATAACCACATTTTTCAAATCCACGCGCCGATAATTCACGACCAACTGAAAACTATTATTTTCAGCATCCACCGTATTCAGCGTCGCAACCCCGTCCTTATCAAAATCACCCTTATACCACTTATCAAAAAGCGGCGCAATCGCAACGTTCTGCTTCTGCACATCTACCGTCACTTGCTTATTTTGCCCAGCATAATCCACTGCAAACGTCTGCGTATCATGATAAGCATCGCCAACTGTCATAAGTGGCGCCCCAAATTTAATCTCAAAAATACCATTGAACGCATCATTTGCTCCAATCGCCGTCCTGTCCACCGAAAACGTCAACTGGTAATTCGTTGCATCATTCGTCACGTTTTCCAGTTTAAATGGTTGCGGAATCACGGTTTTAGTCGTGAAATCATTCGCGTTGTAAACAATCTCTTTCGGAATCGTCACCGTGATATCCCCATGATCCGTCAAAAAAGCACCCGCACTTCCAGAAATATTGACGCGTAAATTGACTTCCTCCCGGCTACTAATCGTTCCCGTCACGACCGCGAGCGATGTTTGAATCGTGCTACTTCCCGCTTTCTCTGTCCCACCTTGCGCCGATGCGAACACGCCGAATAGCGGTAAACAAAGCATTGCGATAATAAAACACGCGATATATTTTTTACTTTTCCCCATTGATAGTTAATCTCCTTTTGCTATTTATTTAAAATGCGCCATATCCATCCAGTCTCGATGAATATACTTCTATATTAGACGCATCCATATTTCAGTTAAAGACTCACTTATCTACCATTTGCAATTTTCCCGTTTTTTTATGTCCATTCTGTGTCTATCTAGGGCGACACATAAATGTAACATTCCTATATTATACTTCTATTAATCACAATCTTTTTACGAAAGGCGGTTAAAAAATGAAGCCCACCAGATTCAGAAAAAAGAAAAGAACGCGTCTTATTCTCTTCTTACTATTCGGTTTACTAATCACTGGCACCTTGATTTATCTCTGCATCCTTTACGTCAAAGCAGAAAAAGTTTGGAGTAAGGCCTATCATCCTATCTCCTCGACAGACAAAAAAGCAACAGAAGATACGCTGATGTTTTTAGTTATGGGACTAGACAATAATGCGACTAGAAATCTCGGCAGTTCCAGAACAGACGCGATGATGCTAGTCAGCTTAAATAAACGTACACAAAAAATGACGCTCTGCAGCATACCCCGAGACAGTTTTGTACAAATACAGTCCGATAATTATACTGGTATGCAACGAATTGAGTCCGCTTATACTTACGGAGGCCCAAAAAGCGCTGTAGATACGGTTAAAAAATTATTTAATATCCCCATTAATCACTATGTTGTTCTGAACTTCGATTCCTTCATCAACGTAATCGACGCGCTTGGAGGCATTGATGTAGACGTACCGAAAACATTTGATGGTCCACTTTTTGATACCGGAAAAAAAGTCCACTTCGAAAAAGGAATCCAACATCTAAATGGCGAAGAGGCTCTAGCTTTTTCCAGAGAACGCAAAATCGATAACGACATCATGCGCGGTTTCAGGCAACAGCTCGTTCTTGAAGCGGTGAAAGACAAAGCCATGCACCTGAATTCCATTTCAAAATATATAAAAATCATCGAATCTCTAGAAGGCCAAATGCAAATGGACCTCAACATGCGCCAAATTAAAACAATATTGCAAGACTTTCTGATTGGCAAAGATTATGAGATAGAGCAACTCACCTTTGATTGGCGCGCTTTTAGTAACGGCGGGCACAGTATGGTGGAGTTATATCAAGATAGCATTGACCATGTCTCGCACCAGCTACGAGTCTCACTGGGTCTAGAGAAAAAAGATGAGCGTGACAGCAAAAAATTCCAAACCAATGGAAAATATAAATATAAAAGCGACCACACGACAGCAACACCAGAATCAGAAAAAAACGCGGATACGTTCTCCGGTGAAGGGCTTTACATTGGGACAGACGGAAATACCAAGACAGGCGACCTGCCAAATAAGAAAACAACGACTGGATTTTATGATTAATCTTCCTTGAGACACAAAAAAGCCGTTTGAAAACCCAATCTCGGTTTTCAAACGGCTGCTACGATACTATTCTTTTATGCCTTATCTTTTAACGATTTTGTTTCCTTTTGTTAAGGAAAACGATAGCTCCAATTGCTACAAGCAAGCTTCCGAACAAGAGAGTTAACAATGAGAAATTGTCTCCTGTTTTTGGTAGTTTACTCATTAGGCTTGTGCGTTCGCCATCTTTACCAGCCTTATCCGTCTTCTCTAGTTTGCTAGTACCATTATCTGGTTTAGAAGGATTTTCAGGTTTTTGCGGGTTTTCTGGTTGGCCTGGATTTTCAGGCTTTCCTGGTTTTTCCGGTTGACCTGGATTTTCTGGGTCTGGCTGCTTGATATAGCGAACCGTTTGGTCTAAGTCGTTAATGTCTTCGTGTCCCACAACTTCTTTCCCATTGCGGAATAATTTCTCGAAGACAACGACTTCACGTCCACCTAATTCACGTGCGTCCAAGTCAAATGCTACTTCTACAACACCGTTTGGCTCTTCTGGTGTAAAGGTTGTTTCGCCTAGCACTTCTTTACCGTTTGATACGACTGGCTTTCCTGTTGCTTTGTCCATTAGTTTTCCTGTTACAGTATACTCTTTTCCAACGATTAAATCTTCATAGTATACCTTGTCAATAATGCTTACTTTTTCTTCTGGTAGGATTTCTTTGTCACCATTTTGATCTGTTGCGATTGTTTTTAGGTCTGGTTTCGTGAATGTCACGGTTTGGTCTGCATCATTGATGTCTGTATGCACCGCTACTTCTTTGTTGTCGGTATACAGACGCTCAAACGCTACCACTTCTTGCCCTGCTAGAGCTTTGGCATTGAATGTGAATGTTACTTCTACTTCGCCATTTGGTGTTTCTGGTGTGAAAGTTGTTTCGGCTTCTACTTGCTCACCGTCAACTAATAATGGTGCTTCTGTAGATTTGTCCATCAAAATTCCTTTCACCGTGTACTCACGACCTGGCGTAAGATTTTCATAACGAACTGTATCGACTAGACTGATTTCTTCTTCTGGGCTCGGGCTTTGTGTGCCTGTCTCTACGTCACGTAATGTTGTACCGATTTCTGGTGTTTTGATTGTTACTGTTTGTCCTTTATCATTGATGTCTTCATGGGTAACTACTTCTTTGCCATTACGCATCAATTTCTCGAATACGACGATATCCTTACCGTATAAGTCACTTGCATCAAAAGTGAACGCTACTTCTACAAAACCATCTGTATCTTCTGGTGTGAATGTTGTTTCACCGCGTACTTCTTCACCGTTTACAAGAACTGGCGCGTTTGTTGCTTTGTCCATTAAAATTCCTTGTAGTGTGTATTCTTTACCTGCGATTAAATCTTTGTATTCTACTACGTCGATGATTGTTACTTCGCTGTCTGCATTCAGTTCTTTTTCACCGTTTTGATCTGTTGCTGTTGTCCCGATTTCTGGTGTTTTGAATGTAACTGTTTGGTTCGCATCATTGATATCCGTGTGTGCCGCTACTTCGCGCCCATTTTGGTACATTGTTTCGAAAGCTACGATGTCTTGTCCTGCTAAACCTTTGGCGTTAAATGTGAACGTTACTTCTACTTCACCATTCGCTGTTTCCGGTGTGAAAGTGGTTTCTGCTTCTACTTGCTCGCCATCAATCACGAGTGGTGCTTCTGTTGCTTTGTCCATCAAAATTCCTTTTACCGTATACTCACGGCCTGGAATTAAGTTCTCATATTTCACAACGTCTACTAATGTTACGTCTTCTTCTGGACTCGGTGTTTGTGTTGCTGTTTCTTCGTCACGTAATGTTGTTCCAATCGCTGGATCTACGACTTTAATCGTTTGTTTCGCATCATTGATATCTTGGTGAACGGCTACTACTGCGCCATTTAACTTCAATGTTTCAAAAACAACGATGTCTTTACCTTTTAGTTGCGATGCGTCTAAAGTGAATTCTATTTCTTCGCTGCCGTTTGTATTCGCTGGGTTAAACGATTTTGTTGCCGTAATTGTTTGACCGTTTACTAATAATGGTTGATTCGTTGCTTTGTCCATCAAAATGCCTTCGATATCATACGTTTGCGTCGTGTCTAGGTTTTGATATTGTACTTCATCGACAATCGTAATCGGTCCTGCGTGTACATTGCTTTCGCCTGTTTCTTTATCACGTGCAACCGTTCCGATGCTTGGCTCAATAAATGATACGGTTTGTGTCATGCTATCTTTATCCGTGTGTGTTGCCATCACTTGTCCAGACTCATCTTTCAACACTTCAAAGACAACATACGAGTTACCTTTTAAATCTGTCGCGTCTAAATTGTTGAGTGGTACTGTGACTTCTCCAGATGCTGTTGTCGGAATAAATTCGTGTGAACCTTGCGTTAGAACGATGTTTCCAGTTAATTTGTCTACCAATGTTGCTTCTAATGTGTAACGCTCGCCCGGATTTAAGTTGGTATATACTACGCGGTCGCTAAGCGCTACGTTTTGGTGCGGGTGAATATCATGTTGTAACCCTGTGCTCGTTTCAAATGCAAATGTTTGTAAACTTGGTGCAAAGAAAGATACTGTTTGATCCGCATCATTCAAGTCTTCATGTGTTGCCACTACTTCATTCGTTGCTGTATCAATCAGACGCTCAAATACGACGACTTGTTGCCCTTTCAAAGCACGTGCGTCAAATCCGTCTAATGCCACAACTTCTTCCCCATTCTCCGTTGTCGCTGTGAATGTTTTCGAACCTTGCGTCAATACTGTTTTACCATCTTTAGTCATTAATTTTGCATCTAAACGATAGTTTTTGCCTGGTGTTAATTGCTCATATTTCACACGGTCGCTGATAAGTGTCGCCATACCTGGGTATAATTCCTTGTTGTTCGTTCCTGTTTCAAAAGCAAGTGTTTCGATTTGCGGCTTATAATCACGCTTATTGGTGATATTGCCTAATTCTAGTACCGTCGAATCACTTACAATTTCAAAATTAATCGGCTTACCGTCTAGGATATAACCACCATTCGGAGCTTTTGTCTCTACAAAGTGATAGTTGCCATATGGTAAATCGTTCACTGTTACTTTACCAGTTGTCGCCGTACTTGTATAAACACCTACTTGATTACCTGGTGCACTTGATGCACCTTCGTATAATGTGAATTCTGCTCCTGCTAATGGGTTTTGCGTATCTGCATCTACTTTTGTAAATTCTACGCTACCAAGTGGTTCAACAGTTGCTGTGTTGGAAACTTTCAACTCAAATGGTACTGTTACTTGGCCTTCTCCAATAGTGAATGTTCTTGGTGTCGCGTCTAGCTCATATCCTGTTGGTGCTTTTGTTTCCACAAAATAATAGTTGCCAAATTCTAAATTGTTCACTTGGAATTTTCCAGATGCTGGTGTTACGTGGCTACTTACTAGCGTCCCTGAACCTGGTGTTCCTTGGAATAAATCAAACTCTGCTCCTGCTAGAACTTTGCTCTCTTCTGCTTCATCATATTTAATAAGTTCTACCGATCCTACCGGTGCTTCGATTGCTTTATTGGAAACTTGCAATTCAAATGGTACCGTTACTTGACCTTCTCCAATTGTGAATGTTCTTGGTGTCGCGTCTAGCTCGTATCCTGCTGGTGCTTTTGTTTCTACAAAATAGTAGTTTCCAAATTCTAAGTTGTTCACTTGGAAAGCTCCTGATGCTGGTGTTACATGACTGCTTACTAGTGTTCCTGAACCTGGTGTTCCGCGGAATAAGTCAAACTCTGCCCCTGCTAATCCTTTACTCTCATCTGCTTCATCATACTTGATTAATTCTACTGATCCTGCTGGGGCTTCGATTGCTTTGTTAGCAACTTTTAACTCAAATGGTACCGTTACTTGCCCTTCCCCAATAGTGAATGTTCTTGGTGTTGCATCTAACTCATAACCTGCCGGTGCTTCTGTCTCTATAAAATAGTAATCTCCAAACTCTAAATTATCTACTTGCACAATGCCATTAGTGGGTGTAGTATGCGAACTGATTGGCGTATTCCCAGCTGCTGGTGTACCTTTGTATAGATCAAACTTTGCTCCTGCTAAACCTTGGCTCTCATTTGCCTCATCATACTTTACTAATTTTACAGATCCAACTGGTATTTCTTCACGTTCATTAATAATTGGAATCTCTAAATCTAAGATACCTTTATTAGTAAGTTCAAATTTATATGGCTCTTCTAGTAGCTTGTAACCCGCCGGCGCTTCCTTTTCTTCTAACTCATACGTACCAAATTTTAACGTTTCATCATGGCTAACTATACCATTGGAATCTGATATAAGACCCTCTTTGATTGTCGTTTTCGATCCGTTTGAAATTCGATATAAGTCAAATTTAGCGCCTTGTAAAGGATTTCCAGATTCATCTTGTTTTTTAACTGTAAAACCAGCATTGTCACCTTCAGCTCCACCTGACCCGCCTTCTATCCTAACAGTAGACTCGCTATCTTCTGTTCTCTCTGTTGATACGATTTTGGCTTTATTGGTAAACTCTATTTGATCAGGATCTGTAATTCGGGTATTATAGTAAATCTTTCTTCCCATTCCATCATTAATGTCACCTACATTAACCTCGAATGTTCTTTGCTCCGCGTTATAGTTCTCTAAACATAATAGCCAAAAATTTCCATATCCTATTCCGATTGTATTCCCTCTATTATAACTTTGTATCACATTTACCTTGTCCGCTTCCGTGAATCCAGCAAATTCTTGACCTGGACCTATTTCATCGTAGATTCTCACATTGCTCATGGACTCATACAAAACTGGAAATGCAGGATTAGGTAATAATGGTGGTAGAATAAGGATTTCCCATCTTATCATATCTCCTGTTGCATTAACCCTTCCATTCTTATAGTAACGATCTCCATAGAATGGTTGGTCTGGATCTGATCCACCACCACCTGGCTCTCCTGGCGTGATTGGTACTTTCACAGTTTCTCCATCAATATCAAATTCAATTTCAATTTCTTCACCTGGCTTAACATCTGATGTGAAGTTAACGAAAAACTCAAAATATCCTTTAACGTTTGATTTCCTTTCAGGATAGTCTGTAAAGGTAACAACATATTGTTGCCCGCCTGGACTTGTCGCTTGACCAATCGCTACTAGTTCTCCATTACCATCCTTAAACTCTAGTTGATTATTTTGTGCTGTTTGTAGCTCTTTAGGAAGCGTAACCTCCATTTTATCGCCTTCATCAACATCTTTATCATTTGGAATCGCAAACTCGTATTTAACTTTGAAACTTTTATTTGTTGGAATAGACTGAATAGGATTACCACTGCCATCTGTAAATACCACACTTGTAATGAATTGGTTTCCCCAATTATATCCACCTGCCGCCGATGCCATTAACTGCATCGATAATTGATTAATAATTAATACACTCAAAAGCATGATTGTGATAATCTTTTTAAAATTTTTCTTCATTCATTTCCTCCTGATATTTCGAATTTGGTAATGCCTGACTGCCTGACTGCCTGTCTCAATTACTAGTATATATATAAACCTAATTTTGTGATGTAACATATGTTACTCGATGCTTTTTTTTCGTTTCATACCTGCTATTTTGATTTTGCTTTACGTGAAGTGTCCCTTTTGGAAAAATGGTTAGGCATGATGAAGCGACAAAGTTAAATTAGGGTATTTTCGCATTGGCTAGCATATCGTTACATACGTGTAGGTGTATTGCTGTTTTCCTCCCTTGAAGAGAATAACACGATTCCTACTGGTGTTTTGTAACAAAGGTTACAGAACTCATAAAAACGGATGAATGAACGGACGGTGACAAAAAAATCGCCTCACTTACACGTGTTACCAAGGCTTTTCGACGCGTAATAGTTCTTTTTCTTCTATATAATAGTTTTCATTCTTGGGTAAAATGATCAGCTTACGTAGAAATTTTTTTACATTAAATCGCGGGCAACATATGTTACAATCTCCTCTATTTATATGTGTTACTGTAAACTAGCAGTAAATCCGAATGGGAATGGAGTGGGTAGGAAGAATGGATTTTTTACATGTGCACGATTTATTAATAAAAAAACCTAACTTATTAGTATCATTGCTTGAGATGACAGAACTTGATACGTGGCATCCTGATATATGTCAAATTCAAACATTAAAGAGTTATCAATCCTTAAACATAGAAAATGCGGAGAAGATTATTCATATCACACAAGGCGTTTTATTACAGCAAGTCAATAATGCGGACATTTGTAAAATCAGTGTGAACGCGATTTGGTCGAAAGATGATGTTCTATTCCATAATGTTTTTCAGCAAAGTCAATACGAATACTTAGCAATCGGTGACGTCGAGGTGGCCATTTTTGATGCGCGCGCTGTTTTAGATACGCTTTCTAAGGAACCGTTTTTTCCAGATTTTTTGATTGAATATAATAAGCGTCAACAAGAGGAGTTTTTCCAGTTTTCCTATATGTTGACGAAGAATATTCGCGAGCGTGTCTTAGATGTGATGAAGCGTTTCTCGAAAAAACATCCAGATGGCTATATGGTGCCAAAGCGCGTCAATAGTTTGCTATTATCGAAATGTTGCCAAGCCACGCCTGCTACAATAAAAAAAGCCTTGATAGACTTGAAACATGAGAAACGTATCATCAAAAGAGAACAGCACTTATTTATTCAAGATTAGATAATATAGCCTATACGGATGTGCGCAATGATATGTAAAAGGAGGCTATTTTTAACAGTTTGGTGTCTCTTTGTTGTATAATAACTATGAAAGATTCACATGCTGAAATTTGCGAGGAGGTCATGGTCATGAACTTTATACAGTTTCACAAAGAACTGTTTGGTGTTAATTCTAAGTTTTCAGAGTATGCGGCTAATCATGCAGGTACGCAGGAGTTTTTCTTTGAGGGGCCTGGTTTATTTCAGGTTGATTTAGAGAAGTATGCCTTTCTGGTTTATGAAGGTGTTGTCCTTAAATATCATATTTCTCCGCTAGGCAAGATGCTGTATGATAATTTCTATACGCGCAATTCCTTTATCGGCTTACTTCCCAATATTTTTTATTTTGATGATTATTTTGAATATACAACACTTGGCAATATTCGCGGTTTGAAGATTCCTTTGTCGGCTTTGGAGGCTTATCCTGATGATCTTAAGAACGAGCTTTTCCTTAGAAATATTCAACGTGAATTATTTTGGAAAGATAGTGCGGCTAGAATGTTAGGACTAAATTTGAAAGAAAAAATTTATTATATTCTGTCTATCATTCATAGTTTTCGTGGTATTAATCCATGGGACAACACGTATAGTATTCCTAAATATATTACGCATGAAATATTAGCAAATGTGGCGAATGTGAGTCGGACGCGCGTGTCTTACGTGATGTCGGAATTGCAAAAAGAAAATGTGATTACGTATAGCAAGGAAGGCAAGATTGTTATTCTGGATATTGATTTTTTGCATGATTCTTGTGGTTACTAGGTTGAAAAGTGGCTCTATTATCCTGTGCTTATTTCAGAGCGGTAAACAGTATAATAGGGCTTTTTTATTTTGGTGGCTATATTTGTTTTTCTCGTCTTGTTTTATATGTACATAATACTTTCCGCTTAATGTTCGTTTTTTTTAATCTGAATTATCTGATTTATCAACCAAAATTACTTTTCCTTTTTAGAAATCCAGAAAAAATGGATGTTGCGAAAGTTTTTGTAACACCCTTTTTGTTCCATAAACCACTAATTCTGCATGCCCAAGTGCCACATATTCATAATGAGTAGATTAAAAAATATTGTGGAAAATAAAATTATTCTCCATCCAAATAGCGTTGATTAATTGCTTGTTTTGCTTCTGGTTGTTAACTTGTTGTAATATTGGATAGCTCTAGTAAGAGGAAATCCATAGGAAACCTCCCTTTCATCTGAACTACATTATTTAGCATAATGCATAATTTTTTAACAGGAAAGAGCGAAAAAACACTATTTTGCAAATGATTTTCAGGATTATGTGCATTATAAGCTTAATTTTGTTATTTGCGACCCTAAACGATTGGCGTTCAACGAGTATAAATGTGTCTAAATTGTGTCTGAAATTTTCATTATGCAATAAAAGGAGCCTTTTGCGAAACATTTGAAAAAGTCGGCCATTGATATAACCGACTTTTCCTTTTTATTGAAATGGTCGATATTTTTTTCGTAGCTCGCCTGCGTCCTGTTTTCTATTTTCGATTTCGTATCGGTAAAATAAGACGGCGGAGCCTTTTTTTATTTTTGTGATTTTGCCACGGGTTACCAAGGAGTGAAAGCATTGTTTTGAGACGCCTAGGTGTTCGATGGCTTCTTGCCGGGATAAAAATTCTCGATTTAAAAAAATCATTAGTTCTTCTTGACGATTCATGATGCTTCACCTCTTATTTTTGCAATTGTTTGCAATAGGTAAGGCGGAAAATGACCTCGTACGTCGGCATGTGAGGTGTACTTTTTGATGTCTTGTTCTGTTTTGACTTTTTCCATGGTTAGCTGTACCAGAAGTGGCTCGATATGACTTTTATAAGTGTGTTCTTGATTGGAATAATGCAGGTAAACGTTCGGTGCATTCGTTATCGTGATGGTTTCTTTTAGCATTGTATCCAATTGATGTAGCTTCGTTTCCGTAAATTTACCGAGCATTGCTTTAAGTGTTGGCATGCGTTCTGGCTCCGACTGGAGGTAGGTTGAGAGAAAATATTGCGGTGCGCCGGAAATGATGTTTGTAGCTCTCATCCGAAAACCGAAATAAAGTGCTGCGTAACCGCCTTTACTTGAGCCGATGTATGTTGTTTGTGTTGCTTTCATTTTCTGGGCTGTCGTTGTGATGAGCTCCTCGACTGCATCTCGAATCTGAAAATTTCCCTGCTCGCAAAGGTAGTATACGCCGCGTTTTTGGTGTCCAAAGTTATCTAGAATGAACAGTTTGTTGCCTGAGACTTCCTTTAATGTGTTGACGTAATTGTAAGTCGAGGACATTCCTGCTCTAGGGAAAGCGCTGAAAATAACGAAGAGGTCGCGACTCGTGCTATCTTTTTGAAGTAGATAGTGCAGTTTTACACCATTGGATTGTGTCGCTGTTCGTCCAATAAGCTGAAAATAGAGTTTGGCAAATAGTTTTTTTATCATGTATTTCACCTTCCTAACTGATACGTTTTTTGATTGCCTGGTAAACATAACCTGTGAAATTATATACTGTTTGGATATAGGTCAGTTTTTCTTGTTCGCGGTACATTTTCCACGTTTGCCCAAGCATTTTGGTTTTGTTCGCGGATAGGGTATTCGCTTGGACTTCGTAATAGGCAAGCCCTTCATTGAGTCCATACGCGTGAATTCCCGTTTTTAAAATAGCTAGCCAGGTTGCTGTATCTTGCCTCGTGCGGATATTTGGCATCGAAAAAGTCCCAACAATAGTGCAGTCAATCATGACGGTCAAGCAACCGATAATCGTGTTTCGGAGTAGTTTTTTATACGTCATTTCGGCTGGTGCTGGAACAAGTCGTTGTTTTCCGCTTGTTTCGTTGCGGTAGTAAGCAGTGAAGCTGAATCCGATGTTGTTTGCCGCCATAAATGTGTGCTGGCGTGCTAGTTTTTCAGGGTGCCAGCTGTCGTCGCTATCGAGAAAGGCGATGTATCTGCCAGTTGCGGCTTGGATGCCTGTATTTCGTGCAATGGCTGATCCGCTATTTTTGGGTAGTTGAATAAGTTGAATTCGCTGGTCTGTCATTTGCTCGATAATGCTGCACGTCGCATCACTCGAGCAGTCATCGATGATAAGCAGTTCGAAATCTTGATATGACTGCCCAAGAACGCTTTGAATGGATTTCTCAACTGTGTTAGCGCTATTATACGTTGGCATAATAATGCTGATTTTGTCGTTTTTGATGGGGGATTCCTCCTAATTTTGCGTAGTAGTTGAGTAAACGATGCTGTTCGTTCTCCCAGATGTATTTTTCTTTGATTGTGGTTATGTTTGCTTTGAGTTCGGCGTAGTGCAATGGGTTGGCGATGATAGCGTTGACACCTTTTGCAATCGACGCCGGATCGTGGGAATCGACGCATAGGCCAACTTGATCGCCCTGCACCACTTTTTTGATTTCAGGAAAATCGCAGGCAATGACTGGCACGCTTGCGGCAATGTATTCGAATAGTTTGTTGGATGACGCGGAATAGTGGTTGAAGCATGTGTTGTTCAATACTTGAAAACCGAGATAAGCTTGTTCGGTATAGCTTTTTAGGTCCGCAAGTGGGACTTTGTTGACGAACTTCACTTTATCGGTCAAACCTTGCTTCACCACCATTGTTTCCAGTTCTGCTTTTTGACGGCCATCCCCGATAAAAACGAGCGTTCCTTTTTTGAAAAGTGGTGCTGCCGTTACGAGTTTTTCTAGACCGCGCCCTGGATTCATGACGCCCTGATAGAGTAAAATTAGTTCGTTTTTTGGTAGGTTTAATTTTTGATGTAGCGAGGTGACTTTCCTTGGTGTTGCATCAAGTTCTGGATAGTTATGCACAACGCTCGGCAGAAAACCGTATATTTTTTCATTGTATTCCGCTCGGGTATCATTTTCGACAATCATAAAATCGATCGTCTTGATGTAAAATCTCTCAATCCAGCCATGAATCGCGCCGTGGTAGCCTTCGCGACTCGTTTGAACTTCGTGGGAGTCATAAATAAGTGGCTTTTTTTTGATTCGCCATTTTGCAGCAATCTGTGCTTGTGGCAACGTATTCAAATCGTGTGCGTGATAGAAATCAGTTTTTCTGCCGCGAGCCATGCGTGTCATTTCAGCAATGAGTAACGCCATATTTGCTAGCCTCCGCACTTTTGGAATCAGCCAGATGGCGAGGAGACATACGCTTAGAATCGTTGCAATCAGTGAACCTAACGTCATGCTTAAAAGGAGTAATCCCACGAGAATACACGAAATCCCAATCAGCCCGCTCTTGCCGCTCACTCGTGTCACCTGAAATCCCGGTTGTACCTCTTCCGCGCGCGGTAGCGGCATTTTTCCGACCTCCTGCACACATATCAAATCAACTAGATAACCCGCATCTGCCAGTGATTTCCCCTCTTTATAAACCCGCGCATCATTCGTGAAATTATTAAAAAGTAACATCGTAATCTTCTGCTTCATCTGAACATCCCTTCTTGCAAAAATTGTTCCGTTCGCCGCTTCTGCCCTGTTTGGTTGACGTGATAGACCGAATTCGCAATCTCTGAAAGTGGCACAAAATAATCATTCGGCGAGCCAATGACCGTGTAGCGAGCTTCCAAATACGCTTTTAAATCCGCAATATAATTCGATTGGGCATAGACATCAAATTCCAGCGTACTCGGATACGTTATTTTCACCTCTATATTGCGTTTTTTAGCCCGTTTAACAAAACAATCTAACGCCCGCATGGCCTCCGTCTCCTCAAAATAATCTGGAAAACGCAGCGGTTTATTCTTACTCGGTGCTAAATCTGAAAACGCGATATTCTGATAGGAGCCGCATTCGCTAATTTCGAATTTTTTCTCAACAAATTTCGCATTTAATTTCAAATTGGCAAGTAAATAGTAAAGTTGTTCCTTTCGTGAAAAGCGCTTCAACTGATGGCGGCGATACATCCGATAATACTCATACGCGAAAATATCATGATTTGGCCGGTGATAAAGCGAATAAGCGAAACAAAGCACGATTTCATCCCCTGATTTAGCATTTTTCATCGCTGCATCCAAAATAAATTGCATCCCCAAACCAACATTCAAGCCAAAATTCACGTGTGGCAAGTTTCCCTGCGCATTCAAAAACGCGGTATCAAAACTGTAAAGCACATCGCTCCCGCCTACAATAAAGCGTTTCTTTCCTTGAATCTGCGCCGCATACGTTTCCTTCACCTCAAGCAACCGCTGAATCCGAACAATCCCTCTTGCTTTATAAAAGAAGTAATACCAAGCGATTCCAGCGATAAGTAGCATGATACAACTGATAATAAGCACGATAATCACCTCAAAACCGGCATTCTAACATGATGATTCCGCCCAATCGAACGATAAATAATGCCCGCTTCCTTCATCCGTTTTTGGTCCATACAGTTTCGTCCATCAATAACAACCGGCACACGCATCACTGCTTTTAAAACGGTCAAATCCAGCTGTTTCACTTCCTGCCATTCCGTCACAATAATCGCCGCCTCCGCATCGAACAAAGCCGCATCAATCTCATCATGCAAGGCAACCGAACTCGGCAATAAACCACGCGCCTCCATCGTCGCAACCGGATCATACGCCGCAACACTCGCACCCGCCTCCAACAATTGCGCAATAATTTTCAGCGACGGCGCATCACGCATATCATCCGTATTCGGCTTGAACGCCAAACCTAGCACAGCCACTTTTTTCCCACACAAATCATCATGAATCGTCAATAACTGCTCCACCATTTTTTCATAACGCACAGCATTCACCGCTTCGACCGCGTCCAATAATGGCAAATTCGCGCCCTCTTCCCGCGCCATTGCAAGCAACGCCCTCGTATCTTTCGGAAAACACGAACCACCATAACCAATTCCCGCCTGCAAAAACTGACTCCCAATCCGTTTATCCATGCCAATTCCAGCACTCACCGCTTCAATATCGGCATTTTTCCATTCACACATATCCGCCATTTCATTAATAAAACTAATCTTCGTCGCCAAAAAAGCATTCGCTGCATATTTAATCATCTCCGCGCTCCGAATATCCGTCTCAAAAATAGGCACCGAAAACGGCTCAAAAATGTCCCGCATCACGCTCGCGGCTTCTTCATGCGCTGTCCCAACGACCATCCGATCCCCATAAAACGTATCATGAATCGCGCTTCCTTCCCGCAAAAACTCCGGATTCGAAACCATCATCGGCCGCGTCCCGCAAGCAAGCGCAATCGTGTCCGCAATCAGATCGTTCGTCCCAACTGGAACCGTGCTCTTCGTCACGACAACCGTCTCCGCCCGCACGAATGGCGCAACATCACAAGCCGCCGCCAAAATATAATCCAAATTCGCCGAACCATCCGCACAAGGAGGCGTCCCAACCGCAATGAAAATCACACTATCCGCCGTCATCGCATTCGAAAGCTCCGTCTCAAACGCCAATCGCCCTTTCAAAATATTCTGTCGCATCAAATCCCGAAGCCCCGGCTCATAAATCGGCGACTCCCCATCACGCATTCGCGCCACTTTTGTCGCATCCAAATCCACACACGTCACCCAATGTCCCACTTCCGCAAGCGCCGTCCCAGTCACCAATCCAACATAACCCGTTCCAATTACAACTATATTCATATTCCTCTCCCTCACGTCTATTTCATCAAGACCATTTCCTGATTTTGCTTCTCCACATGCATTCGTTCCAGACCCTTCGCCAACCTATGTAGCGGCTGCCAACAGGTCATCTCCAAAAATTTCCGATTCGAAAGCCGACTATCACGCACATCACCAACCCGCGCCATCCGATTTTCCGGCACAACCTGCACTTGCAACAACTCGCTCATCACCCGCAAAACATCATTAATCGACGTCTGCTCATCCGTAGAAATGTTGTAAATCCCATTTTCCTGTACATCAAGCGCCAAAACTAACGCCTCCGCAATGTCCTCCACATAAACAAAATCACGCGTTTGCTCGCCGTCCCCATGAATAACCGGACTTTCTCCAGACGTCACTTTATCCCAAAATTCAGAAATCACATCCTTAGCAGCCGTCCCTTTTTCCCCATAAACATTCGCAAACCGAAGCGCACAATAAGGAAAATCCGCCGTCTCATGATTCAGTTTTAAATACTCCTCCCCCATCCATTTCGACATTCCATACGGCGAAATCGGCATCGGAATAGCATCCTCCGTCAATGGCAATTCCGCATTATTCCCATAAACCGCCGCCGAAGAAGCAAATACAAACCGTTCAAAATCTGCGACTTGCTTACATGCCTCCATCACGTTCAACGTCCCCATAATATTAATATCCGCATCCAGCAACTGCTCCGCAATCGAAACCTGCACATCAATCTGCGCAGCCAGATGAATCACAAAATGCGGCGCAATCTCCCTAATATACTCCCGCGCAGCCTCACTCCGAATATCACAAACCTTCAAATCGACCAAACCTTCAGGAATCGCCGACCGATCCGCACGACTCAAATCATCGATCACAAAAATCGCGTGTGGCGTTGCAAGTAAACGCTGAACGACCCGCGAACCAATAAAACCACAACCACCAGTGACTAAAATCCGTTTTTTCCTCATGCTTTTCCCCACTTTCGCTAATCTCCTAAACTGCATCCCGTGACTTCAACACAACCACAACCGTCCGCAGCAAAATAACCAAATCCATCCGCAACGAAAAATTCTCCACATAATGATAATCCAAGCGCATCTTCTCGCCATTCGTCACAGAACTACGCCCATTCACCTGCGCCCAACCCGTAATCCCCGGCTTCACTTCCAAACGCTTCCGCTGCTGCTCCGAATAACACGACGTAATCGCCGGAATTTCCGGTCTAGGCCCAATAAAACTCATATTTCCCAACAACACATTGAAAAATTGCGGCAACTCATCCAAACTCGTCTTGCGAATAAACGCCCCAACTTTCGTCACATGCGGATTTTCCTCCGTCACATCTTTAAAAACAAATCCATCCGGAACCCCGTGCTCCCAGTCATAATCATGCTCACCACTCATCTCCCGCACACGCATCGAGCGAAATTTATAAATCGAAAATGCTTCGCCATCCTTCCCCGTTCGCGTCTGCACAAACAGCACTGGCCCTCGATCCTCCAACTTAATACATAGCGCAGTTACAAGCATAATCGGCCCCGTCAAAACAATCCCAATAACACTCAACACAATATCCCCAAACCGCTTCATAAAAGCCATCATCCTATCCCCTCCTTCCTTTCAAAATTTCCTTCCCAATCCACCATAAACACAGATTAAAAACCGCAATAACACTCCCATATACGAGCATCGTTTGTAAAAAATCGCTCTTAAAAACACTAAAAATAACAACTACAAATCCCAATTTGACACTCTCCAACACCATTTGTAACTTTTGCCGTTCCAGTAAATACAAAATCTGAGACGTCGCGCTACAAATCATTTGCGTCAAAAACATCGCCCCTAAAACTTGCGTCAATTGCCCAGCAACCACCCATTCCTCACCAAACAACACGTGAAAAATGCTCGGCGCGAAAAAGGCAAAAATACAAAACGGAACCGTCAAATACCAAGCTAATTTCTTCGTTAGACTCATGTATAATGCATAAACCTTCGCTGGATTCGCCGCCATTTCCTTCGCTGCTACACTGTAAAAAAACTGCGCTAACGTCATCGCTAAAACCGAAATCGGCACGATAATCACGCGTTGCACAAACGCATATTGACCGCTATCATTCGCGCCAAAAACCGCTAACACAAGCAATAACGGGAGTTGCAACGATAGTGTGTTAATCAATCCCGCCGGCATCGAAAAAATCATAAAGTCCTTATATTTACGCAATAATTCCGCCGTATCGCGCCATGTCATGCGGACTTTCACATCTTGCTTCGAAACCCGAGCCAATATCCCAACACTAATCGTCTTCCCAATCACGTCACCAACCAATAATCCTGTTCCTTTCATCACGCCAGAAAAAGCAAATCCAATCTGCGCAAATCCAGTGAAGCCATTCTGCAAAGCCCGCGTCATCGCCAACGTCCGATACTGCTCCCGGTTCATATTTTCATAATTATAAATCTGAATCAGACTCGTCATCGCGATGCCCATCGAAAGCAAAATCGCCTCCCATAACGCCGGATAAATCCCCACCCAATTCAAAACACTGACACCGAAAACGAGATACACCAGCAAGATTACGAGACTTATCAAGATTGCCAAATACTGATTAATGTACGTTAGTTTTTTTGCCCGCGTCCGGTTTCGCTCTAACGGAATCGCTTTTTCGAGCCCAAGACTCGCGACCTTCACCGTGATTGTAATGACGGTCACATACGCCGCGTAAATGCCGAACTCTGCCGCCGAGTAGAGCCTTGCAATAATTGGTGCGAAAGCAATCATGAGCAGTTGCGCCAAAGCATTGCCACTAAACAGCGTCCAGATGATTTTTTTGATAGGCAATAAGCTCCCTCCTTTGCTCTGTTTGGAATACATAATTCAGCCCCATCGCGATAAAAATACCATTCGTCATGAGCGCGATGATGAACGAACTATCCACCAAACTCCACGCCGGCATAACCATCAACGCGACACTAATAATAAAATTCCGATTCGCCGAAATGCTATCGTAAACCCACAGCACAATCGTGAGCAAAATGGTAAAAACAATCATTCCCGCGTAGCCAAATGCCGAATATCCATCCGCCCACATGTTCACATTCGCCGACATTTCCTCCGATCCAAAATAGTTCAACCCGATGACATAACTCGGATTCGCGTCATACGGATAATGAACAAAACCACGAAAAATCGAATGCCCAAGATACGTTTTCGGATGCGTAGAGAAAAAGTCAAAGAAGAAACTGGATAGCGCACCCGGAAGAAATAACATGCGTCGCGTAAAAATCTCTGTGAGCGTAATATTGCCGCTAAGCGTATCAAAAACCATCGAGAATACGACGAGAAACAAGATCATCCAGACAAACCGGACGCCGAACTTAGCCCCCCCGTGTCGCAAACAAAACAGGACAACCGCGAGCAAACACAACGATAACGCGACACTTTTATGCCCTGTAACCGAGTAAACATAAATTTGACCAACGATTCCAACCCCGATAAGCACCATATTTCCTTTCAAAACACCGAGCGTAACTAAGAATAAATCCATAATTTTCGAAAGCCACACAACCGCGTATCCCGAAAACCGATTCGCTTCTCCCCGATACGTTTCGCGGACGTCATACACTTCCTTAAACGACACGACATCGATGCGAAATCCGAACGTTTGAATCATAATGGCATACAACAACATCGTGAAAAAAACGATACCAACCGTGACTAAATTTTGCGATATGTTCCATTCTCTTATTCGAATAAGCGGCAATCCTCCACCAAAGTACAGAATAATGAGACATATAAGCAATACAAATTTGAAGATAAAAAAGGAATCAAACGGCGTAGCACGAACGAAATCTGGTATGAGCATCACTGGAATATACGCGAAAATATACAATATCCAATAAATAACTTGCGACGGCCTCGACACCCGATACTCCGACCAAAAAGCTGGTAAAAAGGCGAGTATGCTAGACACAGCACAGATCCAGAGCGGCGGATGAAGGTTGACGAGTCGATAATAGCTATACGACGGCGATATGAGATAAATGTAAGCGTTGTAAAGGCTCAAGATGTATAAAATAATCCCTGCCCACACAGATAATTTGCCGACTCGAATAGACATGAAATTCCTCTCCCCCTTACTTCTTCACGTAATCATAATAATAACTAGATTCATGACGACGCCGTTTAACCTTATTCCGAATAATCCCCAACACGTCAATATTTTGCATCTTGCATTTCTCGATACATTCCTTCAATTGCGTCTTTGTCGTCTTCCCATTCTCCAAAACAAGAATCGTCGCATCACAATAATTCGCGGTAATAATCGTATCCGATAACCCAATCGGCGGCGCATCAATAAAAATAAAATCATACACCGCTTCATACTCTTTCAAAATCTCCGGCAATAAACTATCGCTTAAAAGTTCAGATGGATTATACGGCGAAGCACCACTCGCCATCACATCCAGATGATCATCAATCTTCTGAATTCCCTCATATCTATGAAATTGATTATCTTTCAAAAGATCAGACAACCCAACATAATTTTTCAATTTAAAAATCCGATGAATCGTTGGCAATCGTAAATCACCATCAATCAAAAGTACTCGCTTCCCACTCTTCGACATAAACATCGCTAAATTAGCAATCAGCGAAGATTTCCCTTCCCCTTGTCGGCAAGAAGTCGCCATAATCGTCTTGATTTTTTTCTTATCCGCTACGTATTGAATCGATGCACGAATATTACGAAATTGCTCCGGAATCGTTCCTTTTTCATTTGTGATGAGCGTTCTTTGTTTCGCCTGTTTTTTGATTACCATTTTTCAATCTCTCCTAGCACTGGAATAACCGTTACTTCCTGAATATCTGCCTCTTCGCGAATCGTCACATTGGTGAAGCCGTGTATAAACATAATAACCGAGCCAATCATCAAACCAATAAAAGCTCCCATTACCAGACTCACCTTTTTATTCGGACTCACAACGTTGCCTTCCACAGCTTTGGATAGAATCACAATCGTATTGTCCTCGATTAAGTTCCCAACCTCTTGCTGCATAGTCGACACGGTTTTATTAACAAATTCCATGGCTTTTTCGGCGCTGTCCGCTTTATACGAGACAGAAATAATTTGCGAGTCATTTTCGTTTTTTACCGCTAATTTTTGCGCTAATATCTCGGGTTTTGCTACTAAACTCAAATCGTCTTTCACCTTATCGATAATGTAATTACTTTTCAAAATACCTGTATACGTGCTGATTAAGCGATTATTAGTATTCGCATCCAGCCTAATATCATCCTCCGCAAGCTTCTGCGGTTTCACAAGGATATCCGAACTCGCTTGGTACATCGGAACTGCCATTTGCGTCACCCAAACATACGCCCCTGCAATACCTAGGTTTGTCATGAAGAGCAACAGAATCGCATAACGTTTCAAATACTGAACGAGCATTTTCATATCAATCTTTTTTTCGATATTCACCGTTTCCCACCTTTTATCTATAGTTTTTTAGTCCGTTACGCAACGTTTAGATTTATGTTGTACTTTTAGCGTAGATTAACTTGGAACAACAGCTATTTTTTTCGCTTGAGATAAATTGCCATAGTTCACGTAATTCACTTTTGCACCAACATGTTGCACAATATTTTTCGTATCAAAAATCGTCATGTCACGCATTTTATTCGTATATTTTGTCGGAATATTTCGAAACTCGTCATGATCCGTCAGCACCACTAATAAAGAACTCCCATCACACGCCTCTTCCCCAGTCAGCGGCAACTCAGCCACGTGCGGATCGAAAACGCGAACATCAAAAGCCATATCATCCAATCGCGCCTTTATTTCCATCGCTGGGCTTTCCCTGACATCATCAATATTTCCCTTATATGTCATTCCGAAAAGCGTCACCCTGTTTCCCTCACGCTCCGCCATGAACGCTCGAACTTGTTGTACCACAAAGTCTGGCATACTATTATTAATCGCCCGCGCCGTCTGCATCAACAGAGATTCCTCGGGAGCCGCAGCAATAACAAAATACGGATCAACTGCTAAACAATGACCGCCAACGCCTGGCCCTGGCTGATGCAAAGTCACACGTGGATGCTTATTCGCCATTTCAATCACACGCAAAGCATCGATGCCCAAACGCTCACTAATTTTGGCAAGCTCGTTAGCAAGTGCAATATTCACATCCCGATACGTATTTTCCATCAACTTACTCAGTTCCGCCTCGCCCGCCTGCGCCTTGATCATTTCACCTTTCACAAAAGTGCCATAAACCGCCGCCGCTTTTTCCGTACAAGCATCGGTAATCCCGCCAATAATACGCGGATTGTGCACTAATTCATGCATAATATTCCCCGGCAAAACTCGCTCTGGACAATGCGCTAGAAAAATATCCTCGCCCACCGTAAAACCCTGCTGCTCAATCACAGGTTGTACGACATCCGTCATCGTTCGCGGAGCAATAGTGGATTCGACAATAATCGTATCGCCTCGTTTTACATGAGGTAAAATATTGTTCACTGCAGCTTCGACATAACGCGTATCACAAGACTGATATTGATCCGCTTTGTTCGGCGTTGGTACAGCGATAATGTAAACGTCAGCACTCGCAGGCACCGTACTCGCAAAGAAGTTTTCCGTCAACAATACTCCTTGTAAATCTTGCTCTAAACCCGGCTCTTCAATATGAATCAAGCCCGCGTTTAACTGTGTGGTGACCCATGGTGAGATATCGACGCCCGTCACTTGATGCCCGTATTTCGCGAACAATATCGCAGTTGGCAAACCAATATATCCAAGGCCTATAACCGTCATTTTCATCCTATTGCTTTCCCCTTTCTTGTCATTTATCAGGAACCGTAACCGTCCACTTCACATGATCCGTCGCCTCTTGTGAATAAGGCTCGTACAGCACCGTTACTTCCTTCTGATCCGCCGGTATTTCATAAAAACCAGAACCCTTCAATGTCTTTCCAGCCGCAATCTCATCGCCAAAATTGTTAGCATTCAAGCCATACATCGCATGCTTTTTCCCATCTTTTGTCTGAATCTTGAAATCACCCGCGCCAGCTCCAGCTTTTTCCTTACCTGTATTCTTCACGCTAAAATCGAGTTGTAGCATTTGCTTTTTATCGTCGTTACTAATTTTCAATTGAGTGCCCTCTAATGTCATTTCGAGGTTGTTCGCTACTCTTGTTTTACCAACATCATCGCTCGCCGCTTTACCACATCCGCTTATTGCGACCGCCAAGACAATACTGAGTAAAAATACCATGAGCCAGTTTCTTTTCTTTTTCATAAAATTGGAACTCCCTTTCAAAATTAGGACATCATGAGTGGCGATGAACACCACTCATGATGCATCTAAATTATTTCGTTGGTGCTTGAATTGTTACTTTTTTGCTGTCTAACAGTTTACCTGTTTTGTCGTAAACCGCAATCGTGACATTGTCGTCTGCTTTTTTGATTTTGTCTAGTGTGTAGAATTTGAATGTGCCATTGCTGATGCTGCCACCAGCGTATTCTGTGCCGTTTACCGTTACTTTGAGAGAAGCCACATCACCAGATACTGTTCCTGTTAGGCTTGTATCGCCTGGAATTGTCATCGTTGCTGGTGTGACTTTACCTTCTGTCGTAACCACATTGTTTTTGATTGTGACTGTTTTGGTGTCGAGTAATTTACCAACGCTATCGTAAGCGCGAACGACAATGATGTCTTTTGGTGATTTCGTTTTGTCAAAGGAGTAGAATCGGAATGTGCCGTTTGCCACTGTGCCACCTTTGTATAGTTGTGTCACGCCGGCTTCATTTGTGATGCTGACCTCAATGCGAGATACATCTCCAGTGTAAGTTCCGCTGATATAAGAATCGCCTGGAATTGTCATTGCTGTTGGAGATAGATTGCCTTCTGTTACCGCTGCGATGTTGACTTTCTCACGAGCAATTTCTCTACCGTTCTTGTCGTAAGCTACCATGTATAGTACTTGGTCTTTTTTGACACCTGGTCCGACATAAAACTTGAATGTGCCATTCGTTTTCGTCGCGTTTCCAGATTCTACGCCGTCTTTGCTCAGGGTAATACGGTCTACATCGCCAGAATAGCTACCAGTGATGGATGTTGTACCTAACACAAACTCATCTGGTTTCAGTGTTCCTTTCGTAGCGAATTGTGCTTTCGCTTTATTCAAGTCTTTTTGTAGTGCTGCTTTTTTCGCCGGGTCGGTTACTTGATTGACTAATGCTTGTGCTGCGTCAATCGCTGTCTGTGTCACTGCACTTGAGATGTTACTATTTGGATCTTTGTTCGTGAATAGGTTATTCACTGCTTCTCGTGCTTTATTTTCTGCTTCTACTTGTGTTGTTTTTACGTCCAATTGACTTTGCGCTTTGTTTAAATCGGCTTGCAAGATCGCTTTCTTCGCTGGATCAGTTACTTGGTTGATGAGCGCTTGGGCTGCATTAATATCGGCTTGCGTCATGTTGCTCGTGATGTTACCGTTTGGATTTTTATTCGTGAATAAGTTGTTCACTGCTTCTCGTGCTTTGTTTTCTGCCTCTGCTTGCGCTGTTTTAGCATCTAATTGGCTTTGTGCTTTGTTCAAATCAGCTTGTAGCGCCGCTTTCTTCGCGGAATCTGCCACTTTGTTGATCAATACTTGCACTGCGTCAATATTTGCTTGTGTTGTCTCACCTGCAATGTTGCCATTTGGATCTTTGTTTGCGAATAAGTTATTCACTGCTTCGCGCGCTTTATTTTCTGCTTCTGCTTGCGTTGTTTTAGCGTCTAATTGATTTTGCGCCTTATCCAAATCTGCTTGTAACGCCGCTTTCTTCGTTGGATCGGTTACTTTGTTGATTAACACTTGCGCTGCATCAATACCCGCTTGCGTCATCGTGCTCATGATATTGCCATTTGGATTTTTGTTTGTGAATAAGTCATTGACTGCCTCACGCGCTTTATTTTCGGCTTCTACTTGTGCTGTTTTGGCATCCATTTGGCTCTGCGCTTTGTTTAAATCAGCTTGTAGTTCAGCTTTCTTCGCGGGATCAGTTACTTTGTTGATTAACGCTTGCGCTGCATCAATATCCGCTTGTGTCATCGTACTTGTGATGTTTCCTTTTGGATTTTTGTTAGCGAATAAGTTGTTGACTGCTTCGCGTGCGTTGTTCTCTGCTTGTAATAATTGACTTTGTGCCTTATTCAAATCAGCTTGCAGTACCACCTTTTTCGCCGAATCCGTTACTTGGTCAATCAACGCTTGCGCTGCGTCAATGTCCGCTTGTGTCACCGTACTCGTGATATTACCATTTGGATCTTTGTTCGTGAATAAGCTGTTCACCGCTTCACTCGCCTTGTTTTCTGCTTCTACTTGTCTAGGATCTTTCACAAATGATCCACTTGCAATTTTGCCGGTATTTTGATTATTGTAAAATACTCTTGCCTCACTGCTATCTGACTGAAGATTGCCTTGCTTTTGATTCGCCTCATTACCAGTAACCTCAAAATACATATAAAGTGGACCAGCATAAATTCTGTTCGGGTCCTTAGACAAAACATTTCCTTTATTCCATGTCGCAAAGCCATTATCTGATTCAATATTAATTTTTGATGCTCCTGAAAACGATCCTAAAACACTACCCACAACATTCTGGATAGAAAAATTAGCGCCTTTATCAAATTTAGCTGTTTCAAGTATCGTGACTGCAGATTTAGCAGCATTCGCACTAACTTCCATTGTGGCGCCTTTCTCCACATTTAAAACACTCAATCTTAACGGGCTTGAAGTCGTTATTTTATTCTTATGACTGAATGTAAAATGACTATCTGTACCTAGTGTCAGTTTTCCATTCTCAACTCTTACTAGATTGTAATCTAGCGCTGCATCTGAATACATTTTCATTGTTCCAAGATTTGTAACGTCACTGTTATCCCCTGAAATATTCTCCTTTGGTCCATTGATATCAACCAAACCATTGTTTTCAAACTGAGACTTTTCAAGGAGCAAGCCCGCTCTTCCGCTATTCAATGCATTCCAAACACCAGTTTTAGATATCGTCAACTGAGCTTGAGTTAAGCGAATACCATTAATATCTTTCGCTGTCGTTGTTATTTGCCCGTCTATAATGCCTTTAGAACCTTTGTCCATTAGTAAGCTACTGCCTTTAGCATTGATATTCAATTTTGAGCTTTTCTCAACATTCAGCTCTTGTCCAGCTGCGATTGCGTATGTGTCAGCTCCTGTTGTTTCTATATTTACATTTGCATTTTCGCGAACTATAATTTTCCCAGCACCGATAGATCCAGGCGAGCCACTCCAAGTGAATGTGGACTTATCTGATATATCACCTTCTAAAATGAGTGTTGCATTCGATAATTTGAATAAACGAGCTCCTGAAGATGCTATGTTATAGAGTGTTACTGTCGCTTGTATCGTCTCACTAGATCCACTTATAAAACCATTTTTATGCGTGTTTACAACCATCATATTTTCTACTTTCACGGCTGTTCCTGCTGCGAAGATACTTAATGTTTTGTTATTAGCATTTATCATATATCCATTTCCATGAATCGTTTTACTCGCGCCATTAATGTTTGCATTAGCAGCCATAGTGATGTCCGCTTTTAAATTAATATCTGTAATATTGGCTGTTTCTAACGCTACTTTTAGTTCGTTCCATGTCTTGACATCGGTTGTTTGTGTATCCACAGCTGGCATAATCACTTCACTTGCCAATGTGTTAAATGGCACTGCTCCTAAGCTGGAAAATACAATGGTTCCTGCTGCCATTACTTTTAGCGCCTTGCTCATAGCATTTCTTTGTTTCTGCATAACTTATTCTCCTTTTCTGTCGTATCCTATATTATTTTGTTGGTGCTTGGATTGTTACTTTTTTGCTATCTAGTAGTTTGCCTAATTTGTCGTAAACGGCAATTGTGACATTATCGTCTGCTTTTTTGATTTTATCTAGGGTGTAGAATTTGAATGTGCCGTTGCTGATGCTGCCACCAGCGTATTCTGTGCCGTTTACCGTTACTCTGAGAGAAGCGACATCACCGGATACCGTTCCTGTTAGCGTTGTATCGCCTGGAATTGTCATGGTTGCTGGTGTAACTTTACCTTCTGTTGTGACCACATTGTTTTTGATCGTGACTGTTTTCGTGTCGAGTAATTTGCCAACGCTATCGTAAGCGCGAACGACAATGATGTCTTTTGGTGATTTTGTTTTGTCGAAAGAATAGAATCGGAATGTACCGTTTGCGACCGTGCCACCTTTGTATAGTTGTGTCACGCCGGCTTCGTTTGTGATGCTGACTTCAATTCGAGATACGTCTCCTGTGTAAGTTCCACTGATGTAAGAATCACCTGGGATTGTCATTGCCGTTGGAGATAGAGTTCCTTCTGTTACCTTCGCAATATTGACTTTTTCACGAGCGATTTCTCTGCCATTTTTGTCATAAGCAACCATGTATAGTACTTGGTCTTTTTTGATACCTGGTCCCACATAAAATCTGAAAGTACCGTTTGTTTTCGTTGCGTTTCCTGATTCTACACCGTCTTTGCTCAATGTAATACGCTCTACATCACCAGAATAGGTACCAGTTATAGTTGTTGTCCCTAATACAAAATCGTCTGGTTTCAGTGTTCCTTTTGTTGCAAATTGTGCTTTCGCTTTGTCCAAGTCTTTTTGTAGTGCTGCTTTTTTCGTTGTATCCGTTACTTGATTAACCAATGCTTGCGCTGCGTCAATCACCGCTTGTGTTACTGCATTCGTGATGTTGCCATTTGGGTCTTTGTTTGTGAATAAGTTATTCACTGCTTCACGTGCTTTGTTTTCTGCTTCTGCTTGCGTTGTTTTAGCGTCCAACTGACTTTGTGCTTTGTTTAAATCGGCTTGCAATGCTGCTTTTTTCGCTGGATCAGTTACTTTGTTGATGAGCGCTTGGGCTGCATTAATATCCGCTTGCGTCATAGTACTCGTGATGTTTCCGTTTGGATTTTTGTTAACGAATAGATTGTTGACTGCCTCGCGTGCTTTGTTTTCTGCCTCTGTTTGTGCTGTTTTAGCATCTAATTGGCTTTGCGCTTTATTCAAATCAGCTTGTAACGCCGCTTTCTTCGTTGGGTCTACTACTTTGTTGATTAAAGTTTGCGCTGCGTCAATGTTCGTTTGTGTTGTCGCACCTGTAATGTTGCCATTTGGATCTTTGTTTGTGAATAGGTTATTCACCGCTTCACGCGCTTTATTTTCTGCTTCTGTTTGCGTTGTTTTAGCGTCTAATTGATTTTGTGCCTTGTCCAAATCAGCTTGTAACGCCGCTTTCTTCGTTGGATCGGTTACTTTGTTGATTAAAACTTGCGCTGCATCAACATCTGCTTGCGTCATTTTGTTCGTGATGTTTCCGTTTGGATCTTTGCTGGTGAATAAGTTGTTGACTGCCTCGCGCGCTTTGTTTTCTGCCTCCACTTGTGCCGTTTTAGCATCTAATTGACTTTGTGCTTTGTTCAAATTGGCTTGTAGTCCAGCTTTTTCCGTCGGGTCTACCACTTTGTTCACTAAAACTTGTGCCGCATCAATATCTGCTTGTGTCACTGTATTCGTAATCGTACCGTTTGGATCTTTGTTGATGAATAAATTATTCACAGCTTTACTAGCTTCATCAAAAAGGCCTCCTTCGTTCGATGCCAACGCTTTTTCCTTGGATTCATACACATCAGTTACTTGAACATCGCTATACGCTGTTTGGCCTGGCGTTTTCCATTTTAATGAAGAAGCACCTGGTCCCTTTTCGTTAGCAACCGTTTGCTCAATCTTGATAGTCGTTCCTTTTTCCAGATAAAGGTCCCCTGTTTCAGCAAGATTAGGATATCTCAAATTCTTAATGACTTCTCTACCGTCAATCGCTAGCGTATAAATATCATCACCGCCGCCATTAAAGCGATAATTCCCAGTTTCAGAAATATAAATATAGCCTGTTTTCTTCACGGTATAATAGTCTGTTCCCAATCCAGGATATGGTTCAAATGTCCCGTAATGCTTTGTAAAGCTCTCATGCTCAACCGTTTGGCCTTTAAAAATAGTTGTTGTAGTACCATCATAATATTCTGTCATCACACCATGCTTCTTCATCTCAGCCGATGCCAGTTCTGCTTGTTCTCTTGTTGGGTACGTATTAGATAGAGGAACCTCTTTCCAATTATTATCTGGATTCTCCGTTGTTAGATTCGGCATGCCCCAACTCAATAACGTATACGCAACACCAGCATCTTGTTCTACGGTCTGTGAAATTTCAACAATATCGCCTCCATGAAGATACCCCATACTTTTCCAATTTGACGCATTATAAGCTCCTGTTACCAACTGTAGCTCTCCATTGATACTGACGGAGGTTCTGTCATCCCCTTGGGTTTTTAAGTTATACTGACCAGATACTGGGATTACGACATAACCAGTTTTCTTAATAGAATAATTTGTGTTCCCTAATCCAGGAAATGGTTCACTCGTGCCAAAACTTTCACTAAATGCTTTTTCGACATACGCCGATCCAATTAGATTAGCTTGCCATGGACTTCTGTTAATAATTTTTGTGTACTCTGCCTTCACACCATTTTGGATAGTAACTTTCTCATTTTCCGCTTGCGTCGCCGTTACATCAGCGGCAAACGTATTAAATGGAATAGCTCCTAAACTAGAAAATACAATAGTACCTGCTGCCATCACTTTTAATGCTTGACTCATAACCCTTTTTTGCTTCTGCATTGATATCATTCTCCTTTTCTGTCGTGTTCTATTTTATTTCGTTGGTGCTTGGATCGTTACTTTTTTGCTGTCTAACAGTTTGCCTGTTTTGTCGTAAACCGCAATCGTGACATTGTCATCTGCTTTTTTGATTTTGTCTAGTGTGTAGAATTTGAATGTGCCATTATTGATACTGCCACCAGCATATTCTGTGCCGTTTACCGTTACTTTAAGAGAAGCTACATCACCAGATACCGTTCCTGTTAGCGTTGTATCGCCTGGAATCGTCATGGTTGCTGGTGTTACTTTACCTTCTGTTGTGACCACATTGTTTTTGATCGTGACTGTTTTTGTGTCGAGTAATTTACCAACGCTATCGTAAGCACGAACGACAATGATGTCTTTTGGTGATTTGGTTTTGTCGAAAGAGTAGAACTTGAAGGTACCGTTTGCTACTGTGCCGCCTTTGTATAGTTGTGTCACGCCAGCTTCGTTTGTGATGCTGACTTCAATTCGAGATACGTCTCCTGTGTAAGTTCCACTGATGTAAGAGTCGCCTGGAATTGTCATCGCAGTGGGCGAAAGATTGCCTTCCGTTACTGCCGCGATATTGACTTTCTCACGAGCAATTTCTCTGCCGTTTTTGTCGTAAGCTACCATGTATAGAGATTGTTCTTTTTTGATGCCTGGTCCGACATAGAACTTGAATGTGCCGTTTGTTTTCGTCGCGTTTCCTGATTCCACACCGTCTTTGCTCAGGGTAATACGATCTATATCGCCGGAATAACTACCAGTGATGGATGTTGTCCCTAATACAAAATCGTCTGGTTTCAGTGTTCCTTTTGTCGCAAATTGTGCTTTCGCTTTGTCCAAGTCTTTTTGTAGTGCCGCTTTTTTCGTTGGATCGGTTACTTGATTAACCAATGCTTGCGCTGCGTCAATCACCGCTTGTGTTACTGCATTCGTGATGTTGCCATTTGGGTCTTTGTTTGTGAATAAGTTATTCACTGCTTCACGTGCTTTGTTTTCTGCTTCTGCTTGCGTTGTTTTAGCGTCCAACTGACTTTGTGCTTTGTTTAAATCGGCTTGGAGTTCTGCTTTTTTCGTTGGGTCTGTTACTTTGTTTACTAAGTTTTGTGCTGCGTCGATTGTGGCTTGGTTTGTAGTCGATTTGATATCCGTTTTTGTTGCGTCTGTGAATAATGCATCGACGGCCGCTCTAGCTGCATCTTGATCAGCATTACCATTTCGTATGACTGTTGTTTTTGCACTTGACGTTTTGCCATCTTTTGTTGCTGTTGCTGTTACGACTGTTCCTTCTGCTTGTTTCGCAATCGTCAAACTGTAAATACCATCTGATCCCACACGTCCTGTTGCCAGTTGCTTACCATCTTGATCTTTCATTGTGATTGTTGCGTTTGGTTCAGCTGTTCCTGAAGCAGAGACAGAATCCGTTGTAAGGGAATTAATGGTCGTTTGATCAATACCATCACGTACCACAATAGTTGATGCTGTTGATGTGAATCCTGCTAACGAAGCTGTTATCGAGATAACCATTCCTTCTGGTTGTTTTGCAATAGTGAGGCTGTATATGCCATCTGATCCGACACGACCTGTTGCCAATTGTTTGCCATCTCGATCTTTCACTGTGATTGTTGCATTCGGTTCAGCTGTTCCTGAAACAGACACTGATTCTGTCGTCACGTCGTTAACTGTTGTCGCATCAATTTCACCGCGAACGACTGTTGTTTGTGCTGCCGAAGTTTTGCCGTTTGATGCTGCTGTGACTGTCACAACTGTTCCTGCGGCTTGCTTTGGAATTGTAATACTGTATTTACCATCAGATCCTATTTTTCCAGATCCAAGTACATCTCCAGCACTATTTTTAATTTCAACAGATGCATTTGCTTCCGCTGTTCCTTCTACTACCGTTGATTTTGTTGTTATCGCTGAGATAGTTGTTTGTTCCAGCTCACCTTGTGTAACGGTCTTTGTTGCTGTAGAAGTGGCAGTTCCTTTTGTTGCTGTTGCTGTTACTCTTGTGCCAACATCTTGGTGTGAGATTGTAATGCTATAGTTTCCGTCTGATCCTACTTTTCCAGAACCAATGACTTCACCATTTGCTTTGATTTCAATGTCTGCATTTGGTTCTGCTGTGCCTGTTGCTTTTACTGAATCTGTTGTTAGAGGTGCAATGGTTGTTTGTGCAATAGCAGCTTGTTTGACTGTTGTTGTTGCCGAAGAGGTAATACCATCAGAATCGGCTGTTGCTGTTACGACAGTTCCCCCGGCCTGTTTAGCAATGGTAACATCGTAGAAACCGTCTGATCCTACTCTACCAGAAGCTAGTGTCGTTCCCGCTGCGTCCTTAATAACGATTTTTGCGTTTGGCTCTGCTAAACCGACTACGTGCGTTGAATCTGTCGTAAGTTCCTCAATTTTTGTTTGAGCCATATTCGTTAAGGTATAGCTACCACCTAGTAGTTTCGCTGTTGTTTTACTTACAAATTGTGTTTGAAATTGCGCACTGTTTGACATTAAGTTCTTTTGACTTAAGTTACCTTTATCCCAACCAGACAAATCAAGTGTTGCCATTTTAAAGTCATTGTAGCTATGCGTTGGCTTGTCATTGTAGATAAAAGCGGAATCCCAGGTGGTTAGCCCTTTATCGGAATTAATTTTAATGTTAGTGGAAGCGCCAGCATAGTTCGCAAAAACAGATCCTGTAGCATTCGTATTTGTAATGGCAAAATTTGAACCGTTCTCAAATACTAATGATTTACCCGTTTGAACTGTTCCTTGTACACCTTTGGAAGTCGCAACGAAATCCGCTCCTGATTGAACAGTTAAGCTACCATTCGTAATAGAAATACCTTCCTCCACCGCATCACCTGCATCAGCCTTGAATTTAGCGCCTGTTTTAACGACCATATTCCCGCCAGTTGCATAAATGGCTTGCTTCGTTGCTGATTTCAGCTCCATATTTCCTGCAACAGAAATTTGTGCATTATTATTAGCCACATAAAGCGTATATGACTTCGAATCGACTTTCATATTAGAGTCTGCTTCTTGGGTTAAATTCCCAATCACATAAAGTGCTATTCCATTAGAATCAACGGAAGAGAAATCGACGTTTGCGCCCTCTTTGATTATCAAGTTCGTTCCTTGGATAGTTTTTCCGTAATCAGAAGTTGCTTTAATATTTCCCTCTAAAATGGCCGTACCTCTCGCATTGTACACAAATTGTCTACCGCTAGAAGTGACATTTTTATAAGTGACTTGCACGCCAGCAAATTCTGACCAGAATAACGGGTAAATATCTTGGTTAGTTATAGTTAGATCCTCTATGCGGTTAATGGAATCAACTTTTGCAACACCGATTCTATTCAGACCCATATCGATGGAATGTCCGTTACCATATAGATTTTTTTGTGTTGTGAAGTTAAAACTTGACGTTAGTTTAATGTCTGCTGTTAGTTTAATGTCTGTTATCGTTGTGCTTAACAAGGCTGCTCTTAGTTCTGCAGATGTTGCTACCTCCGTTGCATTAGCAGGAGCAGCTGTAAGTGCGGCTACATTTTTAAGTGCTTCTTCACTTGCAAATACGTTAGCAGGTATTGTAGTTAGCAGCGAGCTTCCAACTAATACAGTTGCTAAAGCGATTTTCCCACTTTTTTTTATGATATTATTTTTCGTTAACATTATAATTAATGTCCTCCCCTGATTTTAATTATTATTGTTGCGCAACTACTTTTTAAACTGAATTCAAAAGCGTTCACTTGAATCCATCAGTAGTATTCCCATGTAGTTCTCCATGTCAGATTTAAGTTTTTTCATGGGCGGGATTAACTTATAAACCCGAATCATCAGAATCATATACTAAAATAGATTGTCCTCGATCAACAATAATTTTCCCGTCTAACTCTAGCTCACTCACTACTTTTTTGGCTGTATGCGGTGATATTTGGCAACATTTAGAAAGTAATAAATAATTCACCATTTTAGGTATGTGATATCCCGTATCGCCCTTTTTAGACAGCAGTTTAATCATATCGATGACCCGTTCCTGCGTACTTTGGGTCAACATATGCGCATACCGATAAAAATGAAACTCTTGGCGCTTCAAAATATCGATAAGCAAATCCGGGAAAAATGGCTGCTGAGAAAGTTCCTGAAGTACCGTTTTCGCGTCGTAAACTGCCAATTCTACAGAACCAAGCGCAACGTATTCATACTCATCATTGTGAAAAACATTATGAAAAATAAAATCATTCTCCATCCAAATAGCATTCACGGTTTGTTTTTTTTGACCCGCATTGTTGATTTGTTGCAATAGCTTCCCTTTTACTATATGAATTAATTTACCGGAATCCGACAAAACAAGATGTTGATGATTATCGAGAATCTTATTTTGGTAAAGCTCAGAATCTCTTCTGTTTATATTTGACAAGTCTAGTAACGGTAACAGCAAGTTAGGTTCCCTAAGTAACAAACTGTGCACAGCAAGAAAATCCATAGGACGCCTCCCTTTTATTTGAACTACTTACTTAGCATAAAGTATAATTTTTTGACGTTATACACTTAAAAAATCGTAATTTGCATATAGGAAAGTCACCAGATATCTATTTTTAATTTGTAATTTTGTAAATCATCATCAAAACGACTGCTATTAAAGCATTTATTTTATGTCATTTTTATGTCTAAACCGTCATTTTTATAGGATATTTTTAAAAATAAGTATAAAAAAACACAAAATATCAGTAACAAATGTTACTAGGTGGCTTTTCACTCATGCGATTCATCTTTGTTTTATTTATAGGCTCAGGGGTATTGTGACTATGCAGAGAATTATGCTACAACCAAAATAATTAATTAAATGTCAGAAATCCATTTCACGAAAGGATGTAACACACATGCCACTAAAAAACCAAACAAAAGCCAAACTAAAACAAGTAGGAGAACTCGCCAAAACAAACTGGAAAAGCGCCCGAATCACCTCCCACGCCGCCCAGCTCACCTTTTACATATTACTATCCATTCTCCCAATGATGCTCGTATTCGGCAATCTGATACCACTCCTGCCAATTCCAAAAGAGGAGGTCTACACCACACTCCAAACATTCATGCCACCAGAAGTATACGATATCCTGCACCCCGTCATCGAAAGCATGCTCACCAATGCAAGCAGCACCGCCATCTCACTCGGTCTAATCACTGCAATTTGGTCCGCTTCGAAATGTTTCAGCGCCCTACAAGAAGTGCTAAACATCGTCTACCAGGCCCCCGACCGCAAAAATTTCATCGTGACCCGCATCATGTCTTTCCTTATGATGCTACTTATTATCGTGATTCTCGGCGCTGTCGTCTTTATCTTCGCATTTGGCGAACAAATCGTGACTTTCCTACAAGACCAATTCGACCTGAAGCTTGATGCCCTCGCCGATTTAGGCGCCGCAAAATGGTTCATCACGCCAATTTTTCTATTCATCTTGTTCCTCATCATTTACTGGCTCGTTCCAAACGTCAAATGGAAAATCAGAAAAAGCGTCATCGGTGCCCTATTCGCCACAATCGGCTGGCTCGCTGCAACCGAACTACTTTCCGCGTACGTCAGTTTTCAAGGCGATAAAATTCTCGGTTTCGGCAGCCTCAGCATCATGATCGTCATCATGCTCTGGCTCTACTTCGTCTCGATTATCCTACTACTCGGCGCATTTATAAACGTCATCATCGACTCCTACAAACAACAAAATTTGTAATCAATGCCCGAATATACTACAATGAAAACGAGAGAAAATCGCTATTTAGGAGGAATTTTATCATGAGTATTAAAATGCTACATACGTGTATTCGCGTCAAGGACTTAGACAAATCGCTAGCTTTCTACACCGAAGCATTTGGCCTGAAAGAAACACGTCGCAAAGACTTCCCAGACCACAAATTCACACTCGTCTACCTTGCATTTGAAGAAGGCGGATTCGAATTGGAACTGACTTACAACTACGACGCAGAAGCCTACGATCTTGGAAACGGCTACGGACACCTCGCAGTTGGCGTCGATGATCTATCTGCAACACACGAAAAATTCGAAAAAGCCGGCTACAGCATCACCGACTTAAAAGGCCTACCAGGAACAAAACCATCGTATTTCTTCGTGATGGATCCAGACGGCTACAAAACCGAAGTTATCCAAAATCGCTAATTAGCACGCAAAAAAAAGAGAGCAGCTTCCATCATTGCTCTCTTTTACTACATATAATAGGAGGAAACTCATGATGCAACACGACGAATTTCAGCAAGACATCTATAATCTCGTCCGCCAAATCCCACGCGGAAAAGTCACAACATACGGTCAAATCGCGTACATGCTCGGTCGCCCTAAAAATTCGCGTCTTGTCGGCCAAGCCATGCGCCTAACGCCAAGTGACGCCAGCATCCCGAGCCACCGCGTCGTCAACTCCCAAGGCCGCCTCGTTCCAGGCTGGTCCGCCCAATACGACCTACTAAAAGCAGAAGGCATCCCCTTCACGCCAAATGGTAACGTCCGCTTGAAAAACTGTTTTTGGCAAGGCTAGGCCTCTAATCGCAACAACCGTTCCTTCATCGCGACACCACCACGGTACCCCGTTATTTTTCCATTTTTCCCAATCACGCGATGACACGGAACCACCATCAAAACTGGATTCGCCCCAATCGCCGTCCCAACTGCCCGCACCGCTTGTGGTTTCCCAATCTCACTTGCAATCTCCGAATACGTCCTCGTCTCCCCATAAGGAATCGCGACTAGCGCCTGCCAAACTGCCTCCTGAAAAGGCGTCCCCGCAATATCCAGCGGCAAATCAAAATCCCGTCGCGCCCCCGTCAAGTACGCCGCAATCCCGTCCGCATAAGGCTTCACCCGCATCTCATCCACCGTCAAATCCACGCGAACCCGCTCGCCCCACTTTTCCAACTCAGCTATATCTGCCCCATCCGAGCCAACAAACGCCAATCCACGCTCGCTGACCCCAATATAAAACGCCATCCCGGCCACCTGCAACCGATCATAAAAAATCCGCGTCATCACACATGCAACTCCTTCCAATTTTTCCGATACCCACTCGGCGTCACGCCCCGCGTCCGCTTAAACAACGTCGCAAACTGCGCCGCATTCGGCATCCCAACCGCAGCACCAATCTCCATCACCCGCATCTCCGTCGTCTCCAGCAACACACACGCCTCCCGAATCCGCACCTCATGCACAAAATCGAGCGGTGTCATCCCCGTCTGCGCCTTAAAAACCCGATGCAGATGATACGCACTGCCATGACACCCATCCGCAATCCTCGAAAGCGTCAAATGCTCCCGATAATGCTCACCAATATAAGCCTCAATCTGCGCCACCCAATCTTCATCCGGCAACCTCACGCCACCTGACTTGCACCGCTTACAAGGCCTGAACCCCGCATCCATAGCATCCTCCGCACACAAAAACACCCGCACATTCTCAAGCTTCGGCGTCCTCGACTTACACGAAGGCCGACAAAAAATCCGCGTCGTACTCACCGCATAAAAAAACTGCCCGTCATACCCCGCATCATTTTCACAAATCGCACGCCACTGCTCCACCGTCACCAATTCCGCCAGCCCCTTCCACTTATCCATACCCCATTATACCGCGTTCCCCCTGAAAAAATAACCCACTAAAAAAATAAAAGCAAGATTTGAAAAACTCATGTATCTCTAAAAAAGACCATCCCATCATGGTAACTTTTTCTTTTTCCCAAAATACAGCATAACACTTGCAAAATCCCTCTATCTGCATTAAACTAAATTTGTTGCACGAAGGAAACATTGAGAGGATTTTGACTATGACTGATAAAAAAGAAAAACAAAAAATAATCCAACATACCCCACCCAACGGTTCAAGTTTGGGAGAAATAAATAATAGTGTCAGCATCCCCAAAAACGGCGGATTCTGGCGTAAACTCATCGCCTACTCAGGCCCCGGCGCACTCGTCGCAGTTGGTTACATGGATCCCGGTAACTGGATCACATCCATCCAAGGCGGTTCACAATACGGCTATCTGCTACTAAGCGTCATCCTGATGTCCAGCCTCATCGCCATGTTACTACAAAGCATGTGCGCAAGACTCGGCATCGTCACCGGCCTTGACCTAGCCCAAGCCACCCGTTTAAAAACCGGAAAAAAAGGCGGCTTTGCCCTGTGGATCGTAGCCGAACTCGCCATCATGGCCACGGATATCGCCGAAGTCATCGGTAGCGCCGTAGCCCTAAACCTGCTATTTGGCATACCACTCATACTCGGCGTCATCATCACCGTGCTTGACGTCTTCCTACTTCTCGTACTAGCCAAATTCGGCTTCCGAAAAATCGAAGCCATCGTCGTCACGCTCATCATCACCGTTCTTGTGATTTTTCTATACGAAGTCATCCTATCCGATCCAAACATGTCCGACATGCTCGGCGGCTTCATCCCACAAAAACAAGTCATCACAGACAAAGGCGCACTATTCCTAGCACTCGGTATCATCGGCGCGACCGTTATGCCGCATAACCTATACTTACACTCATCCATTGTCCAAGCCAGAAAATACGACCGCAACGACAAAAAATCACTCAAAGAAGCCATCAAGTTTTCGACCATCGACTCCAACATCCAGCTAACCGCAGCATTCGTCGTCAACTGCCTACTACTCATACTCGGCGCGGCCCTATTCTTCGGTCAAGACACCAGCAACCTAGGCCAATTCACACAACTCTACGACGCCTTACAAAATAACGCCATCGTTGGCGCCATCGCGAGTCCCGTCCTCAGCGTACTCTTCGCTGTCGCCCTACTCGCATCCGGACAAAACGCCACGATCACAGGCACACTAACCGGTCAAATCGTCATGGAAGGCTTCATCCATATGAAACTACCCGTCTGGATTCGCCGACTTATCACACGAGTACTCGCCATCATCCCAGTCATCATCTGCATTGTAATATACGGCGACCAAGAAAACGCAGTCGAGCAACTCCTAATCTACACCCAAGTATTCCTAAGTATCGCCCTACCATTCTCCATGATCCCACTCACCATCTTCACCAGCAGCAAAAAACTAATGGGCGATTTCAAAAACCACCTATGGGTCACGATTCTAGCATGGGTCATAACCGTTGTCCTGAGCATCCTCAACATCCAGCTAATCATCCAAACCCTCTCAGGAATAGGCTAACAAAAAAATCCAGAGTCCTCTCAAAAATAGAGCAACTCTGGATTTTTGCTTCTTTAAAATCGAAAAAAGCCGCGACACAAGGCCACGGCTTTTCTCAGCGCAATCAAAAGGAGAAATTCACACAATCAAATAAAGGGGGTATTTGTATTGTGATTTATTTCACGTCAATAATATACCACATCTAAATCAATAATTCAACATTTCACAAACTTTATTTTTATAATACCTCTTTTCATTTCCATCCAGATAATCCTCATTCGCAAATAAAAATAGACATTAATAAAGAATAACTCGCATATCTACATAAATTCCCCATAAAACCCGCGTTTTCCTCACCCTAAAACCAATTAAATAACAAAATAAGGTTTTCTATGTCATAAATAATAAAATAGGATTCTCATTTAAGAACCCTACTTTATCACTAATAAAAATATAAATTTATTTTCTAAATCTGCTAATTTTCACAAACAAGTACTATTTAACCAACTTCTCCAGCTCATTCAACCGTTGCTCAAATACCTTCAACGCATCCGTCACTGGCTTAGCCGTCGTCATATCCACACCAGCTTTTTTCAACACTTCAATCGGAAAATCAGAACTTCCTGCTTTCAAGAAAGCCCGATATTTCTCAACAGCCTCAGCACCACCATGCAAAATACGATCACTAAGCGCCGATGCTGCACTAAATCCTGTTGCATATTGGAACACATAATAATTCATATAAAAATGCGGAATACGTGACCATTCAAGCCCAATCTCCTCATCATACACAATCTCACTGCCATAATATTTCTCATTCATCGCAAAATAATTCTCCGTCAAGAACTCCGCCGTCAAAGCCTCGCCTTTCTGATCTGCTTGATAAATAAAATGCTCAAATTCAGCAAATTGCGTTTGGCGGAATACCGTTCCTTTAAATCCATCCAAATAATGATTCAATAAATACGCACGCACTTTCGGATCATCATATTTCTTCAACATATAATCCGTCAATAAATTCTCATTCGTTGTCGAAGCCACCTCGGCCAAGAATATCGAATAATCCCCATAAACAAACGGCTGATTTTTGCGCGTATAATAACTATGCACACTATGGCCTAACTCATGCGCCAACGTAAACACATTATCAATCGTATCCTGCCAGTTCATCAAAATATACGGATTCGTACTATATGCGCCAGAAGAATAAGCCCCACTACGTTTCCCTTTGTTTTCCACGACATCAATCCAGCGATTATCAAACGCCTCTTTCAAGATAGCTTGATATTCCTCTCCAAGCGGCGCCAAACCATTCAAAACAATATCCTTCGCTTCCTCATACGTAAACGCTAAATGCACATCCGTTGAAAGCGGCGTATACATATCATACATACGCAATTCATCCAGACTCAACAACTCTTTGCGAAGCCCGACATAACGCTGTAATAGCGGCAAATGATCATTTACAGCCTCTACCAACGAATCATAGACAGCCTCCGGAATATGGTTCCCAAACAATGCTGCATGGCGCGCAGACTCATAACCATGCACCTTCGCATAGAAATTCCCCTTCTTCACTTGCCCCGTTAATGTCGTTGCCAACGTGTTCTTCAAGCCATCATAAGCACTATACATCCCTTTAAACGCGGCTTTACGAACATCCCGATTCTTCCCTTCCATCATCTTGCCATAGCGACCATGCGTAATCTCCACCTGATTGCCGTTCTCATCCTCAATCACTGGAAACTTCATGTCCGCATTATTTAAAATACTATACGTCCGCGAAGCATTCCCTAAAACCTCACCCGCCTGAGCAAGCAAAGCCTCTTCCTTCTCAGAAAGCACATACGGACGATTCAAATTCACTTCTTCCAACAAATGCGAGTACAGCTGCAAATCCTTATTCTCCGCGATAAAACCCTTCAATTTCGCCTCATCTATCGCCAATATCTCTGGTTCAAAATAAGAAATCGCCGCCGAAGCTTCCGTCAACAGGCTTCCCGCGCGACTATTTAATCCCTGATATGTCGTATTTGTCGTGTCCTGATCTTGCTTTAAATGCGCATAAACATACAGATTTCCTAAGCGATCATACAATTCATCGCGATAACGCAACGCTTGCAACAAACTATCACTGCTATCGCCAAGCTTACCTTGAAACGCCTTGCCTTCCTTCACTTTATCCTTCAACTGCGCAAAATCGGCCTCCCACGCAGCATCATCTTTAAAAATCGTCGTTAAATCCCATGTTGCACTTACTGGCACTTCTTCCCGCGTTGGCAATGCAGCTACTTTATTCTCACTCATAAATCCTATACCTCCAATAATTACTTTTTCATTCATTATGAGCTAATCCCATTAAAATTGCAAAAATCAAACATCCAAAAAGCGCGCCTCCTCATTCACCAATTCTGTCATCTGCCGCATCATCGTATAACTATCAGCCGCATTTGTACGCAAAATTCCCTGCTTACAAAGAAATTGCAAATAAGCTAAACAAAGCCCCTCCCGATCCTCGTCCCAAATCAAAGGCATCCGAACAACCTGTTTCTCAAAAATCGGTAGCACACTAGCCATCCCAAATGAATCTCCAACCCCCAGTGTCCGGAAAAATAGGTTCCACAAATAAAACTGCCATTCCATTGCCGGCGTCTTCACTCTAAATTGCATCGGCAACGAAACACCAACTTCCATCGGCAAATGCTGCAAATAATACCCCTGCTCATACACATCCTTCAAAAAACCACTCTGCTTCTTAAACCGCGTATAAAAATAGCACTGTTTCTGCCTCCCAAATGCCAAATCCCGCTTCACATAAAAAGTCGCATACTTAATCCGTTCTAACGCCTTCTTAATCACGCTCACCCCAACACGCCCATCAAACGTCATCGCCCGCGCATAAAAACGATTCGTCGTATCCATCGTAATATGATATAATACCGTCCAACGATTCACTTCCGGCAAATACTGCATCAAATAATACCCCAAATTCGGCGCTTGCTTAATAAAAGCCTGCTGAAAAGCCGTTAAATAATACCTCCCTTTCAGCATCCGTATATCCTGTCCTAGAATCCAGTGCACGCAAAGCCCCGCCATATGATAATCCTCGGTTCTCTGCCGCAACTCCTGCACAGGCACCGTAGAACACTGATATTCGATCACAGTACGCCCATCCACAAGAATATCCGCCTGTCGCTTTATATCGCGTAGATACACTTCTACATCCGCCTGACGATCCTGCAAAATCAGCCACTCCAAAAAATACTTTTTTCCGCTCAAATGCCGCTCCGATTCACCTTCTGAAGCAAATCGACACTTACTGGAAGCCAGATGCGCAAAATGAGGCATATTAATCTCGCCAGCCTTCAAAATCAGCCGTTCCGCGCAACATCCACACGTATATTGATCCCTTCTTGCTTTCAAAAAAGCCACATTTCCCCGTGTTACAACAACATCTCGTCCATTCTGATCTTTTGCGGTAAACATAATTTTCACTGCCTCTCTAGGTCTGTATACTAACTATATTCGCCCAATCTTCCGCAATTCCTCCCTCTTCTTCCAAAAACGCAAAAAGACTCGATTCACGTGTTTTTCACAGCGCAAATCGAGCCCAAAAAGCTTTTTTAGTTAAAATATTTCTTTACTTGTGGCAAGGCAGGGTCATCAAAAATAACTTTGGCATATTCATCAAGGACATACCCCGTTAAATTCGTTTCATCGCCATACTCTAATAAAATACTGACTACATTGTCAATGTTTTTTTCATCAAATTTCGCTTCAGGAAACTCCACATAAAGATAATAGTTATCTTTGTAGTGGTACAGTTTCGTTGATAACTGATCAAGCCCAGTCGCTTTAGACAAGGTAATCAAGTCCTCAAATTCGCGGAACTGCAAAATAAATTCTAACGTATCATCATCCCCGCCCTCCGTAATCTTGGCAGGGGTAAAATGTTCTTCTAGCAGTTTCTCAATACGTTCCTCGGCTAGCTCATCGGCTTGATCCATGTTAATCTCAAAGCCAGATTCACCTTTACCTAGGTTAGCCTTCGTAACTAGCACTTCTAAACCGTGCTTCAAAGCCTGTACCTGAATCCAGAGTGGTCCATCAGGAGAGAACTCGTCTTCATACTTAAGTTCGTCCATCATATCCCAGAAAAGCTCCTCGCTCTTCTCACGGTCATACCAAATTTCTTCATGATTAAAACCGCGTTCTTCCAAATCCATATAAGAGATATAAAACTTTATGGTATTCTCATTAATACGTTCAATTTCCATCGTCACACACTCTCCCTTCCATCTTCAACATTGACAATGAAGGGTAATTCATTTGTTGTTAGTATCATTGTAGCCTAATTCAAAAAAAAGGGCTAATAATTGATTTCGCTAAAAGCCACTATTTGATTGAAGAATACTATCTTAGCCTATATTTACCCAGAATTCAAGAGTAGAAACTCCCAATTCCCTCAAAAAAGCCTATATTTATAAAAAAATTATGATAATAATCCATGAAAACCCTAATCTGCTCCAAAAAAACTACCAATACCTAAAAAAGCATTGGTAGTCCAAATAAGATTAATTAACCAGTTTTTGAGCTTCACGCAATTGATACGTCCGAACGCGACGTGGTAGGAAACGACGAATTTCATCTTCGTTATAGCCTACTTGCAAACGCTTCTCGTCAATAATAATTGGGCGACGTAGCAAACCTGGATTTTTTTGGATTAGTTCAAACAATTCTTGAAGCGGTAAACTATCTAAATCCACATTTAATTTTTGGAATGTCTTAGAACGTGTGGAAATAATCTCATCCGTACCATCCTCTGTCATTCGTAAAATTTCTTTAATTTCGCCTAAACTTAGTGGCTCCGAGAAAATGTTTCTCTCTTTGTACGGGATATCATGTTCCTCTAGCCATGCACGAGCCTTACGACAAGACGTGCAACTTGGTGAAGTGTATAACGTTACCATTAGACATTCACACTCCTTATTGGTTTATTGTTTCATTCAATGTAACGAATTTCCTAACAATATATCTATTGGAAACGATCTCTTTTAAGACCTACTTTCATTATACACCAAAATAGCAAAAAGCAACACACTATTTCAAAAAAAGTTATCCAACTCACACAGATTGAAAGTTGCTCGTTATATGTATGTTACCCTTACTATACCGCTTTAAAACTAGAATCCGATGAAAATATAAGCCTTTACATGAGAATTTGATGAGAATTTTGTTAGAATGCCATTGGAAAAGCCACCCCGAAAACCAGGATGGCTCCAAATTATTATTCGACAGTTGCAGCAGCATCGGCAGTCAACTTGGCATGTTTCTCCTGATAAGTTGCTACTTCTTCAGGGGAACAATACACAAAATGTCCTGGCGCGATTTCACGCATCTGTAAATCTTCATTTCCTGTATAATTATGAATCGCTGGATCGTATGTTTTACGGATACGAGTGCGCTCATAGTTAGGATCAGGTAGTGGAATCGCAGAAAGTAATGATTCCGTATACGCATGTAATGGTGCGCGATATAAGTCGTCAGCTGGTGCCAATTCCACCAATTTACCGAAATACATAACGCCGATACGATCACTAATATATTTAACCATCGACAAATCATGCGCGATAAACAGATATGTCAGGCCTTTTTCTTTTTGCAATTGTTTTAGTAGATTGACGACTTGTGCTTGAATCGAAACGTCCAAGGCAGAAATCGGCTCATCGGCAATGATGAATTCTGGTTGTACAGCAAGCGCACGAGCAATCCCGATACGTTGACGTTGACCACCAGAGAATTCATGTGGATAACGACCAGCGTGTTCCTTGCTCAAACCAACCGTCTCCAGCAATTCATAGACTTGATTCGTAAGCTCAGATGGTGTTTTTGCCAAGCCGTGAATACGAATACCCTCTGCAATAATATCCTTGACTTTCATACGCGGATTTAACGATGCATATGGATCTTGGAAAATCATTTGCATTTTGCGGCGGAACTCATGCATTTCTGTCCGTGATTTACGACCATGTACATTGACACCATCGTAAAGCACTTCGCCATCGGTTGCGTCATATAGACGGATAATCGTACGCCCAGTTGTCGATTTACCACAACCAGACTCGCCTACAAGACCAAGCGTTTCCCCTTTATAGATGTCAAAAGAAATACCATCTACAGCGCGGACTTCGCTTGCTTTACCTTTATTAAAATATTGCTTTAAATTCTTAATTTCGAGTAGTTTTTCAGCCATCTACTTCAACCCCCTTCGCGTGAACAGCTTGCATACCGGGATGATCCGTTGCAAATTGCTCTTGACGACGTAATACGGCATCAGGAGGCGTAACCTCTGGTGCATCAGGATGCAATAACCAAGTGGCTGCATAATGCGTGTCAGAGACTTTATACATCGGTGGTTCTTGTTCTAAATCGATTTGCATCGCGTATCTATTACGAGCCGCAAAAGCGTCCCCTTTTGGAGGATCAAGCAAATCAGGAGGCGTACCAGGAATAACAAACAGTTCTTCCTCTTCCGTATCCAACGTTGGCATCGAACTAATAAGTCCCCACGTGTACGGATGTTGCGGATTGTAGAAAATCTCATCCACAGTTCCGATTTCAACAATTTTACCGCCATACATAACGGCTACACGATCCGCCACATTCGCTACAACACCAAGGTCATGTGTAATGAAGATAATCGACGTATCAATCTTCTTCTGCAAATCTTTCATCAAGTCCAAAATTTGCGCTTGAATCGTAACATCGAGGGCCGTTGTTGGCTCATCGGCAATCAGGATTTGCGGATTACAAGCAAGCGAAATCGCGATAACAACACGTTGACGCATACCACCCGAAAACTGATGCGGATATTGTTTTAAACGTTCTTCTGCATTTGGAATACCAACCAATTGAAGCAACCGAAGCGCTGTTTTCAAGGCCTCTTTTTTACCGATTTTTTGGTGTTTGATGATCGGTTCTGCAATTTGTTTGCCGATGGTCATTGTTGGATTTAATGAGGTCATCGGATCTTGGAAAATCATCGAAATTTCTTTACCACGAATTTTTTGCATTTGTTTTTCAGATGCTTTCGCGATATCTATACCGTTAAATAGGATTTCTCCTGATTTAATTTTGGAGTTGCTTTCAGGCAATAGGCGCATGATGGACTTTGTCGTTACGGATTTACCCGAACCAGACTCACCAACGATGGCTAACGTCTCGCCTTTAATAAGATCAAAGCTCACGCCACGAATTGCTTTTACTTCACCAGCATACGTATGAAACGAGATATGCAGGTCTTTTACTTCTAATAGTTTTTCCATTTTTCCTCACCTCACCTTTAATCACGCATTTTCGGATCAAACGCATCACGTAAGCCGTCAGCAATTAAGTTAAATGCAATCATGATAATACATAGTACGAGCGTTGGATAAAGAACCATATATGGCAATACTTGTAGCGTCTTGTACCCTTCACTGATAAGCGTTCCAAGCGATGCCTGTGGTGCAGGAATACCTAATCCGATAAATCCTAAGAAGGCCTCGAAGAAAATCGCACTTGGAATACTAAACATAACGTTGATGATAATAACACCCGATACGTTGGGCAGCAAATGCTTGAATAAAATACTCGGCGTCGAACCACCAAGCGTTTTAGAAGCTAAGACAAACTCTTGATCTTTCAATTTCAAAACTTGTCCACGTACAACCCGAGCCATCGTTATCCAACTAGTCATCGCGATTGCAATGATAATGGACATGATACCGGGATCGAGGACGAGCAACATGAGGATAACTACAACTAAGTTTGGAATCGCCGAAGCAACTTCCAAAATACGTTGCATGAAGTTATCAACACGACCACCAGAATAACCAGAGATCATACCGTACGTTACTCCGACAAGTAAGTCAAAGAATGCCGCTACAAAACCGATAAATAGTGATATTTGCGTACCTTTCCACACACGTGTAAATTGGTCACGGCCAAGTGTATCCGTCCCAAACCAATAGTACGTTCCTTCAGGTACATTTTTTTGTTTATAAACATCTACTTCTTCCCCACCGATGTTTTGCTTACCATTCCAAAATGGCATATTATCAAAACCTTGAACTTTAGGTGGTAGTGAGGCATTAGACGTTGTTTGTTCTGAGTACGTGTATCCAGAAATAAGCGGTCCAACAAAAGCCATGATGACAACAAGCGCCAACACGATAATACTCACTAATGCGGCTTTATTCTTTCTGATACGAATCCAAGAATCTTGCATAAATGTCAGACTTGGACGGAGAATTTTCTCATGTTCTGATTCTTGTATATGCGCGGGTTGGAATAATTCTTTTGAAATTTTTGGTTCTGTCATAATTATTTACCTCCCGACACACGGATACGAGGGTCAATCAATCCGTAAAGAATATCTACCACTAGAATAACGAAAACAAGCATACCTGCGAAAAGTAGCGTAGTTCCCATGATTACAGGATAGTCATTGGTTTGTATAGATGAAACAAACTGGCTTCCGATACCTGGAATACCAAAGATATTTTCAATAACAAGTGAACCAGTCATCAAGGCCACAGTTAATGGACCGATAACAGTAATAAGTGGAATCAGTGCATTACGAATCGCATGTTTCCAAGCAACTTCCACACGGTTATTCCCTTTCGCTTTTGCAAGCAACACATAATCCGAACCAAATACATCGATAAGCTCTGTCCTCATAAAACGAGCCGCTGTGGCGAGTGGGAACATGGCGAGCGCGAGTGCTGGCAGTATGGTGTATTCAAAGGTTCCCCATCCAGCCACTGGTAACCATTGTAGTTTGGCACCAATCCAATATTGTAGCATGGCGGCGAATACGAAAGATGGTATCGATTTCCCTAGTATCGCAATAAACGTACTGGTGTAATCCGGCCACTTATTCTGGAACATGGCCGCTATAACCCCTAGTATAATACCGAATAGTAGCCCGAAAACAATGGCTTCCACGGCGATTGTAATCGATGGGCCAATCAGATTTCCTAGTATTTCAGATACAGGTCGATTATCCAATTGGAAGGATACCCCTAGATTCCCCTGTAATAAGTCTCCCATGTAGCGAAGATATTGCACTGGTACTGGATCATTTAGTCCATACTGGTCGTTCATAATCTGAATTTGTTCTGGCGTCATTTTAGCTTCGTTTCTATACGGTGAACCTGGTAGATATTGCATTAAAATGAATGTCACCGTTGCAATAATAAACATTGTAATAACCATATATAAGAGCCGTTTCAATCCATATTTAATCATCTCTACACCCCCCGAAAAATTTATTTTGTAGAATATTTTCTTATTTTATCATAAGCCTGCAACCATAGCGAGCTTTGTTTTCTCAATTCATTGTTTTTTTAATTTCTCGAATCCACTTTGGTTATAAAAGAACACTCTTTGAAAACCAAAATACATCAAGTTATCTAAAAATTCATTGTGATTATTCTAAACGCAAACATAATAAACTGAAATTTCAGCGTGGTTATCACTTGGATATGTACGCATCCTAATTCATCATTAAAAGAGAGAGTATATAGAATATACTCTCTCAGGTTACAGTCAAGCATTTCTTAAATCGATATGCGTTTACTTATTTTCCGTCAATATACGTTGTTTTGAACGTATAGTCTGGACCAAACGCATTTTTTTGTAGATCTTTCACGTATGGTTGTTGCAAGAATGCTTTCGCACGTTGGTAAAGTGGTTGAATAGCATAATCTTCTTCAATTAGAATTGGTTCAGCTTTAAGCATTTCATCCCAACGAGCTTGTGTATCACCAGCAAGTGGTCCTGCTGCTTGGTCGATAATTTTATCGTAAGCGGCATTTGAATAGCTCATTCTGTTTTGTGTGTTACCAGTTCTGAACAAGTTCAAGAATGTTGATGGATCTTGATAATCAGGACCCCAAGCGCTTAGAGAGAAGTCATAATCTTGTTTTTGGTCATTCGCTAAACGGATTTTGAATGGTACGTTTTTAAGTGTTACTTTAAGACCTGATAGGTTTTTCTCCCATTGGTTTTGTAAGAATTCACTTGATTTCTTCGCATTTTCAGTATCATCACTTGTAAACTCAAGGTTTAGAGAAGTAACGCCTAGCTCTTTCAAGCCTTGTGTCCATGCTTTTTTCGCTTCGTCTAAGTTATAAACGCCAACATCGCCAACTTCATCACGATAGTCTTTGTTATCTTTAGGATCGAATGTGAATTTCTTAGGAACTAAACCGTTTGCTGGGATAGAACCATTTTGTAGTACTGTATCCACGTAGCTTTGTTTATCAACAGATAATGCCAATGCTTTACGGATGTTTTTATTCGCTAATGGTGTTTTCTTACCATTACGTTCTTGGTTAAATTTAATGTAGAATACAGAAGATTCTTCTTCTACAGCATAGTCGTCTTTATTTTTGTTTTGTACAGCGTATTCAGCCGATAGTAACGCCTTGTCTAGTTTGTTCGTGTTGTATAAGTTAACGCTAGTTCCAGGATCTTGTACTACTTGTACGTTGATTTTATCAAGTTTTACTTTGTCTTTGTCCCAATATTTATCGTTTGGTACGAAAGACCAAGTTTTTCCTGTTCCATTCCAATCTGTTAATTTGAATGGTCCATTGTAAAGGATGCTATCGCTATCTAAAGCGTATTTGTCACCTTTACTTTCAACAAACTTTTGGTTAAGCGGGAAGAATGTTGGGAATGCTAGTAATGAATCGAAGTAAGCTGCTGGTTGAACCAGTGTTACTTCTAGTGTATTATCGTCGACTGCTTTAATGCCTAATTCAGAAGGTTTTTTCTCACCTTTAATGATCTCAGAAGCATTTTGAACTAATCCATCAAATAAGTAGGAATAAGTTGCTGCTGTTTTTGGATCAACGGCACGTTGCCATGAATACACATAATCTTGTGCTGTCACTGGGTCACCGTTAGACCATGTTGCATCATCACGTAGTTTGAATGTATAAACTTTTTTGTCGTCGCTTACTGTTGCTTTCTCAGTAGCGCCTGCAGGTTGTGCTACACCATCTTTATCAAGTGCGTACAGACCTTCGTTTGTTTGGTTAATTACGTTTAATCCAACTGCATCATCTGCTTTTGTACTATCCGCTGATGGGATAAGAGCTGACTCCATCAAGTTTAATTCTTGCTTGGAATCCTTTGAGCCTCCACTAGATTTGGAATCGCTTCCGCCTCCACATGCTGCCAGTACTAAGCTTAGTACTAATGTTAATCCTAAAACTAAAAACAATTTAGATTTTTTCATTAGTAAACCTCCCTTTTTTATTTTTCAGAAAAATCATTTCGATTACTATTATACTCTAAAAATTTAAGCTTTGTAAATTATTTTTTCGAAATACACGAAAACAAGGATGAAAGTTATAAGTTATTGCAAAATTTCCGCAAGATAACCCAATTAGCCTATTGCAACGCTTTTCTTGCATGTACTTGAGCGAATGAGATTATTTAGCTAAACTATCTTACAATTTACTCTTCCCTTTTATTAAGTTTTCTGAATAAATAAATCGATTAAAATAATATCCCCCAAAGCTTCACTGTTTCAAACACACTATGTACTCGAAAACAATTTTAATTTTGAAAGTATAAATCACTCGAAAAGCAATCCACTAATATTTAGTAGGATTATATTTATTTATATACTTTTTTTCGTCATCTGTCTACATAAATACACTAAAAAATAAATAAACTTTTAAAAAAACTTTACAAACCCTTAATATATGCCGTTTCTAGCAATTTCTCTAATGACAGAAAATTTCACTAGCTTTGTTAGATATTCGGGCTATTTAGGATTTCATTTCCAGTTTTAATATAGAAGAAAGGCACCCCAAAATTGAATTCGGAGCGCGCTTTCTGTCTGCTTTACTTTATTTAATATCGATCCATTGATACGAATATGGTGCACCGAATAAATGCGTCACGAATCCTGTCATCTTCGGATTTTGCAATGCTGCTACACCGTTTTGGTAAAGTGGTGCGATTGCTGTGTCTTGTTCGATAAGGATTTTTTCGGCTTGAAGTAGTACATTCCAGCGTTCTTCTGGTTTTGTTGCTAGTGTTGTTGCTGCTTCTTTTAACAGTTTGTCATACTCTGGGTTGGAGTAGCTAGAACGGTTGTAGCTGCTTGTTGTTTCGAATACGCCTAGGAATGTGGATGGATCTTGGTAGTCTGGGCCCCAACGTGCTAGTTGTAATTCATATTGTTGTGTCTCATCCAATTTCAAACGTGATTTGTATGGGACTGTTTTAATGTTGATTTTTAGTCCGTCTAGATTTGTTTCTAATTCATTTTGGATGTACTCAGCCATTTTCTTGCTGAACTCTTGGTCATCGCCTAGGAATTCAATCGTGATGTTATCTTGACCAAGTTCTTGTTTTGCTTTTTTCCAGTATTCTTGTGCTTTGGCTTTGTCGTATGTTACTAAATCGCCATTTTCTTTACGGAAGTCTTCTTTCGTTACTGGATTGAATGTGAATTTCGATGGTACTAGTCCGTCGATTGGTTCGGAACCATTGGCAAGGACTGTGTCTACCATTGTTTCTTTATTAATAACAGTGGCAATCGCTTTACGAACATTTTCATTCGCAAAAATAGTCGCTTTGCCATCTAGTTTTTGATTAAATTTCAAGAAATATACAAATGCATCTAAACTTGATGTGAAGTCTGCATCGTTTTGTTTTTGTTTCGCGTAGTCACCAGAAAGTGTTGCGCGGTCTAGTTTGCCTGTTGTGTAAAGGTTAACAGCGCTTCCTGGATCTTTGATAACTTGTAGATTGATTTTGTCTAGCTTGATGTCGCCTTTGTTCCAATATTTGCTGTTTTTCTCGTAAGACCATGATTTGCTTGTGTTTGTCCAGCCTTTCATCGTGAATGGGCCGTTGTAAATCATGTGGTCGCTATCTTTTGCATAGTCAGCGCCTTGTTTCTCAACATATTCCTCGTTTTGCGGATAGAATGTTGGGAATGTTAGGAGCGAATGGAAATATGGAACGGGTTGCTCTAGCGTTACTTCAAGCGTTGTGTCGTCAATTGCTTTCACGCCTAGTTCTTCGGGCTTCATTTCGCCGGCTGTTATTTTAGCAGCATTTTTTACTACGCCACTGAAAATGACAGCGTACTCTGCAGCCGTTTTTGGATCTACTATTTTTCTCCATGAATATACGAAATCATTGGCTGTCACGGGCGTGCCGTCTGACCATTTAGCATCGTCGCGCAGTTTGATTGTGTATACAGTTTGGTCATCATTGATTTGTGGATCTTCTTTTGCAACGCCGGGCTGTACTTGATCGTCTTTATCCAGGTAGTACAAACCTTCGAAAACAGTGTTTTGAGCCGTAAAACTTACACCGTCTGTTCCTTTTTTAGAGTCCATCGATGGAATTTCAGCGGATTCCATTAGATTAACCGTCTTCTTGCCTGACGTGCTGACATCGTCTTTTGTGCTATCGCCGCCTCCACATGCCACAAGTACTGCGGACATAATTGTTAGCATCAATAGTAATACCCAACTTTTTTTCAACTTCATAACTTAATCCTCTCCCTCTTTAGAGTGTAGAATCACTATATACTATTTTTTCAGAAAAATAAAGTAGTTTTTATAAATTTGATTACTTTTATTTTTGTACATAAATGCAAATACCTTGCGCGCGTTGGTCTTTTGACGTGTTAAAGTAATATAATTTTTATTCTAAATATCACTGGACTGGATGGTCATTTGACAGTTTTTATGATAGAGTTAGAGTAGAATTTTTGATGGGAAGGTGACATATTTGCTCAAGCGTGTAATCATTTTTGCAGTTATTCAGGAGATTTTGATATTCTTTCTGATGCTTTCTTTTTACTGGAATATCTCGCTACTTTACTATATAAATGTTTCCTTTATCGTGGCAGCAATTGTATTTGTAGTAGGTCTAATACTTTATGTGATGCAGTCTGGTTTCTTTGATTTAATACATACCGGCATGCGCAAAATTACGAGGAGAATGCGTCGGGAAGAGGAAAGTGAATTCGCGGATGTGCCGTTGTCTGAATTGATGAATGTCGGCTATGTGAGTCTCTTGCTCAGTTCGCTGGCAGTGCTTGCAACGAGCTTTATTGCACTCGCGATTTACTACAGTTAAGACATTGACGCGGTGTTTATTCCTTGGTATTATGGAGTTATATAATTGAAATGTGTTAGCAAAGAAAATAGTATGGCTGGGTAACGTTTTTTAGAGAGTCTGTGGTTGGTGGAAACAGATAGCGACCTTGCTTGAATGGGTTCTTTGGCATCATTTGTGAATATGGAAGTAGCAAATGACGGGTTAGACCGTTAACTCTGGTTAAAAAATCATATATTCTTGTTGGAAGCTATAGATTGCGCTTTACACAAATCGAGCGAAAGCGTTTGTATTCTGGGAGTTTGGTGGAACCCGGAAGCGGAGTGTACGACTGTACATGAGAACCGGAAGTCCGCCAAACTCCCAGAATGCGAGCGCTTGTCGCCGATTTATTCGGATTGTAGAGCTAGCTTATTAGGGTGGTACCGCGGATATACGTTCGTCCCTATTTTTTACGATTGGGATGGGCGTTTTTTTGTTGATTATGGAGGAGGAAATTAGGATGAAAAAGACCATTTTTTCAGGGATTCAACCGAGTGGGGATTTAACTTTAGGGAACTATATCGGGGCTTTGAAGCAGTTTGGACAGTTTCAGGAGGATTATAACTGTTTTTATTGTATCGTGGATGAGCATGCGATTACGGTTCCGCAAGACCGCTTGAAGTTACGCCAAAGCATTCGTAATCTTGCTGCGCTTTATTTGGCGGTTGGGCTTGATCCAGAGAAGTCAACGTTATTTATTCAATCGGAGGTTCCGGCACATGCGCAGGCGGCTTGGATTTTGCAATGTAATGTGTATATTGGTGAATTGGAGCGGATGACGCAGTTTAAGGATAAATCGACTGGTAAAGCTGGTGTGAGCGCTGGGCTGTTGACTTATCCGCCTTTGATGGCTGCGGATATTTTGCTGTATCAAACGGATTTGGTGCCGGTTGGCGATGATCAGAAGCAACATATTGAGTTGACGCGCGATTTGGCGGAGCGTTTTAATAAGAAAAATGAGGATGCGGATGTATTCGTTGTTCCGGATATTTATGTACCTGAGCAAGGCGCGCGCGTGATGGCGCTGCAAGATCCGACGCGCAAAATGAGTAAATCGGATGATAATAAAAAGAATGCGATTTTCTTGTTGGACCCGCCGAATGTGATTACGAAAAAAATTAAGAGTGCCGTGACGGATTCTTCTGGTATTGTTCAGTTTGATAAAGAGAACAAGCCTGGCATTTCGAACTTATTGGCGATTTATTCTGCGATGACTGGCGAATCAGTGAAGGCGCTTGAGGCCAAATATGAGGGCAAAGGTTATGGTGATTTCAAATCGGATCTTGCCGAGGTTGTTGTGAATGAATTAGCTCCGATTCAAGAGCGTTACGAGCATTTCTTGAAGTCTCCTGAGCTCGATGACATTTTAGATCACGGTGCTGAAAAAGCGGCTCGTGTGGCTAATAAAACGTTAAAGAAAATGGAAAATGCGATTGGACTTGGTCGTAAAAGAAGAAAATAAGTAAAAAAATCCTGTCATGCCTTTTTGATGTGCACCCCAAAAGTTAGACCAAAAATCTAACGTTTGGGGTGTTTTGCTGTGGCAAAATATGATGTATCATTT
>NZ_JNFB01000045.1 GCF_000766145.1 Paenilisteria newyorkensis | reverse complement strand
GTTTTGTTCGGTCTTAAAACGAAGTTTTTACTCGAATAACTACTCCTTTTCACTTGACTTACTACCACTAGACTCATGAAAATTAGATAAAGAAAAGAAGAATAGCTAGTGCTACTCTTCTCTCCACATGGCAGGTTTTTCCGTTGCTCGCCAACAGTCAGCCCTTATGTCTGACATTTATATCGAGTTGACCATGTGCCTGCCCACATTCTTTTCTCTAACCTGAGTATAGCACACACTCACTTCATCTTGCAACTATTTTTCCAACACAGATTGACGTGTTTTTGATCCCTTATTCTGTAATTTTCACCTGCATCTCAGAATCATACGTCTCATTCCCATTCACCCGATAGCGCACCGCAACTTGCATATCCTTCGTTATATTGTTCGCTTTCACATTGATCAAGAAACTCCCATCAGGGTTCACTGTCGCATTTTTGATACCAATGCCATTAATAACGACCATCACGATTTGATAGCGCCCTTGATTATTCACCAACATTCCTTTAATATTCGTTTCGCCGACTTTATAATCTGCATATCCCGTGTATAAATTACCAATAAACGGCGTCACCGGATTCGGAAGCTCAAGTGGCGCAATCCGCAACGTCGACGGCATCGTATTATTCAACACCCGCGTCGCATCCGTCTTCTTCGTACCAGCATTCCCCCAAATCAAGAGGTTATTAATATAGTTCGAAGTCGTCGTATCCGCAACCGTTACCCAGCCATTGATTTGCTTATCCCAGGAAGCCTTATTATCCGTAACACTCAGCAGTTCCACCGGATTCCGAACCTCCACCATCACCTTATAATAATTATCCACCAACCCATCAATGTCGAAACGGTTGTTCTCAATACTAATACCACGCGATTTATTCACCGCGCCCGTCAAAATTCGCACCGGATAACGAATCCTACCACTCGCATTGAAATCATTGTTTTTAATAATAATATTTTTCGGCGTTGTTTTCACACCTTGGCGATCCCGTTCATACAGCGCCATAAACGCAAAATTATCATAACTATCCAACTGGACAAAATTATTCGTAACCCGCACGTTCTCCGCCCCAGACAAGCGAATCGCCGTGTAACCCGTCATATTTTTCTGTAGCGTTGCATCCACGCTATCCGCTACAATTTTACCATCCTTATCCGTCTGCACCTCATGCTGTAAACTTAAATCCGTTGCCTGTGGATCCTTCTTTTTTCGCTCGGTGTTATTGATTTGAATATTGCTCGGATTGTATTTATTGCTGCCCTCCCCGCCGATAAGCCGGTTGCTATCAATGATAATATTATTATTCGCGGCACCGTAACTATCAATCCCGCCGTCCACCATCGATTTCCGATCATCCGCTGAATATTCCATGTTCGCCGGTGCATAAAAATGCTGCGTACCATAGCGCTGCATCCAATCACGAATTTCATTCCCAATAATCGAGATTTGCTTCGTTCCGCTACCACCATTCCCGCGATACATCACGATACCCGCACGACCAATATTTTCAATCTTATTCTTCTCAACAACCACCGTCTGGCAATACTCCATCGCAATCCCACTCTGCAAATTAGAATTCCGAATTTCCGAGTTTTTCACCGATCCATTCTTAATCCCACCCAGATAAATAATCGAGTTCGCCTGCTCATTCCCGTCCGCAATAATGTTCTCCATTTGGATATTATCGAGGCGCTCGTAAGGCTCAGCAAGCGATGTACTATCATCCTTATAATCCCCCGCAAAATTAATCAAAGAAAACGCGTACGCATGCCCACTCATAATGACTGGATCAATCTCATACCGAATGCTTATATCGCGAATCAACACATTCTTTATGTACTTAGGGCTCGTAGGATTCGCAGCCTCTGTCGTCAACCCTTGCTTCGGCGCCGTGAAAACTAATTCACTATCTTTCGCATTCGCCGTCGCCCCTTTAATAATCACATTAGACGGGACTTTTAACGTATTATCAACATAATATTTCCCCGTCCCAAACTGAATCGTCGTACTGTCATCACTCAGGTTAATCGCTTCCAAAATTTTCGCCCATCCAAGCGCATTCCCCGTCGCAGCCGCCTTATTATCCTTCTCCATAAACCGATCCACTTGAATCACCTCAGCCGCCTGAACCCTCATCACTCCACCAAAAACAAACATCAACATCATCACAAAAGCAAAAAACACTACTTTCCGTTTCACAAAATCAACTCCCTTTCAACAACATAATTCCAAAACAACTCATAACGTGTTGATTCAGATAAAGAAAGTATACCTCGCCAAATCACGCGAAACAATTGCATTTTCCACCAAAAACACAAAATTTCAAGATATTTCATCGTTTTCCACCAATATTATAAAAGATTACATCTCAACATTTCCCGCCATTTTCCGAATTAGCAACTCCGACACAAAATAGAGTTTCCCACACTAAAAATCGACCAAAAAACACTCCTTATCCCCCAATTTACCATTTTTCAAATGTGACAATTCCACGGCAAAAAGTCCTTGTAAGCGAAACCAAGCACTTTTTCACATAGATTCATTCGATTATTAGTCATTAAAAACAATAACAGCGTGCAATCTTGCTTTTTCAACAAGTTCAGTATACACCTTCCAGTTCACTCTAATGCAAATCTGAATGTTGCAAAATCACCCAAAACACGGTATTCTGGAGTTAATCGACAAGGAGGAGAACTAATGAAAATAATCCGTACAAAAACATATGAAGAAATGTCCGAAAAAGCGTATGACGTTGTAAAAGCAGTCATCGATTCCAAAGAAAACCCAGTAATCAACACAACAACCGGCGCAAGTTATGACGGTATGTTCGAAAATCTCGTAAAAGGCATCAATAATGATGAAGTCGACATCGAAAAAGTGTTTATGATGAACCTCGATGAATTTATCGCCCCGCGCGAAAGCTCATTCAGCGTATACAGCTACATGCACCAAAAATTCTACGATCAAATTAAAAAGCAACCACGCGAAATCGGCCTATTAGATGGTAGTTTATCCAGTTTTGACGAAGAAATCGCGCGCTATAATAAGATTTTGCGTGACAATAAACGTGATTTACAAATTCTCGGACTTGGTGTAAACGCTCACTTAGGCGCGAACGAGCCTGGAACACCTTTTGACTCCCGTTTATTCCTAGCAGATAGCGACGATTCCACGATTAATAGCACGATGCTTTATTACAAAGTGACACGCGAAGAAGCACCAGAACAAATGCTGACGCTCGGTCTTGCCGATATGATGGAAGCAGAACAAATCCTTGTAACCGCTTCTGGCACAAGAAAAGCAGAGGCCGTAAAAGCAACACTCGAAGGCCCAATTACCGAAGATTGCCCAGCATCCATTTTGCAAAAACATCCAAATGTCGTGTTCATTATCGACGAAGCAGCAGGATCATTACTGACTAAGTATTAAAAACTTGGAATCAGGGGTGAAAAAATGGAAATCAGGCTTTTAACCACAGCAGATGTCGATCAATACGTAAAAATCAGACTCCAAGCCCTGCAAGAAAGTCCCGCAGCTTTTGCGACAAGTTTTGAAGAAGAGAAATACACCGCCTTACAAAAATACGAAATCCGCTTCCAATCCCCATATTCCCTGACATTCGGCGCATTTTCAGGCGGGAATTTAGTTGGCGTCGTGACTTTAATTCGAGAAGAACGTATCAAAACGCGTCACCGAGCCAATATCGTCGCGATGTACGTTGCCCCAGAAAGACGTGGCAGCGGCGTCGGCAAAGCCTTAATCGGCACTGCAATCGAGCAGGCGCAACAACTAGAAGGCATCGAGCAAGTTTATTTATCCGTCGTTACGAATAATAAGCAGGCACGAAAACTCTATACCTCGCTTGGATTTGTACCTTACAGTCTCGAGAAACGCGCTTTGAAGCTGGATGGCACGTATTTTGATGAAGAGCATATGGTGTTGTTTTTGTAAAAAAAGGGTCGAGAATAGTTGCCACAACACGGCAGCGACTATTCTCGACCCTTTAATTATTATGTTCGTCGTTGTGTAAAACCAATAATCTGCTCCATACTACTCTTTTTCCACTCACAAAAATATTGCCGCACTAATCCAATAAACCACCGCCGCCATTATACCCGCACACGGCAATGTAATCATCCACGTCACCAGCATACTTTTCCCAGTCCGCCAGTTAACTTCCTTCTTATGATTCGCGGTCCCAACGCCCATCAGCGAACTGTCAATCACTTGCGTCGAACTGATTGGCAAATGGATTAGCGTCGCACTCATGATTACCGAAAGTGAGCCTAGATCCGCCGCAACACCAGTCACCGGTTCAATTTTCATGATTTTCGTGCCTACCGTTTTAATAATCCGATAACCGCCAATCGATGAACCGAGCGCCATCGCGGCCGCACAGCTCACTTGCACCCAGAATGGAATCGTGGAATCCGTCTGCAAACCGCTCGCAATCAAGGCCAGCGTGATAATTCCCATCGTCTTCTGCGCATCATTCGTTCCGTGCGCGTAGGCCTGCATCGCCGTCGTGCCAATCTGCGCCATCCGGAAATGCCGATTCGTCTGTACCAACTTCTTATTCCGAAAAATGAATTTGAACAGCGAATAAATCAAATATCCGACCGAAAAACCGATAATTGGCGAGATAATCAACGCAATAATAATCGTCGTGAATCCACTCCAATTCAGCACGCCAAAACTCCCCGCCGAAGCAATCGAAGCACCAGCAATCGACCCAATCAGCGCGTGCGACGAACTACTCGGCATTTTCGCGATCCACGTCATCAAATTCCAAATCACCGCCGAAATCAGCGCACATAAAACCACGAATTCCCCATTTTTCAAGGCAAACGGATCCACAATGCTCGACGTCAAAGCCACCGCCACACCCGTAAACGAAATCGCCCCGAAAAAATTCATCACAGCAGCAATCCCAATCGCTACCCGCGGTTTCAGCGCACGCGTCGAAATACTCGTCGCCACCGCATTCGCAATATCATGAAAGCCATTTATAAAATCGAAGGCCAAGCCAACAATCACAATAATAATCGTAATTAAAATCACCGAATCCATCCAACATTCCCCTAATCTGCACGCTTTACTTTCTATATACCCTATTTTGCGCCTGAAAAAGGATTTATTCAAGTTTAACGCAAAAACGCCCCTCGAAAGGAGCGTTTTCTACTATCTATATATTAGTCTAAATCTGTCGCATTCTGTTCTTGCTTCTGCCCTCTAGCTTTACGAATAAAGTAAATCCCAACCAGAAGTACGAACCAAACCGGTGTTACGAACAGTGCCACGCGTGTGTCTTCCGCCAATGCTAGAACGACTAGAATGAACGCAAGGAACGCGAGAATAACGTAGTTCGCAACTGGATATAACGGCATTTTGAATTTACTTTTCGCTGCAAGTTCTGGGCGTGTTTTGCGATATTTCATGTGACAGATAACCGTGATTCCCCAGATATACAAGAAACACACTGTCGAAATACTCGTGATTAACGTGAACACACCTTCTGGCATCACGTAGTTCAGAATAACTGCAATCAAGATAACGATTGTGGAGAAGAACAGCGCATTTGCCGGAACTTTATGCGATGTTAATTTTGTCATTGGGTATGGTGCATTTTTTTCCTTAGCTAGTGAGTAAACCATACGACTCGTACTGAAAACCGCACTGTTACACGCTGATGCTGCCGAAGTTAAGACGACGAAGTTAACGATTGCCGCAGCTGCCGCAATTCCGAGTGCCGCGAAAACTTGCACGAACGGGCTTTGCGCCGGGTTAATGTCATTCCACGGATAAATACTCATAATCACGATTAACGCACCAATATAGAAGATAATAATCCGAATTGGGATATTGTTGATCGCTTTTGGAATAACTTTCTCAGGATCTTTCGTTTCACCAGCCATCAGACCGACGAGCTCGATGCCCACAAAGGCGAATACAACCATCTGGAACGACAGGATAAAGCCGCTCGCACCATTCGGGAACCAACCGCCGTGACTCCATAGATTAGTAAAACTAGACGCACCTGCATCCGTTGAAAATCCTTTGATAATCATAAATGTACCAACGACAATCAAGGCTAAAATAGCAATAACCTTAATTAGCGCGAACCAAAATTCCATTTCGCCGAACAGCTTTACGGTTGCAAGGTTCATCACGAGCAAAATAACTAACGCGATTAGCCCTGGAACCCATTGCGCCACATTCGGGAACCAAAATTGTGTGTAAAGACCGACCGCAGTCAAATCCGCCATCGCAATCGAAATCCAACAGAACCAATACGTCCAACCTGTGACGAACGCGGCTCCATTTCCAAGATAATCAAAAACAAAATCGACAAAAGAATGATAATTCAAATTTGATAGTAACAATTCACCAAGCGCACGCATAATCAAAAAACAAATAATCCCAGTAATCGTGTAGGCAAACAGAATCGACGGACCAGCTAAATGAATCGATTTCCCAGAACCAAGGAACAAACCAGTCCCAATCGCACCCCCAATCGCTATCAACTGCACATGACGATTTTTTAAGCCTCTCTCTAATGTTCGTTCTTCTGACATATGTATTTCCCCCTTATTATTGGCCAGATGAAACCCTACCAATCAGGCAACATCTCGAGCCTCTGTGAAACAATGTCTTTCAAGATTATTCTTCTATCATACAGCAAAACGAATCCAAACACCATACTTTTTTATTTCACAATGTAAACGCTATCATTTGAGTTTATTGTACCACAGAAATTACCCATTCGACAAAGAAGAACGCTTATAATTTTTATTTTTCTTTGTAACCATTGATAGATAAAGGGTATTACTATGTTTTTAATTTTATATATGAATAGGCTGAATCATCGGGTAAATAGGACGGACATACAACAAATGTCCCGAGTTTGTGAATATATGTGTATATTCGTAGGGTTATATGTCGCAAATGTATTTTTTTATACGTTGAATGCAGCTAGGAAAATCACATGCCGAATAAGGCTATACCAATTTATAAGGCGAACGACAAATAAGCACGAGCCTGATTGCGCTCATGCTTATTTTGGATTACGCTTCTTCCTCCAATATTTCGGTGCGTCGGAGTTTTTGAATGCTGTCTAGAGGGTTCAGTAGCCAGCGAATATGACTGCTAATGGCAACCAACGAGCTGCATGCGAAAATCGAGATACAGATGATGAAAGCGAGTTTTACGAAGGGGTTCCAAGTCGTGAAATCCGCGGCGAACATTCGAATGATGAAGAAAAATATCGGATGGAGCAGGAAAATGACTAGTGAATTATCGCCCCATTTTGTGAGTGTGCTTTCGCGATTGTTGACGAGCATGAATAGAATCGTAATCATGATAAGTGCGATGATGTATTGCTGGAACTCGATTTTTAGGAATTGCAGGATCGTGTTGGAAAAAGCGCTGGATTGCAGGAAGCCGTAAAACGCATTTTCAAATCGTAGTGGGTTGTTGGATAGCACGTAGACGATGATGAAAATCAGAACTGCGCTGAGTAGTGCTTTGAATTTGAAGTTGCCTAGCGCCACGCTGCATTTGTCCATCGTCTCTTTGTTGATGTAGAAACCGAGCAAGAAGAATGGGAAAAATACGAATGTTCTCTGGATGGATAGGAATTGGCCTGAAATTGTCGGGTTTTCGATTAGGAAACCTGTTGCCCACCAGCGAATTCCGACGCTAGCGACTAAGATACCCGCTATGATGAACATGCTCCAGATCCGATACTTCCCGATTTTGTGGAGCAGGATTGCGACTGCGTAGAAACATGCTAGACTGACTAAGTACCATAAGTGGAAAATTGGCGTTGTGAAGCGGAACGTGAATATTTCGCCGTAATGTGTGACGTATGTTATGACCGCGTAGAATGATTGAAAGATTATGTATAGCAAAAGTAGATTTAATACCTTTTTCCAAGTCACGTTTTTCGCGAAATAGCCGTTCAGAAAAATAAATGCTGGCATGTGGAATGCGTAGATTAGCAGGATGAGCGACTCCATGCCGCCTCTGACTATGAGTAATAAATGGCCGAGTACTACTAAGAAGATGAGAATCCCTTTTATATTGCTAAATTTAACATCTTTTGTCATGATATACCTCCCAGAAGATTATACCATGGTTTTGGGAAATAGATGAATTTTAGCGACTAATCAAGATAATAGGCCAACTGGTAGTCATCTAACCATTGATTGTCCTCCCAGAATTCACGCTTAAAATAGGCCTCCTGCTCAAAGCCAAGATGTTGATAAAAGTGGAGGGCATTCGTGTTGGTAGCCATGACCCGAAGCGCAATTTTGCCGATGTTATTTTGTTTACCGAGCTCGATTAAATGTTCAATCAGCTGTCTTCCAACGCCCTGCCCCTGCGCTTGTTTGGCTACCGAGATGCCGAAAAGCCATTGTTTTTGGCGAGATGGGGCTAGCCCTGGACTGTGATAGACGAGAGATCCTAGAACGATTCCGTCTTCTTTTCTAGCTACGAGCATATTTTGCGTCATGACGTCTTTTTTGAATTGCTCATAATCGTTTTCGGTCACGACATGCGGGGTGGTTCCTTTCACCATCACACTTTTTTCGATTTCCCATAGTTCTGGGATGTCAGATTCGGTTTGAGATGTTATGTGGATTTTCATGCTTATCATTCCTTTTTATTGAGATTTGCTTTATTTTAGCATATTTCCGGTTTGCTACCTTACTAATTCGTATGTTTCACCTTTTTGCAGAGTGGTAAAGATAAGGACGGCAGAGCCTGAGGAGGTTACATATGTCAGGAATTATTTGGACGATTATTGTGGTTTTATTTGTGATTTGGGTTATTGGTCTGATTCTACGCATCGGTGGGAAGTTAATACATTTATTGTTAGTTTTAGCTTTGGTGCTGTTGGTGTGGAATTTGATTACGGGGAATGGGTGATGAGGAAGGCTGTTTTGTCTCTTGTAACGAGGGATAAAATAGCTTTTTTTGATACATTTATAGTTATTCTAGCTCGATAAGTATATCAAATAGCAATTTATTTACTAAAAATTTCCCTTACTGATAGCAGTTTGATATACTCAAATAGGATATATTATAAAAATTGTAAGGACGTGGCATCTTAATGAAGAAAATACTCATTAGATCTGGAATGCGCCCCACCAATGTTTATACAGCTGAAGATATGTATTTAAAAGATCGTACAGGGTTTAACAATGGCAATCTTGCTTATCAATACAGTATCTACCGAACACTATGGAACGACAATGTGGAAATACATGCGGATGGTCTTTCTTCTAATCCTAACTTAGCGGATAAGATTAATGCGAATTATGATCTCTACGTTATCCCACTAGCAGACGCTTTTCGCGATGACTTTCGGCCTACGTTGCGAAATTATACGGAATTAATTCGCCGATTGAAAATTCCAGTCGTGGTTACTGGTGTTGGATTACGCGCAAACTATGAGCCCCAATTGGACGCAGGTTTTGCATTTGATGAAGACGTTACCAATTTTGTCAAAGCAGTGCTTGAAAAATCGTCTCAAATCGGAGTACGTGGACAAATCACAGCTGATTATTTAAAAAAATTAGGATTTAATGAAGGCGTCGATTATCGCGTTATTGGTTGCCCATCTCTCTATACTTTTGGGCGAGAGTTAAAAATAAGAGACGTCCATTTGACCGAAAAATCTTCTATTGCAATCAATGCTTCTCCGATTTCTTCAGAAGTGGCTGTACAATTTTTGAACAGTATGATTGAGACCCATAAAGACTATTATTTTATTCCGCAACACTTAGATGAGTTCCATTTAATGTTTGCAGGAGGACCTGACATTTTTAGCGATATTCCGGGTTATCCTACAGCCATTGATCATAAATATTACCAAGAAGGCCGCGTGAAATATTTTACGAGTATGCCGAGTTGGTATGACTTTGTTAAAAATGTTGATTTTAGTATCGGTTCACGATTGCATGGTAACGTTATCCCGACAATTGTTGGAACGCCCAATATTTCTTTTGTGCAAGATGCTAGAATGCGAGAATTAGCTTCCTATCACGCCCTTACGCACGTCACGATTGATGAATTAGATGGCGTAACCGATGTGTATGACCTCTTAAGTAAAGTAGATTTGAAATCCGCCGAAAAAGTACAGGCGCGGAATTTCGATAATTACATTGATTTCTTGGAGACAAACGAGCTGGATCATATATACAAAGATGACCGGAATCGTAAAACTGCCCCATTAGATGAGCTCGTCCAATCAATTGATTTTCCGGCTAGCGCAGAACCGATTACAGTACTTGATGCCAAAACTATGTTAGAACGCATAAAAGTGACTTCTAATTTATTGCAAGAGCGTAGTGATTTCAAGTTAAGATACCACGTGAATCGCGTGAATGATCAGCTGAAACAGGTTAAAAGCTCTTTTTCACATGAAAGAACGGAATTTAAACAAAAGATAGCCGAGCATCAAGAAAAAAATGAAACGATTGAAAAAGAACTTGAGCAGACTAGTAAAAAGCTACAGATGAGTATTGATGAAAATCAGAAAATGAACGCTAAAATCAAGCATTATAGAGGTACTTTGAATCGAAAAGCCGTCAAAGCTACATTGAAAATTGCAGATTCTTTAGCGAATGTTAAAAGTAAGGTAATGAGTAGGTAGTTTTTGTTATATTAAAAAGAGCTTCCGCGTTTAGCGAAGGCTCTTTTCATTCTGTGTATGGGTTGTGAGGGGATCGAACCCACGACCCGCTGATTAAGAGTCACGAAAAATGAAATTAGACTCTATAATCGTTGCTATTGCTATATCTAGTTTGTGAAATTGCATGGTTTTTATAGCGGTTATTTACAAGTTGCTGTTTATTTTGCATTTTTAATGTGAGTTAAAAGCAAAAAAGTAATATAGTTCACAATGCTTCTGAGCTATTTATATTCTGTAGCGAGAAAGCACTTCATATATTATTTCTTTATAATTTAATAAAACAGTATCTTTTTCATTTATGTGCAAACCGTAGTTCACCCTGCCTAGTAATCCTATCAAATATTTTCTTTCCTGCCCAGCCTCACAAGCATTACTCAAATGTTTCTTTTGATTTTTTTTTTAAAAATACATCTCTAAACGCAAGTTATTCCTAGTAGTTCTATCAATTTGAATTTTTTGATTAACCACTACACCTGTTACATTTTGTCTATCATTCTGTCTGAGTATTTTGGTTTTCTTATAGTTTAATTCCAAATTTAACTTTGATAACTCTTTCTTTAAAAAATGGATTATTTTCGCAGGTTTGAAATCCCCAGAGAAGGTCATATCATCGGCATATCTCGTATATCGTATTTTTTCTACCCTACAGTAACTGGATATTTTTCTATCCAAGTTATACATTACAATGTTGGATAAATATGGGCTAGTAGGTGCACCTTGAGGTAAACCATGATTAAGCACACAAATATTAGTTAATACTCTTGACAAGTTCTTACTATACCCAATACTTCTGAAGAAGTTATCTACAAATCTAGGTTCTATAGAAGAAAAAAAATCCAATACATCTAACTTCATCACAATTTTCTGTCCTCTATGGAACCTAACATTTTCTTTCAATGAAACTTCCTTCTTATACGCCTTTGCATAAATGCTTACTTCTTTTTTTTCCAAAATATTTCTTAGAATCCACATCTGTACAGACTTTAACAATGGAAGTGGCTCATGTATAGTTCTTTTTTTACCATTCTTTTTCTTAATTTCAAATCTACGATAAAAATACTTAGATGCATTAGAAACTTTAAAAATATATTCATATGAAACACCTACAAGTTTAGAAAGGTGAACCACATCATAAATAATAGGATACCCCTTTTTCACAATAACTTCAGCGTAAGCTAAGTTTTTTTCTATATAGCTCTCTTTATATCCAGATTGCTCAGCCTTCTTAGTGAATCTATCTTTGTATTCGTTCCACTCCATCATAATCCCCCAAAATGAGCCTTTTTATCACATCTTTTAAATTATTATCTGTACTAGCCTTGATTTTGGAGATTGAGCATAATAACTTAGGACGCTTAGTTAGAATGCGATAGCTGCAAAATCAAGGCTAGTGCAAGTATATCGCTGTTTTGCGATATACTTCATTAAGAACAGACTCCACAATCCCTTGTGGTGGATGTTCTTAATGAATAGCTTGAAACAAGGTTCTCTTTATACACGCTGAAATCAGACGCATATGTTCTTCTCTAAACACAGAAAAACTATTAGCTAATAAAAAGGCTCAAGGTAAGTATATCTCATTTTCATCAAGCTTATCAACAATATGTTCAAATTCAGGGAAAATAAACTTATCTATTTTCATTAAATCTAGTTCCCTCTCTATCTGATCTATATACTCCAATCCCTTATTTGTAATTGTAATGCCATTATCAACATCTAAAATAATATTATTATTTTTAAGCCTTTCCAAATTTTCTTCAAATTTATCTATATCTTCTGGGATAATTGATGCTACACTTTTTTCATTCATAACTAATTTTAGAAATGCCAAATTCCAAAGTTTTTGATATCTTTTTTTGTCCATACATGCCTCTCCTTACATAATTTATCTAGGAAATAATGATTGTATTTTTTTTTGTTTGTTATCGCGCCAAAAGAATGGGAGGGTATTATTAGGCGTACGGATAGTGGCTAATAGTGCTTCCGATTTATTATAACCGCTCATATATCCCTTTGGTGAATTTATTTTTTTAGATATCTGCTTAAAAAGCATCCTTTTTTCTTCTAAATCTGCTTTTTCGGAAAAGACATCACTAAGCGTCTTACCTTTCGTCGAGTACATAAATCTGAATTTGCATGTATTAAATCTATCTATAGATGCCTGTAGACAAATAAATGTTAAAACCAACACATTTTCTTCATTCAGTCCCATTAATTTATACGACTTTATAACTTCGGTGGTACTCCTACCCGTCCCTATAAAGTCATCTACAAATACGATTCTTGCATTTGGATTCTCTGCGTATTCGTTCACATCCTCAATCGTCAATCTGTGCTTAACTTTAATTACTAAAGATTTATTCTCAAAGAAGCGCTCATCTATGTACTTTATTAGAGTCGTTCTAAACAAGTATGCAACTAAACTACCACTTTTCAGATTCAGCTCCCCCTGCTTCTCCAAAGGTATTATTAAAATCTTCTCTAGCCCCTCTATTCCCCACCTCATTTGACTGTATATGTCAACTAAAAAATTCTCATAATCCTTAATTTGATAGAAATCAAATTGTTCTAGTAAACCTAGAAATGAATCTCTTTGCTTGGTATCTAACTTTGAATATAGACTTATAGCTCTTTTTATAAACATACTTCCATTACTGCTTGTTGCGCCCCAGCCTTTTCTTTCGATAAGATTTCTAATCCGAATATATTCATCAACCTGAAGACTTTCGCCTTTATCTCGCACTACAATCACTGCCCCCACGCGTATCATTTATATATTCCGTTATAACAGCAACTCAACCTTAAATATAAATCAAATTACAGATGGACTCCTCTCAATCGCTGTCGTAGGTTCGGAAAACTCTCCACTTGTTAGTTGTATTTTCTAATACACCTTCCCTAGCTTTTGTATTAAGAAAGCCTCCACTTACACACGATTTAGCTTCCTTACACAAAATGGATTTCATTTCGATATTAATAATTTTGTGATTTCTATAATCATGCTACTCAAATCATAAATTACAAACATTAAGCCTAATAAAACAAGTATGAAAAACACAACTAACATGGTTATTTTCGCTATACGGAACATTAATTCAAAAAATTCAACTACTGGTTTATGTTCAACTCTATAAACCTGTTTAGAACAAAAAAATCTTATCCAAGATCTGATTCTAATTCTTTTTTCCTTGAGCCATACTAAATTATATCTTACTTTAAGCTTGCCAATAAAATGGTCAGAGAATTGTTTCATATTTAACTCATAGAACCAAGTGTGTATTATTCTTCTGCTTACTAATCTAATATCCTTAAAACTATTTGTCTCTGTTTTCAATTCCTTAATATAAAATTCATAGTATGCAAAAGAATTAATAGCACGGTGTTTAGGATTAAAGTCAGAAACCTTATAATTCTGCTTTAAAAAAAGATTATCGATTTCTATCGGAATAGAGTAAATCCTATCATTTTCGTATGTATAGAAATTTAAAGTGCCTTTTATAGACACTATACTTCCATGATATAGATTTTTAACTCTGATATCCACATGCTTCCCAGTATATCTGGTATAATATTCTTTGATTTCTAAACCCACAATATCATTATCAACTTCTATATGCACATCCTGTCTCTCCAGGTAATCTTGTTCTCTCTCATTAGATACTGCATTGCTATGTCTCAGTAATAACATTGTAACTATAACCAATATAATGACAGTACTTAGACTGAGTATATGTTTAAAAACTATGAATGCGAACTGAAAAATAGCTGCATCATGCGTGAATATTACTTTAACCCCATTGAATAGAACAAAAATCAATGCTCCTATTAGTATCAACAAATAAAAAAATTTACTCTTTTCCTTTATAAATATTAGTATATGATCTGCCAAAAGTTATCTATAGCCCCTTTCCAAATGTGTTATGATATAATACATTATAACACATTTGGAATATCTAACCAATAAAAAATAAATTTAATTAATCTAGAGACAGCTACTATAGGCTCCCTAGCAACAGCATAAATAATCATTTGATTCTATACAAAAATATTTGACACGGCTGTTGAAAAACAGTATATATCAAATAATCCTTGCAAAATGGAAATCATACGAGCTACTTATGATTTCCACTTACAGCAAATATTCTGATATACACCATTTTTCGGTTTATACATCAAGAACTTAAAAAAGTCATCAATCAACCAAATCCATATAATACATATCATTCATTGCTACTTTTTGTAGAAATTCAGCTAAAGAATCTGCAATTTTAAATTCATCATAATAAACTGGGCTTGACTCACTGTCTACTAACTTTATTGATATCATAGCAGTTTCATTAGCCTCGAAAAAAATCAATTCATCCTCTAAATCATCATACACTTCGATATCAGGGAAGAATTCAAAATCATTTTGCTTTAAACGAAAATCTCGAACGGATAACGGGTCCATCAATCTGTTCACATTCTGTCTTGAACCTTTTATAAAACCATAGCCAACATTACGATAAAAATCTATTAATTCTTGTGGAAATAAGATTTCTAAATCTCTTTGCGCATCCGTAATAGTCTGAGGCTCCACTGGATAAAATTTATTCTCATGATTAGCTATTAAAAAATCATACTTCATTATTATTTCTCTCCTTTAAATAATTCATTTCCTGGTGAACCTGCCCCATGAATTCCCGCTTGATGCTCATTAGGAAATTTTGCAGGGTGAATATTCCACCATTCGTGTTCTCCACCAAAATTATTTTCAATCAAATGATGCGCATCATATAGATCTCCTTTATTTCGAATAGCCGCTCCATTTTTTGCAGATATTACATCATCAGAATATGTTGGCCAAACTTGGCCAGTTTTAAGCTCCCATTCTGTGATTAGAGAATTCTTCACTTTATTGAAAGAGCGCCTATGAACCTTCGTATCGGACGGAGACAGCTTTGTATATTCTTTCTCTCTAAGTGCATTTTTCAACATATCTACCTGATTATTTGCCAATTTACGACCTGTTTGCTGTTCCACATCTCGAACATAGCTTCTGATTAGCCCTGTATTGATTGATTTTTCGATAACAATTGGTTTACCGTATTCCTTTATCTTTAGGTCGGATTCGACTTTATTTATAGTGCTTCTTGGGAAAGCTTTTCCACGTCCCCTAATCGCAACCATTCCCGCTGCAACTCCAGCAATAAGTGAGAAGCTTTGCGCCTTTGTAATCGGAGCATCGGTGTAATAGTATATGCCTTTTAATGCCGATTTAATTATTTCAGCAGCTACATCTTCTTGCTTATTCTCGGCTCCCTTAATAGATCCTTCCCTTAGACAATCATTATATGCAATCGTCGCTTCTGCACAGTCGGCATCGGTCTTCCCATTCTTCGTCAACACCCAATAGTTGCCCTGCAATGTCTTCTCGTATTTATCAAAATTGAACGTCTTCTTCGCTTTTTTCGGAGCTAATGCGCCTAACTTTATTTTCGTTGGCTGGAACATATGAGACGAAGCATTAAACGCAACACCACTTTCTATCTGTGCAAGGCTCTGTTTCACTTGGTGCAAATCCGTCAATACATCACGCAACATATTTCGATGCGTAGCTTCAAACTGCTCATATTTCTCTAGTATCTCTTCCTCTTTACGGAACTGCCCCATCGCCGTTTCCATACCTAATTGTAACCCAATATTTTTCCCGATGGAAGCCATGCTATTAGCCGCGGAATTCGTATCTGCTTTCAATGCCTCTATTTTGTTCTCATACTTCCGCATGTCGGCTTGTAACTCATACATCCGTGCCAAATCCAGCTTCGCATTCATCGAGGAATCCACTTGTGAATAGAAATCCGAGACGTACTTTTTCAAACGTTCCTCCGCATCCTGCAAGCTGTTTTTCGTAGCCTTAATAAGCGGATAGTACACGTCTCGATAGTATGCCTTCGCTTGGTCACCGATTTCTCCTTGAATATCCGAATCGGATAAAAAACTACCAATCGCCGTCTTTCGTTGCTCTAACTCTTGTTGCACTCGCTTAGATTCAGCGATAAACACCGATACAAAATTATGTATTTCTGCAATATCAATGCGCGCCATTTTTCGCATTCTCCTTCAACTTCTCCAACTGGATGCGAATTTGTCGTTTTTCCTCGATGATTTCGTCTTCTAACGCATTCACGTACTTACGCGTCTCACGCCATTCCTCTTCCACCGCGTCTTCCAGTCTACTCATCGTTTTATCGGCCTTCTCCCCTTGCCACGCGTCACTAAAGTTCACAAGAATATTCGCTTTATCTCGATTCAGTTGAATCAATCCTATCTGAATATCCTCTAATTTCCGGCGTTTATTGACACTCTCTTCTAATCGTTTTTCTAGCAGTTTTCTCTCTTTTTCCATCTTCCCTATGCCCCCTCATGATCATTTCTTCCCGACAAAATCCAATCCTGATTGCAACATTTGTCCCAATGCTTTTTCTGATGCCACAAAAGCTTTCTCTACATCCTTTAAGTTCTGCCCGTCTTTTACAAATGCACTCGGAAACGCTTGCAAAAATTGTGTCATTTCCATGCAATCCTGGACTAATTCTTGCGCCGTGCCTGTGGAATAAGCAACATTGGGGCTTAGTTTAAATGCCAAAGCATCTGAATTCTTCCCAATCGCGGTCGCATGTTCCGATAATCTCCCACTCGGTAGCTGTATTTTCTTTGCCACTTCTTACTCAATCCTTCCTTTATTTAGTACCTCATGGAAATATTATACCATATGTTATACATAAAAAAAGCCCTTTTCTGAGTTTTTAAAATGGAATAATGTATTTTAGTTCTATAGCTAACCTTGCTACATGATACTGGAATTATATAATGAATGAGAGGTTAGAATATATTATTAGTAGAGGAGATACTTAAGGTGATGTTAGGAAGCATATCAAGAAAATATCTAGGCAAATTAAGAGGCATATGAAAATATGATACGCGCTAAACTTGATACAATAGAAATCGCTATTTCTAGACTTCTGCCCACGCTCTGCCCATGGAAACCATTTCTTAACTTTTTTACCTCTATTTTCACAAACTAAAAACCGCCTAAGCTCTACAGCCTAAACGGTTTTATGAAATGGGTTGTGAGGGGATCGAACCCACGACCCGCTGATTAAGAGTCAGCTGCTCTACCAACTGAGCTAACAACCCGTACGATAAATGTTTTTACCGACAAGACTTATTCTAGCACTTTCGCTCTGGCTTGGCAAACATTTCACACATAGATAGGAAGGGCCTCGTTGCTGGGAGGCCCTTCTTGTTTGTGGTCTATTCTACAATCTGATCGAAATACTGGTCATTTATCTCTCGTATCCGCTTTAATTCGCATTTTGGTTCGCGGTCGTATGTTAGCAGGCCGTTGATTTCGACTTCTACGTCGGTCAGTTGGGTGTAGCAGTAGCCGTGTAGGGCTTTTGAGCTGTAGACGGCGTGCATGACGCGGCTGTAATCGGCGACGAATTCTTCGGCGTTTTTCACGGATGTGTAGCCCCAGCCGCTCTGGTCGCCGGTTTGAAAGCCTATGCCACCGAATTCTGTTAGCAAAATTGGCGCGCCTTGGTGCTCGAATCCTGCTGCGTAAATGGCGCGTAAGGTGGATTGGGATTTCAAAATGGCTTCTTTGTTGTGGATTGTCCTGCTAAAATCGGCGTACTTCTGGGGTTCGTCTTCGCGGCCGTGTGAATAATTATGCACCGCGCAAATATCGGTTTCGGTCATTTCCCAGCCGTCATTGGAGATTACCGGGCGGGTTTTGTCGAGCGAATGAATGAGATGATACATCGCTTGGGTGTGATGTTGTTGTTCTCGATTGTTGTGAATGCCTGGTACGCCCCAGCTTTCGTTGATTGGCACCCACGTCACGATGCTAGGATGATTGTAATCGCGCTCGATAATTTCTAACCATTCGCGAGTCAGTCGGGTCGCGGCGTCTTCTGTATAAACTGGTGCCGCCGCGCATTCGCCCCAAACGAGGTAGCCCAGCGTGTCTGCCCAATATAGGAAACGCGGATCTTCTACTTTTTGATGTTTACGGCAACCGTTGAATCCCATTTCCTTGGCGAGCTCGATATCGTAACGCAACGCTTCATCGGACGGCGCAGTCAACAAACCATCACGCCAATAGCCTTGATCCAGCACCAATTTTTGATAGTAGGGGCGGTTGTTCAAATAAACCATGCCGGCCTCCGTGTGCACCTTGCGCATTCCAAAATACGACGAAACCTCATCATACACCACCGAATCGTCCTCTAGGCAAAATTCAATCTGAAAAAGGTTCGGGTTTTCTGGCGTCCAATTCCAGCCGTCATTATGGTTCGGCGAGCGGAAAATCTGTTTTTGATAAATCGCCACGTCGCGCTGTATATGGTTTTGCGTCAACGTCACCGCATCCTCAGCAACCAGCGTCTCCCCGAAATGAATCGCATATCGTAAGCGCTTACCAATCACGCCGCCCGCAAAATTCAAATCGAGTTCCACCATACCTGTGTCCACATTCGGCGTCATGCGCAGCTTTTCAATATGTAGCGCGTCCACGATTTCCAGCCAAACCGTCTGCCAAATTCCCGTTGTGTTCGTATACCAAATCGAGTCCGGTTCCGGCGTCCAACTCTGCTTCCCACGCGGAATCGTCTCATCTTTTTGCGGATCAAATACCCTCACAACTAGCGTCACAGCCTCACCACCAGCCACAAAGGGCGTGATGTCCAGCGTAAACGACGTATGCCCGCCGTCATGCTCGCCGACCTTCTGCCCGTTCACAAAAATGCTCGCCGAATAATCCACCGCACCAAAATGCAGCTTCACTTCCTTGCCACCGTCCAAATCCGCCAGCGCAAACTCCCGCTTATACCAAACAATCTCGTGATGCGCCTGGTCATCAATCCCACTAAGCGCCGTCTGATACGCAAATGGCACGACAATCCGTTTCGCAAACGTCACATCGCCACGAAACCAGCCCTCACGCAACCCAACGTCCCCATCATCAAAAGCAAATTCCCATTCCCCATTCAAATTCATCCAGTTTTCCCTCACAAATTGCGGTCGCGGATATTCTTCTCTCAACATTTCACATCGCTCCTCCTTATAAAAAAACGCTTACAATAAACTCTAAAGTTAATCAAACTAAAAAGCCATCTTACTTGCATTATATACAATAGATAACCATTGTGTCAAACAGATAAAAATAACATTAACTTATACGTAAACTATAAACGTATTGCTTTTCACAAAGAAATGTTCTATGATCGAACAAACAACCTAAGGAGGCTAATCCTATGACATTCCCAATCATCCAAACGCCGCGACTCACACTAAGACAACTAACCCCCGATGATTCCAGCGCCATTTTTGCCCTGCGATCAAATCCGGAAGTCGCCGCTTTTCAAGACCGCCCGTTACAGCAAAACCTGGAGGAATCCGCCGCATTTATCGATAAAATAAACACAGGAATCGACCGCGAAACCTGGATTTTCTGGGCCATCACGCTACAAGAAACCGCCGAACTCATCGGAACCGCTTGCCTCTGGAATTTCTCAGAAGAACAGACACGCGCGGATTTAGGCTATGAATTATTGCCGACATTTCAGGGTTCAGGCTACATGCTTGAAGCTTTAAAAGCCGTGCTCGACTACGGTTTCACACAACTCCAACAAATCGACGGCGTAACGCACAAAAACAACGACCGCTCCACCCAACTCCTCAAAAAACTTGGGTTCACGCTAAATCCAGTTTTTGCGGAAGGAAACGAGATTATGTACACATTAAAAAAGAGAAGCTAGGCGCAATACCTAACTTCTCTTCCTATTTCTGCGTCTTCGAAATCCAGCTTCAAGAGCCAGCCTCTCGGAATTTTCGTGACCTCCGCAAAAACCAAGTACGGGTTTTCACTGCGCCCCCTAACAAATTCTGTCGAGGCTAACGGGCTCTTTCAGCTTTGTTGTGGTTCTTATGAGGCATTACTTGCCGATTTAGAACCTCAATATGCATGAGAACGCAGTGAGCATGTAATCCATGCTCTACATCACGTTCTGCGTCTTCGAAATCTAGCTTCAACGGCCAACTCCTCGAAAACTTCACGCCCTCCATAAAAATCAAAAGAGGATTTTTACTGCGGTCGCTCCAGTTTTTTTCGGAGCTGAACGGGCCGTTTCAGCTTTATAATCGCCAAACACTCTTCACAACATGCGTCTGCGAACGATCCGGTCCTACCGAGAACATCGAAACCTGAACGCCGGTCAGTTGGGCGATACGCTCCATGTAATGACGCGCATTCGCTGGTAAATCATCCAACGATTTCACATTCGTAATGTCCTCTTCCCAACCGTCTAATTCTTCGTATACCGGTTTGCAACGAGCTAATTCTTTCAAACTCGCCGGGAATTCTTCAATAACCTTGCCATCCAACTCATACGCGACGCAGACCTGCAATTTCTTAATGCCTGTCAAAACGTCTAAAAGCGTCAAGGAAAGATCCGTCAAACCACTCACACGGCGGGCATGGCGGACAACAACACTGTCGAACCAGCCAACACGGCGCGGACGGCCAGTCGTCGTTCCATATTCACGGCCAACTTCACGAATGTTATCGCCGATTTCATTATCAAGCTCCGTCGGGAATGGGCCATCACCAACACGCGTCGTATAAGCTTTTGCAACGCCGACAACGTGGTTAATTTTTGAAGGGCCAACGCCGCTACCAATCGTTACGCCACCAGCAATCGGATTACTCGACGTTACGAACGGATATGTACCTTGGTCAATATCCAGCATAACCCCTTGCGCACCCTCAAAAAGAACACGTTTTCCATCGTCCAGCGCGTCATTCAACACAACCGATGTATCGCAAACATATTGCTTAAATTGCTGACCATATTCGTAATACTCTTCTAAAATGTCTTCTATTTTAAAGCCTTCCAACTCATAGAAACGCTCCAATAAACGGTTTTTCTCTTGTAAGTTATGCTCTAATTTCTCTTTAAAAGTCTCTTTGTCCAAAAGGTCCACGATACGAATACCAACACGCGCGGCTTTATCCATGTACGCTGGGCCAATCCCTTTTTTCGTTGTACCGATTTTGTTAGCACCTTTACGTACTTCATCCGCTTCGTCAATGCGAATATGATACGGCAAAATAACGTGCGCGCGGTTCGAAATACGCAAATTCTCCGTACTTACGCCTTTTTCATGTAAATAGTTTAGCTCTGTCACAAGCGCTTTCGGATCAACAACCATCCCGTTTCCGATAACACTAATCTTCTCTTTGTAAAAAATACCAGATGGAATTAAGTGCAATTTGTACGTTTCTCCATCAAATTTGATCGTATGGCCTGCGTTATTACCGCCTTGGTAACGCGCGATAGCCTCCGCATTCTCGGAAAGAAAATCCGTAATCTTCCCTTTTCCTTCATCGCCCCACTGTGTTCCTACAACAACAACTGAAGACATCTAAACACCTCATTTAATTGGTCTTTTAAGCTCGATTTCGCAAGCTTTTTCCACTCCTAATTGTACCGTTTGTCCTGGCAATAGTCAATGAATTATCGAACGTTTTCGAAATGGAATGCAAAAATCGTTCGTCTATACGCAAAATGACATCCTTCCTACAAAAACGTAAGAAAAACTACATATAGTGTCACGTAAATCGCGGGAAGCATGCCTTGAAGTTCGGTAAGATAGATTTAAGAGCTAAGAGAAATGCTCAATCTATTTTAGGAGTTGGGAATAAGATGAAAAAAACTTTACTGATTGGAATGGTTCTGGGCGGGCTTTTACTAGCTCTATCCGGCTGTATTTTTGATAAAGCGAAAGGCTTAATTGTCTACGGCGGTCATGACCAGGTGACAAAAACGATTGCTAGTAATAAGGAAAATATCGATTCATCTACTATTTATGAGGCAAAACAAGACGGTGATGGCGATAATTTGACCGTTTTCATAAAAGAATCGGATGCGAAGAAAATGCAAAAACAGCAAGCTTTCACGAAAGTGGTCGATTCGGATAAAACAGAAGCTTTGAAAGAGCTACCCGCCACAAACGGAAAGCTACTCCTGTTGGCGCAAGGTGACGCGACGAAAATCCAAATTGGCGAAAAAGAACAAACAGTCGCATACGGCGGCAATATCACACTCGGCGATGCACGGACTTACGCGAAAAAAATCGTGATTGTTCCTGATGCTTTGTGGAACACCGTCAACGCTAAATCAGAAAGCGTCGCGACCGTGATAATGAAAAAAGACGCGTCGGATTATTTAGCTGATTTTAAAGATATCGATCGGGCGCAACTCGCTGATCTAAAATCATGACACAAAAAGAGATTATCGCTACCCTTTGACGGCGATAATCTCTTTTTCTTAGCCTTCTATCTCTTTTTGGCGATACTTCGGTAGTTTTCGCAAGACTTGTTCGTAGCCATGCGCCAACAATTTTGCCAAGAATTCTGCGTTATTCTCTTCATCCAATAATACCGATACCCAGTGCGACTTATTCATGTAATAACCCGGAATAATCGCTGGGTTTTCTGATCGCAAAATCTCGCCCTGATTCGGCTCCACTTTTACCGTGAGAATATCGCGGCCTTCTTTGTTCGTTCCAAGCATCGCAAACATTTTTTCACCTACAAAAAAGCGGTCAGCGCCCCATTCTTCTTTGTAATCATGCGTCGCGCCTTTCAAGCTCAGCGCTGCCTCGTGAATCGTCGGATATTTCGCCACTTTCGCATCTCTCCTTACGCTTCTAATTCGAGCCCCGTCTTGTAAATAATCTCGTCGTTCGCTCCAAGTACTTGAAGTTTAACATCATAATTGATATTATTCAACACTGTTTTATAATAGAAACGAAACGTCCCATCCGCCAAAAATTCGCCACCTTGCTTATCAATCACCGTCCCAGCACTATTCGTTGCCGTCACACGCAGTTTTTTCACATTCCCCGTGTAAGTTCCCGTGATATACGAAGCACTCAGTTTATATTTCACAGGCGTCACCGTTTCCGTATACACAATCTGGCTTTGAACGCGCGCCCATTGATGCGTCCCATCCAAGCATTTTTTGACATACATCAAATTATCCTGCTCCGCCGCACCCGCTCCTTCCCTCACAAATGCCACTTTCCCCACATTATTCACCGAAGCACGCGCCAAATCCGCCATTTTTTGTACCGGTAAAATTGCTCCGGCCGGCTTCACGACAGAATTGATAGCAAGCGTTTGCGTATAATCATCAAATCGATATTCCCGCCCAATAATCAACGTTCGCTGTCCCTCATCAAGAATTTTTCGCTGACCCAAAATCGGATTCGCCGCATCCGCTTTATTCACATCTGTCGCATAAATCGTCGTATTCAGCGCATTTTTCCCGACTTTCACACTAGTCCGACCGTGAATCGTCACCAAATCGCAATTATCGAGAACATACTGGTACTCCGGTTGCTTTTTGCCAAGAATCCGGTTTTCCTCCACAATAATATTGCTGACATTCTTACCAGCACCTGCCGCGACAACATCTCCGTCCACTCTAATCGCCGAATCTGAAATCTCCTCGAACGTATTCCCACCGATAAAATGATAAATCGACGCGCCCTGTTTCCCCATCGTCCCGCGCCGAATATCAATCGCCGGCTTGCTCAACTGGTTAAACGACGACATGTGAATATTCATACCTTGGCAACCTTCCATCAAAACTGCCGACCTCGGAGCGTAAGAAATCGCCGTCTGGTTCGTCGCATCCCGCACCACATTCCCAGCCAAATCAACCTTCACACCCGTCGCATTCACTTTTACATTGTCCATATAACTCTCATTCACATTCTCCAAATAAATCGCGGGCAACGTTGCATCTTGCGGTCGTCCCCGATCCAACAACTTATTAAACGTCACATACTGCCCATTTTTCAAATTGTCGAGCACTGTAGCACTATTATCAATATGAATATCCCGGAAAATCACGCCCTGCCCCAATCCTTTTGGCTCCGGCTGCATATTATCTGGATATTCACTCATACAAGCAATCGCCGTCCCGCGGATATTCACAAACATCAAATTCTCAAAATGGCACAAATCATATGGCCGAATCACTCGAATCATCGTCGTCTTATTCACATTCCCCATATCAAAACCAAGATTTTGAATATTCATATCCCGCATAAACGTCCGCTTGCCCTCTTTGTTAATATACTTAATCTCAATCGCAGCATTTCCCTCTTCTTTCCCGTCAAACAATAGCTTTTTCACACCATTCTCATCCATCACCAACTCGCCTCGCGGAACAATCGTGGACGAAACCGGTGACGCGCCCATCAGCTTGACACCCGTATTTACCAAATGAATCGGCTTCGTAATCACATAATCCCCAGGCGGGAAAAACACAATGCCCCCTTCCATCGCAACCGTAGAGTCCGGGCCAACCGGCGACGCAAACAGCGCATCAATCGCAGCCTGAATCGCCACCGTATCATCCGTCTCTCCGTCCCCTTTCGCGCCAAATAACGCATCCTTCACATTCACAACTGCCCCATCTAAAATCGTATCATCATACATCTCAAAATTTCCCCTCTCTATTCCCAAATAAAACAAGAACTTATGTTCCCTTTTAAATATACCACGAATTCCAATATCTAACCTCAAGAAATCCAGTGTTACTATCCTCATTTTGTCAAAAGTGTGTCTAGAAGCCAAAAAAACACCCAAGCTGTCATCCAACTTGGGCGATTTCCACTTACATTCCTATGTGATTTCGAACAACAATTTCCCTGCAAAACTTGAAAAGCTCCGGAATCGCGTCATCATCCTCAAACTTCACTTTTACGCACCCTTTACCAAATTTAGCGTGTGGCAATCGCTCCTTCATCTCCAAAACCAACTCAAAATCCAGCGTATGCACCGAAAAATGTGTTTTGGCATTCGAAAACGCGATATACTGCTTCCCAAATTTAAATGTCGGAATCTGATACGAAATCTTCTCCTCGAAATCCGGATAATTTTCACGCATAAAACTAACAAATGTCATCGTCCATTTCCGCTGCTCATCCGTCTCCACCCCCGCCATGTATTCCTCCACCGTATCAACCATCCCAATCCCTCCAAATTATAGTTTTAATGGCTCCGAGCGCTCTCTGATTTCCTCGACATAAAACACAGCATTCGTGGTATGAAAGTAAGGCCCAACGAAAATAAGCACTACAAAAAATACAATATCCGTTGCTCGAGTCAACAAGATATTCTCCGTAATCACAGCTGCGATAAGCAAAACAAGCGGTATAATAAACCAAACAATAAAGCTCAATTGCAACATAAATAAATCCGTTTTTCGTCCATCCATCAATTTGCGACTCAAGTTAATCGCATCTAAAGGCGTCAAATCCGGATTATCACGCATTAATCGAAACGCCTGCGAGTAACTAAACGATTTTATGATTCCTGGTACGATAAAAAGAAGCGACCATAAGAAAGTAAATATCGTGATAAGTAAACTCGCTAAAAAATAACGCACATAATTCTGCTTCATGAACACTTCCAAGATTTCGCGCCAACTCGCCTTTTGCACATCCGCTACTCGCAAGAAAAACCACTGAATAGATGCCATAAGCGGTAAAACTACGAAAATATAGAACAACCCTAAAAATAACACAACCAATATCGTATCTGGCAGAAAATCACCTATTGTCGGTATCGAAAAACCTAACCCATTATACTCTGTTTTATACGTCCCAACTTGATCCGTCACAAACATATAAACCAACCAAACAATAACCGAATAAAAATAAACGCCCTTTAACCTCTGCTTTGCTATCTTTTTCATTATGTATCCCCTTTTTAATGTGATTCTGCTGATGCCAACAGTTCCCACTATTATAACGTAAAATATCCCGCCATTCCAACAAATATTGGAAAAACCGCCCCATCCCTTCCAAAGAAAGTGATAAGACGGTTTCCTATTTCTAATTTTTAGTCGTTATCGTAGCGATCATCATCGTCCGAATCGTTATCATATCTGTCATCGTCGTCGTTGTCGTTATCGTAACGGTCGTCGTCATCATCGTTGTCGTTGTAAACAGTTCCTGCAGACTTCGCAGTTGTATTTGTGTTTGGCTTCGTACTTGTAGCCGCTCTATTAATCGTTTCCTTCTCGAAACCGTACACAACAGAATCCGCCGCGCCGATCTCCAAGTCATACTCCGTGTTGCCATTTACGATTTTAATATCATACACTTTACGGCCATTCTCGTAATCCACATAGGATTGTACCACTTTTCCGCCACCAGTTCTGCCTAGTGCGATTTGTTGTGCTCTTGCTGCTGAAATTTCGGTTGTTGTTGTTTTATTCGTCGTTACTTTGTTTGTTGTTCCCGTATTCGTTTTCGGTGTTGTATTTTGCGCTGGTTTTGTCGTGTTACTTTGTGTGTTTTTGCTCGGTGTTGTTGCACTCGTTCTGATTGTTTCTTTTTCGTAGCTGTATACTTTAGAATCCGTCGCGCCAATATCCATTTCGTACTTCGCGCTTCCGTTCACAATTTGGATATCATAGACTTTCTTGCCATTTTCATAGTCCACATTAGCACGCGTCACTGTTCCACCGCCTGTTTTAGCTAGCGCAATCTGTTTCGCTTTTGCCACCGTGATTTCGTTAGTCGGCGTCACTGTCAATTTAGTCGAAGCTGGCGTTTTCGTTGCGGTTGTAGCCTTAATTGCCTTTTTCTCAAAACTGTAAATCTTAGCATCCGTCGCGCTGATGTCCATTTCATATTCCGTATTACCGTTCACGATTTTAATATCATACATTTTCTTGCCGTTCTCATAATCGAGGCTATACTTCACAACCGTTCCGCCGCCCGTTTCTGCCAACGCAATTTCTTGTGCGCGCTTAGCCGTAATTTCAGCAGCCGCCTCCGCTTTTTCGCCGCCTTGATTCATAAAAATGCTTCCCGATAAGAAAATCGCTGTAACCGTTGCACCGCAGCAAAGTACCGCTATGCCCACCTTCTTCTTACTCGTGTCCATGATAGATGTCAGTCTGTTTTTCAATGTCTTTTTCCCTCCATAAAAATTAGTTGATAATGCTGTTCGTTTTACATCTTTGTTACGAATTAAGCCGATAATCGCTTCTCCGTATGTTCTTCTTTTATCCATATTTTCGCCTGTTAGCAACGTTTCATCGCAGGATTCCTCGCAATCGTTCTGGAATGCTCGGCCCATCACGTATACAAATGGGTTAAACCAATGGATCGCAGTTGCCAACAAGAGCGCCGCGTTCACCCACAAATCCTTGCGTTTAAAATGGACTAATTCATGACGCAAAATCAGGGCCATTTCTTCCTCATCAATTGGTTTTTCCGGCAGCAAAATCGTCGGCTTCAGGAATCCAATCAACATCGGGCTAATTTCAAATCGACACATATGTATCTCAATATGCTTTGAAGCTACCCCCACATTGTGTTTCTCTTGCTCAAATAATGCCAAAATCGATGCATCCGTTACTGGCGTCGTCCACCTTTTCACCATCCGCAAAAAGCGATAATGCTTCCACACGTTGTAGCTTAGGAAAACAACAAATCCAGCGAACCAGATACTAAATAAAACCATCGGTAACGTCCAGAACGATTCCACAACTGGCGACGCGGCTGTATTTACCGGATTAACATCGACTACTTCATTCAGATTCCCCATCGTAGTAGCCGGTTCAGCCACACCCGTCTGCGCAATAATCGGCGCTTTAATCAACGCTGTTTCGAACTCCAAACGAAACGGCAACAACAATCCGATTAACACAGCGAACCAAATGTAATATCGCCATTTTGCTGAATATTTTTTCCCGAAAAAGTGGTGAAACAACATGACCAATACGATAATAATCGCCATCGTGATTGATGCTTCTAGTAAGTCAAACATTATTTGCCCCACATCTTATCAACTCCTTTTTGAAAGCCAGTCTTTCAGTTCGTCAATGTCTTTGTCCGACATATCGCCGCCCTTATACAGCGTATTAACGAGCCCCACCAGCGAATTATTGTAATGCTTATCCATGAACTGCTCCGTCTCCGATTGAAGATACATCTCCTCGGTAACGATCGGCGTGTACACCCTTTCCCGCCCAACTTTCTCACTTTCTAAAAAGTCCCGCTCGATTAAGCGCACTAATAAAGTAAGAACAGTCTGCGGTTTCCAATGTTTATCCCCATCCAACACCGCGATGATTTCATTCGTCGAAACTGGTGGCGAACTCTTCCAAACAGCCTTCATAATTTCAAACTCTGCATCCGGTAAACGTTTCATTTTCTCAACCCTCCTTCCACTTTCTACACTTGTCGTTAATTACATTCTACAGTTGTAGTTTTTAAAAGTCAAGCGTTTATTTGGAAATTAGTTTTAGAACGCAGAAAAGTCGTGGTTTGATAGAGGCTATCGAACCACGACTTAGCGTTTTAACAGTATTTAATTTACCTTTTCCTTATTCTCTTTCTTAAACGCGTCATACTGCTTCTGCATCTCAGCCATCACGGTTTTCATGCCCGCGTCATTCAATTTCTTCTTGAATTTCGGCATGTAATCATCCGGATCGACCGTCCCCGTCAGAAGCGCTGGTCCGAATTCATTACAAACGTTCGTAATCGCGGCAATTTCTGTGCGGACATTTTTCGAGTCAAAATAGAATCCGAGTCCTGGCGATGCTTTTGACTCCTCGTTAAACTTCTTGAATTTCTCCCATTTATCTTTCGGCTCATCCGAATAACGCTTCAAAATAAAGTGGTTTCCGAGCGCATAAGTCGGCATCGAATAATTCTCCACGCGCGCTGGTAGATCCTCAATACTGCCATCCGCTAGCTCCGTGTAATGCGTCCCTTCAATCCCTTTGTCAACCAAGTTACGCAAATACGGATCTGTGTTCAGCAAGTTCAAGAACTCCACAGACTCTTTCGGATGCTTCGACGTCACAGAAACAGCTTGAATCGCGCCCGTCACAGAACTATTTTTAACGATTGGCGTTTTCATAATTGGCTGCGTCACCACTTTATACTGACCATTCGTTTGCTTATCCCAAATCGATTCCGCGTACGGCTGATATTTCTCAATACGCACAAACCAGTTTTCCTTCTCATAAGACCACGGATCAGTCGACGTCGCGATATCCTTACTCACATAGCCATCCTCATAAAAACCATGCAAGTCTTTCAAAATTTTCACCGTTTCAGGTTGCTCATAAAAATTCACTACTTTGCCAGTATCATTGTACTCATCGACCGCAAATGGAAGCGGAACCGCAGAGTCAATCAAATAATCAAACGGCGTTACCGGTTTAAAGTCTTTATTCCCACCGATTGGCGTGATGTTCGGCTCATTTTCCTTGATTATTTTCAAAAGCGGACCTAAGTCAGCAAAATTCTTCACTTTGGAAACGTCCATTTTGTATTTATCCACTAAGTTTTTATTGAAAACATACACTTGTTGCTCACCGATTTCTTTGTTCGAAGGCACACCATAGACCTTGTTATCCATCGTCACGCCTTCCCAAAGCTGGCTATTCAATTCGGCTTTCATCTTCTTGCCTTCGTTATCAAGATACTTCGAAATATCCATGAACGCGCCTTTTTGAGAATACGTTACGAACTCTCCCGCAGCCGTGTAAGCGATATCAAAATTTTCGCCCGAATTAATCATCGTTTGCATTCTGCTACCGTAGTCGCCCCAGTCGATTTGCGTCATATCCACGCCAAAACCAAGCTTCTCCTGTGTATATTTATTCACCTCTTTCATCACCTTATCATGATCCTTCTGAGGCGTCCCAATCATATACCATTTCAGCGTAACCTCACTATCCCCGCTCGCCGATTTATCACTCCCACAAGCCGCCATCACCAACATCACAAAACTCAAAATCATCACCAAAAACAGTTTCTTCTTCATCAAAAATCCTCCCTTTTCATCAGGATTCCGAGCGCTACCCAGAACCCTATTTTATCATAGATTTTTTAAATGTTTTTTTACTCAAAATCAGTCTTGCATCGCCGAACCCCAGCGGGCTGAGAAATGGTTAGATGCTAGGCAAGGATGAGTACCGGAGCGGAATGTACGACCTGTACATGAGCACCGGAACGGAATCTTTAACGACGCAGATGACCGTTTCTCAGCCCGCTGGGCTATTCTTTTACGCCGCCGATGGTTAAACCACTTATGAAATATTTCTGGAAAAATGGATACGTAATCGCGATTGGAATTGTCGAAATAACAACCATCGCCATTTTTGCGCCGTCTTGTGGGATTCCTTTGAAGGCTCCCGATGTGAACGCGATGTCTGCATTTTGGCGCATGAATTCTAGATTATTCTCAATTTTCATCAACAAGGATTGGAGCGGGACTAGTTGCGGGTTGTCGATGTAAAGTGAGGCGTTGAACCAGTCGTTCCAATAGCCGAGCGTGCTGAACAGTGCAATTGTTGCGATACCAGGTAACGATAATGGTAAGACAATTTTTAGCAAAATGCGTAGTTCGCTGGCGCCTTCGATTCGTGCGGCTTCGAGTATCGGCTCTGGAATCGAGCGGATAAAGAAGGTCCGCATAATCATGATGTAAAATGCGTTCATCGCTAGTGGCAGAATCAGTGCCCAGATGGAATTTTTCAGTTGGAGTACTTGGGTCATGACGATGTATGCTGGTACCATCCCGCCGCTAAATAGCATCGTGAAAAAGGCTAAGAACGTGAATTGCTTGCGGTAGGCGAACTGTTTTCTGGAAATCGCGTAGGAGTATAAGGCGATCATCGATACGCTAAACACAGTACCAACTACCGTCACGACGATTGTTACGCCATATGATTGGAGCAGTTGACCTTTCATATTCCACAGATATTTATAAGCTTCGGTGCTCCACTCGCTCGGAATGAGGCGGAAACCGTTTGTTGCCAGTGCATCTTGGCTACTGAATGAAATAACGATGATGTACAGGAACGGAAAAACGCAGAGTATGGCGAGAAATCCGAGCAAGATATTCATTGCTACGTTCATTTTCGGTTCAAAATCTACGACGTCCGATTTGTTAGGTTTATTTTTTTTCGGCAGGCGGAGGTCGCCATTAACCTGCTCTAACTGCTCGACTTGTTCTATTTGTTCTGCCAATTAACTCGCCTCCGTTTTTAAAATAGTGCATATTCTGGATCGATTTTCTTCACGATATAGTTTGTCAGCATGACGAGAATGAAGCCGACAATCGACTGATAAAGTCCTGCCGCAGCGCTCATACTGATGTCCCCAAGCGATGTTAAACCGCGGTAAACGTATGTATCGATAACATCCGTCACTGGGTAAAGTGGCCCTGAATTTCGCGGAAGTTGATAGAACAAACCGAAATCAGAGTTGAAAATTTTGCCGACGTTTAGAATTGTTAAGATAATGATCAGTGGCGTCAAAGCTGGAATTGTCACGTGGCGGATTTGTTGCCATTTGCCAGCACCATCAATCATCGCAGCCTCGTAGTAGTTCCGGTCAATTCCGGCAATCGCGGCCAGATAAACGATACTTCCATAGCCCAGGCCTTTCCAGATGTTCATGAAAATCAGGATAAAGGGCCAATATTTCGGATCGCTGTACCACGAAATCGGATCACCGCCAAAGGAAACAATCAGTGAATTAAGTAGTCCGCTATCTTCACTCAGGAAGCTGTATAGGAAGTAACTTACAACAACCCAGGATAGGAAATAGGGAAATAGCATACCGGTTTGGTAGACTTTTGCCATGCGTTTGTTCACGAGACTGTTAAAGACGATCGCCAAAGCAACGCCCAAAAGGAGCCCCACGATGATAAAGACTAAGTTATAAAGTACGGTATTTCGCGTGATAATAAAGGCATCATCTGTTCTAAATAAAAACTTGAAATTTTCTAAACCTACCCAGTCACTGCTCATCAGACTAGATATGAAACCGTTTCCATCTACACGGTAATCTTTAAAGGCAATCACAGTTCCAAACATCGGTAAATACGCAAAGATTAAAAACCATGCGACTCCCGGCAAAACCATGAATAACCAGATTTTATTCGCGTAGAGTTTTTTGAAGAACTTCTTCAATTCGTGTCACCCCGCTTTTGTAAGTGTTTTCAACATCTTAAGTGTACCTTTTTTAGGGGCTGTGCGAATAGTGGGGGAAATATAGATTTGTGGACAAAATTAGTATTCTAGTTTTCCAGAATAAAGAAAACCTGTGAAACCAATTTGATTTCACAGGCTTTCATTTAACAAATGGCGCGTTTTCGTTTTTTCCCAACGCGGTCTTTTTCTATTACTTTTTCGATGTAGTCGCTTGCTAGCGGGACTTTACAGGAGGTGTCGCCCATGTCTACGTGTACTTGGCCGATGTTTTTGGCAACGGAGATGGCTTTTTCAAGTAGAGGTGGGTAGTAGCTTCCTGTGCAGATGACGAATTGGTTCATCGTATATTTGACGCTATTTTTGGCTTCGTGAATGTTTTTTTCGACATTTTCTAAAAGCGTGAGGACCTCGGTTTCGTTGATTTCCTCGTTTGGTGTTAGTGACAAATAGTTGGCGTAGCAGCTCCATCCGGTATCTTCTATTCGTTCTTCGTCGGATGCCATCCATGTTTTAGCGAGCTCGGTTGCGTACGGGGTTTCTGCTGCAAGACTGGCGACGATTGCTTCGTTTATCGCAGAACAATTCGCTGTTTCTGCCCAGGTGAGAAGCTCTTCTTTTGTGACTTCTTTTGGGTTGATTGTCAGGCCTGCTAAATATTGTGCATCATAATTTCCAGTCGCGAAAAGTTCACGTGAAACATTTGAGTCCTTTATTTTTTTGACTAGAAGTTTCTTCATGTCTCCGATTTTAACACCGAAAACTGGCTCATTAACGCCGTGTCGACAGAGGGTCTTTTTGGTTTGCTCAGAACCGAGAGATTCGAGTTGTTGCATCACTTCATTGGTATTCATAGACTTCTCCTTTTTTCGAACTTTATTACTTTATAGTATAGCGGAAGTTTCGGTGGATAGCGAGCGAGTTGTGATTGGTTTTTATTTCATAAGAGGAAAAATATTACCAGATATCCTTATAATTCCGACAATTCTGTGAACAACGTCGAATCATCTATCTTTTTCTACGCCAAGGCAGTATAATGAATTAGCATGGCAGTATTTAGAAAGTAGGGGATTCGCATGGTGCAAAAAATTTTTCAATATGTTGAGCAGAATATAGAAAATATTGTCCGCTATTGGGTTTCTACTTATTACACGGAGACCGACGAATATGCACAGCGCAAGGAATACGACGGGTTTCTTGTGTCGCAAACACAGGAAATTACACAACTTTTTCAAATGGTTAGTAAGCAAATACAACAAAACTATGTCAGCACTTCCATCTTTCAAAATGTTGGAGAAGATCGGAAGGATATCGGAACGCCATTGTTAGAAACGGTTCAATACTTCCATCTTGTATTTACAGCTACACTGGAATATCTTTTTCAACAATTACAGCAAAACAAGTTCAGCTGTTCAAACACTGCTTTGTATCAGTATATGTTAATTATTCGCAAACTAGAGATACAAGCTGAGCAAGATTTAATCCTCGGGTACATGAAATAATTACTATTTTCAGCTCGCCTATTGTGCGCAGAATCGGAGTACGCTATACTTTATACTATATGTTATGGAAATGGAGAGATGAAGAATGGCGAAAACACCACAGTGCCAAAGTTGCGGCATGCCTATGAGTAAACCTGAAGAATTTGGTACGGAAAAAGATGGTACGCGCTCGGAGAAATTCTGTTTGAAATGTTACGAAAATGGCGAGTGGACGAATCCTGACGCAACGTTTGATGAGTTTTACGAAATTAGTTTAAAAGGATTTCAGGAATCTGATATGAGTAAAGTCGGGAAGTTTTTCCTTAATAAGATGTATACTAAAAAATTCTTGAAGAAGTTAGAGCGTTGGCGTTAGATTTGTAAAAATCACACTAAGGCGTCCTCCCTCAGGTGAACGCCTTAGTGAAGTTTCTTATTGTCAAGTCCACTTTTTTGAAAAGGGCTTATCTATATACCCAACCATAATAAGCATCGGTAACGTTCTTAGAATAGCATGCTGCTGCCTTTGTATTGTAGACGGTACCTCTATAAGTATAACCATTTTGTGACACTGTAACATAGAGCGAGCCATATTGTATCTGAGACGTGCGAGTAACTTTTACATAAATACTAGTTGCAGCGGCAGCCTCTACTTTTTGCTCGTTAATAACTCCCGACGCACCAACAAAACTAACGGAAAGAACAGCTATCATCATCATACTTGCTAGAATTTTTTTCATTTTCTTCATCCCTTCTTTGTGTTTTTATGAGCATATAAAATCACATCTTTTTATATACATTCCTACTTTACCATTATTTTGATATTTTGTAAACGCTTAACTTGGAATATAATGCATACTTTGAGTCACAAATTTGCGCATTAAAAAGCGCGCTTTCACTTTGGAAAACGCGCTGCATAAACGCTCTCATGACTTATCTTTAAAGGTGCTGCTTCCTTTTACGAAGGAACATACTCGACCCCATCACTATAATTATACTTCCAAATAAGAGATTCAGCAGTGAGAATGTGTCTCCAGTTTTCGGCATTTTTTCTGTTAAAATTGTGTTCTCTTTACCTTTGTTATCTTTGTCAACTTTGTCAACTTTCTCTATTTCCTCTATTTTGCTTATACCATTACCCGCTACAGATAGATTTTCTGGTTTTAGCGGATTTTGTGGGTCTCCTAGTCGGTCTACTCTTTCTGGTTGACCTGTATTTTCTGGGTCTGGCTGCTCGATAAAGCGAACCGTTTGGTCTAAGTCGTTAATGTCTTCGTGTCCCACAACTTCTTTCCCATTGCGGAATAATTTCTCGAAGACAACGACTTCACGTCCACCTAATTCACGTGCGTCCAAGTCAAATGCTACTTCTACAACACCGTTTGGCTCTTCTGGTGTGAATGTTGTTTCGCCTAGTACTTCTTTACCGTTTGATAGAACTGGCTTATTCGTTGCTTTGTCCATCAATTTCCCAGTTACCGTGTATTCTTTTCCGACGATTAAGTCTTCATAGTATACCTTGTCAATAATGCTTACTTTTTCTTCTGGCATGATTTCTTTCTCACCATTTTGATCTGTTGCGATTGTTTTTAGGTCTGGTTTCGTGAATGTCACGGTTTGGTCAGCATCATTAATATCTGTATGCACCGCTACTTCTTTGTTGTCGGTATATAGACGCTCAAATGCTACCACTTCTTGCCCTGCTAAAGCTTTGGCGTTGAATGTGAATGTTACGTCTACTTCGCCATTTGGTGTTTCTGGTGTGAAAGTTGTTTCTGCTTCTACTTGCTTACCGTCAACTAATAATGGTGCTTCTGTCGCTTTGTCCATCAAAATTCCTTGGACCGTGTACTCACGACCTGGTGTAAGATTTTCATAACGAACCGTATCGATAAGTGTCACGTCTTCTTCTGGACTTGGTGTTTGTGTGTTTGTTTCTTCGTCACGTAAAGTTGTGCCGATTTCTGGTGTTTTGATCGTAACCGTTTGGCCTTCGTCGTTGATGTCTTCATGGTTCACTACTTCTTTACCGTTACGCATTAATTTCTCGAATACGACTAGATCCTTACCGTATAAATCACTTGCGTCAAATATGAACGCTACTTCTACAGAACCATCTGTATCTTCTGGCGTGAATGTTGTTTCACCGCGTACTTCTTCACCATTTACAAGAACTGGTGCATTTGTTGCTTTGTCCATCAAAATTCCTTGGAGCGTGTATTCTTTCCCTGCGATTAGATCTTTGTAATCTACTACGTCGATAATCGTTACTTCGTTGTCTGCATTCAGTTCTTTTTCACCGTTTTGATCGGTTGCTGTTGTCCCGATTTCTGGTGTTTTGAACGTAACTGTTTGGTTTGCATCGTTAATATCTGTGTGAACTGCTACTTCTTTACCGTTTTGGTATAGGCGCTCAAATGCTACAACACCTTGCCCCGCAAAACCTTTAGCACCAAATGTGAAAATCACGTCCACTTCACCATTCGGTCTTTCCGGTGTAAAGGTTGTTTCTGCTTCTACTTGCTCACCGTTAACTAATAATGGTGCTTCTGTAACTTTGTCCATCAAAGTTCCTTTCACCGTGTACTCACGACCTGGTGTAAGATTTTCATAACGAACCGTGTCAACAAGGCTAATTTCTTCTTCTGGGCTTGGGCTTTGTGTACCTGTTTCTGCATCACGCAATGTTGTACCGATTTCTGGATTTTCTATGAATACGGTTTGGCCTTCGTCACTAATATCTTCATGGTTGACTACTTCTTTCCCGTTACGCATTAATTTCTCGAATACGACGATATCCTTACCGTATAAGTCACTTGCGTCAAATGTGAAGACTACCTCCACAGAACCGTCTATATTTGCTGGTGTGAAGGTTGTTTCGCCGCGCACTTCTTTACCGTTTACGAGTATCGGCGCGTTTGTTGTTTTGTCCATCAAAATTCCTTGGACCGTGTATTCTTTACCTGCGATTAAGTCTTCATAGCCTATTGTATCAATGATGGTCGTCACTTTGTCTGCATTAATTTTTTTGTCGCCGTTTTGATTCGTTGCCGTCGTAGCGATTTTCGGTGTTTTAAACATAACTGTCTGGTTAGCGTCGTTAATGTCAGCGTGGGAAGTCATTTCTTTGCCGTTTTGGTATAAATACTCAAATGCCACAATTTCCTGTCCTGCCAAACCTTTGGCGTTAAATGTGAACGTTACTTCTACTTCGCCATTTGCTGTTTCCGGTGTGAAAGTTGTTTCTGCTTCTACTTGCTCGCCGTCAATCACGAGTGGTGCTTCTGTTGCTTTGTCCATCAAAATTCCTTGCACCGTGTATTCGTGGCCCGGAATTAAGTTTTCGTATTTGACAACGTCTACTAATGTTACATCTTCCTCTGGACTTGGTGCTTGTGTCGCTGTTTCTTCGTCACGCAAAGTCGTTCCAATCGCTGGATCCACGACTTTAATTGTTTGTTTCACGTCATTAATATCTTGGTGAACGGCTACTAGCGCGCCATTTAATTTCAATGTTTCAAAAACAACGATGTCTTTGCCATTTAATTGTGATGCGTCCACTGTGAATTCGATTTCTTCCGTACCATCCACATTTGCTGGACTAAAGGCTTTTGTCGCCGTTATTGTTTGTCCATTTACAAGTAATGGTTGATTCGTTGCTTTATCCATCAAAATGCCTTCGATATCATATGTTTGTGTCGTGTCTAGGTTTTGATATTGTACCATATCGACAATCGTGATTGGTCCAGCGTGTACGCTACTTTTCCCTGTTTCTTTGTCGCGTGCAACCGTTCCAATGCTTGGCTCAATAAATGATACGGTTTGTGTCATGCTATCTTTATCCGTGTGTGTTGCCATTACTTGTCCTGACTCATCTTTCAACACTTCAAAGACAACATACGAGTTACCTTTTAAAGCCGTCGCATCTAAATTGTTAAGTGGTACTGTGACTTCTCCAGATGCCGTTGTCGGAATAAATTCGTGTGAACCTTGCGTTAGAACGATGTTTCCAGTTAACTTGTCTACCAATGTTGCTTCTAATGTGTAACGCTCGCCTGGATTTAGGTTTGTATATACTACGCGGTCGCTAAGTTGTACGTTTTGGTGCGGGTGAATGTCATGTTGTAATCCTGTGCTCGTTTCAAATGCAAATGTTTGTAAACTTGGTGCAAAGAAAGATACTGTTTGATCTGCATCATTTAAGTCCTCATGTGTTGCCACTACTTCATCCGTTGACGTATCAATCAGACGTTCAAATACGACGACTTGTTGCCCTTTCAAAGCACGTGCGTCAAATCCGTCTAATGCTACGACTTCTTCGCCATTCTCCGTTGTCGTTGTGAATGTTTTCGAACCTTGCGTTAACACAGTTTGACCATCTTTCGTCATCAGTTCTGCCTCTAGACGATACGCTTTGCCAGGTGTTAATTCTTCATACATAACACGGTCGCTAATAGACGTTGCCACCCCTGGGTACAGTGCTTTATTGTTCGTTCCTGTTTCAAAAGCTAGCGTTTCGATTCGCGGTTGGTAATCACGTTTGTTTGTGACATTATCCAACTCTAGAACCGTTCCGTCGCTCATAATTTCAAAATCTATCGCCTTACCATCTAAAATATAACCGCCACTCGGTGCTTTTATTTCAACAAAGTGATAATTGCCGTATGGTAAGTTATTTACCTCCACTTTTCCAGTTGACACGGCACTTATATAGACACCTAGCGCATTGCCAGGCGTGTTTGACGTCCCTTCATATAAGGTGAACTCTGCTCCTGCCAACGGATTTTGCGTATCTGCATCTACTTTTGTAAAACTTACACCACCACGCGGATCTGAAAATGCCACTGTTTGATCTGCATCGTTCAAATCTTCGTGTGTCGCGACGATAAGTCCGGACTTTACATCGATCAATTGTTCAAATACTACAACTTGTTGGCCGCGCAATGCCCTCGCGTCAAAAGCTGCTAAATCGACTACTTCTTGACCTGCCGTGCTCATTGCAGTGAACTGTTTTTGCCCTGTTGTTAGCTGTAGTGCACTATTTTTTGTTACAAGTGTTGCGTCCAAACGATATTCCTTACCTAACGTTAAGTCGTTGTAAGAAACACGATCACTAATCTGCGCCGCTTCACTTGGAAAAAGAACTTTATTCTCTGTCCCCGTTTCAAACGCGATGGTCTGAATGGTCGGGTCAAGAATCGCTCTATTCGCGACGCCTAATTCAAATGGTACAGCTACTTGATCTTGTCCAATAGTGAACATTCTTGGTGTTACATCTAACTCATAACCCTCTGGTGCCTCTTTCTCTACAAAATAGTAATCTCCGAATTCTAAATCATTGACTAATACAATCCCACTTGCTGACGTTGTATAGGAGCTGATTGGTGTCTTTCCTGCTGCTGGTGGTCCTCGATATAAATCAAACTTCGCTCCTGCCAATTGTTTACTTTTGTCAGCCTCATCGTACTTGCTTAATTCTACAGATCCGACAGGCGCTTTTTCACGCTCATTGATAATCGGAATTCCCAATGTCGTCATGCCACTAGAATCTAACACAAAACGATATGGCGCATCCAAGCGTTTATATCCTTCAGGCGCATTTTTTTCACGAAGCTCATACGTCCCAAAACGCAACTTGTCATGGCTTATAACACCATTTTTATCCGATGTTAAGTCAGTTGCTATCTCCGTTTCCCCACCACTTGCTGACATACGATATAAATCAAAACTAGCGCCTTCCAGCGGTTTGCCATTCTCATCTTGTTTTATGACAGTGAAACCAGCTTGCTCGCCTTCCGCCCCGCCAGTACCGCCTTCAAGTCGTAACGTACCGTTAATCTTTCTTTCAAACCCATCTCCTTTGATGGCTACCTCATTATAAAATGCTTCTTGATCCGCATCTGTTATTTTTGTTCTGTACGTAATCTCTCTTCCGAAACCATCATCTAGATTCCCTAAATCCAACGAAAAAGTCCTTGCCGCAGCATCCTTTTTCGTTATTTCCATCTCAGGCAATCTATTTTCTACAAAAAATCCGCCTCTAACTCCGTATGCTTGCCTAACTCTAACCGAGTCTGAAATAAGCGTGTGACCTACGCCATAAGTGTCTTCTAGCACAACGTTATATACTGGGTCGTAGTAGCCCGGACCTGCTGGATTGGATTTAAGTTTAGGTGGAATAACAAAAATATACCATTCTATTATGCCATTCCCTCTATACGATCGCATTTTATAACTGGTGTCCGTGGTAATCTCTACAGGCCCTGGTTCCCCAGGAGGGCCTTCCCCTTCATCCTCTTTTATAGCCGTTATTGTCACCGGCTGTTTACCAGGCAAAGAATCAAATTCAATTTTCTGCTGAGGTTTCACACTTGAGTCAAATTGTATATAAAATTCAACATATCCCCTTACATTGGAATGCGTTTCTGGATAATCAGTAAACGTTACATTGTAGGCTGTACCACCAGGCGAAGTTGCTTGTCCTCTTGCCACGACCGCGCCTGACGCAGCTTTGAACTCCATCACGTCATTTTGCGCTGTTCGTAGTCCTTCTGGCAGCGTGATATTCATTGTATTTCCTTCTTTAACATCTATATTATTTGGTATCGTCCAATCATATCGAACCTTAAAACTTTTACTTATAGGGGCTTCTGAGATAGTATTCCCGTTCCTATCTGTAATGTTGATATTAGTAATAAACTCCGTTCCCCAAGACACCGATGCAGATGCCATCATCTGTATCGGTAACAAACCCATGATTAGCGTACAAATCAGTAACATAGAAATTATTTTCTTTATCGTTTTCATTATATCTTCCCCCTCTTCCTTAAATTCAAATCATGATAGCGCTATCAACGTAAATTTAACGTGATAACGTATAATTGTCAACGTTTTTATTTTTTCAATTGACTTTATGATTTAAATTTTCGAAAAGTATATAATTTAAAGAACAATATATTTATTACTTCTTTTTATCTATATGGGGTAATGTAAACGAATTCAAAAATGTACTCAAAGAGAGGAAACATAGCCCCCTTTTTTGAAAAGTAAATAGGATATGAAATCAGGTTGCCATTAGATACTTTTTTCTTTGGATTAGCGATATTTAGATAAAAATTATTTAAACAATATAGAAAAAAGAACCGTTTTTTGAAATCACTAAAGTAAACGTCTAATTAATATAACCCGATAAATACAGAAATAGAGACCCCTCTGCAATTTTTCTCACGTTATGTTAAAAAAAAACGCATAACCTCTATTTATAACCCCCTTATAGCACCAGACGCATCATCCAAACGCCCATGTTACTAAATATTTTTCCATAAAAAGGTTTCATCCCTCTTTTAAGGTGGTATTGTCTATTAATAATTTAGAAAATACACTTTGAAGGAGTGATTGTCATGTCTGCCAAGAAAATATCTGAAGCAATGTCCCAACAATACAAGGAGCTTGAAAATGAAAGAATCGTTATGGATATGTTCATCGACTGTTTCATGACAATGCTCGCACAGAAACAACGGATGGAACGAATCCAAAACGAGATTGATCTTGCTTTGGAAACTCAAAATAGACGGCGTTTTTATCGTTTGACTACACGGATGAAACGATTGCAAGACGAGCAACTTCATATGTAAAGGTGCATAACCCAAATAAATCGGCGACAAGCGCTCGCATTCAGGGAGTTTGGCGGACTTCCGGTTCGGCTAACGCTTAACTTCTTACATGGTCGGGGAAACTACTCCCTCCCTGTTTTCAGTCATCACATACACCAGTATGCTCCGCTTCCGGCTTCCACCAAACTCCCTGAATACAAACGCTTTCGCTCGATTTGTTTAAAGCAATATCTTCGTCCTACCTCAATGATGAGATAGGCTTTTTTTCATGTATAGGGTTCTAACAATCGTTATTTTACTACCATCACGTTACATGGTGCGTGGTTGACTACATATGCTGTTGTAGAGCCGATTAGTCTTCTTTCTAATGCGCCTCTTCCTGTTGCGCCAATCACGATTAGATCGCTTCCGTTTTCTTTCGCGTATTCTACAATGCTTCGTTTTGCGTCGCCGTGCACTGCTTCATTTTTGTATGGAATTGTTTTATCAAGGTCGGCAGTTATGGTTTCTAATCTTTTTTCTGCCAGCGCTCGGTAGATGTCGTCAATTTCTGGGCGGACATCCAGCTGTAAGTAGAGTTCGTCGTCGTTTGGCATGATTTCGGTTATCACAGTTAGGAAGGTCAAACTCGCTTTTTCGAATTTCGCAATCCTGACCGCTTCTTGGAATGCATCCTTTGATTGTTCTGAACCGTCAAACGCCACCAAAATTTGTTTTATCTTTGTTTCTGTCATGCTACTTCACTCACTCTCTTATTTTTATAGTTGCTAAGATCGCCATAGCGCCAATCACGCATTGCTTCGTACTTGTCTCTTTTGGAAAATTCGCAGGACGAATACAAGAATCACAACGCAAACGATCGATAAAATGGCGATCTTAGTATTTCCTTTAAGTAAGGCGTCTCCTCCAAATGCGTATAAAAAGGAGGTTGGCAAAACACCGATTGTCACCGCCAGCAAAAGAGATTTCAGCGGTAATTTCAGTTTTACTGCTGCGTAATTCACAATCACGGATGGAAGCACCGGTATCATGTACCCTACTGTAATCCCGACGGTAGGCTTTTTCATGTTTAAAATATTCGTTATGAATTCTCCGGGATCTTTCGCTTTTTTGGATAAACCGTATTTGCGCAAAATTAGGATAACAATGAAGTTTCCCAGTATATTTCCGCTGACGTTCATTAAAACACCAATCCACGGACCGAAACACACACCTATAAAAATGCCGATAACCGAGTTGGGGACGCCTGGGATAGCGCACATGACAGCGGTCAGAGCCACTAGAAGTAACGCGTCTTTTAATTTATGACTGCGGATACTTTCCATTAGGTGGGCACGGTCTGCTTTTGGGTCAAGAAATAGCATGAAATCCGCGTAGTAATCTTTGTATATCACATAACCTAGTATAATCACTAAGATGAGGCCTAATAAAATAAACAGTACTTTCAGACGAGTGCTCATATCGTCCCCCCTTTTCGCGTACTACATCAATTATAGCTCGGCGTTTTCAACTTAGCAAATTCCACCTGTATTAAAAATGGCGCCCCACTCTGTAAGCTGAGACGCGACACTTTTTTAATGTACTTTCTCTTTTTTGCGGAAGCCGTTCGGGGTGTAGCCGGTGTATTTCTTGAATTGCCGGTAAAAATAGGCCATGTCGGTGTAGCCTGATTCTTCGGCGATCGCGGTCACGGGTTGCTTGGTTGTTAGCAGCACTTCTTTGGCATGGTTGACGCGGTATTGATTGAGGTAGTCCGTGAAATGACTGCCGACTTCTTTTTGGAAAAGTTGACCGAGATAAACGGCGTTAATGTGGAACTTGGCGCCTAGCGTTTTCAGTGACATGCCCTCTGTGAAATGTTCGGTGACGTAAGAAATGATTTTCTGGATAATCGGACTTTTGCTGTTGTCATCGTGTTGATTGCGATCGAAAAATGGGTGAATCAGCTCCAGCATCGTGGTTTTGAGTTCGCATGGGGTTGCGGCGCCGTCTAGTCTGCGGATCGCTTTTAGTAGTTGCTCCGGGTCGGATTCGGACATCATGAGCGCGACTTCGCTGAGCACGCGGATGACTTGATGTGGGTCGCTTTCGTAAAGGTGTGCCTCCCATTCGGTGAAAAAATTATCGAGCCAGGTTAGCGTCTTTTCTTTTTCCTGCAAAACGAGGGCGCGCGCTAGTTGATGTTGGCTGAAATTCGGGCGCCAGCGATGCGGTAAAATTTTGTCGGCGGAAATAAGTGTGCCTGGTGAGGAGACGAGGCGTTCTTGGAGTAGTTGTTCGAGGCCGCGGAATGCTTTCGGAAAATAGGCGGTTCCGGTTCCAACTTCGCTCATCAAAAAGAAGCATTGTTCCACGCCGATGAGGGCCCCGATTTCTTCGTATACCGTCGTGATCTGCGCCGCGATTCCAGCATCGTCCTCCGCCATTAAACCGATGAGCAGTTCTTCTTCGGGATTTAGCAACATGAAAGGATATTCCGCGCGCAAATGGCTCTGTAGCTTTTTCCAGCCGTCCGCCGTTCGGTCTACCTGTCCATACATCGGCTGAATCCACACGAGCGCCGTCCTCATTTCTTTGGCAAGCGGCATTTTATAAAGCGCCATCCGTTCCTTCCAATCTTCCATCCCAATGCGGTCATTTAGCCAACGCCATAGCGCATTATCCCGCAAAATATAGTATGCGGCATCGTCTCCCGTCGCTTGAAAATCGGCCTCCACTTTCTCTTTAATCTGCGTGATTGTTTCAAGTAACTCCGTCTCGTTCAGCGGTTTGAGCAAATAATTCTCAATCCCGATTGCGAGTCCTCGTTTCACATACTCAAATTCCTGGAATCCCGACAAAACGATGAATTTCGTCTCGGGTTGTTCTTTTTTCCAAGCCTCAATCAGCTGTAAACCGTCCATTTTCGGCATTTTGATATCCGTAATCACGAGGTCGCACGGCTCATTCGCGAAATGCGTCAGCGCCTCCATCCCGTTTTTCGCGGTTCCAATAATCTCAATTTCCTCATCAAATTCCTGAATTACCGCCTGTAAACCTTGCACAATCAGCGGTTCGTCATCTACTAAAAGCATTTTCAACATAGTTTTTCCTCCCCTGCGATGTGTATGGAACGCGTAGTGTCACTTCGGTGCCCTGGCCTTCGATGCTCGTAATCGCGAGTCCGTATTGTTCTCCAAAATAAAGCTGGATGCGGCGGTGAATATTCACAAGTCCAATGCGGCCCTGTTCGCTTTTTTCATCCGCGAGATCGCTCTGTATTTGACGCATTTTGTCGTCTGTAATGCCGAGTCCGTCGTCACGCATCCTCACTTCGAGTACGCCGCCAACTCGTTTTGCGCTGAACGTGAGGCTCGTTCGCTTTTCCTCATGTCGCGCGTATTTGAAGAAATTTTCGACGAGCGGTTGTAGCGTGAATTTTAAAAATGGGTGTTCTAATAGTGGTTCTTCGACTTCTAGGAAAAATGGGACTTCTTGTTGGTAGCGGAGTTCCATGAATTGTAAGTATTGGCGGACGTAGTTGACCTCGTCGGCAAGCGTGACCATCTCGATATTGTCGGCGGTGTAGCGCAGAAGCGTGGATAGGTGGTAAATCATGTTGCTGGTCACCTTCGCGCCTTCTAACCTCGCGTGCATGCGGATGGCTTCTAAAGAGTTGTAGAGGAAATGAGGCTCGACTTGGCCTTGTAGCGCTTTCAACTGGGCTTTCTGTTCCTCGATTTCGAGCGTGTAAACCTGCTTAATGTAGTCGTTCAGGCTGTCTCCCATCTTGTTGAAGCTTTGACTGATCAGCGTGAGTTCATCTTCGCGTTCGTCGACGGGAAGCTTGGCGTGGAGCTCGCCTTTTTCCATTTGATCCATGCCGTCGATAATAACCTGGATGCGGTTGGAATAGCGCCTGCTGATGAAAAAATTGACCGCGATGGAAATCAGGACGAGGCCAACTCCGACGCCGAATAGTGTCCATTGGAGAACGGGGATGCCGCCGATTTGGCTTTCTGGGATGACGACTTGGCCGAAGACGCCGGATGCTTGTTCTTCGGTGGTTTGGATGTAGCCGCTGCCGTGACGGTAGCCATTTTCCATATTTTCGGACGTGATGTCAGGGAGCGCGTGATTGCTGTATAGCGTTGCCTTTTCGCGGTTTAGGACGGCGAATGTGGATGCTGATTTGGTACTTGGAATCAGATCGCCTAGGAATCCGGGGTCGGTGTACATCAAAACGGTTCCAAGCGGTTGCAGCGTACTCGGATCATTGATGACTTGCTTGAACACGAGGCTCTCGCCCAATCGGAATACATTTTCTTTACGCGAAATGCTCTGTAGCAGTTTTTTCTCGCCGTATTTTTCGAAAAACGGTTGCCATTTGCCATAATTTGTCGGAAAAGTATACGTGAATTCTTTGTCCGCCGACACAAGCTGCACCGCGATTACATCCTCATCATATGTAAAATAGGACCTCAGAAAACTCTGCAAATCCACGCTGTAAAAGCCTTGCCGCGCGTAATAGTTATCGATGTTCTGCCGGATATAGTCGGCGTAATCGTGGGTCATCGCAATCTGGACGTCATTCATGAGATCGCTGTTTTTATAGATTTCCTGCGTCATGGCGACGAGCGCGGCTTCTTTTCGGTCCACTGCGACAAGTTGCGACTCTGAAACCGCTTTCGTTTCTTGCAACACGGCATCGACTTTTATGTTCGTGTAGTATTTGGATATGAAAAACAGCAGTAGTCCGACGGTGAACAGCGATGTTAAGGAAAAAATCAATAACATGCGCTGAAAAATTCGCCGTTTTCGTTTGTTTGCACTCATTTTAGAAAACACCCCCAGTCCCTATTATGCCACATTTTGCGCGGATTGGGCTGCGATTTTTGCTTGCATTTTCTGAAAGCGAACGAGATTGACTTTCATCACCCAATACGCCGGCAAAACGCCTGAGATAAAGAGGATGAGCGCTGGGACTTGGGCGATGAGATAAGCCGCGATTCCAAAGCCCGCGATGAGCAGCAGTGAGGTTTTCCAGCTTGTGAAGGCGAGCAAGAACGACTGGATAACATAGCCTCGTAGCGGATAAATGAAATGCGCGTAAACGGAAAAATAATTCACGAGCGCAAGTATCGTCATCGCGAATAGGAAAAACAGAAAAAAGTAGAGCAAGCTTGACGCCAAGCCATTCATTGTTGCAAAAACGATGCGGAGATCGATGTATAGGAATCCCAGAATCGCCGCGAAACATAATCCCGCCAAATTGGTCTCTACGAAGGCTTTTTTGTAGGCTTTCCAAGCGGTCGGCCAAATCGCGACATCAATATCTTTTTGCGACCATTTCCGAGTTACGGTGAAAAGCGCTGCGGTTGCTGGCATGAAGCCGAAAATGCCCAGCCCTAGAACGATCAGAAACATCCAAATGAGGTTCGCCCAGACGAAGCGGATCAACCACTGGCTGGCGACGAAGAATTTATCCATTTTTTCTACTTTATTCATCATATATCATCTCCTACAACGAAAGAGCGAGCCAAATTAGGCGCACTCTTTTCGCATTTTATTTTGTATTTTTGGCTAGCGGCGAGCCTTTCACGCAGATGCCACACAGACTCAGAACGAATTCGCTGAACATCGCGTTCGACCAGGCGAACCATTCGCGGGTGTACTCGTTGTGATCGCTCGCGTTGACGCCTTCATGCATAAAACCAGTACCGCCATCCGTCGTTGTCAGCATCTCCAGAATCGCTAGCTTTTCCGATAAATTCGTCGCCGTCATACCTTGCACACTAAGCGCGATTGGCCACACGTAATGATCTGGCGTATGCGGACTGCCAATCCCCGTCAGCTGACTTCCCTCCACATAAAAAGGATTTTCGCGACTCAAAATGAAATGCCGTGTTGCGAGGTATTTTGGATCGGTGAAATCGCCAAAACCTAAGTACGGCGCGGCTAGGAGACTCGGAACATTCGCGTCATCCATGAAATTTTTACGTCCAGTTCCATCGACTTCATAGGCGTACATTTCGCCATAATAAGGATGCTCCTGCAGCGCAAAATCTTGAATTCCCTGCTCAATTTCCGATTTTAGCGTCGCGATTTCCGTGGTAAGATTCGCGTCTTTCCAACACGCCTCATTGATTTCTTCGAGGTAACCAAGCGCGACCACAGCGAACATATTGCTCGGCACCAAATAACCGTAAAGACACGCGTCATCACTAGGCCGGAAGCCACTCCACGTCATGCCGGTGTACGCGACCTCCGTACCCTTTCCATCACGATTCAGCGTATCCGACTGGCGAACATCCGCACGTTCAAACGAATACGGCGACTCGGTTTCATGATGCTGTTCCGTTTTCCAAACAGCCAGAATCGCCGCCACACCACGACGGAAATCCGCGTCAAAATGTGCCAAACTTCCCGTACTCTGCCACAGCAAATAGCCCAGCTGAATCGGATAACAAAGCGAATCAATCTCATATTTGCGCTCCCAAACGTGCGGCGACATCTCCGTTTTATCCGTCTGAAAACCCTTCCCGTTCGCCTCCTGATTAAACGCATTCGCATACGGGTCCAGTTGCACAAAACGCATCTGCTGCTTCACAAGTCCCGCAATCACCGCCGCCATCTCCGGATCATCCTCCGCCACCATCAAGTACGGCCGAATTTGGCTAGTCGAATCCCGCAACCACATCGCAGGAATGTCCCCAGTAATCACAAACGGCAAGCCCTCCTTCGTCTCCGTCAGCGTCGTCGCGTACGTATTTAAAAAGCATTGCTGAAACATTTCCTGTAACTTTTCATGCTCTGGAAAAACCTCCGCAACCCGATTAATCATTTTCTGAAAACTTTTCGGCACATTTTTCGTCGTCATTTCCCATCCTCTTTTCTCCACGTTATAATTTCACTCGGCGCAACCTGCCAACTCCGCGCTAACGCCACATCCGGAACCGCTTCCTCCAAAATCGTCGTTTTGCGCATCTCATCCAGCAACGCCATCTCCCGCACCGTCTCACTCACACTATAAAATCGCAAAATTTCCGCGTCCCCGCTCGACGCCCGTTTCCAGCTAGAAAAAATAAGTCCCGGCGCGTCATGCCACATCGCAAATTCCACACGACTCGAAAGCTCCCCGTCATGTTGCCCATCCGCCTGCACAGCCAGCGGTTCCATCTGATACTCATACGCCCATTTCGCCGCCTCCGTCCGAAGCGTCTCCTCCACATACGGCATCACATAAAATTCCGCGACCTGCTCGCCAAACGACTGCGCCTCAGGAGTTGGGAAGTTGCCCCAATCACCAAGCTCCGAATTCGCACGTAACAACGTCAAACGAATCTCCGAACCATCCGCGTTCACCTCGTATTCCGGCAAACCACGATTCACCACCATCAAGCCTCCAACCGCCACAAAAGCCTGCTGCCGCTGATCATTACTCGGATTTTGCCACTCCTCGCTCACCTGATTCGGCCGTTCCACAATCTCAAAAACACTATCCGCAAAATGCGTCGCGCGCGTCGTTCCAGTCGGGAAAACCGCACGCAAACGATGATCCGCCACGTCGTTATCCAAACGTACATCCACTTTCAGCGCCTTCGAACCCGACTCAAGCGTCAATCTCGTCCGCACGACAAACTCGCGCAAACGCTCCGATCTCGGCGACACCCGTCCAGGATGCCAAACCACACGCGCCTTCTCATCCGAAAAAGCCTCCGCATCCGCACTTTCCGGCAACATCATCCGATGCGTAATCTCCACTGTTTTGCGAACCTTCGAACTCTCCAAAACCACAAACTCCGCGTCCAAGCCCTCCGTCGAAACCCGTAGCCCGTCGCCAGTCTCCTTAAACATATACTCATTCCCGATATCGCCCTGATCCACATACGCCCCAAGCCCAGCAAACGTTTGCCCCGACTCCTTACAAACCAGCGTATACGAACCATTTTTCGCAACATCCACTTGCAAAAACTGATTCTCCAACCGTTTCGCGTCATTTTCAACCCTTACAGTCTCCTTTTCACCCCGCACAGGTACAGCAAAATACGTCGCAAAACCCATCCGTGGCAAATCCTCCGCAACAAAGCGCACACGATAGCGCCGCGCAAAATAAGGCTTCCGGAATGCCCGATCCGGCAGCTCATAATCGAACTGCATCCCAAGCTCCGTCACGTCCGCATCCACCAAATTCCCGTCCCGATCCCGAATCTCCAATCGCACACTTGGCAACGAATCCAAATACGCCGGAATCTCCTCAAACGGCATCTCCGCAAAATACGTCCGCGCAAACTCCACATCCACCGTCACGACCCACGTCGCCGCATAACCCGACGTATGAAACACCACAACCGGCACAGCCTCAGCGCCCCCATCAAATTTTGCCGTCGTGTCCACTCGCCGCACAATCCGTGCCACCTTATCGTCCAGCATCGCGCGCGCCGCCTGCTCCGCCTTCATGAATCGCGTCTCCATCTCCCGATGCACCGCGTCCACGCTACAGCCCGTAATACTATCATGAATCTGATTCTCCATCAGCAACTTCCACGTAAACTTCAAATACTCCTCCGGGTACGCCGCCGTCCCAGTCCGCGTCGCCATCACCGCAATCGGCTCAACCTGCTTCTCAAGCAACTGCTGCACCCGTTGATTCGCCTGCTTCAAATACATCCGTGACGAAGCCGTATTCACCAATGTCGACCAGCCATCCGTCCGCTGATTCGTAAGCTCGCCCTCAATCACCTGCAAATCCTCACTCGGCAACAACTTCCGCAACTCCGCTACATATTCCGTAAAATGACTATGCTTGAAATCCACGTCCGGATACAGCTCCCGCGCCACATCCAACGCCTCCGGTAAATCCACTTGCACCGGCTGATGATCACACCCATTCAAAAACAGCAACGCATCCGTCGACGCATAATCCGCCACATCCGCAAGTTTTTTATCCCAAAATGCCAACGCATCCTCGCGCCCCACTGGAATCTCATTCCCATTCGAATACCAATTCGCCAGCAACACGCCCAAAACCCGTGTCCCGTCCGGCGCCTGCCAAAACATTTCCGAAAACGGCGACGTGTAACCACCCTCAAAAACCTGATTATTAAATCCAGTCGGCTTCACGCCCCGCCCAAAAATCACCGAATCAATCCCAGCCTGTTTCACAAGTTGCGGCGCCTGACCATAAATCCCAAACGTATCCGGAAAATACCCAATCCGCTCCACCGCGCCAAACTCCCGCGCATCCTGCATCCCATAAAGCAGATTTCGCACATTCGCCTCACTACTCGTCAAAAACGCATCCTGCAACATATACCAAGGACCAATCCGCAATTTTCCGTCTCGAACCAAACGCTCCATCCGCGCCCGCGCCCCAGGCTTCACCGCCAAATAATCCTCCAACATAATTGTCTGCCCATCCAAATGAAAATAATCAAACCCATCCTTATTCTCCAACAAATCCGCCGTCTCATCCAGCAACGTCACCAACCGATAACGCAACGTCTCCAGCGGTAAAAACCACTCCCGATCCCAATGCGAATGTGAAATTATGTACGCCGTTTTCTTCATCAAATCCCGCCCCTCTCACCTATCCCAAAACAGTTTTCCAGCCATTTTTGTATTCGTTTTCATTCTCAGTATATCGACCCCCATTTCGAAAATCAATGACACACGAGCAACTCCTATGATAAGTCTATTTTTATGAGTTTTGTCTACCTTCCCAACCCGCTCCACTTCCCATCAAATCTCCAATATGCTACGATAATACTATCTTTCAAATAAAGGAGTTTTACCATGCATATAAAAATTGCAAAATCAAAAGAAGATAGCCAACATATTTCCAAACTCGCACACCACATCTGGCACGAACACTATCCTTCTATCATTACCGAAGAACAAATCGACTACATGTTGAACAAATTCCAATCCGCTGACACCATATATAGCGAAATCACGAATGGCACAACCTACCTCATGGCCTACCAAGACTCCACATTCGTTGGCTACGCGGCATTCTACCAAAAAGACACCGAACTATTCCTTAGTAAACTATACATTGATCCCACCTACCACAAACAAGGAATTGGCAAACAACTATTCACCGAAATCACCCAATTTGCAGAAAAAAACAACTTGCCAAGCATCCGACTTTTCGTGAATAAATACAACATAAATTCCATCGAAGCCTACAAAAAAATGGGGTTCACCGTCGAAAAAGCCCTTATAACCGATGTCGGCGGCGGTTTCATCATGGACGATTACACCATGACCTACACGCTCTAAAACATAAAAAGAGGATAGTCTCGCCACTTTTATACGGGCACTATCCTCTTTCTGTCCTATTCTTGCAAAAAATCAATGGAATGGAATATAAACTGATTTGCAGCACCATCAATATACCCTTCATCACTCCAATTCTTCCACGTCTGCGTCATTGTTTTCGTACTTACATTAGCATAATTCGAAATAATTTTCTTTGTGAAACATCTTTCCAGTATCACTGTTTCGCCTTCTAAAACAGCATATTTCGGTAACAATGCTGCTAAACAATGCTTCAGCCGTATTTCACTCGGTTCTCGCATAATTAAACATTGTTCTACTAAGAAACCGTCATGGTTCATGTGATTCATATACAAATAAATCCAGCCCTCTTGCATACTGAGTAATAATTCAACCACAGCTTCACGTTGAAACGCATACACACTGCATCGCTCTAACGCTCTAAAAGTATATAAACTTTCCTCAATAATAAAAGTGTTACTTAACCCAGCAATCTGGCTAGCCCCTAAAAATGAAATGACTTGCCCCTCACGTTCTAATGAAACTACACCACTCTCGATAAAATATACGACTGGATCAATTTCTTTCTCCATTATTAGAACTGTTTGTTTAGGTACAGTCTTCTTCGTATAAGGTACTCGATTTTCTAACAATGTATCCAAAAAATTCTCGTAATTAAATCGATTGCGAATGACGCGGTGACTGTATAATTCAACTAACATCTCTTGCATATTATTCGCCCTCCCCTCTCTTGTTATCTTAACCGTACTTTAACGATACCATTATTTACCCCAAAAAAAATAACATATTTCCTGTAAATGAGTCCCAAATGCATAGATTTTGTTACAGTTTGCAAAATAAAAAAACAGTTGTAAAACCAAATTTGGCTGTTACAACTGCTTTTGCATCCTAGGCTCCATGCGGAACTTGAGAGTCATCATACCTCACTTCGAGGTTGACGAATTTATTATATTCTTTTACAAACGCCAACTGCACGGTTCCAACTGGTCCGTTACGCTGTTTGGCAATGATAATTTCGATTGTACCATCGTTCTCGCTTTCATGATCATAGTAATCGTCACGATATAAGAAGGCCACGATATCCGCATCTTGCTCGATCGAACCAGATTCACGAATATCTGACATCATTGGGCGCTTATCTTGTCGTGATTCCACGCTACGTGACAGCTGCGACAGTGCAATAACCGGGATTTTTAATTCCCGCGCAAGAGCTTTTAGGGAACGTGAAATTTCGGAAACTTCTTGTTGCCTATTTTCACCGCCATTACGGCCACTTCCTGAAATCAGCTGCAAGTAATCAATCACGATCATGCCAAGGCCAGCTTCTTGTTGCAGACGACGGCATTTAGAACGGATTTCGTTCACACGCACGCCTGGTGAATCATCGATATAAATACCCGAATTAGATAGCGTCCCCATCGCGATCGTCAACTTCTGCCAATCATCGGCGGTTAGGGAACCGGTACGCAAGTTCTGAGCGTTGATATTACCTTCTGCGCAGAGCATCCGCATCACGAGCTGCTCCGCCCCCATTTCGAGACTAAAAATCGCGACATTTTCATCGGTTTTAGTAGCCACATTTTGCGCGATATTCAGTGCGAAGGCGGTTTTACCCACGGAAGGACGGGCGGCCACGATAATCAAATCATTGCGTTGAAAACCCGCCGTCATGTGATCAAGCGCACTAAATCCACTCGGAATCCCAGTAATATCACCTTTTCGATTATGAAGAATCTCGATATCATCATACGTTTTGACGAGGACATCTTTAATATTTTTAAAAGCCCCTACGTTTTTACGTGAAGAAACTTCCAAAATATTCTTTTCGGCTTCGTCCATGAGGGTTTCGACTTCATCCTCGCGCGCATAACTATCCGTCGCGATTTGCGTCGCGGTGCGAATCAGTCTACGCAACAAGGCTTTGTCTTCCACAATATGGGCGTAATATTCTAAATTGGCTGCGGTCGGAACCGCTCCAGAAAGCTCCGTCAAATACGGCAAGCCACCGACATCCTCAATTTTTCCAGTGGACGCCAATGCTTCATATATAGTTACCACATCGACGGCTTTTCCTTGGTCGCTCAGTTCGAGCATGGCTTGGAAAATATGTTGATGCGCCTGGCGATAAAAATCATCAGGCATTAAAATTTCCGAGGCTGTGATTAGGGCTTCGGGTTGCAGGAATACTGCACCTAAAACGGCTTGTTCCGCCTCAATATTTTGAGGTGGGGTACGATCTAGTGTATCCACATTCACCCTCCTTTCATGCGGGCGCCGACAAGCATCCATCTCCGTCGTTGAAGTCTGTGCTCCGATGCTCACGTACAGTCGTACGCTCTGCTTCGGTGCTCAACTTCGCCTAGGGTCTGGACGCTTGTCGGCGCCCGCTCGTTTGGACTCTCAATCATGAGGATTAGTTCGGCTTTATTCTTCGGAAACGTGAACATCCAGTGTTGCGATGACTTCGTGGTGTAGTTTTACTGGGACTTTTGTGTGTCCTAGTGCGCGGATGGCTTCTGGGAGGTCGATTTTGCGTTTGTCGACTTTGATTTTATGGTCCTTCTCTAAGGCTTGGGCGATTTGTTTCGACGTGATGGATCCGAAAAGTCGGCCGCCTTCGCCTGATTTTGTTTTTAGTTCAATTGTTAGTTTTTCAACGGTTTCTTTCAAGGCTTTTGCGTCTGCGAGTTCTTGTGCCGCTTCTTTTTCTGTTTTCTTTTTTTGACCTTCAAGCGCGCTGATACTGCTACTCGTCGCTGCTGTTGCTAGGCCTTTTTTAATGAGGAAGTTTTGTGCGTAGCCCTCTGCTACCTCTTTGATTTCGCCTTTTTTAGCTGTGCCTTTTACGTCTTTTAAAAATATAACTTTCATCTTAGTTTTCTCCCTTCCAATAAGCATCGATGGCTTGTAAAAGTTGTTTTTTAGCTTCTGAAATTGTACTATTTTTTATCTGAGTGGCCGCATTGGATAAATGTCCGCCGCCGCCCAGTTTTTCCATGATCACTTGGACATTGATTTCGCCGAGTGAGCGCGCGCTAATCCCGATCATCTTATCCGGGCGTAGCGTAATGACGAATGAGGCCTGAACGCTCTCCATCGAAAGCATCGTGTCTGCCGCCTGAGCCGCAATGACCGTATCGAAAACTTCATCTTCGTGTCCCGTCGCAATCGCCATGCCATCATGGTACACTTCCAATGACTCGACCAAGCGACTCCGCTGCCTAAACGTCTCAATATCCTCTTTCAAAAATTGCTGCACAAGAACGGTATCTGCACCAAGCGATCGTAAATAACTCGCCGCGTCAAACGTACGTGAACCAGTGCGAAGCGTGAAGTTTTTCGTATCCACAACAATTCCCGAAAGGAGTGCCGTTGCTTCAATTTTGCCAACTTTTTCAGTGGCTGGTTGATATTCGAACAGCTCAGTCACAAGCTCTGCCGTCGAGGAAGCGTATGGCTCAATGTAGACGAGCACAGGGTTCTCAACGAATTCTTCGGAACGGCGATGGTGATCGACAACCACGACATGTGCTGCGGTCTCCAACAATTCGCGATTGATAACCATCGAAGGTTTATGCGTATCGACGACGACCAGCAAACTCTTGTCTGTAATCATATCAAGCGCAGCCTGTGGCGTGATAATGTTGCGAATCACGTCCGGATACTTCTCGATTTCGCGCATCAAACGCTGCACATCCGGACTCATTTTGCCCGGCTCCACCACGACATAACCCTGCCGCTCGTTCATTTCCGCGATTTTCATCACGCCTAGACTCGAACCGACCACATCCATATCCGGATAACGATGCCCCATCACGAAAACTTGATCGCTCTGCGTAATGATTTCCTGCAACGCCTGCGAGATAACCCGCGCCCGAACCCGCGTCCTTTTTTCCATCGGATTCGTCTTGCCGCCATAAAAACGAACTTGGCCCTCCGGCTGCTTAATCACGACCTGATCCCCGCCACGACCGAGCGCCAAATCAAGCCCCGACTGCGCCAGATCCGCCAAATCAATCAAGTCATTCTCCTTGTAACCAATCCCAACACTGAGCGTCAGAGGAATATTCTGCTTCGACGTCCGCTCCCGAATCCGGTCAAGAATCTGGAATTTCTCCTCCTCAAGCCGTGCCAACTGCGCCTCCGTCAAAAAGGCAATAAAGCGATCCGACGAAATCCGTTTCAAATAAATCCGGTGTTCCTTCGCCCAGTTCGTCAGCATCGACGTCACCAGATTGTTCAGCGCGCTACGTCTACGGTCATCCATCCCCTGCGTCCACTCATCATAATTATCCAGAAAAATGATCGCAAAAACCGATTTATCCGCCTGATAGCGCGTATTCAAATCATAGTATTCCGTCCGGTCATACAAATAAATAATGCGTTCCTTCCGTTTCACAATCGTATCAAAACGGTGCTCCCGCCAAGCAATCGACTGAATCCCCTGGTCCTCTTCCCCACGAATCACCGTCAAAAACTCCGGCCCAACATCCGCGAGCGACGACCCTAAAATGTCATCATCCTGCCCAAAATATTTCGCCATAAACGGGTTAAACCATTCCACATTATAATTCTCATCATATAGTAAAATCCCCATCGGCATCTCAACCAGCGCCTCACCCTCACTGCGCTTAATCCGATACGACAAGTTCGAAATATACTCCTGAACCTCTTTATTCAACCGATTCTCCATGAAAAACAGCGTTATAATGAGCGATGTAACAGCAACAAATAAGAGTACTGCCAACCACCACTTATAATAAAAAGTGACAACCGTCAGGACAAGTACGACTGCTATTAGCCCATACAATGGATATTTTAGCATTCTCTTCTGAAAAAAGCCTGACATCAGCGAAAAGCCCCCTTGCTTTCTTAGATTAGCATCGAAATTAGGTGTCTATTGTTATGTAATTAGCCTTGTAAATGTAAATTCCCAAGCATCCCTTTAAGATCCCATCCTCGTTTTTACGCGAAGATAAGAATACTCTAATCATACCATAAATCGGGTTTTGAATGTTACTATGAAGCGAAAATGTAACAATGTTTGTTTTGTTGCACAAAAAACATATACCCTACTAAACCGTATTTTTTGCACCGAAATTGCGAATAAGTATACTTTTCCAGAGCGTTGTGTGACAATGTTGTGTATTTTGTAATTTCATGATTAAATCAAGCAAGAATAATATTGCATTTAAACTATTATTTATATAGAATTTATCTAGAATGTAGCGTTTTAAAATTGGATTCTAGACAATCTACAAACACATACTGTGATAAAATAGACATGAATCATTATCTTATCTGAATGGAGGTGACCGACAATGAATATTCGTTTTGAGGGAAAACATATAAAAAAAGGATCAGATACACTTATCGTTGTGTTTCAGGGGGCCTTCACCAGTGTTAATGAAGACTATGCAGATAAAATTGTTGCTGGAATTATAAGCTCAGAATCCGTAAAAGCCACACACACCCGTTATCATTTTTACAAACTTTCTGAACAATTGAGTGAACCAGATTTTTTCTTTATTGAGGACTATTACTCCCATCTATATGGATGGTATATGTTTGATAACGGAAATTTAATCATTCAAGAATTCAATAACAAGTTATCGAAATTTATTTGCAAACATAATTACAAAGAAGTCATTTTAATTGGAAGTTCTAAAGGTGGCGTAGGGTCCACTCTATACGGACTAATAAACCCCTATGTCACAAAAGTTTTCGGAATGGTTCCTGACCTAAGAATATCAACACCCGCTTATGGAAAAAGTGGCCAAAAATTATTTTTTAACAACAATATAGGGTTTGAAGAAAAGGTAAGAGATTTTCCTAAATTACTTTCAGATTATAGTGTGGCGATAGAAAATAAAAAATTCTATTATTACACAGGAATTAGGGATTACGGTTTTCGACAGTTGATTGAACTAAATAAATATTTATGTAAGGAGTACAACTATGATTCACATCTTATTGTCATGCCTACTGCTGATACACATAGCCCCCTTATAAAAAATCATACTAATCTAATCAACCATATAATCGATACAGTTGTTCATGAATGCCCTCTAGACGACGAACTATTTCTAGAAGTTGGTGGAAACGTTTATTTGAGTACCTATTTAGCTATAGCTAAAAAATAAAATAAATAACTCATTCACTGAAGAATGAGTTATGCGCCTATCACAAAAAGACTATTTATTCTTTAATATCAGAATTTTCATTTGTAATACAATAATTAAAAAGGGAGCATACAATTATGATAAGAAAATATTTTATAGCAATCTTGCTAGCTACAGCTTTACTATTTATTAGTACCACTACAGCATTGGCAGCAGACATACCAAAAAACATAACGGTAGCTGAACAAAACAGAGCTCTAAACAACTGGCGTACACTTTTACTAGGTACCAAAGTCGATGAGAGCGATGCTACTTTGATGAATGTACTAAAAAATCGGGATGCTGATTTAAACATTATTCTAAAAGACATATCAAAAAATATTAAAGGAATACCTACTGATTCTAAAAAACGTTATATTTTTAATGGTTTGAAAAATTGGCCAGAAAATTCCAAATCAATTGTTACAACTGTCATGAACGTAAAACTAATGGCTATTCAATACAATACACCAGGCTCCATTTATTATCAAGATGCTGTTCTAAAACAACAAATTCTTGATTCACTCGAAGTTATTTATGTGGATATGTACAACGAAAATACACAAGCCGCCGATACAGGTAATATGACTGATGTGGGTGATGAAACTGATACAAGTAATGAAGATGTTACAACTCCCAAAAATGATGTAAACGATTGGAATATATTTATACCCAAGCAACTTATAAATACTGTTATTCTAATGCAAAAGGAACTAACCGAGTTAGCAGGAAAAGAAAAGGATTCTATAGACCTGATCCAATGCTATTTAAACGCTTTCGACCACTTCGAACCACAAAGTGAAACTGATTCAACAATCGGATCGGGCGCAAATCGAATTAATAAAGGCATGATTATTGTCCTGCGAGGCGTAATTGGTTTAGATCAACATAAAATCAATCTAGGCGCTAAAATCATGGAGCGAGGCTACAGAACTATTGCTCCTGGCACAACGCCCAGCGACGGCTTCTATGCAGACGGTTCCTTCATCCAGCACAAGCATACACCCTATAACACTGGTGGTTATGGCACCGATATACTAGAAACGAGTGCTAGCCTACTTCAATTATTCAATGGAACAACCCTTCTTAACAATTCTGATTCCGCCAATAATTTTCAAGTTTTTCAAAATAATATTTACCTATACCTAGATAAAAGTTATCTACCCACGCTATATAAAAATGAAGTTTTGGATATGACTCGCGGGCGCAAAATAACCTCAAACAAAGACGGCTCCAACGAAGATGTTGCAAACAAAATGCTTTACAATATGTATCTAATCAGTCAAAAAAAGGATTCTCTCAAAAATACGTATAGTAATATTGTAAAATCATCCATCTACGAATCCTCCTTTGGACCCGATTTTTATAAAAATATGAGCCTCTCACAAGCACAAACATTTAAAACACTGCTAACAAATGATGCTGTTTCTGATACATACAGCGAAAGTAAAAAAAATATACTGATGTCAACCGCACGTCGAATGATTAATCGTAATAAAGACTATGTAGCTGGGATCAGCATGTTCTCTAAGAATATATCCGCTTTTGAATTTATTGGTTCACATAATAAAACTGGCTTTTATACTGGTACTGGTGCACTTTCTCTTTACAACGGGGATAACGCTCTTCGTGGCGACTACTATCCAACAGTTGGGATGGCAATGCTACCTGGTACAACATCAGATATGAAACTCCCTTCTCTTGAAGCACCCGCTGATAATCAAAAACTATTTGGTAATACCGAATCTTGGTCTGGTGGTATCTCAGACGGTCTAAATGGTTCTGCTACAATGGATTATAGCATGGCCAATGTAACCGGAAGCTCACTTTCCGCCAAAAAATCTTGGTTCTTCTTGGATGATAGAATTGTAGCTATGGGTACAGATATAAACTCACACGAAGGCCTAAACACCCAAACAATAGTTGAAAATCGCCAACTAACGGATTCTTCTAGCACACTTAGCGTTAATGGACAAGAAATACCCTTAGCTCAGAACGCAACAAAACAGATTGCAAATGCTAGCTGGGCATATCTGACTGGCGCAAAACCGAGTCAAAATATCGGGTATATCTTCCCGCAACTATCAAGCATCAGCGCGTATAAACAAAAGCAAACTGGAGATTGGGATGAACTTGACTCAAGCAACAATAGAAAAATTGTTAGTGCAACATATGCTGGCTTAACTATCCCTCACGGAGCAAACCCTTCAAACGCTTCCTACATGTACATGATTTTACCTGGCAGCTCTGAGGAAGAGACAGAAAAAATGGCTACTAATTCTGGCGTCTTAACTACGAATACAGGTAGCGTTCAAGGCGTACTTGACAAAGAACAAGACTTAGCAATCATGAACTATCGCGCTCCTGATGAAGTTGGGTATGGAACTGTGACTAATCACAATTTTAATAGCAAAGCCTATACACCTGGTTCTATCATGATTCGCTATACCACCACAGAAGATAAACAAACAAAAACAATCACACTATCAGACCCTTCCATGGAAGCTGATTCCATACACTTCTCGGTACCTAAAGAATCTTATACCGCAATTAGTTTAAAATCCGAAAAAGGTACCGTTACATCAGCAGGGGATAATTGGGATATAGTCGTAAATACATCAGGTAAGTCAGGCGAATCATTCCAATTCGTTTTTGAAAAAGAGCCTTCCACATTGAAAGCAGATGAATACAAAATAATTGATGGCAGCAACCGTGTAACTGGAACATATACTGGACCGGTTGCTAAAATAGCTTTAGAAATTGACGGTACTTTGCAACAAAAAATCACTCCAACATCTCCAACGTACAGCTATTTTATCAGAGGCATAAATAACGCAACCAAAGAAGTATATGTTATCAGCTATGATTCGGCTGGCGAAGAGTTGCATCGAGTCAAGGTTGATATAATCTCAACAAAAGGCGCTCTGACAACAGTCCCATACACAATAGACTTAGAAAACTATATACAAGGTATATTCTCTGGTGATATTACGAAAATCAGCATTATAATAAATGACGTTGAAAAAGGAAAAATAAGTGTAACACCACCAAACCTCAAATACTATGCAAAAGACCTAGTTACAAAGTTAGACGACAAAGTTTTTGTAGTTGGTTACGATTCATTAGGTCAAGAATTAGATAGAAAGAGAGTAGACATAGGGGCAACCGGTAGCATTGAACCGTCTAAATTTATGCTAGGTCAAGATAGCTACGTAACCGGCGTGTACACTGGTGATCTTGTTCAAGTAGAGTTAAAAATAGATGCTGAGACGAAGCAACGCATCAACGTAACAAATAACACAATTAAATATTATCCGTACAAGCTAATTACAAATAAAGATCAAGTGGTGCAATTAATTGGTTATAATTCAGCTGGTATACCAGTAAGTGAAGTCACCGTTCCTATTGGACCATCAGGAGACATCCAAACAAATACTTACACATTGGGAGACTCTCATGTTACAGGCACATTTTCGGGTGACGTTGCTAAAATCGAACTAACCGTCGATAATGTAGCTGGCACAAGGATTAATGTTCCCGCATCAGGTTCCGATTTCCAATACTATGCAAAAAATCTCATCTCAGCATCCACACAAATTGTTATCGCGACCGCTTACGATTCCAAGGGTAACGTTCTTGCTAAATCTACAGTGAAGGTCTTGAACAAGCCAAAAATACTAACAAGCGAGATTAATAAAACAGGTTACATTAAAGGCTCTATAGAGGGCGATGTACAAAAGATAAAGCTTAGTGTTGATGATCTAGAACAAAAAACTACTGTCAATGTTCAGCCCGATGGTACTTTTCAATATTACATCAAATCAATAGGCTTAACTGCATCAAATAAGGTGAAGCTAATTGGTCTTGACTCAAACAACGTAGAAATTATATCAGTTGATGTCAAGATTCCATAGGGGAAAAAAATGTTTGACACATCCTTCTATAGACTTTCGTTATAGTCTCCTTTAGGGGTGCCAACATATCTGTTAGGAAAATATACAGGGCATCACAAAAGCAACAGATCGAGTCACGCTTGTTAGTTATAATTCCATGGGATCTGCGGTATCCTCTAAAACGATTAACATTCAATAGCGACCGTATTTATTAAGTAACATAAAAACCCGCGGACGACGTATGAGATTACGATGTCCGCGGGTTTTATGCTGTTAAAAATCCTTACTTCTTATCCTTCAAATGATGCCCTTCAATATCCATCGATGGCAACACTTTATCCAACCATTTCGGCATGTACCATGAGCCTTTTCCGAATAGTTTTGTTAGGGCTGGGATGATTGTTAGACGCACGATAAATGCATCGAATAATACGCCGAAACCTAACGCAATCCCGATTGATTTGATCATTGGGTCTGGCGCGAAAACGAAGCTGATGAAGACGGAGAACATGATCAGAGCTGCTGCAATGATGACGGGCCCGCTTTCTTTCAAGCCAGTTTTGATGGAATGCGTGTTGTCTTTTGTTAGTGTGTACTCTTCGTGGACGCGGGACATGAGGAATACCTCGTAATCCATCGCGAGTCCGAACAGGATGCCGATCGTGATGACTGGCAGGAAGGCGAGAACTGGGCCGGTGGTGCTGATGCCGAACAGTTCGCTAAATACGCCGTCTTGCATAACCATCGTCGTGAAGCCGAGTGTCGCTGTTAGTGAGAGCACGAAGCCAAGAACGGCAGTCAGTGGAATCAGTAGTGAGCGGAACACGACTGTGAGCAGGATGAATGCCAATACAACAATAACGGTTGCAAAAACTGGAATCGCGTCGTTGAGTTTTTGGGACATGTCGATGTTGATTGCGCTTTGTCCGGTTACTTCCATGTTGACGCCGTATTTGCTATCGGCTGTTTTTGCGTAGCTGCGTAAATCATGAACGAGTTGCGTTGTTTTACTGCTTGTCGGTCCTGTTTTTGGAATGACGGTAATCAGCGCGTAGTCACCATTTTCATTCGGCATTGGCGGCGTTACGATGGCCACGTCTTTCATACCAGAAATGTGTTTTGTGACTGCGGCTAGATTGGCAGCACTGCCTTTTTCTGTTGTATCCGCTAAAATAACCAATGGTCCGTTGAAACCTTCGCCAAATTTGTCGGATAGAATATCGTACGCTTTCTTCTCGGTGGAGTCTTTCGGTTTCGAGCCGTTATCCGGGATTCCGAGTTCCATCGAGCCGAACGGGATGCTGAGTCCGCCGAGAACGATAACCGCGATTAGGAAGGCAATAAGTGGTTTCCCAACAACGAATTTCGTCCAAATGTTGTCGCCTTTTTTGCCGGCTTTTTCTTTTTGTGGCTTAATTTTCTTATGGAAAACGCCGATGAATGCTGGGATTAGGATTAGCGCGGAAAGCACGGCGAATAGGACGCTGAGTGCGGATGCGAGTCCCATAACGGTCAGGAATTCGATGCCGACAAGGGATAAACCACATACGGCGATAATAACGGTAATTCCGGCAAAAATGACGGCGCTACCTGCTGTTCCTGTCGCGAGTCCGACTGCTTTTAGGTGATTTTTCTCGGTGCGGATGATTTGGCGGTATTTAAATAGGATAAATAACGCGTAATCTATCGCAACGGCGAGGCCAATCATGACCGCCAGCGTGAGCGTGACGTTTGGCATTTCGAAATAACTGGAAATGATCGCAATAATGCCGACACTTGTTCCCAAGCTTAGAATCGCCGTGATAATTGGCAGTCCTGCTGCGATTACCGAACCAAATGCGATGATCAGGATGACTAGCGCCACCACGATACCGATTGCTTCTGATGAACCGCCGATATCCATTGGTGTAATCATGACATTACCAGTCATCTCGGTTTGAAGATGCTTGTCATCCATGCCTTTTAGCGCATCTTTGACTTTATCAATCGATTTCTCATTGACCGCGAGCGCGCTGACGTTGTAACTAATATCAGCGAAAGCCGTTGTCATGTCTGGACTGATTGTTTTTGCTTCGTACGGGTTCGCGATGCTTTCTATTTTGTCATCACTTTTCTTAATTTCTGCTAAAACTTGCGTGATTGCAGCTTGCGATTCAGGTGTCACGATACCTTTTTCTTGGTCGCTTTTAAAGACGACGCGGATGCTGCCTTTTTGACTATCCTGCTTGAATTCTTCCTCGATTTTATTCGATGTATCTAGTGATTTAAGACCGCTCATTTTGATGTCATCTGTAAAATTAATACCTTTGACGCCTAGTACGGCCACGATTATTCCTAAAACAACAAACCAGGAAATGATTGTTTTCCATTTGTGTTTAGCGAAAGTCTGTCCTAATTTGTAAAGTAAATTTGCCAATTGGTTGTTTCCTCCTTCGATTCACGCTATTATATATTTATAGACATACAGTGTATATTACACGATTTCGAGATGAAATGTAAGAACCAGATTGTTTGGTCTGTATAGTTAAGCAACACTTTAGGAGATGTGTAGATGAACGATTCGGATTTACGTGTGCGAAAAACGAAAAATGCACTTTATAAAACGCTATTGCAAATGCTTGAAACGCAGGAGCTGGCTAGTGTTACGGTGAATAGTATTTGTAAGGAAGCTTTGATTCACCGGACTACTTTTTATAAGCATTTTTTTGATAAGTATGATTTGTTAATGTATGTGTTGCATGAGCAGTTTCAGGACTATTTTGCGTTGGATATTAAGGACCGGATTAATCATCCGTTTCAGTCTGGGTTTGATACGGTATACATGGATATGCAGTTGGTGCTTGAGAAGCAGAAGAATGATGATACGTTTTTCAAGACGATGGCTTCGTTTTTTTTGACGGAATTTCAGAAGGATATCGAGGCGAATATGGATAAATTGACGCTTTCAGATGATATTCCCGCTGAGCTGTTGACGTATATTTATGCGGCAAATTTGGGCGCGATTATGTATTGGTCGCAGCAGATGACAACGCCCGCCGATTGGGCACAGATGGATAAGCTGTTTAAGGCCGTTTTGCCAGTGAAAATCGATTTATAAACGTTTAAAATGTTACAAAAACTATTTTTGACTCTTCTAGCTATCCATTGTACAATTCTCGTATGGACATACTGCATAGGAGGTTAGACATGAAGACAGTTTTCGATGGGGTTCATTATTTTTACGATTATAGGCTACTGGCAAAAAAGGAAAGTATCACGGCTATATCGCTGCATACTAACAAGCAAGGCAAGCGTAAAATATCTTATGACGAGGCCAAACAGCTTATTAGTGGTGGCGTTGCTGGCTTAATTCAGCCGGATCGGATTCATATTTTTTACCGAGAAATAGATATTAAACGAATGGTTCGCAGGCGCGATCGGCAACTATGCGTTTATTGTGGCGGTCGCGGCGATACGGCGGATCATGTCATTCCGGCTTGCGAGAACGGTCTCACAACGTTCACAAACCTAGTCTGCGCTTGCATGACATGTAACTTCGCAAAAGATTCACTCCCGTTGCATCTGTATCAGAAGCGCTTACTCCACATGACATTACTACAACGATGGCAACATTCGCGGAAATTAAAACGACAACAGGTTATCCCATTCCTGCCAAAAGACACGCAACAATATCAAGTTTTCTACGCCCGCACGAAAAAAGCAAATAAAACAATCACCGATACAGCCCTCTTGATTCAAAATTTAGATAAAAAACTCGTGGCTATCAACGCTCGGTTGAACAAAATGGAAAATCAGATCAAGCAAACGAGTAAAGCATCGCAAAGCCAGTTTGGACAACTCGGCCATGCTATTCAAAAAACACAGCATTTATTAGCCGAACAGCTAGAGGTTACTGCTAAACGGACACTATGGCAAAGAATATTTCGTTAAATAAAAGTGACACATGCAAAACCTCCTCAAATTCGGTGGTCATGCATGTGTCCTTTTTTATTCGTCGGATTAAGGCAATTCATTACCCGCTGCCAAATAGATTTCATACCATTCTTGTCGTGTCAGCGTAATATTTGACGCTGCGCTAATCGCTTGCAAACGTTCAGGGTTCATCGTTCCTACCACCGTTTGGATCTTCGCCGGGTGACGTAAAATCCACGCTGTCGCGATTGCCGTATTTTCCATGCCTTTTTCAGCAGAAATGCGATCGATCACTTTGTTCAACTCAGGGAATTTCGGATTATCGAGGAAAACCCCTTCGAAAAAGCCGAATTGGAACGGCGACCACGCTTGAATCGTAATATCTTTCAGACGGCAATAGTCTAAAATGCTGCCATCACGGTCAATCGAGCGGTCAATTTTCATGTTCACATTAAGCCCTGCGTCAATCATGCCCGTGTTGGTAATGCTGAGCTGCAGCTGATTTGCGACCAATTTTTGTTCCACGTATTTGCTCAAAAGCTCGATTTGCATCGGGTTCTGGTTACTCACACCAAACTCGCGCACTTTGCCACTTTTCTTAAGCGCTGTGAACGCCTCCGCTACTTCTTCCGGTTCCACTAATGTATCAGGACGGTGAAGCAATAAAATGTCGATATAATCCGTCTGCAAACGTTTTAAAATACCGTCCACCGACTCTAAAATATGTTCTTTCGAAAAATCGAACATGCCTGGGCGAATGCCACATTTCGACTGTAAAATCATTTTTTCGCGTACCGCTGGATTCATTCCCACCGCATCCGCAAAAACTTCCTCTGATTTTCCGCCACCATAAATATCCGCGTGATCGAAGAAATTAATCCCCGCATCCATCGCTGTGTTAATCATTTTTGCCGCATCGTCCTTCGATAAATCGGCCATACGCATACAACCAAGCGCGATTTCAGGAACGAGCATGCCACTGTTACCAAGATTAATTTTGTTCAATGGAAACACCTCTTTGTCTTATTTGATAAATGAGTCTGGAGCCTACCTCAGATAAATCGGCGACAAGCGTTCGCATTCAGGGGAGTTGACAGACTTCCGGTTCTCACATACACCAGTATGCTCCGCTTCCGGCTTCCGCCAACTCCCCTGAATACAAACGCTTTCGCTCGATTTGTGTTAAGCGAAATTTTACGTCCCACCCACTTTAGGTTGGCGATTCTCCCTGTTCTGAGTTTTATCACAGCTTCATTTGATAAACACTTACCCTCTCATTTTTACACTGTCTCGGGGCGAAGTCAATTAAGAACCTCCGCCACTACTCGCAGCCGCCGCACTGGCTGCCGCTGCTGCACTGGCCGCTGCCGCTCGCTCGATTGCAATCAACACGTGCACCGATACCATCAAGCTCTCGACCTGATCTTTCGTCATGTTGCGCGCCTGATCCTCCGTGTACAAACTAAGCGCCATCGCCGTGTAGAACTCCCGATTCCAACGCAAACCGCTGTCCCCCCGCATCGCCTCTAGCAAATCAAAAAACACCGCATCCAGCTCCGCACTTTCCCTCACATACGCCAAAATTCCAAGCGTCACATAATGAATCGGTCTAATTTTCACATCCGCATGCTCGAGCTCTTCCGCCAAATGCACCACTTTTTTCACATGATTCGCGTCACGATCCAAATAAATCAGCGTAGAAGTCGCCGCCAAAAACTGCAAACTGTCGTTTCTTCGGAATCCCGCACGATTAAATTCAGTAAAATAATACTCATTGATTTCCGTCAACTGCTCCACCGAAAGCGACGTATCCAGCTGCGCCATCAAAACCGCCGACGTCACATCCTCCGCCCCCGTCAAAAACGGATGCTGCTTCCGCAAAGCCATGTAAATATTACGCGCCCGCTCCGCCACATTTCGCGGCTTATCCGCCGTCCGCAAAAGCAAATACGCGCCAAAATACGTAAAGTTCGTCCGTTTGAATCCGCTTTCCACAAGCAATTCATAATTATCAATCACGCGCGCCACGGTCTTCTCATCATTTTGCCCATTCACCAATAACAGCCCAGCAAGCGACGCCCGCGTATTCCCATCGAGCGCATTGAAAAACCCCAATTGCTTCTTAAAAAGCGTCGTCGCATCTTTGAAAGCCTGACCATCCATCACTTCCTGCTCACTTGTGAATAACTGCGCCACCAAAAACCGAATCCGCTTATCAACGCCCATCACGCCCGAATTTTTCACCTGCTGAAAGTTCACTAATAAATCACGAACAATTCTACCACTATCAAAAACCAAATCTGCCATCCGCCGTCGCACTCCTTTGATATCACGTTATTTATTATCCCTATTGTACCAAAGGAAGAAAAAGACTACAAACACGAAAAAATTTTGCTCCGACCAAAAATAATACCCTAGCTACCGACGTAGCTAAGGTACCTTTTTCCTATTTATTCAACGTACTGTTCCTACGTCCAAATGTGAAATATAAAACCAAGCCTAGCAAGAACCAAACCCCGCACGCAATCCACGTTTCAACGGATAATCTCGTAATCAAGAATAGGCACATCAAGAAGGAGACGATCGGCAATACCGGATATAGCGGTGTTTTGAAGCCGCCAGTCGCAATCGATTTATTACGACGCAAAAAGATAATCCCAATCGAAACCATCATGAACGCGAACAACGTCCCCATATTCACCAGTTCCGCCAAGCGATTCAGCGGCACAAAACCAGCGAAAAACATGATAACAATCGCGTACGTCCAAGTACTTTTGATCGGCGTGTTTGTTTTTGCATCGATTTCCGCCATGCTTTTCGGCAACAACCCGTCACGACCCATCGCATAAATCAGGCGCGTTCCGCCATAAAGCATCACGAGAATAACCGTAATCATCCCGACAACCGCGCCCAGCGACACGATTCCCGCAATCCAATTTTGATTGATAACTTGTAGCGCAAAAGCAACTGGATCAGCCACGTTCAAGTCCTGATATGACACGATTCCAGTCAATACGATGGAAACCGCGATATACAAAACCGTACACACGAGCAGCGACCCAATAATCCCAATCGGCATGTTTTTCTGCGGATTTTTTACTTCCTCAGCAGCCGACGAAACCGCGTCAAACCCGAGATACGCGAAGAATACTAGCGCTGCACCGTTCAGCACGCCACTAAATCCAAATGGCATGAACGGCTCCCAATTATCCGGTTTCACATAGAATACGCCAACCAAGATAAATAGCAGGATCACGCTGATTTTCAAAATAACCATGAACGCGTTGACCCGTGTCGATTCACGAATTCCGCGCGTCAATAAGTACGCAATAATCGCGACAATCGCAATCGCCGGAATGTTGACATAAGTCCCAGCCGCCGGATTAAATGCACCCGAAATCGCATCGGGAATATGCAAGTTGAATCCAGACAGCAACGTTTTGAAATACGATGACCAGCCACTTGCAACCGATGCCACGGCCAAACCGTACTCCAGCAAAAGCGCCCAGCCGAGCAGCCAAGCAATAAATTCCCCAAAAATGACATAGCCATACGTGTAGGCACTTCCTGCAACCGGAACCGACGACGCAAACTCAGAGTAACAAAGAGCCGCGAGCGCACAGACTACCGCCGCAATGACAAAGGATAGCACGATTGCCGGCCCCGAATAAAGCGCCGCAATCGTTCCTGGTAAAATGAATATCCCAGTTCCAACAATCGCCCCGACGCCTAGGAAAATTAAATCCATCGCGCCAAGCGTTTTTTTCAAATGAATACTATTACTTTTATTATGAATAAGTGCTTCTAACGGTTTCTTTCTTAATAACGATTTCCAAAACATAATTTTTTATAGCTCCCTATTGTTTTTTGTTATAAAATGTATTTTAAAATCCTCTATCTATCATACACTTTAATGCGTATGTGCGTCAATGCTTTAAACGAGATAAGTAAAAGGAAGTACAGCTTGGGTTTGTTATGTATGTTTTTTGTAGGGCTGGGAAATTAGGTTGGAAAAGTTGGTTTGGATTGGTGGGGTATCGGGGAACAACTCTGATGGATTAACTGCTCGCTGTGCTCACCCTTATATTTTGGTTGTAATTCACTTCGTTCAAACAACCAATTGGCCTGCATTGGGGTGTATCTTCTAGCGAGGTTTTACTCTCAATCAGGTTTGGTGGGTGTATCAGGGGAACAACTCTGGTGGATTAACTGCTCGCTGCGCTCACCCTTATATTTTGGTTGTAATTCACTTCGTTCAAACAACCAAAACAAAACCTCCCGAAATCGGGAGGTTCAGGTTTTATTTCTCTTCAGCAACAAATGGTAATAATGCTACTTGGCGTGAGCGTTTGATAGCAATCGTTAATTTACGTTGATATTTAGCGCTCGTTCCAGTTACACGACGAGGAAGAATTTTTCCACGTTCGGAAACGAATTTTTTCAGTAACTCAGTATCTTTATAGTCGATATGCGTAATTCCGTTCGAAGTAAAGTAACAAACCTTTTTCCGACGGCGTCCGCCTCTGCGTCCTCCAGCCATTATAGTTTCCTCCTATCAAATTAAAATCCAGTCATACGTAATCTTCTCGATTTATTAGAACGGCAAATCGTCATCTGAAATGTCGATTGGCTTGCCATCACTAGCAAATGGATCGGCGTTACGTGGTGCTTGGTAACTCTGAGATTGAGGTTGTTGTTGATTCTGTTGTCCGTAGCTATTATCATTCTGTTGGTTGAAGCCGCCGCCAGTATTGCTAGTGCTATACGACTGCTGCTGTCCACCGCCATCATTATTGTTATTGCTGTAGCCACCACCATTACCGCCACCGTTTGCACTGCGGGGTTCTAGGAATTGGACACTTTCAGCAAGAATTTCTGTTACATAGACACGCTTACCGTCTTGACCTTCATAATTACGCGTTTGAACCTTACCGTCAACACCTGCTAAACTCCCTTTTTTAAGGAAATTCGCAACGTTTTCAGCCGGCTTTCTCCAAACAACACAATTGATGAAATCTGCTTCACGTTCTCCAGCTTGGTTAGTAAAGTTGCGGTTTACAGCAAGTGTAAATGTCGCAACTGCAACGCCCGCAGGAGTGTAACGTAATTCAGGATCTTTTGTCAGACGACCAACTAATACAACACGGTTCATCATAAGTAGAACCAACCTCCTCTCTTTTTTTCATAAAAATCCGAGCCATGACTCGGGGAATATTAAGCTTCTTCTTTAATGATCATGTGACGAATGATATCATCAGAAATTTTTGCTAAACGGTCGAATTCATTGATAGAATCCGCAGCAGTAGCAGAAATACGAGTGATTTGGTACAAACCGTCTTTATGGTCTTCGATTTCATAAGCCAAACGACGTTTACCCCAATCCTTCGATTCGATGATCTCCGCACCATTGTCAGTTAAAATGCCGTCGAAGCGCTCTACTAAAGCTTTCTTCGCCTCATCTTCAATGTTTGGACGGATAATGTACATAATTTCATATGTTCTTGCCATCTCTTTACACCTCCTTGTGGTCTTAGCGGCCCTGAAGTTGGTTCATAAGCGATATAAATCGGCGGCAAGCGTTCGCATTCCAACAATTTTGCGGACTACAAACGCTTTCGCTCGATTTGTTTAAAGCAGAATTTTACGTCCTACCCATTTAAAAACAAGAAGGACCTACAATCTTTTTTAAGCGTTTCATCTCTTATATTATAACAACCTCTCCAGTCTTTCCAACACGTTTTGCGGCTTCGGGACTAGAAACGGGCAAGGAATAATTTTTAATTACTCACGAGGTATAATTATAGCATAGCTTATTGGGTATCGCAACCTTGATTGTGTTAGAAATAGCGTCGAATTTTCTGCTTTCTTCTATATAGTGATATTTCTACATTGCGCAAGAAAATGGTAACTCATATTTGACCTCAGCTGGAAATTTCATTAGGATAGTAGCATAAGGATACGAGGGAGGTTTTACTAGTGAAAAATATTATTCCCGCATCGGATTATCGCCGATTAAAACTACTCAATTTGCTGTTTTTTGCAGATGCTCCGATTGTAAAAAAAGAAGTTGCTACTATTGTGGAATGTTCTGTTAATACTTTGAATGCGGACATCGAGACGCTCAACGCCACACTTCCCGAGGATGTCGCTCAGATTCTTGAGGCGGATAAAAAGCTATCGATGCAAACGACTCCTCAGATTAATTTTGATTATTTGACGGCGTATATGATATCGACAAGTCACCTGTTCCAATTGGCGCTTTCTGCTTTTGATGGCGAGAAAACGACAATCTCGGAATGGGCGGAGAACAATTTTGTGAGTCGGTCTACCTTCTATGTGAAATTGGCTGAGGTGGATACTTTCTTGGCTAGAAGTCGGCTTGTGCTGAACAATGCCCCGCTCGAAATACAGGGTGGTGAGATGAATATCCGTTTCTTTTTCTACCATCTTTTCAGTAAGTGCTATCCGTATTCTGGTTGGGTCATTCCGGATTTCGACTTTGAAACCTATATAGATAAATTTATTCAAAAATTCGAACATCATATGAAAGTTTATTTTTCACCTAGTACCCGTGTCGATTATGCAACGGCTATTGCAGTGTCTTTGAGGCGCATTAAACAAGGGCATACGATTAATCCAAGCGCGGAGGATGAGCAATTTTGGAAAGATATTTATACGTATCATAATGCGATGGAGATTGATTTTAGTGATTTGGAAGATGCGCTTGGTAGCCATATAATTCCTGTGGAGCGTTATATGATTATTATTATGTGTTTCCTGGGTTCGTTTACGTATGTCAATCGTGAACGGATGGTGATGCGCCTGTACTATAGCGAAAAATTTCAAGGTCCGCGTACATCGATTGCGGAGGATCTTTTGACGATTTTGAATGGTCGCGTTGCGGATACGCTTGCGCTAAAAGTGAGTATTGTGGATTATCTGGCGCGCTTTCTTTTCATTGAAAAAGCAAATCTGATCCTGGATGTCGATTATTTCTCGAAAAAACTTGTTCCCGATACGCAGGAGAAAGAAAAAATTATAACGACATTGAAAAAATATGAAACTTGGCCGGATTTTCAGTTTTTGAGGTCCAATCGAGAGGTTATTGCGACTTACATCCATAATCTTTTTTCTGTGGCGTTACTGACGGAGGCATATACTCGCGCTCTTCACGTTAAAATCATTTCAAAAAGCGGGTTCATGTGGGAGGAATATTTGAAAACGCAGATTCGCCGTTATTATTCGGAGGAAATGATTGTTTTCTGTGATGATCTAAAGCCTAGGGAACATTGGGCGCAACACGATCTTATTATCAGTGACTCGCCTCTGCCCAGCATCACGGACGTCGACGTGCTCGTTTGGCATATGCCGCCGATAAAACGAGATTTCACCGCTTTAGGTGAGGTTTTGGAAGCTAGATCCCATAGCAAATAAGAAAAAGCAGTATCATTCCCTACTTTTAGTTAGGTGAGTCATGCTGCTTTTTCTGCTTTTTAGCGAATAAATATGCACTCTGATGAATCACAAATCATGCGTTTTTAAGCTGTTACATTGATGTCTTTTCTGTGAACATCCCATTTTACGCAAAAAAAGTTACGCCCATTCTAATGACTTGAAACCCCAAACGCAGGTAAAATATAAGTAGGGATAAGAGCGAATAGCAAAGGCGCTCCCATTTAAAAATAACTAGGAAAGTGGTGATTAACACGCATGTTTGAGTGCTATGAATCTAGCATTACCATGCGATTAGATATTTCTATAACATAATGAAAATCAATCTATCCGATATAGAAAAACACGGTTTAATTGTAAAATAATGGTTCGACACAAACAAAGAAAAAATGTTAACTATTCTAGAGAAAATAAGGAGGATATAACTGCCAGCCATAAAGAATTATGCATAAGTAGTTATGATTTTAAACATGAAAAAGAAAAGTAATTTTGGATTAAAAGTTTTATCGATGGCGATGATCGTCTCTCTCATAGTACCTAGTTCCATCGGGAATATCGTGACATTCGCAGAAACCCAAGCCATGACGCAATCTACAAACACTGTGAACGAGGAGCAAACATTTGCATTCGCCAAAGAATTTCCGATTCAAAAAAGTGCCGATGACGCCGAAGTTTCGAGTACGGCGGTGAACTTAACGAGTACCGGCCTTGATTTACACGGTTTAGCAGGCGCAACACAGGCCACGTATTTACGTTTTGCCGATGTAGCCTTACCAACAGACGCAAAAATCACAAAAGCTTACATCGCATTCACAGCTCGTGATGCATCCTCAGCCGCTCAATCCACGACCATTAATGTGGCAGGAGAACTTGGCACGCAAGCAGCATTTGCAAGCACTGTCGCATCCTTCACAAGCCGCACCTTCACAACCACCACGATGAGCATGAAAACCCCCGTTGTTGCCACAAATACCATTTTCAATACCGACGACGTTTCATCTATAGTGAAAGAAATGCGCGCGAATACTGCGGACATTAAAGATTACGTGTTCAAAGTAACTGGCAGTGGCGTAGGCTCATTCGTTATGCGTTCTTTCGACTCTAGCGCTCCAATGGCACCAAAACTCATGATTGAATACACGTCTCCAACAGGCGAATACAACGCGAAAATCAGCAACACATCCGATGACGCAGAAGAATCAGGCACAGCTAAAACAATCGCCTTAAATGCTGAAATGAAAATCGGCGGTTACACAGCAGCAGCACTAACTCCGGCAAATAAAAACCTATCCGCGTTCCGTTTTGCGAATGTAGACCTTCCAGAAAACGCGAAAATTGACGATGCTTATTTGGAATTTACAACAAAAGCTACCGTTGCCAACCAGACTTCCAACATGGCGATTGCAGCCGAATTAGGCAATCCAGCAACCTACGCAACTACCGCTGGAAACATCAGCAACCGTGACTACACAGCTTCTACCGTGACATACCAGCAACCATCTTTTGCAACCACCAAACAAGTTATCCGAACGCCTAATCTAAAAAGCATCATCGACGAAACACGCTTAATGGGTTGGACAAACGGAAACGCGCTCGCTTTTAAAGTCGACGGCGACAACTATATCGGCAGTATTTATCAAGGTGGAACCGATGCTGCCCTACAACCAAAGCTTGTTATTAAATATTCATACAGCGAAAAAGACGCGATTGGCGAAGAAGTTACCCAAGATCCCGCCAAAATAAAAAACCTATTTATAAACGAAGTTGCGAGCATGGGGACGGACGTTCAGACAGACGGCTGGATCGAAATTTTCAACAACAACGATGCTCCAGTATTTCTTTCAAAAGATGTTTTTATATCCGATGACGCCAATGCTTTAGGTAAATCTGAGCTCAGCAACATCTATATCCCAGCAAAAGGATACCGCGTCGTGAAGGCAAACGGTACGCAAAATAATGCGTCTGCGAACTTCACGCTAGGCGACCGCGACACAACGCTTTATCTATCTACAAAATACGACGGCAGCTTCCACACGCTGGATACTTTTGCCGTGAAAAAAATGCCTTACAACGAAACATTAGGCCGTTTTAATGACGCCGACAAAAATCTCGTTTCCTATACAACTGGGACGTATGAAAGCTCGAACAATGGCGCGACTCCACTAGTAAACATCACGCCTAGCCAAACAACAGGAATGTACAAAGCCGGTTTCGACTTAACGCTAAAAACAGACAGCATCAACACGATCAAATACACGCTTGACGGCTCAACGCCTAGCGAAACAAACGGCACGACTTATACAGGCCCGATCAAAGTCGACAAAAATATGACAGTGAAGGCCTATGCCTATAACGCCAAACAAAATAGCGGTGTTCAAGCGTATGTGTATTCCATTCGTGATGATGCGGAAAACATTCCTTCAGCGAAAAAAGAATACCTTGTCAAAGCCGGTACAGATGATGCTTCAGTAAATGCTACATCTACCAATTTGACGGCTACATCACTCAATCTACACGGTCTTCTAAGAGCTGTGCCCGAATCTACATTTGTGCGTTTTGCAGATGTTTCTATCCCAGCCGATGCCGTGATTACAAAAGCTTACCTTACCTTCACGACACTAACAGCATCAAGCACACCAACGAATTTGTCAGTTGCAGGTCAAGTCGGAAATGGTGAGGCCTTCGCATCCACCGTTGCTTCCTTCACAAATCGCGCCCTGACAGAAACTACTGCGAAATCTACAACACCAGCAAAAGTAGCAGTCAACGATCTTGTGAACACAGGCGATTTGACAGAAGTTATCAATGAAATGCGCAGCTCCAACGCCGTACTGAAAGACCTTGTTTTCAAAGTAGATGGCGATAAAACTGGATCTTACGTTGCCCGTTCTTTTGAATCAAGTGCTACAATGGCGCCGAAATTAGTCCTAGAATATTACTCAGAAGACGGTGATTCTAGAGCTCAAGTGGCAACAGCAAACGACGACGCAGAGGAATACGGTACTGCAAAAACAATGAACCTCGGTGACAACCTAAGAATCGGCGGTTACTGGTCAGCTACCCTTACTCCCGCGTACAAAGACATCTCAGCATTCCGTTTTAACAATGTTAACCTCCCAGAATCAGCAGAAATTGAAGATGCTTATTTAGAATTCACAACATCCGCTTCAACCACTGCAAAAGTAAGCTCTAACATGGAGATCCGTAGCGAACTTGGCAATCCAGAAATATACAAAAGCACAGCTGGAAACATCACTTCCCGTTCTTACAGCAACATGGTCGTGAAGTATAGTCAACCAGCATTCACAGCAACTAACCAAATCGTTCGCACGGCCAATTTGAAAGATATCATCAACGAAAATCGCTTCAATGGCTGGAAAGACGGTCAATCCATGGCATTCCGCGTCGATGGTGATAATTACATCGGTAGTGTTTATCAAGGCGGCGGAGCCAACTCAGCCAGACTCATCATCAAATACAAAAACAATGCCAAAGGTCCAAGCATCGAAGGCGCCCTCACGACACCAGACAAAATCAAAAACGTCTTCATCAACGAACTATCATCAGAAGGCACCACAAGCTCTAAAGACGCCTGGGTCGAGCTTTACAACGACAATGATGTCCCGGTTGTTTTAGGCAAGGGTATGTACCTGACCGATAAAACAAAAACACTCGACAAATTCGAGTTTTCCAACCTTGTTATTCCGGCCAAAGGTTTCCGCGTGCTGTATTCAGATAAAGCGCCCGAACTTGGAAATAATCACCTAAGCTTCGAAATCGGTGGTAGCGGCGACGTTGTTTTATCCGCAAAAATCGGTTCTGAATTCAAAACGGTCGACTCGATCAAGTATACGAAACAAGCGTACAACCAAACATTCGGGCGCCAAACAGACGCAAGCAAAACATTAACGCTATTCAGCAATGAAACGTTTGGCACGTCCAACAACAGCGGTCAAACAAACTACGCCGTCCAATTCAGCAAAGATCGCGGCATGTATGACACTGGTTTTGACTTAACAATGACTTCAAAAGCCGGCATTACACTAAAATATACACTCGACGGCAGCGAACCAAGCGCGACAAAAGGTACGGTTTACACTGGCCCAATCAAAATCAGCAAAACAACCGTTGTTAAAGTCTACGGCTATGACGCAACTGGTAACACTGGCGTCCTTTCCAACACGTACGTTCTGCGCGATAACTACAAAAACGAAGTCACATCAGGCTATCAATGGCAGTTCAAAAACAACATTACAAGCGATGAATACGCACAAGCCATCGATGATTTTCCAATCGTTTCCGTAACTGGGGCAGCAGCAGATTTAGTGGCTGATCCTTACACACCAGGAACATTTGAGTATCTAGATTCACACATGGGTAGCGGCGGAACCAACTATTTCAACTACTCCGGCGCAAAAAAATTCGGCCAAGCAAGTGTTGGACAGTACAACTCCGGCGTAGCAGTGAAATTCCACCGTGACTACAACGCGAAAAAAGCAAAATACAACTTCTTTGACGCAACACCAGGCGAAACTTTCCCAGTCGTAGGTAAATTCAGTAAGTTAGAATTAAAAGAAGGTCAAGATGGTCCGCAAAACGACGTCTATAACCTAGGCTACAACCGTTACGACGAAACCGTTACAAACACATTGGCACAACAAATGAATAAAATTTCCCTGCACACAAAATATGTACACTACTACTACAACGGGAAATATATGGGCGTAAAAACAATGCGCGAAGACTTTGGTCAAAACATGTTTGAAGAATACTTCGGCGACAGCGATGATAACTACACGAAAATCCGCTTCCAAGATGGGTATTTTATTCCCGGTATCGTAGAAGCTGGCGAAGGTGACGCGAACATTTTAACAAAAGTAAAAGCCGTCGCAACAGCGAAAAACTTCCAAGAATTCAAAAACTATGTCGATGTAGAAGATTTAATCAAAACACAAATTCTCTTCATGTTTATTGATACCGAACAAGAAGTAGATGCCGTCGTTTCCAATGATATTTTAAACGGTAATGGTGTTAAGATGAAATTCAATATCAATGATACAGACGGTGCTTTCTACAATAACGGCGGCACTGGGACAAGCTCTTCTGTCTTTGCAGGTGGCGGCGGAACGTATCGCTACAAATGGGCAGACGCTAACTCAAGAAAAGGCGCCGGCATCCTGTTCGGTAATTTTTCAGGAGATAGTACCACTGTCCCAACAGCCGGAAACCTCGAGTTCAAAACACTTGTAAAAGACCAAGTACTAAAACAAATCGGTCCAGCAAACGGTGACTTCGCAGGTGCAGACGGTGCTCCATTATCTGTCGCAAACGTGAGACAACTCATTCTGGATAACCAAAAAGAAATCGATGCAGCATACAAACTTGACGCAGCATTCATGGGCGCTAGAACGACTATCTACAAAGATTGGTTAACAACACAAGTCAAAGTTCAAGCCCAAGTCCCAGACCGTGTGAAATACAACCTAGAAATGTGGACAAAATACGGCATGGCGCACACATTGCAAAACGTTAGCATCATCCCAAGCGGATCCGGCGTCGTTTTAAACAACCCGAATGCCAACACAGACGTTTACTACACAACAGACGGCACCGATCCGATGGGAGCAGACGGCGTTGTATCAAGCAAAGCAACGAAATATACAGCAGGAACTGTTTTGCCAAAAACGACATCACTTACTGTCCGTGCGTTCACAACAAACAACTGGGGACCAACAGCAAATAATGCCCTAGAAGCAGCAGATGCACAAAAAGACGCAGCAGCAGCGAAAACTGTCTCAGAATTATTCACAAATAACAGCCCAGATTCAGGCTCCATCAAACCAGCTACAGACCAACTAGCCATTGACGCAGCCAAAAAAGCAGTAGACACTGTAAAAGATCCAATTTTAAAAGCAGAACTACAAGCACAGCTAGCTAAAGCCAAATTTTTATTAGACAACAAAACATCGGGAACTATCACTGCAAATGCCTTTACATTTGGCGTGGACAACTACGTGAAAGGAACGTATACTGGCGACGTCGCTAAAATAGGGCTAGAAATCAACAATGCGCCACAACAAATCATTCCCGTCAGCAGTTCGCCATACCAGTATTACGCAAAAGACAAAATCAAAGCAGCTACAGACCAAGTTTCCGTGATTGCTTATGACAAAAACGGTAACGAGCTACAAAAAACGAAGGTAAACGTGCAAATGTCAACAACCGTTAAAATGACACCAAACTTCTTCTATATCGGTAAAGACAACTATGTAACCGGGCAATTTACTGGTGATCTTGCGAGAATCAGTTTGACAGTCAACGGTGTGGAAGGTACGAAAGTCGGTGTTGTTGCATCAGACCTTAAGTACTATGCAAAAAATCTTATTCTCAAATTAACAGATGACGTTAAAATTACTGGTTATGACACGAACGGCAAAGTCTTAGACACAAAATCAGTTATCGTCACGAAAGAACTTACAACAGGAACCTTCCCTTCTCTAAATCCATTCAAGCTTGGTAAAGAAAATTATGTAACTGGCCAAGTCTCTGGTGACATTACGAAAATTAGTTTGACAGTTAATGGTGTAGAAGGTACGAAAATTCCAGCTACGACGCCAGACTTCAAGTACTACGCAAGCAACATTATTTCGAACCTAAAGGACGTGGTTAAGATCACTGGTTACGACAATACCGGCAAAGTCTTAGACACAAAAACGATTTCAGTTACTACTGATGCAACAGCTGGAAAAATTACTTCGATAAACACATTCACACCTGGCAAAGAAAACTACGTAACTGGTCAAGTTTCTGGTGACGTTACGAGAGTTAGTTTGACAGTCAATGGCGTGGAAGGTACAAAAGTTGGCGTCACTGCTCCAGATTTCAAGTATTACGCTAACAACATCATTCGCAGTGCAAAGGATACTGCTACAATGACAGCATATGACAGCACCGGAAAAGTACTCGACACCAAGCCCGTCACAATCACAGGAGCAATCGACACCCTAAACACGTTCACTATCGGCAAAGATAACTATATAACAGGCACATACATTGGCGATATTAAAAAAATCGAGCTACAAGTCAATGGCGTTACACTACAACGAGTTGGCACGACAGATGGTATCATCAAATATTACGCAAAAACAAACATTACAAAAGCCACAGATAGCGTAAAAATAGTGGCCTTTAATACAGCAGGCGAAGAAGTTACCAGCAGAGTGCTCTCCATCGCATCAGCCAGCGGAAGCGTCACGGTAAACCCATTCACAATCGGAGCTGACAACTACGTAAAAGGGGAATATACAGGCGATGTAGTGAGAATACGCCTAACAGTAAACAACGTGCAACAAGCGACTGTTCAAGTTCTCCCAGCCGGTCAATTCCAGTACTATGCGAAAAGTTTAATCACAAGTAAGAATGATAAAGTTGTCCTGACCGCGTATAATGCGACGAACGAGATTCTTCAGGAAACTAATGTTATTGTAAACTAAATCAACGAAAGAGCCCTCTAGATTCCATAATCAGGGGGCTCTTAATACATATTAAACGCTAATCTCATTCAGCGGCAGAGATAATAACACCTTTTTTACTATAAAGCTCAGGTCGAAGCAATAAATACACCAGTCCTAGCGCCAAACTATAAATACTAATCGGCTCACCTTCCACCGTTTCATCCTCGTCCTGCAGAATCACTTTTGCGATGCTGTTATCGTATTTAAAGAAATGCGGCATCAGCAAGGTGTAATCGAGGCTACTATCTTCAATGATCTGCGCGCCCAGCTTCTGATTCGCCACATACGTCCGCTCCATCTCCTCATCAAAGCCAAACGTCTTCGCAAGTGCAATGTTCTCCTCCGTCACTTCGTCCTGTCTAATTTGAAACTGCGTCGTCCAAAAAAGCCTTGTCACATCCAGCTTCTCCATCGTCTCCACTAGCGGTTTCGCGAAAGTCTCCACATGAAACGGACCAAGCGTTGAGAAAACTACATCTTGTCCACGAAGCGCATCTTCCAAATCTTCTGGATTCGTCGCATCACCAAAAATCACTTTTGTCGTCGAAGCCACCTCGATATTCTCTTTTTCCCGTCCAAACAACGTCAAATTGACATTCGGCAGCGGCTCTAAAAGTTGGTAAACCGCCTTTCCAAGATGCCCAAATGCGCCTAAAATTATGATATTCATTCTGCATTCCCCCGATTTTTTTAGTTAGAGATTTTATGTGATTCGAATCACAATGCATCTCTTCCTCATCATAAGCAATTTCTTCCACCCTGTCAAAATAACGCCCTAAAATAAAAAAGAGCAGCAACCCTAAATTTCCGGGTTACCACTCAAAGTCTAACTAATTATTTTGCTGCTACTGTTACTGTTTTTGTATCTAATACGTTACCGTCTTTGTCTAGTGCTTTAATAGTAACTGTATCTGTTGTGGATTTGATTTTGTCGAAAGCGTAGAATTTGAATTCGCCGTCTGTGAATGTTCCGCCTTTATACGTTGTTTCGCCTACTGTTACTTGTACTGATTTTACTTCACCTGAGTAAGTTCCTGTGATGTTTTTGTCGCCAAGTGTGAATGCGTTCAGCGTGATTGCGCCTTTGTTTGCATTCTCGCCTGCTGGTGCTACAAGTTTCACTGTTTTCGTATCTAGGACTTTACCGGCTTTATCGAAGGCTTGCATCGTTACTTTGCTGCTAGCGCTTGTGATTTTGTCGAATGCATAGAACTTGAATTCGCCGTCTACAAAAGTACCGCCTTTATATTCTGTACCGTCTACTGTTACAACTACATAGTGTACGTCATCTGTATATGTTCCTGTGATGTTTTTGTCGCCTGGTACTAACATGTCGTTTACTGTGATGCTACCTTTTGTTACAACTGGTACGCCTGTTACTACTTTTAGTGTTTTCGTGTCGAGTAGTTTACCTACTGAATCGTATGCGTGGATCGTTACTGCGTCTGTTGTGTTCTTGATTTTGTCAAAAGCATAGAATGTGAACGTGCCGTTTGCTACTGTTCCGCCTTTGTACACTTTGTCGCCAACTGTTACCGTTACTTTTGCTACGTCTTCCGTGTACGTTCCTGTGATGTTTTTGTCTGATGCTAGGTTGTAAGTTGCTGGTGTGATTTTACCTGCTGTTACGACTACGAATTTCACTTTTGTTCTTTCTAGTTCTTTACCGTATTTGTCGTATGCTACTGCGAATACTGTGTCGGTTTTCTTGATGTTTTTGTCGTTTGCGTAGAAGGTGAAGGTACCGTCTGCTTTGACTGCTCCGCCCGTGTATTCTTTGTCATTTACAAGTAGAGAGATTTTCGCTACGCTTCCTGTGAATGTTCCTGTTACATACTTGTCGCCACCGATTAGGAAGTCAGCTGGTGTGATTGTTCCGACTGTTGATGAACGCATGTCTAATAGTTGTTGTGCTTTGTCTAAATCTCTTTGTAATTGTGCTTTTACGTCTGGATCTGTTACTGTGTCAATGATTTTTTGTGCTGCATCAATAGATGGTTGGATTGTTGGGTCTTTGATTTCGTTTGATGCTGGTGTATCGTTCGTGAATAATTCGTTTACTGCTTTACGTGCTGCTTCTTGACGTGCTTGTTCTGCATTTTTAGCATCTAAAAGTTCTTGCGCACGGTCTAGATCTTTTTGTAGTTGTGCTTTTACTGTTGGGTCTGTTACTGCGTCTACTAATTTTTGTGCTGCGTCAATTTTAGCTTGTGTTGTTGATCCTTTGATTGCGTCTGTTGATGGGGTGTTGCTGCTGAACAATTCATTTACTGCTTTTTGTGCTGCTTCTTGGCGTGCTTTCTCTGCTGCTTCTGCTGCATTACGAGCGTCTAAAAGTTCTTGCGCACGGTCTAGATCTTTTTGTAGTTCAGCTTTTACTGTTGGATCTGTTACTACGTTTACTAATTTTTGTGCTGCGTTGATGGAAGCTTGTGTTGTTGTATCTTTGATTGTATCTGTTGATGGTTTGTCGCTAGTGAATAACTCGTCTACTGCTTTTTTCGCTGCTTCTTGACGTTCTTGTTCTGATGATGCTGCTGCGTTACGTGCATCTAATAGTTCTTGCGCACGGTCTAGATCTTTTTGTAGTGCTGCTTTTACTGTTGGATCTGTTACTGCGTCTACTAATTTTTGTGCTGCATCGATCGCGTCTTGGTTCGTGATGTCTTTGATTGTGTCTGTTGATGGTTTGTCGCTGTTAAACAATTCGTTTACTGCTTTTAGGGCTGCTTCTTGACGTGCTTTTTCTGCTGCTAGTTCTGCGTTACGTGCATCTAGCAATTCTTGAGCGCGGTCTAGATCTTTTTGTAGTGCTGCCTTTACTGTTGGATCTGTTACTGCATCTACTAATTTTTGTGCTGCATCGATTGCATCTTGGTTCGTGATGTCTTTAATTGCGTCTGTTGATGGTTTGTCGCTGTTGAATAGTTCGTTTACTGCTTTTAGGGCTGCTTCTTGACGTGCTTTTTCTGCTGCGTTTGCTGCGTTACGTTCGTTCAACAATTCTTGGGCACGATCTAAGTCTTTTTGTAGTGCTGCTTTTACTGTTGGGTCTACTACTAGGTCGATTAATCCTTGCGCATCGTCAATGGAAGCTTGTGTTGTTGTGTCTTTGATTGTATCTGTTGATGGTTGATCGCTCGTGAATAATTCGTTTACTGCTTTTTGTGCTGCTGCTTGACGTTCTTTATCTGTACTTGCTGCATTACGCTCGTTTAAAAGTTCTTGAGCGCGGTCTAGATCTTTTTGTAATGCTGTTTTTTCTACTGTATCTGTTACTGCGTTTACTAATTTTTGTGCTGCGTCAATTTTTGCTTGTGTTGTTGTATCTTTGATTGCATCTGTTGCTGGGTCGTTGTTAGTGAAAAGTTCGTTTACTGCTTTTTGTGCAATCTCAACTGTTCCTGTTGTTGTAATACGTTTTGCGTCTGCTAGTACGAATTTAGTTTGGATGTCGTTAGTAGATGACTGTGCGCCTACTTGAACGATTCCAGCTTGTGCAGATGCTTGAACAACTTGGAATGTTGCATTTTGCCATGATAGGTCTGGCGTTTCTGTTTTGTTTGTTGGTTTAAATACGCCGATTTCTGATAAGCCGTTGAAGTTAATGGTTGTTTTACCGTAAGCGGAGAATACGCGGTTAGCGCCAGTTCCGTTTGCATCTAAGTCTAATTTACGTGGATCATTGATGTTAATTGTTGCGTTTGCTGCTGTTGTACGGAAAATGTGTGCTGCTGCATTTGATGCTGCTGGTTGTTTTGCTACCAAGCTTGCGTTTGGATTTATAGTTAAATTTTGCCCTACGGATATTAGTGCGGCAGCTGATACGTCTGTACGATTAATTGTTGTTGTAGAGCTCGTATCAAATGTTACGTTAGCCATTGCAAGTGGGAATACCTCACGAAGCGTATTTAAGTTGAATGTTGCACTTTTCCCTACAATGAAGTTTGCTGTGTTTGCTGGAGCATATAGAAGTTCTCCACCATTTGCAGCGATATCTACTTTTGCACCATCTTTAATAGTGAAGAATGGGTTCGCGCCAGCTAAAACGACAGCGTATGTTCCTGTTGTATTATGCTCACCAATGAATTCACCTGCGATTGTAACGTTATTAGCTTCTATAAGTTCATTTAGCGTTCCTAAATTATCGACACCTTTTCCATTTACAATTTTGTTTTTTCCGGTGAAGTTAATAGATCCGGCTGTATTATAAACAAATTGCGGACCAACATAATCGATGTTTTCAAAGTTTTGTTCTACACCTTTATAACCACCGTATACTGTGAATGGTGAGTAGTAATGGGTACCACGAATCTTCATGTTTTTGATATTCATGGTTTTCATCGCCGCGCCAGTGTATGTGTAAATCGTTTGCCATGCGTCATTGATAGCCGCCTTGCTCTCTGTTAACGTATAACCTTTACCATCTATTGTAAGGGATGTTTTCTTGAGATTAATCTTAATTCCTGCTGTCATCGTGATGTCTGCTGTTAATTCTATATTTGTAATGCCATTATCTTCTTCAATGATTCGTTTTAATGTCGCAAAATCGCCTACTTGTGTTGGTGCTTCTGTTGTTCCAATTTCGGATCCTTCTGCTGCTGCACTCGTTGTTGGATATACTGTTAACATTTGTGATAAAACTGTTACTGTTGCTAGTGTTGCGAATAGAGCTTTTTTCACCTTTTTAGTAGGTAATACGTTGAATGGAATTTGATTTTTCATGTTTTATTGTTTCTCCTTTTGTTATGAGAGTCTGTCTCATAACTTGAATTTTTTGGGGTATTATTATTAAGAATCTTTATGAGGGAATTTGTTACGAGGAATGGATAATTGTTTGTTTTCTTATTGGGTCGTGCTGCTTCGTTTCACATTGTTCCCACCTCCTAATTTGTTGGCCTACGTATACTTTATCAAGATTTTTCCCTAAAACAGGGATTTTCCAGAAACTTATTTTTGAAAATCAACTTTTTAGACACGCGGTTTTTTACATGCCGTTTCCTTTGCTTGTGAATTCCTTGAAAGTGAGTAGTAGAATCTTGATGTTGAAGAGGATCGATCTTTTTTCGATGTATGCTAAATCGAGGTCAATCATTTCGTTAAAAGTCAGGTTGTTTCTGCCGCTGACTTGCCACAAACCGGTACATCCTGGTGTTACGAGGAGACGCTTTTTTTCGTGGTTTGTGTAGTTCGCATATTCTGTCATCAGTGGTGGGCGTGGTCCAACGAAGGACATGTCGCCTTTTAAAATATTGATGAATTGGGGGAATTCGTCGAGACTCGTTTTGCGAATCCATTTTCCGACGCGGGTGATGCGGGGATCGTCTTTCATTTTGAACATGTGGCCGTCCATTTCATTCTGGGTCTGGAGTTTGGCGAGTTGTGCTTCTGCATCGACGTACATCGAGCGGAATTTATACATATAGAAGAGTTCGCCGTCTTTTCCGACGCGCTTTTGTTTGAAGAAAATCGGGGCTTTCCAGTTTTCGAATTTGATGGTGATGGCAATTGCGAGGAGGATTGGGAGGGAAATGAGGAGGGCAAAGACGGCGGCGATGATGTCGAAGATGCGCCATACTTTGTCGTGCAGTGGTTTTTCGTGGGTTTCTCGGGCTGTTCTGGCCTGTTCTCGGAAATTGTAATAGGTCTTTTCCATGGGCTTTCACGTCCTTAATTGAATTGGTATTGTGCCACGTCCTTGGTGATCTCATGCAGGTTGCCGTAATTGGCGTAGACGACTTGTTCACCGACGTTTTGAACCATATTTTTCGTGTCAAAAACGATGGCTGAGCGCATTTTATCTGTGTAAGTGGTTGGAATCGTGCGGAATTCGTCATGATCGCTTAAAACAACGATGAGCGAGCTATCTTCACATGCTTCTTCACCTGTTAGTGGCGCGGATACAACATGGGGGTCGAAACTTTTTACGTCAAAACCTTCTTTTGTGAGCATTTCTTTGATTTCCATCGCCGGGCTTTCACGGATGTCATCAATGTTACCTTTATAGGTCAAACCAAATAGCGTCACTGTGTTTCCGTCGCGTTGTTCCATGATTTGCTTCACGTTTTCTACGACATATTCTGGCATACTGTTGTTTACTTTACGGGCTGTTTGCATAAGTGGGGATTGTTCAGGGGCTGCTGCAATAACGAAGTATGGATCTACGGCTAAACAGTGTCCGCCAACGCCGGGGCCGGGTTGGTGCAAGTTGACACGGGGGTGTTTATTCGCCATTTCGATCACACGTAGAGCGTCAATTTCGAGGTAATTACTGATTTTTGCAAGTTCGTTAGCGAGTGCGATATTGAGGTCACGGTACGTATTTTCCATCAATTTGCTGAGTTCTGCTTCGCCGGCTTGTGCTTTGATGATCTCGCCTTCAACAAATTCGCCGTATACTGCTGCTGCTTTTTCTGTACATTGCTCGGTGATTCCGCCGATGATACGCGGGTTATGGATTAGTTCGTGCATGATGTTTCCTGGTAAAACTCGTTCTGGGCAGTGTGCTAAGAAGATGTCTTGCCCGACGGTGAATCCTTGTTTTTCAATAAGCGGTTGTACGACGTCTGCCATCGTTCTTGGCGCAATCGTTGACTCGACGATAATCGTGTCGTTTTCCTTCAAAAGTGGTGCGATGCTTCCTAGCGCTGACTCAACATACGCTGTGTCACATGATTTATACTCGTCGTTTTTGTTAGGCGTTGGTACTGCGATGATATAGGCATCTGCGCTGACTGGTGTTGTACTAGCGTGAAAATTATTTAAGGCCAAAGCGTCTTGCAAGTCTGCCTCGAGTCCGGGTTCTTCAATGTGAATTCGTCCAGCGTTTAAGTTGTCCGTCATGACTGGGGATAAATCCACACCTGTCACTTTATTGCCGTACTTCGCAAACAAAATCGCGGTTGGTAATCCAATATATCCAAGTCCTACTACTGTAATTTTCATTGTTTTGCATTCCGCCTTTCTTATTTTTCAGGGAGTGTAATTGTCCATGTCGCTTCTTGATCTGCCTTGCCGACTGCCGGTTGATAAATGACCGTCACGTCCTGCTTGCCTGCCGGTACTTCGTAGTAACCAGAACCTCGAAGCGTCTTTCCTGCTGCAATCGCGTCACCGAAGTTGTTGGCGTGCATTCCGTAGACACTGTGCTTCTTGCCGTTCTCCGTCTTCACAACGAAATCTCCTGCTCCAGCGCCTGCTTCGTCTGATCCTACATTCAAGACTTCAAAATCGATTTTTGCGAGTTGTTTTTTATCATTCTTACTATTTAAAGTTTCGACATGCGTCACTGTTATTTCTAAATCATTGGCCGTTCTGGTTTTCCCGATATCGTTCGCACCTGCTGTAGTACCACATGCTGCGACGACCGCTACCAATGTCAAGCTTAAAATAAATAATGCAATCCAGCTTTTACTTTTCTTCATAAAAAACTTCCTCTCTTATTTGCGATTATTTTTTTGTGTTGCGATTTAATATACTCATAGCTTACCATCCCGAAATCCAAAAACAGGGATTTTCCAGAAAATTGATTTGGATTTTCAGTTTGTAGGACAGAGGAGGGTTATGGAGTACGGGTGTATCCAAAGAAAAACCCCTATCTCACGCCCGAGACAGGGGTTTTTCTTTGATAATATTTCATTGTAGGACTTAATCTAGTCGCTCATTCACCGTTACCTAATCCATACTCTGATATAGTTTCAGACAAAGGACATGATTCAGGCTTCTTTAGATATTCTTCATATGCGCAATCAGCCACGCGAGCATCATATTCGTCTTCTAATGATTCAAGTGTTGTTGTTTTCAGTAAGTCAGATAAACTCTTTCCTTTAAGCTTTGCCATTTCATCTAAAAACTGCTTTTCTACATCTGAAACGTGAACTGTTATTGTAGCCATGCATAATCCTCCTTATTGATATTAGCTCAAAATGCGTTGGCTTTGACTAAGGAGATCGAGAAACATAGCGAGCGCTAACTTCTGAGCTTGATTTTTCGTGTTATTCTGATGTACATTTTACCGTAGAGGACGATGAGAAATAGCGCCACTGCAAACGTGAAAATACTTCCAATCAGATACACTGAGGCAAGTAAGGTGGCGATTCCCACGACGATTAGCATCAAGATCGCACTCCCACCAAACCAGGTCCACCGCGAACGGATTGTTTTCCAAAGCACTACCATCGAGGCGTCATCTGTGAAAATGGCTTCTTTCGGCGCGCCTTCCTTCACCGCTTTCCTGAAATACATCCACTTGCCGCTCAAAATTGGATACGCATACACGTGCTCCCAACCTGCGTCCTCAAACAACGCCAAATACTCCTCTTCATCGCCAGCTTCTTCCTTATAATCAATGCAATAAGTGTATTCGGCTGGCTCGCCTTGTTCAAAATGATATCGTAATGAAGCATACTTACTGAAAAACCACCCCTGATTCGCCATTTCTTCCAAAAACGCCTCTTCCTTCTCCACATTATCCACCGTAATAAATTTAAATACCTTCTTCGTCATGTTGGCTCGCCTCCCTAGAATTCGTGTATAGTTCCTCAATGCGTGATTTTTCCATTCCAAGAACTTGTTTTCCTAGTTCCGTAATTTGATAGATTTTCCGATTTTTCTCTTCTTGAATGATCGCGACTAGTTGGTCTTTTTTCATTTTCGATAGGCTGCCGTAAATGGTTCCTGGACCTAGAACAATGCGGTTTTTCGTCATTTTTTTGACATTATCTGTGATCGCATAACCGTGCCTTGGTTGCATTAAAGATAGCAAAATGTAAAAGGCGGTCTCTGTCATCGGGACGTAGGTTTTTATTAGTTTTTCATCCATAAATATATCACACCTCGATGTATTTGATAATCACAATATATCACGGCTCGATATAATTTGCAAGCTTGCCAAACAAAACCAAATTTGGTATACTCCAATTAATTGATAATGATTATCACTATCAATTAAGATTAAAGGGGGTCTCCATGAGATGATGAAGAAATTAGTTTTTAGTATCGTAACCGTATCGGCTTTAGCGCTAGCTGGTTGCGGCGGAACAGATAAAGCCACGAAGGCGGAAGTCAAAACATCCGGACACGGCAACACGACACCGGTGAAATCCAAAACCGAAGCAGCGCAAATCAAGATGCTTGCCGCACAATTTCCAACTGAACCTGCCAAAAATGTCGTCGCAACTTCTGTTTCCGTGACCGAAATGCTTGATATAGTAGGAATCACGCCCGTCGGTATTCCGAGCACCACGCACAAACTTCCAGACAATTTTACAGCTATTCCAAAAATCGGTTCTGCGGTTGAGCCTGACGTTGAAAAAATCGCGAGCCTGAATCCGGATTTAGTCATTGGTTCCGAGTCCATCAAGGATAGCATCGACAAGAAAATCAGCCAAATCAATCTAAAAGGCGCTTACTTGCCGACCGATTCCTACCCTGATTTAAAAATATCGCTGGAGGTTCTTGGCACCGCGTTCGATAAAGAAAATGCCGCTACTACATACCTCACCAAATTGCAAAAAGACGAAGACAAAATCGTCACCTCAATTCCAGATAAAGCTGCGCCAAAAGTAATGATTTTATTCGGAACTGGCAGCTCGTTCATGCTGATGAATGACACAACTTACGTCGGCAGCCTTGTGAAAACGGTGAAAGCGAAAAACATCGTCACCGAAACGATGAAAACGAAAGAATCCTATGTACCGCTAAATATGGAAGATGTCACGGCCGCAAACCCTGACGCGATCCTGCTCGTATCGCACGGAGATGCCAATGCCGCCTTGACGCAATTCAAAGCAGATGTGAAGAAAAACGGCGCTTGGGAAAAATTAAATGCCTTCAAAAACGATAAAGTTCAAGCGCTCGATTATGATATTTTCGGCTATGCATCCCTTGCCAACGCAACAACTGGCCTGGAACAGCTGAAAGACATTCTCTACAAATAAGATGGAACGTCAACAAAAAAGCTGGTTTATCATTGGGACGACATCCATTTTACTTGTGGTTTCGATGATTGTCGCGGTTGGCGTCGGAAGTATTCACATCGCTCCGATAGAAAGCGTCCGTACTTTATTTGGCGAAGGCGCCGAGTTATCCCAAACGATTTTATGGAATTTGCGGATTCCGCGTGTCCTCATCGCCGTCATTGTCGGTACAAATCTCGCCGTATCAGGAGCCTTTTTGCAAGCTGTGATGCGCAATCCACTGGCCGATCCTGGTTTAACCGGAGTTTCCAGCGGAGCCGCCGTCACCGTTTTGGCCATCGTACTCCTTTTCCCGAACTTTGGCAGTTTTGCACCGCTTGCCGGCATGATTGGCGGGCTCGTCGCGGTCGTGATTGTCTACGCGCTCGCTTGGAAAAATGGCAAAATTTCGCCGATGCGCATCATCCTGTCTGGCGTCGCTGTCAACGCGATTATGGGCGGAATCATCGGCCTGCTCTCGATTCTGTATAGCGACCGATTACCCGCCGTCGTGCAATGGATGAACGGAAGCCTTGCCGCAAAAGGAATGGGTGACGTCGAACTGCTCCTTCCCTACTCGATAATTGGCTGGATTTTTGCGATTCTCTTCATTCGAAAAGCCAATATCTTAAGTCTCGGCGACGATATCGCTGTAAATCTTGGTGAAAAAATGAATCAGACACGCATTATGCTGTCGATTATCGCGGTGTACCTAGCGGCAATCTCGGTTTCCGTCGTCGGACTACTCGGCTTCGTTGGTCTCGTTGTGCCACACATGGCGCGCTTCCTAGTCGGCTCGAATTATTGGCGCCTCATCCCGATGAGCATGGTTCTCGGCGCCCTCGTTTTACTCGCAGCAGATACGATCGGCCGGTCCCTTTTTGCACCGCTCGACATACCCGCCGGAATCATTATGGCCATCGTTGGCGCGCCGTACTTCCTCTATTTAATGCGCACAGGAGACATCTAATTTTAGCATGGAAGGTTGGATAAAATATGGTAGCAACAATCAATATTGACAAAGTAAAATCGCGCTATGATGCATTTGTCGCGAGTCGAAAAACAATCGTGATTAGCTCAAACGACGCGGACGGAAATCCGTTCATTAGCTACGCGCCTTTCGTTGCGCATGAAGGCAAACTCTACATCTACATCAGCGCGATTGCCGAGCATTACGATTTTATCGAGCAAAGCAAAACGATTCAGATTATGATGATTGCCGATGAACAAGACACGAAAAACCTCTTCGCACGCGAGCGACTTTATCTGAAATGCACCGCTGAAAATATCGGCAATGACGATTTGGAAATGATTTTCGAAAAAATGACAGCGATTCATGGCGCCCAACTGATTCAATTACTGCGCACCATCGACATGTCGATTTTCGAGCTGACACCAAAAGACGGCCGCTATGTGATTGGCTTTGGACAAGCATTTACCGTGGATTTCGCAGCGGAGAAGCTGGAGCATATTGTGGTCGAGAAGAAATAGGTTGCAAAAAAAAGATTCTATATATACACGATTTGTGTATATATAGAATCTTTTTTAAATATCGAACAAAACACTTAACAAATCTTTCACTTTATCCATTATCTCAACTGGAACTTCTTCTACGATTTTAAAACCTCTGGCATTAGCATCCAGCATCCGATTTTGTTCTAGAAGCACTTGCCCAGTTGTCATCAGCCCTTCCGGCAAATCAACGTGGAGTGGAAAACGTCGAACTTTCGATGTGATAGCAGCAACCGATACCATATTAGAATTTGGAATTTGATTTGACAAAACCAAGCATGGTCTATGCCCTCTTTGTTCATGTCCCCTCGTTGGAGATAGGTTCAACATAATTATTTGCCCTGATCTGAGTAGCTCTGTACTCTCCGATGTCATAAATCAAACTCCTCCCCTACGCTATTCTGGATGATTTCTGAGTCATTTAAATGCCCACCTGTATAATTTTCAAATAATTTTTCCATTCTTGTAGTATTATTCTTAGGCTTTAGGATAATCTCATGCCTTGTTGAAATTATATCAAATGAAACATCCTCAAGATCCACCACCCCTGCTTGTTTTAATGTTTCTTTCGGTAAAATAATACCTTGGCTATTTCCCCACTTTTTTAACTTAGTAGCCCTCACAAGCATAATTCTCACCTCCGACTTTTAATCCCTACATCAAGTATATACGCGTATAACTTTTTTGTCAACCAACAAGTTATACGCGTATATACAAACTATTAAAACTTATTCCTCATCCTTCTTCCTCGTTCGCCGTCCTAACCAGAACACTAATCCAAGCACCAACAACCCTAACAAAACACCGCCCGCAACGTACCACATCGTGTAATCCTTCTCGAGCCCCACCGCCTTATCATTGAAATCCGCTGCTACATCTGATTTTATCTCAAACGGCTCGTCCCATTTCCAAGTGTGATCCCCAGACGTCGCCACCATTTTCAGACGATATTTGCCCGGTTTGAACGCCTGATTATTCCAACTAACCCCAAAATCAAAATTAGAATTCGGAGCCATGCGCAGCGCACTTTGTTTTGTCGTGTAAAGCGCCTCGCCGTCACCATCCTTATACACTTGCGCATCCACATCCAAACTTTGCAGAATCACGGGTTTGATATTCTGTAGATTAACCTTCAAAACGTTGCGGTAGTTGACCTGATCCGGCTTAATTCGCTTCAATTTCATATCAGGATTCACCGCGACATCATTCTCAGAAAGAATCACGCCAATCACGTAGGCATATTTATTCTTAATCTGCACGCCCTCTCCCGACTCGTTTTTATCCCCATTATCCTTCTCAGAAAAATGAAGTCCGCCCAAAATAAAGCCATCAAAAGGATCGCGCGGCATCGTCACTTTCACCTTCACCGTCCTGCTCCCATTCGCCGGAACTGTGATTTCATCAGGCATTTCCGCAATTTTAGAAAAAGGTGCTTGGAGCGTATTATCGAATTTCGGCGCCTTATTACTGTAATCAACAATGCCATTATCGTTCGTCACCGCCGTATTTGCGTTGGTTTCCACCGTCACCGGATGCGCCAAACCATTGGTCAGCACAACTTCCAGCTCCTGCACTTGCCCCGGTTTCATCCGCAACTCAAAATAGGTTTTTGACTTATCAATCTGATTTTCCGGAATAACCGCCGACACCGAAAAATTCATTTCCGCAGCTTTCGATATTTCTGTATGTATTAAAATCCCGCTGATAAGCACGCCAATCACGGCTAGTGCTGCTACTAGTTTTTTGATCATTTTCCAGCCTCCTCGAGAAAAATAAGCAACACTACTCATAGTAAGTAGCGTTGCCAAATGTTTAGAGCATTAAGGTGTATCATTAATCGTCCAAGTCAGCGTCGATGTATAGGTTTCACCAGCAATTTTCTTAGCTTCAGCCGGAACGTGGATTTTCACGCTTTTATTCGTATCCGTATTGCTCGTCCCTGGCGTAGTCCCAAACGAGTCTACCCAAGTCCCCATTCCTTTGTCCGCCTCAGCGCTCACAAGTTCCGCCGGCGTTGCGCCCACCGTCACTTCTGGCGTCACCGTGCCAGGTTTCAATGTGTCCGCCATTTCCGAACTTAATGTCGCGTCAGATAACGTCAAAGCCGCGCCAGTCAGCACTTCACCAGTACTATTTTTAAAAGTCGTTCCCGATACCGTCAAATTCCATCCCGCGTTTGAGCCACGATTATCCGTCACTTGCACGTAATGCGGTACATATTTTTTAGCGCCAGAAGCTTGACCTGCCTCATCTAGCGGTTGTAATTCGGTGTATAATGCGTAGTAATCTTTCGCGGCACCAGAAATCGTTTGCTCGCCAAAATTGATTTGAGAGGCGAAATCGATTCGTAGCGCTCCTGTTGTTGGGTTTACTGGATCAGTTGGATCGACCGGTTTTCCGGGATCAGTCGGATCGGTTGGATTGGTTGTTCCGCCGTCGTCTGCTTTGAACATTACTTTTGCGTCGGATGTTGTGTCGTTGTCCGCGGCGAATGCGCTTAGACCTGTTGCGGAAAGTGATGCTACCATGATGGTGCTTAAAGTTGCTAATTTGATTAAATTCATATTTAAAATTCCCCTGTCTTTTTGTTTTTATTTGGATGTCATGATTGAGCTTGGGGGCTCTTTCATGACGAGAGGTGGTAGAGCGAGGTGGGATTGCGTGGAAATGTGGGTGTTCTTGTTGTGGTTCTTATGAAGCATCTTCTGCTGATTTAGAACCTCAATATGCAGTGGAATGTAATGAGACTGCCTTCCTTTTTTGCTCTTGCTTCTTAGAACTGGTTTTAGAAGACGTAGCTTTGATTTGTGGTGGTCCGTGTTCGGCAATCTTGTTTGTGGGAACGCTCCGTGGGTTGACTTATTGTCGTTTCCAGATCCAGCTTTGTTGTGGTTCTTATGAAGCATCTCCTGCTGATTTAGAACCTCAATATGCAGTGGAATGTAATGAGACTGCCTTCCTTTTCCCAGCCCCTCGAAATTTTCGTGGCCTCCGCAAAAGTCAAAGGAGGACTTTTACTGCGCCCCCTAACAAATTTTTTCGGGGCTAACGGGCTTCTTCAGCTTTTCAGTCTGGTGTATCCCCCAACGTCCATGTCAGCGTCGTCACATATTTACTGCTCGCTACTTTCTTCGTTTCGCCTGGGATTTTCAGTGTCACACTGGCATTCTCAGCGTCCGCGTCTTGCCCTGTCACCGTTCCAAATGTGTTCGTCCATACGCCCATCCCCGTGTCTTCTGGCGCGTTTACCACGTCTTGGTTCACGCTATTTCCTGATAAAACGACGGCCGCTACGTTATCCGGTTTTGCCAAGTTTGTCGAGTTCAGTCTTGCATCTTTGAACGTCAAAACCGCACCCGTCAGTTCATTCGCGCCCGCAGCAAATTGGTCATTGCTCACTTGCAACTTCCAACCCGCGTTCGAACCGCGATTATCTGTCACCTGCACAAAAGTCGGCACGTATTTTTTCGTCACACCATCTTCTGTCAAAACTTCATCGTATTTCGCCTTATAAGTCGTGTCGCTCCCTGAAATCACTTGCTCGCCAAAATGAATATTCGAGATATAATCGATACGCAGCGGCCCCGTTGTTGGTGTCGGCTTATCTGGATCCGTTGGTGTTACAGGTTTTCCCGGATCAGTCGGGTCAGTTGGATTTGTCGGCGCCGTCCCGTCATCCGTCGTAAACGTGATATCTCCTTTTGAAGTCGTCGTGCCCGCCGTTGCAGCGAATATTGGCGCCGCATAAGTAAATGTTCCTCCCAATACTACAATTCCTGCTAAAACTAATTTCCCTAAATTTTTCATCGTTTCTAATTCCCTTCGTTTTTTGATTTTTTACTCCTTAAAAGTATGCTCAACTCGGTGCATCACTCAGCGTCCAAACAAGCGTCGTCCTATACACACCCTCCACTTTCGGCACCTCACCCGGCACGTCCAGCGTAATACTCTTCTTCCCAATCGCAGCGTTGGCGCCATAAAGATGCACCCACGTGCCCACGCCTTGATTCTCATCCGCCAAAATAGCCTCCGATGCATTTTTCCCAGAAGAATCTAGCGTCACTTCGCGGACCAGCGGCTTATTCCGAGCCTTCGCCGTCACACTATCCGCCTTCGGATTACTCAGCTTCAAAACCGCACCATTTAGCGCATGACTCCCATTTGTAAACGGCATATCCTGCCTCACAGTGAGCCGCCAACCCGCATTGTTTCCGCGATCATCCGTAATTTGAATGAAGTTCGGCACATCTTTAATCGCGCCCGTCGCATCCAATTTAATATGGTCACTATCCGCAAAATACCGCACATCATTTCCCGTAATCTTCTGCTTGCCAAAATGAATGTTCGAAATGTAATCAATACTCAGCGGCCCTGGTGTCGGCGGGTTCACGTCCGGATCAGTCGGCGTTATCTCATGCCCGTCACCCGGCAAAGTCGGATCAATCGGTTTGTGCCAAGTCGTCCCGCGCTCTAAAATAATGTCACCCGTTGACGTCGTACTCTTCGCAAAACTAGGCGCACCAACCATCCCCAGCACCGCAACCGACACAACGACCAGCATCACCATTCCGATGCCCCTTTTCATAGCCTCATTCCTTTCTCGCTTAAATCGGAGAGTCAAGTAACTCCCAAATTAAGGTTGTACTATAATGCCCTTCATACTTCTTCGTGTCGCCCGGAACAGTGAGCCGAATACTACTCCTGCCCTCATCCGCGTCCTTACCAAACCGACCAATCCACGTCCCAGTACCTTGGTTTTCCGCGGCGTACATCACCTCAGAAGCCTCACCACTAACCGGATTCAGCCGAATATTCTGGCTCGACGCAGGTTCCATGCCACGTGACGGTGAAACGAGCTTCGTATTCAAAAGCGTCAATTGCGCACCCTCCAAAACATGATTCCCATTTTTCAATTGCCCCGCCTGCTTCACGTTCAACTGCCAACCCTTGTTATTCCCGCGATTATCCGTCACCTGCACATAATTCGGCACATCAATTTCCGCGCCATCGTCGGCCTGAACAACCCGCTCCAAATTCGCATAGAACGTCGACGTTTCCTTCCCAATCCGATGCTTTCCAAAATAAATATTCGACACATAATCAATGCTCAGCGGCCCCGGAGTCCCCGGCTTACTAGGATTCACAGGCCTCACAGGTTTTCCCGGATCAACCGGATTCACAGGATCAACAACCTCCACCTGCCCCTCCAAAATCATATCCACATTCGACTCATAAACGGCAAAAGTCACATCGCTACCCACAGCCAAACTTGCCAACACGAACGGCACGACCAGCATCCATCTCCTAATCATCCGCCCGCCTCCTCGCTTGGCCCAACAAGAAACCGCCTAAACACAACAATCCCACTCCAAAAACCAGCTGCATCCCGCCAGGCGCAACATCTCCCGTTTCAGGCAACGCAACCACGCCACCCGTCGACTTCGGCGGGACCTCACGACTCGGTTCATATCCTTCAAAAGTCAGCCCGACATCCGACTCATAACTCTCCGCTAACACAGGTTGGCCAACAAATAAAAATCCACTAAACACTGCGATAGCTAGGAATCGTGTTATATTTCGCATCGCTTTCCCTCCTTACTATCATGGTCCATTTTCCAGTGTCCACTCCATTTGCGCCGTGTATTCCTTATTCGCCTTCACCGTACCCGGTTCGATATTCAGCAAAATACTTTGCGACTGATTCGGCGCCATATCCACCACTTTGACGCCATCGATTCCCGTTTTATCCTCATAAACCGGTGTCGCCGAACTGCCAAGCGGCATATCCGACGTCACGCCCAGCCCATTTTTTTGCCGTACAATCAGCGCATTCGCCACTTCCTCACCGTCCGACGTCTGCAAATTCTGCGTCAATTTCACCGACAACTTCCAATCCGAAATCACCGCACGCGTGTCCTCAATCGTCACTTTTAAATCCGTCTCTGGCGCAATAATCTTGTTTTTCGAGCTGATCGTCGCCGTTCCAAACGAAACATCATGCGTCACATCCTTAAACGCCAGCGTCCCGGCCTTCACCGTCACAACCACCGTCTTTTCAACGCCCAGCACGCTCAGCTTCACCAAATACGAGCCTGGCGTCTTCGATAAACCACCTCGATCCACAATCTGCACCTGCGACGTCACATCCTGCCCACTCGGCACGCCCCACGCCTTCACTTTTGCCTCGGTAAAAATCATCTGATCCACCGCAGCCGGCGTCGTTGGGAAATCCTTACCAAAAACGGTGAAACCATAAGCCTGAAGCATCGCCTTATCATTCGTCACGGTAAAACCATCCTTCACAAAAACCGGAATCGAAACAAATAACGCATTCCCAGCACGATCCTGAATCCGAACCTCCGCCGTCGTGTAGCCTACCACAGAAACGTTCGGCTTTTTCGTCAGCGTATACGTGAGATTATCATCCCCATCACCGCCATTATCATGCACATCCCGCACAAGCGATTTCGCATTCGTTGTAAACGCGGCATTCAAATCCACCGTCTGCATAATCGGATTCGCCGTCGGTGGCGTCGTATCAGCAACCGTCACCAGATTCGACTTCGCACTGATATTTCCCGCAGCATCCGTCGCTTTTGTATAATAGACAGAATACGGAACTAACGGTTGTTTCCCGGCCGGCACAGCTATCGAGTAAACCCCCGCCGCGTTCGCCTGACCACTCGCAAAAACCGTATCATCGGCACCAAACACCCGCACCGTCGCATTCGCCTCCGCAGTTCCTGAAATCACAACATCCCGATCCTTCATCCCATTCAAAACTGGCGCATTTGGAGCCGTCAAATCCTTCACAACCGTCGTCGCCGTAGCACTTTTCCCATTCAAATAAGACTTCGCGGTAATCGTCTCACCCGCCGTAAAATACTTATTCACAGGTAGCGCATACGAAAAATTCCCCGTCCCATCCGCTTTCACATGGTACAACGTCGCATCATTCACGCTCTGCGCCGCAATCGTCCCAGCCGGAATCACCGTCGAGCCGCTAAAGATCACCCAAGCACCCGGATTCGTCGTCCCAGTAATCACGTGGCTATTCGCCTGCAAATGCGCATCCGTCAAAATATCCAGCGTCACCGCCACATCAGGAATATATTCAAACAACACCCGCTTAAAATTTTGCGTCCGGAAATTCGTTCGAAAACTATCCTGAACCGGCGTCGTCAACGAATTCCCCGCCGCAGCCGTCACGTTTGAGCCCGTATAACTAATATTCATGCCATACATCGGATTCCACTCATACGTCGCGTCCTTGTTCCCCGTCGAACCAATCGCATTCCACGCCAACACCCGCTGCACATCCACGACCAGCTTCCCAGCCGAACCCGCCATATAAATCAACCGACTATTCGCATTCGTATTATTCAAATTCAAATCCACACTCGCCGCATCAGCGAACTGAAACAACGCACTCGAACCGATCGAAATCAGCTGTTTCGAAGCCGTCCCGTCACTATACACGTTGAACGTCGCCTTTTTACCAATCAGGAATTTACTACTACTCCCCGTATCAATAATATTCGTCGTCGAGCCCGCCGTATTTTCCGCCCGCACATTCAATTTCGCATTATTCTGAACCGTTATCCCCGCACCATTTCCTAAGTAAATCGTGTGCCGGTAAACATCCAGCGCACCTTTTGTATTAATATTCAGCTCGCCGCCCGACTCCACTAAAATCTGACTACTCGCACCCGAAGCACGAATCCCGCCACGCCGACTCCCAGCATCCGTATTAATATTGAATTTTGCACCATCATGAATACTGATATTGCCCTGCGTTGCAACCGTCGCGTAAGTCGTATCACCCTCGCCACCATTGCCAAAAGAAGTCAAATCAATAATCGCATTCTTGCCCACGTCCACATTCCCGCCAGAATAAAGCAGAAACGCGCCCGCATTCACCGTATTTCCAATATAATGCGACCCTTCCAAAAAGTTCATGTTCGTCGCCTCAAAATTGGCCTGGTTACTCGCCTGCGTAGTCACCGTCGCGCCCGCCAAGCTCACATAACTCGTGACCATCCGACACTCCACACGCCCAGCAATGTCAATATCCGCCTCATAAGAAGCCGTAATTTGCGCACCAGTATACGTCACATTTTCATAGCGAATTTTCCCGTAACCACGCGTCCCCGTAAGCCGAACCGGACCATAATAATTCCGCCCAAGAATATTCACATCTTTAATCGTCATATTCATCGGAGTCGCCGCACTAATCGTAAACCAAGCACTCAACCCCTGAAAATCAACCGTATGCCCATTCCCGTTAAAAAGCAGCGATGATTTCGTCGGAAAATACTGACTCAGCTCATTCGCGTTCGCCGTCACCTGAAAATCCTTCGTCACATTAATAACCGTAATATCCTTATTGTTCAGCGCCGCACGCAATGTCGCGTCATCATACACATCCGCCGTATTCACAGCTCGAGCCACACGCGCCACTTTTTTCGCGATTCCCGTCACCACCAACCCGCTAGTCGCCACCACTTGCGCATCCACTAACTTGTTCGCCGTCACCTGGAAATCCCCAACACGACTCACCCGCAAAACGATCTTCCCAGTCCGCTGCGTCCCCGTCAAAACCCGTTCCTTCTCATCAAACGTAAAAATATTCACACCCTGATTTGCCTCCACGGTCTTCGCCTCATCAAAAACCAGCCCATCCGGAATCGCAAAAGTCAGCGTCCCATCCTCCGACTTATCCTCAAAAAGAATAACAACAGATTGGTTTATTTCTACCTCAGCCAAGTCCGTTGTCATCATGATGTCCATATTCTCTTGTGATTGATTTAAAAGATTCGCGCCCCAACCTTGCATCGGACCTAGTATAACAAGTCCGACAACGAGAAATGCAATAAGCGTCCTAAGAATATGCCTTCTTTCCCTCATAAAAAAACGTCTCCCCAATCATTGTATACTATATGTTTTTTTCAGTCTTCTATAATTCTGCCATTATCTAATCATCTCCACCACTCAAAAAGCACGCAGAAAATAACTAGTGCGGTATTTAAAAATCTCCCGCTCACATTCCAATAATAACACATACGTAATATATTTCACTATTTTTAGACAAAAATACTGATTAATTTTCTGTTTTAGACACATTTTAGACACAAAAAACAACCTAAATAGTCGTTCAATGCACAAAATGGCGTTGACAAAAATATTTTAATATGATAATAGTCACATTACAAAAAGTAACACCAGACATTTCCGCTGATAACTCACAGAAACCAACTATTTACCCGAGCCTGAAAATATTGTTTTAGTCACATCGCTAGACCCTTGCCCCATGTGCATCGGTTCCATTTTGCAAGCCAGATTTTCGAATGTTGTTGTGTCCACCATCGATATGTATGCCAGAATTAGCTTCAACAAAACGGCATCTTTCCCAACATTGTTCACATCAAACAAACAACAAACCAAGACCTAATTGTAGCGCTCGAGGCAGTATTACCAACAGTTATCGAATAAAATCTAATAAAAAATCCAGCATACCGCCATTTCAGTATGCTGGATTTATTCAGTTCCAAGTCCTCGCCAAAAACTCCTCACTATCCGGATCAGACCCCGTACGCTTATCCTCATTCAACGCATCAATCTTCGCCATCTCCTCATTACTCAAATCAAAATCAAACACATCAAAATTGCTCCGAATCCGTTCAGGCGTCACCGATTTAGGAATAATCACCGAGCCATTATTCAGATGCCAACGCAAAACCACCTGCGCCACAGTCAAACCCTTATCCTCCGCAATCGCCGTCAACACCAGATGATGCAACAACTCCCCACCCTTCGCAAGCGGCGACCAAGCCTCATGCACGATATCCTGACTTTCCAAATACGCCCGCAATGGTTTCTGCGACAACAATGGATGCATTTCAATCTGATCAATCACTGGTTTTTCATTCGCCGTCGTGAATAGATTTTCCAGATGATGCTGATGAAAGTTACTCACACCAATCGATTTCACCAACCCCTCATTATACAGCCGCTCCATTGCCCGCCACGAATCCTTGTAACTCCCGACCGGCCAATGAATCAAATACAAATCCAGATAATCCAGTTGCAATTTTTTCAAAGAAGTCTCAAAAGCCCGCAGCGTCTCGTCATAGCCATGATCCGCGTTCCAAAGCTTCGAAGTAATCGTCAAATCCTCGCGCCGAGTCCCGACCTCACGAATCGCCCGACCAACAAACGCCTCATTCTCATACACCTTAGCCGTATCAATCGCCCGATACCCAGCGTCGACAGCCACCTGAATCGCATTGACCGCCTCCCGCTCATCCTGCATCTTCCAAACCCCGATCCCAACAAGCGGAATCCCCTGCCCATTATGAAAAACCTTCCTATCCGTAGCCTTCAACTCCATATCAAAACCTCCCAAATAATCATTCACCTCCAGTATAGACCTCCAAACACAATTTTCCAAAGATTCCACACGCAAAAAAAGCAGGAGAGCCCAATCACTCCCCCACTTCTCTATTAACTCCAATCAGGATCTCCCACAAAACTGTGAGCAGGACGACAAATGCTTAGATGCTAGGCAAAAGGAACCAAGGATTACAGACTCACTTCGTTCCCCTGCATATTGGAACTGTAACTCCATTTCATGTCGAACAGTTCCAACAATGAGCGTTTGTCGTCACGCGACTAGTTCCCATGGGCCCCATTGCTCTGCCCCTGGAACATCGCCTTGTGTCCACCATTTCGCTTTATACGTGTGACCATTGTAAGTCACTTGGTCATTTTGATTGTAAACAGCTGTTGAACTCCACGTACCTGCTCCAACTGGTGGTGTTACTGTACCAGCTTTTGTTGTTACAGAAAGTGTTGCACTTGACGGCGAAACGTTGCCCGCTGCGTCATAGGCTTTTACAGTATACGAATAAGCTGTTGAAGCTGTAAGGCCTGTGTCTGTGTATGTTGTTCCAGAAACAGTCGCAACTTCTGTACCATTGCGATACACTTTGTAACCTGCTACGCCGACATTATCCGTTGCAGCTGTCCAACTTAATGGAACCACCACGTCTGTCACGTTCGCTGTTACTGTTGCCAAATTCGTTGGTGCTGTTGGTGCTACTGTGTCGCTAGGATCAGGAACCACCGCGCCTCCACCGAAAATGACTTGTTTGCCAAGCTCTGTGCCAGTTTTAGACATGCGTTGTGTTAAGGAGATATTCGCAATGTTGTTCGCGTTTACAGACGTTAGATTGGATTTCAATCGGAATGTATACGTTGCGCCTTGCGGAATTTGTTGTGCATCATAGACAGACGCCAAATCGATTGTTGTGTAACCATTGGCAGTCGCTACAGTACCGGCTTTATAATCCCCAGCGGTCAATGTTTCGCCAGCTTTTACAGGGATGTAGAACTTCGGTAATTTTACGGTTTCTGCTGCAAATTCGGTCGCTTGTAACACTTCATTTGTTTCATTGGCTACTTCTTTATTTTTGATTGTGATTTCATAGCCGACACCGTTTTCGCTATATGGCGCTACAGTGGCTTCTACGTTTAGGTTCGAATAGACGATCGTGTTTGCTGCAAGTGCTCCAGCGCCGAACAACCCTTGTTTAATTGCTTTTGTTAATTCATCGCGTTTTGTTGACGTGGTTTCTTTATCTTGAGATTGCATCCACGAAATCATTCCGCCCAAATTATTATCTTTCACGTATTGCGCTTTGGCAGTGACAGAACGAACATTGTCATAAGTGTAGAATTCGCCAGTCGTTTTGCTGTATAGATATGGCGCTTTTGCCACGTCATCCCAGTATTCGACTAACGTTGGTGATTTGGCTTTCAAAGCATCGATGCTCTTATATGCCCAAACTCCGCCTGCACGACCACCGTCACCTGTTGCTAGTGGTTTTTCGTTTGGAGCGCCGTATGTTGCTCCTAAGTCTGCATCTTTGTTATTTTTTGTAGCTGCTTGGAAAAGCCCTGGTTGCGTAGTGCTCGTACCCGCTTCCACTTTGTTCCAACCACGTGTGTAGAATGCTGCGCCGACAACGATTTTTTCAGATGCTGCACCTTGGCTCTTCAGATATTTCACCGTTTGGTCCACAGAGAAACCATCGCTATAATTAGGATCCGCCGGGTTGCCGTAAAGCGCCGTATGATGCGCACTATTCGGAGTCCAAGCACCGTTCATATCGTACGTCATGATGTTCGCAAAATCAACAACATTGAAAAGTTTCGCCACATCGACACCGTTTGCAAGCATGCCTTGAGACGCTGGTAACGCTACAGATAACTCATATTTTTTCTTCACATCTACACCTTGCTTATCTAAAGCCGTACGCAGGTCTTGAAGAAGCGTAATATAGTTTTGTTTATCCGCTGGTTTTGCGTTTGGTGTACCTTCATCGTTCTTATTGTCCACTAAGTCAGCGGCACGAACAGATGCAGGATATTCCCAATCTAGATCGACAAAATCCATATTTGTATATTTGATAAATTTCATGACATTGCTTACAAAATTAGCACGCGCTGTGGCATTTTCTCCGATTGCAGAGAAGTCACCAGATTTCGACCAACCGCCAATGGAGATACCGATTTTCATATTCGGATTTTTTGCTCTCAACTCTTGTAACGCGTTTAAAATACCCGCATTTGCTCCGCCCCATTGAACTCCATCTTGCCCAACTGGTGCGCCAACTGCTGCATCTTTGTCTGTGAATTTCAAGTTTCCGTTACTATCGAAATCAAGAAACGCAAAGTTTAGATGTGTTAATTGCTCTGCTGGTATATCTTTCGGATAAAACTGACCTTCCCCGCCCCAAATGGACCAATCTCCATAATACATCACATTTCTGTATTGCGATGTGGTTGCGGCTTTAGCTTTCACAGAAGAATTCCCTACACTACCTAGAACGGATGACGCAAATAACGAAACGACTAACAACAACACCGAGACTACACTTACAACCCTCTTTGTTACCTTTTTCATTTCTTCACCTCTTCATAATTTTTGCGTTCTGCTTACGGTATGCCTACTTTCTCTGCAATTTCTAAACCCAGAATTTCAAAAATCCCCCGTTAGATCCCCCTTTTACCGTGTACTAAATTCTGGTCACTTATGTATTATGCAAGTATTGTGCCAAACAAGAAAGCGTTAACATCGCATTTTGGATGTAATTTTTGTTACACACACTACTTACACGGTTGGTTTTTATTTACACAGGTTGTCTTTTAATGCTAATTATGAGTTTCTAAATGCATTATTCAGAGCTAGATTGAAACTATTAGTTGGATTTTTATTAGGAATTTTAGATTTTATGTTCATAATTCTATAAAACGGAATCCTACTACGGTAGCTTTTGCATAGTTATTATTTACTGTGATTTGTATCTGCTCTCCAATGATATTTGGCTGTATTTTGGTGCTCCTTTCAAATAAGTCAAGGATATAGCCATAAAAAAATAGACGAAACCGCGAATCAGGGTTCATCTACTTTTCCAATCACTTATTTAGCTTTCCGACTGTCCATTTTACTCTTAACAAACGAGAAAATCATCGGTAAAATTGATACGAAAATAATGCCTAGTACAACGAGTGAGAAGTTATCTTTTACGACTGGGATGTTCCCGAAGAAATAGCCGGCCATCGTACAAAGTAGTACCCAGACTGTTGCGCCTAGTAGGTTGTAGTTTAAGAAATAACGGTAATTCATGCGACTTGCACCGGCTACGAATGGCGCGAAAGTACGGATGAATGGCATGAAACGCGCGATGAAAATTGTTTTACCGCCATGCTTGTTGAAGAACGCTTCAGCTTTGTCCATTTTTTCTTGATTGATAAATTTGCCGAGCCAGCTGTCTGGTGGAATCGAAGTGCCGACTTTTTTACCGATATGGTAGTTGACGGTGTCGCCAAGTACTGCGGCTACCCACAAGACGATGAGGAGGATGACAATATTGAGCTCCGATCCTGGTAATACTGCCAAGGCGCCCGCTGCGAAAAGTAGGGAATCTCCTGGCAAAAATGGGAAAATAACGAGTCCCGTTTCTACAAATATAATTAAGAAAATAATGACATATGTCCAAATGCCAAATGTATTGATAATTTCAACAAGATGCTGATCAATATGGATGATAAAACTGATCATCGCTTGGATAATATCCACGAACCTATCACGTCCTAACTTAATTTCTGCTTTCTATTTAGTCACAGTTAGCTTCTATTGTAACATATTTTTGGTTCATTCTATATCATACTAGGGACTTATTTACATAAACTTAACAATTTGCGCAAGGCTAACATTTTTTTTAAAATAAATTTATTTTCGAGGTTTCAACATTTAGGCGCAGTGGTATAATTCAGTATTAACTTATTAACATTTAAGATATTACGCTTAGTTGAATTTCTCTGATTATACTTAAAAAGTCGGAATTTTTCATCTAAAACACTAAAAAGGGGTTGAAAATCATGCGGAAAATGAAGAGGTTTACAGTTGTTATGTTGGTAGCGTTGATGGTATTTGGGACGGGGACACTTGTACTGGGCGCGAGTGTGATTTTATGGGGCGGAGAAAGCGACAAGGCTAGGGTTTCCGAAGTGTTGACTTGGGCGGATCAAAAAATCGGGCAATTGACGCAAACCAAACAGGATAACACACAAAAAATTAATGAATTGACGAACGACATTCAAAATGTGAAAAACCAATTAACTGATAAAGATAATCAAATTGCAGCAAAACAACAAGAATTGAATACGAAAATGACAGAACTGCAAAACAAACAAAATGAAGTGAATCAAAAAAATAATGATGTTAGCGCATTGAATAATCAGATTAGCCAGCTGAACAATACGATTAATCAGCTAAAATCTGAGCGAGACCAATATAAAGCGCAAGTTGATACGTTGAACACGCAAGCCACTCAGTTAAATTCAGCTAAAAACGAATCGGATGAAAAATTGAATAAAGCGCGCCAAGACATGAAGGAATTGAGAGACCAGGCGGATCGGCTTTATAGTAAATATCAATAAAAAACAAAATCCGTGGTTCACTCCAAACTTCTGAGTGAACCACGGATTTTGCTTTTTTGATTATGCTTTTGCTTCGGTTAGGTCGTCTGCTGTGCTTAGGCTGATTAATCCCGCCACACAAAGTAGTACGATTGGAAGTAAGAACATCATCGATACGCTCATTGTGCAGGCTACGGCCGAAGCGATTAGCATGACGCCGCCTTTTAACGGTGCTTTGTTCATGATAATGGCGCCGAACAAGCCGACAAATGACATACCTAATGCTATGAAGTTCAGAATCGTGAATACTAATGAATCTTCTTCCAAAACGCGTGCAATGCTGTCGACGGAAATAACGGTTAGGCTAAGCCCCATCGCGAGCAATGCTCCAATAATCCCCAATGTTTTCGCAAAATTCATCGTAAAAACTCCATTCGAAAGACATATTTATCCGTTTTCGCGTATAAGCTAACGCAAACTCCTGGATGCTTCTATGTTACCATTTTTACATAGTATTTGACAAGAATAGTTGCATAAACTAAAACAATCAACGACAAACATTCGCATGATTTATGAGGTCTGGACAAAACTCCAACTAAGAAAGCATCGCATCACCCTTTATTTTGGGTAAGACGAAGATTAAGCTTTACACAAATCGAGCAAAAGCGTTTGTATTCCGGGGATTTGGTGGAATGAGGATGGCAAACTCATTCCATTCTTTTGCATATTGAGGTTCTAACTCGCTTTGCTTCAAAGAACCACAACAAAGCGGAGCATGCTGGTGTATGTGATGACTGAAAGCAGGGAGAGGGTAGTTTCCTCGACCATGCAAGAAGTTAAGCGAAACGGCTCTTGTGTAGCAGAACCGCAAAGATGTTCCGCATCCTTGTTCTAAATATAATGAAGGACCGCCTATTCGCGATGCTCACAGGCATATTGGGGCTGTAGCTCATTTCATTTCGAACAGTCCCAACAATGCGAACGCTTGTCGCCGATTTATTTCGGTTATGCCCTACCCATATACTCAATGAAACGGACAGCCTCCGCGCTTTACTGGGGTGATCTCGGTGCGTTCAAACGGCGCGTCTTGATAGAAAAAGTTCGGTTTGACGATTTTATTTGGGTAGCGTTGATGGAACATGTGCGTCGTTGCTGGGGATAGCGGCGGGATTAGCCATGCCCACTCGCCGGTGACTTCGCGCCCCGCGGCTTGCTCGTTTGTTTCGAATTGGCCGAATTGGCGAGCCGCGGTATGGTGATCGACAATCTGGACTTTGGCTTTGTGATAGGAGTCGAGGACGGCGACATTAAGCTCGACTAGCGCGCGGTCTTTCCATAGCGAATCGAGACGCTTCGTGCTCAGTCCGAGTTTTTCGGCGACGGCGGCGAGCTTGTTGTAGCGGCCTTCATCCGCGAAGTTCCGCGCGCCAATCTCGGTTTCCATATACCAACCGTTGAACGGCGCCGCCTGGTACGTGATGCCGCCAATTTCGAGCTGCATTTCGGAGATGATCGGGACGGCATACCAGCGCAGGCTGAGCTCGGCGATTGATGGGAAATCGGGATGCGCAATCGGGACTTCGAGCACGAGCTCAGGCGGGATTTCGATGACAGTTGGCGTTGCTTCAACGCTTTCCTGGATTACGAGCGGCAAAATGTCGAATTCGGTGCGCGCGCCACGCCAGCCGAGCTTTTCGCAGACTTCTGTGAAGGATACCGACGCTGGATCGCCGATGACACGGCCTTGCTCTGACGCGTATCCGGCGTAACGAATCAGCTGGTGATTCCAAATCCGCGGACCATCGCTACCTGGCTTGAAAATCGTGATGAAAGGCCGGATTTGACCGCCGTTCGTTGCTTTTTCGATATGTTCAAAAAGGGCAACGCGAATTTCCGACACCGTCCTTGCTTCACGAGCGTCGACTACTTGGATGCGATCCCAGAACAGCCTGCCGACGCAACGGTTACTGTTCCGCCATGCCATTTTTGCACCGATTGCCAGTTCTTCAAACGTATGCGAATATGTACCGGTTTGCGCGATTTCCAGCTTCACCTCATCGCGACGGCGTTCCAATTCCGCGCCACTTTTGCCCAATTCCACGTAAGACTTCGTTAGAAATTCGATTGCTTCCTCTGTTTTCATCGCCATTTTTGCGTACCTCCTAGACCTTACTTATGTTCTCATTTTAACACAAGCCCACACAAAAAAAGAACTCCTCATCTTATTAAGAAGTCCTCTCTCCACTATATTTGAGTCACTGCCACTTTCCCCGTCCATCGCTCCCAGTCCAACAAAACCCACTGATGGCTATCCAAAATGACGCCTTCCTCCCTCAAAACCCTTTTTTGAGTAAGCAGGTACTCCCTCGTACAGTTGATGTAACTCGCCAATTCGATTTGATTCCAAACTTTCGGAATCCGGCAATTCGCCCCTTCTATAACTCCTATTTCTCTCCCTAACTTCAAAAGCGTGCTGACTAATCGCTGTTTTTTCTGTTGCGTCAGCATCTCCATTCGCTCCATCATTAGTCCCACTATTTCTTTCTCAAACTCCCGATATCGCTCTTCTAAGCGCATATTCGTCATGCTACTCTCTAATTTCAATAATCTCACCACATCACGTGCTTGATACACGAGCGCTTCTGGCAAAAGTTGATCATGTAACATCGCCCGTTCCCCTTCGCGTAAAAAACATAATAACTGCTCACCCATGCTGCACGTCAAATGCCCCGATAAAATAATATATTCCCCGTTTTCTTCTAAATATTCCTCTTTTTGAAGCGTTATAACTGCCTGCCTCTTCCCCATCTTCTCACCTGCTTTTTTGAATTGCTCATTACCATAGGCCTAATAATTTACTCGCGCTCGCCATAAATAAAAGGAGTAACGCTGTGAAATATATGACCGGAAACTTCAATTTCTCATATTTCTGCTTCGTCAAAACCGTTTTTTTCTGCTTCGAAATCATTTCTTTTTGGTACAAATGCTTTTCATCCGGTGTCTTTTTAGAAAAATGATGAATGAACTTACTGTACTCCAAACAAACTTCCTCGCTGTCCCCAAATATATTCAAATGCCCGTAATGCAACCATCCTACTTTGTCGCAAATATCGCGAATCTGCTTTAACGAGTGACTGACAAAAAAGATCGTTTTGCCCGCTTTTTTCATGCGCTCAATTTCATCCACACATTTCTGATAAAACGTCGAGTCCCCAACAGACAGCGCTTCATCGATAATTAATACATCTGGATCTGTCTGAATCGCAATGCCAAAACCCAATCTCGCCCGCATTCCACTTGAATATTGCTTCAACGGCTGATTGATAAAATCTTGTAACTCCGTAAATTGAATGATGTTTTGAATCCGATTTTCGATTTCTTTCGGCTTAAATCCCATTAACAACATCTTCAACTGGATATTCTCCACCCCTGTTAAATTTGGCTTAAGCGCCGATCCAATCGCAAGCAAGGAGACACTCCCCGTTTGTTCTAACCGACCAGATGTTGGCGCTAAATGCCCCGCGATAATGTTGGCTAACGTCGATTTCCCCGACCCGTTCAAGCCGATAAGTCCGACGCATTCCCCTTTTTTCACCTCAAACGAAATATTTTCTAGCGCTTGAAACAGTTTTTCCTGCCGCTTCCGGAATGGATTTCGCCACACATTGTTCCACTTTTTCCGTTCTAAATAAAAAATCTTGTCAATCGCTTCTAGCTTTAATATGCTCTCCATTACATCGATCTCCTTACGTATACTCGACAAAGTAGCGTTTGTATTTCGTAGTCGCGTAAATCCCAATCACCAAAATAAGGAACGTACTACTGAAAAAATAAATCCCCCACCAAAAATGATCAAAAATAGCAGCCCGAGCAAGCAACGCATCCCGGAACCCTTCGATCACATAAACAAATGGATTCAGATGCAGGATTTTCGTCAATAAAGAATCTGGATTCGCGGATACATCAATCACGACACCCGATATGAAAAACAACAGGCGCATCGTCGAACTAATAATTAACTGATAATCTCGGAAAAATATCACGACCACAGCGTTTAACGTCGACACCGAAACCAACAATAAAATCATCGCGAAAAAGTAATAAATGAACTGCAACCAGTGTATATTCGGAAAATTCCCCGTCCCAATGTACAGACAAAGAAACAAACCAAACATGGAGAAAAACCCACTTAACCCCTTCACAATCGCTATCGTCGGCAAAATCTCGACTGGAAATTTCGTCTTAGAAATTAAATTCAAATTCGCGCTAATAGAATTGGCCCCCGCATTAATACTAGCACTCATATAAAACCAAGGAATGACGCCCATCAACATCCAATACACGTACGGCACATCGGAATTCACCATATTTTGTCCACCTAAACGCAAACCGAAAATCAAGTAATAGATCACAATTTGAATGGTTGGACTCAAGAATTCCCAAAACAGACCGAGAAAATGATTTTGATGGGCAGCCTTTTTATCAAAACGCGCAACACGCATGATTTTACTACCGCTATATAATTGCACGCGACACCAATTAATTAAAACGTTCAAACTTACACCTCATTTTTTTCTTGCACGAGTTCTGTTACTTTTTTCAGTAGAAACGGCGTGAAATAAAGACCTGTGTCACCATGTTCTTCGTAATCCGCCAAATCAAGCGTATACGGAACCTCTTTCTGGTCTAATTTTTTAAATAGCGGCTGCAGATGTTCCGCATAGTGAAAATCACCTTTTCCGACATGAAAATACAGTTCTGGAAACGTCGTATTCACATTCACTTGGTTCAAAATCAAACCATTCCAAAATTGCATCCCGTATTGACTGTCTTCTCCAAGAATGCGATTAAAACGCGCTCTCATCGATTCAGAATTGGCACGTCGATATAAATAATTCGCAATATAGACTTGTGGCGCACCGATAATCGCCTTGCCATAATGATACTTCATGCTGTAATAAAGCGACGCGGCCCCACCTTTACTCGAACCCGTAGCAATGATATTTTGCGGCGAGATATTGTGTTGATTCGCAATCGTCGTAATCAGACTGACCACACTACGCTCAAAATCATGCGAACCACCAAACCCGACATAATAACAAAACTGATCTTGATACGAATCTAAAATAAACAATTTATGCGCATCCATCGGCGCCAGCGTTCGGATATGGTTATACACCGGCGCTCCACCTTTGAACTCCGTCGAATAAAGCCCGGAAAAAGATATAATAAGATGGTCCGATTTTGTTTTGGCCGGCTGGAATAAATATTTGACCGGTACATCACTATAAAACACCGCTTCATTCGGGAAATTGGCCTCGATCGTTTGCCCACTGCTAAGATCTAAATGTAACTTCGTCGACAATTCGTTATACAAAAGCGTCCCTTTTTTCCGAATAAACAAGCGAATCTGGTACGTACCGCTGTATATCGGCTGAAATCGGATGTGGCTATCTTGCGTCAACTCCGCGTACCATTCTTTCTTTATAATGTTCCCATCCTGATAAATATAGTACGCAAATTCGCAACCCCACAAAGAACCCTTTGTAAAAAACGGCAATTGAATATCCGGCTTGTTATACGCTAAATGGCTCATCTCGATTTTCATAACTCTCGTTCCTCATTTCTATTGTTCTTTTAATACTTGAACAGAAGGATGAATCTGCGTCACTTGCTGCTTCGTTCGACTATCGCTCTGGTCAATCAAATCTTCCAACACCCCAAAGATAAACGGTGTATATTGATTCACCAAACGCGTATGCCGCTCATCACTCCGATTTAAAAACAACTCACTATCTATCCCTTTTTCCGCTAAAAACTCCCGATACTTCACTAATGCCTGAAACTGAATATCCATTGTTCCCGTATAAAAATACAACTTCTTCTTTTTATAATTGCTGTACAAGGTATCTGTAAATAAAATATGATCCACTTTTTTCTCGAATTTTTTATCTTTTCCAAAGAATAAACGCTTCTCATTCGGGCACAGTTTATTAATGAATGTCGCGACATGAATTTGCGGGATGAGCGAAAAGACATCCGTTATGAGTGGGTTCATCGCGCCATATAGCAGCGCCCCCGTCCCGCCTTTACTCGAACCAAATGCAATCACCCGTTTATAGCCATGCTTCTTAATAAATGCCGTTAACTCCTCATTAAATCGTTCATGAATCAGCTTCCCACCGTCGACCAGATACCATCCATACACACTCGAAAAATGGTCCTTGATGAAGAAATAATCGGCTTGTGGCACACGTTGCGCGAATTTCATCCACGTATACCGCTCATGCATTTCCGCCACTTCCTGCTGCGTTACTTTTCCACTATAAATGCCTGGTATCGCATCATTCAATGGCTTCGCTGCATTCTGAAAAACAAGAACCAGTGTGTCGTTGCCGTTTATCATGTGTTTTCCGTGTAACATCCGTTCGCGCTCCTTTTCGTCAATATTCCACAATAATGGTTTTTCGGATTCGTTCGCTCGTTTTCGTCACCACTTGGCCCGTTTTCGTATTTTTCACAAAGACCTTCACGCGATATTCTCCGGCTTCTAGAACTTCCAATTGATACGTGTCAAACTTCTTGTAAGGCGATTTAGCGATTGCCTCCGCATCTCCGCCCTTGTAGACATAAAAAGCGTACACATTATTTTCGTCTGTTTCTGCTAACGTGACCTTCACTTGCAAATAATTTTCCGTGAAAAACGTTTCTATATGTTGAATCATCTCTTGTGTCATTCTGATTTCCTATCCTTCCTACTACAATGCGATCCAGCTCTGATTCACCAAGGCTTCTATCTCTTGGACGATTCGCTTTTGATCAAATTTATATTTCGCAAACTGCTTACGTTCTAACATTTCTTTCATTGTAAAACCATATTCTTCTACTGCCTGCTTCGCTGTTTCCAGAGAATCGACTATATATTTTTCCGGGTAAACCGTATCGGCGCCTTTCCAATTTCGAATAATCGGCACCGCACCACTCGCCATTGCCTCGGAAACCGAAACGTGCGAACCTTCATAATCGCTCGGTGAAAGAAGATAACCAATCGTGCTCATCCACTCATTCACGTCATCGCCATGCGGTTCAAAAATCACGTTATCCTTCCAAGGTGCCTGCTCGATTCGCGCAAAAACAGCATCATAATACGCCCGTTCCTTCTCACGCGCCATCAGCCACGCCACGTCTTTCGGATGCTTACTCTTAATCGACAATTGGTAGCGTTTATCCTGCTTCCACAACTCCTCAAAAAGATCCACCGCCAAATCCACTCGTTTGCGCTCTGGAAGAATACCACAAATCCCTAATCGGAACTCTTTCCCGTCTTGTTTCGGCAAATCGAATTTCTCCGCATCCAGCAAATTATCAATATACACCATTTTATGACGCGGAATTTTAAAAATACGATGAAACTCTTCCAGCATATACGGCGTAATCACGATGATTTTATTAACCTGCTCGATATCCATCAAACGCGGAAATTTCAAATCTTTCTCCTGAAAATGCATGCGTACAATCAATTCCTGATCCGGCTGTTTATGCTTCGAATACCAAACCGCATTCCCTAAGCCCCACTCACAAAAAACAATATCCGCCCATTTCGCACATGCTAAACTATGCTTCTCATCGTGCTTTTCATGCGATTGCCATTCATCGATTTGCACCTCGAAACCTGGATGCGCCTCAAAGTGCGCGATAATCATTTTGGCAAATTTCAAATCATGGCCCGCAAATACGATTCTTTTTTTCCGTTTTTCAAAGGACCAAATGAAGTCCTTCAGGCGTGCATAAGCGGCTTGGAACGTGAAATATTGGCTCGCGTCATACATCATCGTGGCAGCTTTCAAATACAAACGCTCATCTTTTAAAACGGCTTGTGTCTTTTGAATAAAATCTTCTTCTGTGTCGACAAAAAGCGGGTAATCCTTGCCTAACAAATCTTCATGCATCTTGGTTCTTCTCACTAACGACGGTTTGCCAAGTCTGCCGTATTCCAACAATTTACTAGACAGCTCTACACTCGCATCATTATCAAGTGAAGCACTGCGCCAGCTAATCCCGATATCCGCTTCTTCAATCAGCGCTTGGCATGTTTCACGTGAAACAGCGCCAACCCAATCAATCGATGTTTCCTCTCTAAAAGCCGCTTTAATTCGCAGCTGGTTCTCTTTTTCGCGCAACCGTTCCTGAAATTTATCGCCCACAATTTGCGTGTGAATCCGCGTATCTGATGCGGCTAATTTTTTCGTGGCAGAGATAATTTCTTCTGTATGCCAGTCTTCGTGGAATTTTCCGCTGTAAATCAGGCGGTTGTGTTTATTTCGAAAACTCGGAATCGCTGCTGATTCTGGAACCATTGGGTACAACAAACGAATTTTTTCACCATCGACGTGAATCAAGTTTTTCAATGCTTCCTTTGTTTCTTTCGTTTGTAGGAATAGATAATCAAAATGCGCATAGACACTTTTTAGATCGGCCTGTTCTTGTGCCGTTGAGCGCTCGTCATGCTTGAAATCTGTCAAATACGGCACCGTGATATGGCGAAACGCTTCATATTTCATGACTTCCCGCACTAAATCAAAGCCACGAACAATCACAAGATCATAAGCCTCTTCTAGATGCAGCTTCGACATAATGTTCACCGCTTCCTCGACGTTCAAACGCGGACCTTGAAATGACATCATCGAAAAGGCTTCAAACGGCTGAATCAGACGGAGATTGGCTTTGTTTTTTAATGCAGTTGTCAAACGATCATTTTGCTCCCGTGCTTTCAATAGTAAATCCACGTGAATATGCGCGTTCTGACTTAAAACCGGTGCTATCGACGTTAACCAAACCGCTGACCCATCCATAAAATTCAAATCAATATCTCCGTACAAAAGAATCCGTAATTTGCTCATTGCGTTATCTTCCTCCTAAATTTCAACGTGGTGAAGCCATTCTTCGCCCACTTCTGTTCCATTTTCAATAAAGTTATACTTGTCTGCACTAAACATTTTCGCGCCTTGGTTCATATAAAGGGATAAATCCATGCCGCGCATCAAATCGATCAATAACGCCTTCACATTTTTGCGGAACGGATAGTTCGTTCTGACAATCGCTTGTGTGGACTTAAGATTCATCACAAAACGATACTCTTTCTCTGTATTCTGGTCTTGGCATCGTTGCCCAACTTGCGTATAATAGCTTCCTTTTCCAATAAAATCGGCATCGGTATACACAGACGCAAGCATTAAATCTTTCAAATAATGCCGCCCATAAAAATGCTTCTGATTCCAAACCGTCATAAAATCCGATCCAATAAAGTCCGTCACTTGCTTATAATTTTGCATATAATCCAGTAGAAAAATCGATACCGTTTCGTTTTGGTACGTGTTGATAATCGCATTAAAGTCTGTAAAATCATCGACACTACGAACGAAGACGCATAGTTTTTTCGTCAGATAGCTTTGTTTATGAAACGCCGCAATCACGTTTTTCAAGGCCTGTTCGGAGCTTGCGAAACTAATGACCGTGACTTCTTTCTCCTGCACAGGCACCTGTCGATTCATATTTTCCAACATGAAATGCAAGCGATGTTTGTACGTATGCTTCCCGAAAATTTCGCGGATACCTTCTAAAGACTTTTTGCGGTATAAGTGCTCGTCTTGTGCGATTTCCTTCATCTGGGCACGCAAGTCTTCTGGTTTCTGCGCAATCATCACAAGGTTCCCGAAAATTTTATCAATGCCCTCCGAATAACTGCTGAGGATTGGCGTTCCCGAAGCCATCCCTTCAAACACGCGTCTTGAAAACATCGTCGGCGAGTGGATAACACTATTCACATTCAACATGAAACGATAACCTTTATACGCCTTATCAATCTCGCTATACGCCAAGCTGCCCTTCACATTTTTCTCAAATTGCTTCGGAAAACGGAATTCCGGCTCCGGACGTTCATAATTCCGATCATAAATAGCCAAGTTGAATTCCTCGCTGATCGCAAGCATCTGGTCCATCACGTCGCGCCGTTCTTCATGACGATTCGCGTAATACGAACCTGCAAAACAAACGCCATCCACGCGTGGCTCTAACAATTGCACAGGATTATGATGCTTCGGTTGTGCCGCAAACGGTAAAGCAAACACGTTCTGATGTTTCGCATGTTTCACATAATCCGGAATACGATTCGCATCCGTCGTGTAAATATAATCAAAACGCTTCGCCGAATCAATAAATTTATCAAAATGAATCGGATCTTCCTTATTCCAGAAAACCGTTGGGATGCCACGTTCTTGACACCATTCCAATAACTCAAACAACTCATGACGATCTTCATTCGCGTAACGCCCAACCTTATATTGCCACGAACCAAAATTCCCGTGCCATGCAGATTCCACGAATAGGAAATGCGGTGGATTTTCCTCCAATACGCTTTGCCAATTTTCCGGTGTAAACGTGATTAATTCGACTTCTTCTTTGTAACTCGTCATCGTAAATTCATCGAAAATGCACGCCACTTTTAGCTCATCTAATTGCTTCAAGTTTTGGAACGGTTCTCGCAATACTACTTGCGGCAACTGGCTTTTCTTAGCACTGAATACACGTTGCAGCACCATTTTTTGAATACGTATAAGTCCTTTTCCAGTTACTTTCAACGCTAATCGGATATGCTTTGCTGCTTGTCCCAACGTAATCTGCATCTCCTTGTTGACGTCCACCATTGTCGTAGCCGTCTTTTTTTGTCCGTCATATTCCACGACGGCGATTTTGACTGACATCCCGGCTTCTACTTCTGCCTCCACATGAATAGCAAGCGTTTCTTCTGGCAAAACATCGATAAAAACGCGTGGTAATCGTGTAAACGCGACATTTTCTTCTTGGAAGGAGGCATAATTCGCACGTTCTCCCGTATTTTGGAAAACTAAATCACCAGCTTCTTCAAAAACCTGCAAACCCTCGTCCTGAATACACCACCACTGCGCCGAATCCTTCAATGCCTCTTCTGCTAAGAAAACTGGATGCAGCTCTGACATTAACTCATTCTGAAAATTAGTAATGGTTTCGCGTACGTGATTTATTTTTTCTTCCATCTTAATTTTTTGCGTAGTTTCCAATATAAACCAGTCCATTTCATCATTTTAGTATTCATTATTTGATTATGCCGCGCTCGCAAACTATTCAGCCGTTCTTTTAAAAGTTTTTCTTCTTTCTTCATCCTTATCAACTCATTATCTAATTGCTTGATTTTCTTGACGGTATTCTCGTGTTCTTTAGAAATTTCTTCGAGCGGTTCTTTTTGACTAGACAATACTTCCAGCGTCTTCACTTTATACTCGCTTAACTCTTTTTGTATCGCTTTTATTTGATCTATCAGGTCTGCTTCTTTTCTAAGTTGCTTGGCTAATGCTTCATTCTTCTCTTGCAAACCCTGATTGGTTACTTTCCATTTCGCATTTTCTTGCTTGAGTTGTTCCGCATTTTCTTCGTGCATTTCTTTTTCATGCTCTAATCGCTTTGTTTCAGCACGTAGTGAGATTTCGTTGTGAACCCGTTCTTCTAGCTGTTCTTGTAACTGATCTATTTCCTGTAACGCGACCTTGAGTTGGGACTCGTACGCCACTGTTTCCGCTTGTTTGTGGTACTTCTTTTTTACTTGCTTGCCTTTCATTACGCCCTACACCTCTATCAACTTTTGATAAAATTCTCTTTCGTTCCACCCAGCATTTGTTAGAAAAATGAATCATTTCAGGACTTGCAGATTACATCAACCTTTCAATCCATCATAAATCTTTAAAAACGGCACTTTTTCGCGTTCCCAATTATAAATTTCACGCGCTCGGTAACAATTCTGACTATATCGCTCTCGTAACGCCGGATTTGTCAGCAGTTCATTGACCGCCGCCGCAATCGCATTTGGATCATGTGAATCGACGACTAAGCCAACCTCTTCACCCGTCACAATACGCCTAATTTCCGGAAAATCGCTCCCAATCACTGGCACGCCACTCATCACGTATTCAAACAACTTATTCGATGAAGCAGAATAATGATTAAAGCACACATTGTTTAAAAGCTGGAAACCTAGGTACGCGTTTTTCGTATAGTGAAGCAAATCTTGCAAAGGTACTTTCGGCAAAAATCGGATTTTCTGCTCCAAACCAGCCTGTCGCACTTGCTGCTCTAATTCCACCTTGATGCGCCCATCACCAATCATGACGACGACACCCTTTTGGAACATTGGTACTGCTTGTATTAACTTATCTAAACCGCGGCCAACCTGCACACCGCCTTGATATAATAAAATCGGTTCCTGTGTTGGAATTTGTAGCATTTGATGTAAATCGATATCCTTATTTTGCTCGGGAAATTGGCGCGTTGGATAATTGTGCACGACTTTCGGATAAAAGTGATACCTATCCTGAATATAAGCCGCACGTGTATGGTTTTCGTGAATACACACATCTGTAAATCGAAGGAAAAACCGTTCGCAGATGCCATACATTGGGTTGTTGTAGCCCGTTCGACTCGTCTGAATTTCATGCGAATCATAAATCAATTTTTCACGATGAAATAACTTCGCACAAAGAATGGCTTGGGGTAACGTGTTCAAATCATTCGCGTGGTAAACATCGTATTTGTTTCGTAAACCGTAAGCAACCATACGGCTGAAAATCATGCTACGACGGATTAGCGTTTGTACTTTTGGGAGAGGATAAATTGCTATCATCGCGCCTATAACCAGCATGATAAGAGGAAAAAACAGGAGGAGAAGAAGGAATAACATACTAAACGCCAGAAGAAGCATCTTGTTTTGCTTGATGCGACCAATACCATTCAAAAGAAAATCTGCCCATTTAGCTTGGTCTGCCCTGACACGGCGAACGGAAAAACGCGTTGTCCGTTGTTCAAAATACGGTAAATCGGGCTGTTTCAAATCATGAATCGCAATCAAATCAACCAAATAACCAGCTTCCTGCAACGCCATACATTCTCGTAATACGCGTGCATCATTCGTAAAATGGTTCCAAACAAAAACGGCAACTTTCTTTGACATACGTTCATCCCTCATTCAATTTTTTGCAATGATTTTTTCAATACGTTTGAAGTTTTCTTGCCAATTGTAGTTCTCTTTCGCGAAAGCTAACCCATTCTGATGCAGTCTCTTTCGCAAATCGTGGTCTTGAATCAAATGACACAAGCCGCGGTACATTTCTTGTTCCTTATCATGGCCAAAAATAAAGCCTGTCTCAGAAGCATTGATCACGTCTTTACTATAACCAGAAACCATGCCAATAATCGGTAACCCAATGCCCATGTAATCCACTATTTTACCAGGAATCACTGTTTCAAAAACCGGATGCGGAACTAAACTTACGAAAGCTACATCCGCTTGGGCCAGCTCATGAAGGACATTCGCTCGTGTATCTGGCGGGCTAACGTTGACATTTTTCAGGTCCTTTTCTTTCACCGAATCGACTAATTTTTGATAGTTCGCGCCGTAACCAATCATCTTAAAGCGTACGTGCGGATTATCTTGAAAATAGTCTGCCATCCGAATGAAGCTTGCCAACTCTTGTGCTAAACCGATGTTTCCAGTGTATATGACCGTCAATGGTTCATTGATGAGTGGCCTTTTTTTAGCACCTAAATCAAATTCTTCTTGCGTGAGCGAATTGGGCACAAAGGTGATTTTGGCTGGATCCACACCTTGCTCAATCATATACGTCGCAAACCGTTCGCTATTCACAATGATTTCATCTGCTTTTTTGTAAATCCGCTTCTCCAATCGATATGCGATGTGTAGAAAAATGGGGGATGTGAATTTGCCGACACCCTTCAACGTTTCTGGCCACAAATCGCGAATATCAACAATCAGCTTGGCTTTCATTTTTCGTTTGGCAATGAGCCCAGCAAGTGCAATAGAAATCGGCGGACTCGACACATAGACGACATCAAAGGATTGCTTTTCCGTTAGGATTTTCCAGATGAATCGGCACAGTGTTTCCAAATAGAGAAGAAATCGTAATATCATGTTTGCTTCATATTTGCTCGTTCTCGTTTTCACCCGAACAATGTTGGCATCCTCGAGATCAGCGTCCCAAAACTTTTCCTGTTCGTACATATCGCGGTTCGGGTATTGCGGTTCTGTTGTGAACAAGGTCGTATCGTAGTCTTGGCGAAATAAACGAAACAATTGCTTCATTCGATTCGCCGCGCTACCGATCTCGGGATAGAAATTTTGTGATATTAATAGTATCTTTTTCATTCATCATCCACATTTCTATTTTTGATCACATGCTATGGCTTTATGCTGTTACGCCTACTTTTTCTAACTGACTGATTTCCGAAAGCGTACCAAGGTGGAAGTAATGCTCCATATCTCCACACTCCGTTGCAATTTTCTTCGTATCTAAAATAACCATTTCATGCATATTGGCAAAATCTTGACTCGTTAACGAACGGAATTCCGAATGATCTACCAGTATCAAAACAAGATCAGCATCCGCCGTAGCTACTTGCATATCGTGCTCGACAAAATCTGCTTCGACATGTGGATCATACGCGACAACGTCATATTCTTGCTGTCTTTTCAACTCATGGTAAATTTCAAGCGCCGGGCTTTCACGGATATCATCAATGTCACCTTTATACGTCAGACCGAATACCGCGATTTTTTTACCTTGGATTTTTTTCATAATCGCCATCGTATTTTCTACAATAAAAGCTGGCATCGTCGAGTTGATGTGACGCGCACGCTGAATCAAGTAAGATTGTTCTGGTGCTGCGGCTGCGATAAAGTACGGATCAACCGCTAGGCAATGTCCACCAACGCCTGGCCCTGGTAAATGTAGATTCACACGAGGATGCTTGTTCGCCATTTCAATGACATCTAACGCGTTAATGCCTAACTTAGCGGAAATATGCACAAGTTCGTTTGCCAGCGCTATATTCACATCTCGATACGTGTTCTCCATAAGCTTCGACATTTCGGCAGTAGACGCGGCTGATTCGATTAATTCACCTTTCACAAAGACGCTGTAAATTGCTTTCCCGGCTTGGGTACACGCGGGAGTGACGCCTCCGATAATACGATTATTGTAGATTAGTTCGTGGATAATTTGACCGGGTAACACGCGTTCTGGGCAATGTACGAGGAATACATCTTGTCCAACGATTAATCCAGTACTCTCAACTAGTGGCAAAATATGATCTTCCGTAGATCGTGGGGCAATAGTAGATTCTATGATGATCGTATTACCTTTTCGTAACACGGGTAAAATGTTATTTACAGCTGCGATCACATATTTTAGATCACATGATTTTAGCTCATCTTCTTTATTCGGAGTTGGAACGGATACGATAAAAGCGTCTGCTGCTTCTACATCCAGACCCGCGCGGAATCGATTATTTTGAATCGCTCGATCGAGTTCTGCTTGCAATCCTGGCTCTTCAATATGAATCTTGCCTGCATTTAATTCTTGAATGACTTTTTCATTGATATCAATACCTAATACATCTTGCTCGTGGTTGGCAAACATAATGGCTGTTGGAAGTCCGATATATCCTAATCCCATAACGACTAATTTCAATTGTTACACCCTTCCGGTTCTGTTTTAGTTTATTTTCTTATTTGGCAGCTGGAATCACAATCGACCAGCTAGCTTGCTCTTTGTCCATTGGTGCGTATACGAGTGTGCCTTTTTTGACGCTCGTTGGTAATTCGAAATACGCTTTTCCTTCTAATTTGGCATTCGGTTTGAACATATCGCCAAAATTATTACCTTGTGGGTAAACTTCATATGTTTTTCCGTCTGATTTTATTTTGAAATCAGCTGCGCCGACGCCTACATCTGAGCTATCATTGTTGAGGAAAGACATGTCGATGCTGACCATATTTTTGTTTTTAGTTGTGCTTTCTGTTGTCTTGATTGTACCGATTTTCATATCGATGTTGTTAACGGTTTTTGTTACGTGTTCTGTAACAGCTGTTTCTGCTTTTTTATCTGTATCTTTTGTTGTCGAATCATTCCCACATGCGCCTACGAATACAAGCATGCATACTGCTGCGGCTGCGATTATACCTTTTTTCATCTGTCTAGTACACCTCATTCTTTTAATAACTAAAGGGGAATAGTGCTATTCCCCTTTATAATTTTTGTCTCTACTTTATTAGTTTGCGATTGTAACTGTGTTTGTAGCTATTTGACCGCCTTTTGCATCCAGTCCGATTACTTTTACATCATCTGTTGGTTTTAGGTTTAGTGCTTTGATGTAGTATTTGTACGTACCATCTGCTTGGATAAATGCAACACTTGATTGAACAACATCGTTCACGCTTAGTGCTAATTTTGTTACATCGCCTGTTGCTGTACCAGTTAGATAGCTATCGCCAACTTTTACATCTTTAGCTTCGATAGTTCCTGTTGCTGCGTTGATTGTTACTGTTTTGCTGTCTAATAATTTTGCTGCTGAATCATATACGTTTACTTTTACTTCGTCTGCTGCATTTTTGATTAGAGATGCTGCGTAATAGTGGATTGTGCCGTTAGAAGCTGGAATTTGGCTGTATTTTGTGCCGTTTACTTCTAGTTCTACTTTCGCTACATCACCAGTATATGTCCCATCTACATAGTTATTTGTACCAATTTTGAAAGCTGTTGGTGTTACTGTTCCTTTTGTTACAACGTCAGCTGGTTTGCTAACTGCTACTGTTGCTGTGCTTAATACCGCGCCAGTTGCATCATACAAAGTTGCTATTACAACATCTGTTGGGTCTGTGATTAATGATTTAGCGTAGTATTTATAATCTCCTGCTGCTGCTGGAATTAACGATTGTTCTACATCATTTACTGTGATTGATACTTTAGAAACATCACCTGTTACTTTACCAGTTACGTAGTCATCTTCTGTGATAACGAACGGGTTAGCTGTGATAGTACCATCTGTTGTTGTGATAGCAACTGTTTTAGAACTTACTAGCACACCTGCTGAGTTATAACCGTTTAGTTTTACAACATCTGTTGCAGACGTGATTTGAGTTTTTGCGTAATACTTGATTGTTCCGCCAGTTGGATTGATTTTTTGTAATTCTGTTCCGTTAACTTCTAGAGAAACCTTCACGACATCACCAGTGTACGTTCCTGTTACATAGCTGTCTTTACCTAGTTTATAGCTATTAGCAATAACTGCTCCTGCATCGCCTTGATCTTTTGTTACTGTTACTGGTTTTGTATCTAATACTTTACCAGTTGCATCGTATGCTGTTACGGTTACGATGTCTGTAACATTTTTGATAAGTGCTTTTGCATAGTATTGGAATGGTGAAGTTGGTGTATTGATTGTTTGTGATACTGTTCCGTTCACTGTGATGCTAACTTTTGCTACATCGCCTGTGAATGTTCCTTTTACATATGTGTCTGTTCCAAGTACGAATTTAGCTGGTGTAACTGTTCCTGCTGTTACTTTTGCAGATTTAACTGTTACAGGTGTTCTTTGTAGTACGTTACCTGCTGCGTCAAGACCGATGATGAAAACTTGGTCTGTCGGTTGCGTGATGTTGCTTTTTGCGTAGTATTGGTAGCTAGTTCCTGATACAGTAATAGTAGTTAATTGTTTACCATTTACTTCAAGTGCTGCTTTTACTACATCGCCTGTTAGAGCGCCTTTAACATAGTTGTCTGTTCCGATTGTGAATGGGTCAGCTGTAATTGTTCCGACTTTTTTCTTAGAAACGGCAACTTCTGTTCTTTGTAGTTCTTTACCAGTTGAATCTAGACCAACGATGTATACTTTGCTTGCTGGGTCTTTGATTTTGTCTGATGCATAGTATTGGTAAGTGGAACCTGTCACATTGATTGTTGCGTAAGTTTTACCGTCAACAATAAGGTACGCTTTTGTAACGTCGCCAGTAAGGTTACCTTTTACATAAGCATCTGTACCAATAACAAATGGGTTAGCTGTAATTGTTCCTGCTGTTACGGAAACAACGGTAACTGTGATTGTTTTTGTTGTTGTGTTTTTATCTGAGTCTGTTACGCTGTATTCCACAGTGTATGTTCCTGCTTTTGTTGTATCTACTGTGTTTGTTACGACTTTGATGTCTGCTGTTAAGTTACCATCTTCTTTGTCAGTCGCTGTTACATCTGTTAACGCGTTGAACGTGTCGCCTACATTAATTGTTTTATCAGTCGCTGTAATAACTGGTTTATCGTTCGTGTTAACCGTTACTTTGATTGTTTTTGTTGTTGTGTTGCCGTCTGAATCTGTTACAGAATACTCAACTGAGTATACGCCTGCTTTTGTTGTGTCTACTGTGTTTGTTACGACTTTGATGTCTGCTGTTAAGCTGCCATCTTCTTTGTCAGTCGCTGTTACGCCTGTTAATGCGTTGAACGTGTCACCAATTTTAATTGTTTTGTCGCTTGCTGTAATCACTGGTTTTTCGTTCGATTTAACTACAACGGATGCTGGATCACTTGGTAGACCATTTTTACCTGCTTGCGTTACATCAATAACTGCATCTGCTTTTTGAGCTGGAATTGTTATTGCGAACTCGCCTTTATCATTTGCTGTACCTGTTGCTGTTGTTCCGTCTGGAAGTTTTACTGTTACAGTGTTGTTCGGAACAGCTTTACCGCTGATTGTTGTATCGCCCGCTTTGATAGAATCAACTGTTGGTGGAGCTGGAACCGTAGTGTCTGCTTGTACTTTCGTTGTTACACGAGCACTGTCATTAACACCGTTTGTTTGGTAAGTTAGAACGCTTTGATCTTTTACTAAGTTTGTTCCTGCTGGTACGTCAACTGTCCATTTACCATCAGCGTCAACTGTTGCTTTAGCAGTTTTGCCATCAGGGAATGTTACAACGATATCATCGCCAGCTGTACCAGTTCCTGAAACAGTTTTCGCACCTTCAAAAATTGGAGATACTACTGGACGTTCTACGATGCTTGAACCTTCTGTTGATACACGTGAGTAATCAAAAAGGCTGAATCCTTCGATGTTTTGACCAGTTGCTAAACCACTGTAATAGCTTGTATACGCGCTTCCAACTTTGTAAGTTAATGGGATTCTAGCATCATCAACGCTTGTCCATTCGCTTCCTGTTGCTTTAGACCAGTCTGCCGCATGTTCCCAAGCGTAAACTTTAGCCATGTTGTTCATCTCTACGCGAGAAACGTAAGATGCATTGTCGTTACCGTAACCACGAACGATATGTCCTGCTACCGCTCTGTTGTTTTGACGGAAATCGATATATTTCGGTGAATTAAGAACTAGTTTCGAGCTTTGTGCACCACTTAGATCAAATACAGTTGTTGATGTATTTGAAAGTGTTTCTACGTAAGCCATTGAATTTTTGTTGAATGTAACAATACCGTTAGCTTTGATTGCTGGGTAGTTTCCTTGTCCAGATGCTGCACGGATGTTAGCTTTCGCGTTTTCTGCAAAAGTGATGGATCCTGATGTGTTGATACCGTAATCAGAAGACTCGATTTTAACAAGTGTGTTATTCCCTACGTTGAATGTTGCTGCCGCGCTACCTTCTTGAATCATACCTGTTTGTGCATTTAAATATAGACTAGAATCTACGCCTAATTTAACTGAACCACCGTAGAAAGTATGAATAGCGTGACTGTTCAATGCTGTGATTGAAATTGTGTTGTTATCGCCAAACGTTGTATCTTTGTATGTGTAGATACCATCATGGTTTGGAGAAATGATTGTCATGTTTACATTTTTGCCTGTAGAAATACCTTCACCGCTTGTGTTGGTAGTTTCAAGGCCGTTTGTGTATGCTTTAATGTAGGCTGTAGAATTGTCGCCAAACTTGATTCCGCCTGCGTTAACGCCGTCGCCACTTGATGAAGTGATGTTTGACGCTGTATTGGCACCGAAATCAACACGTGAATTACCTGATGCGTAGATTGCATCACTCTTAGCTTTAATAGCTATTTCTGTGTTGTCACCAAAGATAACTGGTCCGCCAGAGTAAATTCCGTAACTAACGCCTGAATCGATATCAATTTTCACGCGATCTTCTGGTTGTGGATTTTGGTTAGATACTGAACCGAAGCGGATTGTTGCTGCTCCAGCTGAATAAATACCTCTATCATGTGTTCTTAGTTTAAGAGATGAACGATCGCCAAATGTGATTGTTGCGTTACCGTAGATACCACTGCCGTTATCACTAACTACGTCGATATCTGCGTCTTTACCTACAACGATCGAAGCGCCTGTGTTGTATGCATAGATTGCTGTACCTGTACCAGTTGCTTTCACTTTTACGTTGTCGCCGATTGTAATGTTACCTGATACGTAAATACCGTTACCAACATCACCTGAAGCTAGCGTTAAGTCTGCGCCATTTTTAACAACTAATGTAGCAGCTTTTAATGTACCGTATTTAGATGCGGAGTTAATAACTGTGTTTTCGCCGACTACAAGTGCACTATTTGATACGTCGAATGCATAGCCTTTGTTTGACATCATGTTAATTTTCGCGTTGTCACCAATGTTTACAGAACCTGATGAACGAACTTTAACCGCTGTTTCCAAAGCTTCTAGTTGGTCGATTTGCGTGTTGTCAGCGATTTCTAGGCTATCAACATCCATACCTTGACGCTCAGCATTTACTAAACGGTTATTTGTTCCAGCGATAGATAGTGAAAGTTTACCAGATCCACCCATGATCATACCGCGAATTTGAACGTTATCAATGATGTTTACTGTTGGTGCTGCTGAAGATGTATAACCTGTGAAAATTGCTTTCGTTCCAACGTTTGTCATGATTACGTCTTCTAAATCAACAATCGAATTAGATTTCATGATTACTTGGTAAGATGCTGCACTAATCGTATGTCCATTACCTTCAATACGCATGTTGCTGTTAACTGTTACATTACTTGCTAATTGAAAATCCCCAGTGATTTCAATTACGTTTACAGTTGTTGATTCTGCTGCTGCTTTAAATTCAGCAAATGTTGAAACTTGTTGTCTTTTCTCTGTAACTCCGCCATCTAGTGCTAAAGTTGCGCCTAGTGGAGCGTATTTTTGTGCTACGACTGCTGCACTTGGAGCTTCTGTTCCAGCTGTTGTGCTTCCTGCTGCTTCTGCTGCATGTGAGCCTGTTGGTAGTACTGTAAATACTTGACTTGCAACCACTGTCGCGATTAATAATGTTTTAGCCGCTTTTTTCACGGTTTTCATAGATAAGACGTTAATAGGTCCCTTTTGTTCTAATTTCATGTTTATGTTTCTCCTTCTTATGTTTCTTTTTTTTTTGTAAAATGTCTGCCTACCATAGAACGGTTATGGGTTCACATGATAAACACCTCCTTACATTCAGAATTTTTATAACTGAATATTCCGACTTGTGGATACATTTTTGATAGTAATATTTTTATGATCCACACTAATCTGACCTTCTTCTATCATTTTCTTTAGCTGCTTCGGTATGAAGTTTCGGTCCACGTTGCAATAGGCTCCGATCAGCTTCGTATTAATAACAGATGGGATTTGAATGCCTTCCTCTACTGTGGCCCCTAGTTTGTTTGCAATATCGTAAAGGGAGTTAACGAATCGTTCTTCTCGACCTAGCATTAGTTGCATGTAGCGCTCGTATAGATTGTACAATTGTTCTGTCATTAGGTTCGCAAAGTACTCCATGAATGACGGTCGATTTGCTAAATAATTCATTAGATAATCCATATCGATTCTCGTTGCTCGTAACTCTGTTAATGTTGTCGCTTGTGTCATTACCACACTCTCATTTTTCCTGAAAAACGATTCCAGCCCGATGATATCCCCATCCGTTAGAAAGGATATGACTGGCTTTAGCGAATCTTTCATCGTCTGGGTCGTGATGGAAATCCCAGATGTAATAATGTATAGTGCATTGTTCGGCTTCCCTGGCGCAATAATTTGTTGCCCTTTATCAAATGTAACTTCTTGTACTAAATTATCGCCATACGCATTTGTTTGTAATTCTTTAATAATCCCGTCTAAACTCGTATCACTTGAAATATACACCAATTATGATTTCTCCTTTCTAACATCTTGAATAGTTGTGAAAGATTACATTTATAAATTTAACATGTTCCCGTTTTCTGCGTTTCAACTATGGTGCAGATTTCCAGAAGAATTGTGAAACTTTTATGTCTTTTCATCGCGTTCGCCTATTTTTGTATATGAGAATGGCTCTGTGTTACTACCCGAGTTATTGTTTCTAAGTGTATCATCTTCTTGTTCTAGATTTCACAACAGAGTTGCAACTAGTCAGGCTAACTGTGAATATTTTGTGTCATCTATAGTTTTTTGAACCTAGGAAATCCTAAGTAAATTAGGTTTGAATGTCTTAAAAGTATGCTGTTCCTTAAGTACATTCATAGTATAATACTTTACTTCTGATTTATTTCCTAAAAAATAGGTTTCTTTTCGCGCCAATAGGACAAATACAGCAGAATCAAGTCATATCAATATGTTCCTCCAGATGTATATTTTTCTTAAAAAGTACATTTAGTGCTCTTTTTTTATGTAATCATAGAAATAACCCTCCTTTTCTTATTAAAAAGTAAAACTAGCATCCCGCTTCCACCTAATTTTGAAATAGGATACATACTCAGCTTATCACGGCTATTTTTATCCGTTTTATAAGTTTATACAATTATCGCTATCAGAATCTGAAGAATTTGTGACTATCTCTTAACATATCGCTAATTAGCATAAAAATAGTATAAAAGGGTATTATTAAATACGATTAACAATGCCAGAAAGGGGAAATGACATGTATTTTTTGGATGAGAAGGAAATACGAGAATTCGAAATTATACGGTTGATAGGGACAGAGAAAAAATACTGGCCAATCTCTGAGATATCTCATATTTTAAATTACAACCTAGATGCAGTTTACAAAGCACTCGATGATATTGCATTATACTTGGCTAAAAACGCCCCTGGTACCCAATTAATTATCAAAAAAGGGATCGGTGCTTATCTGAAAAAAAACGATGACCTACCTGTAGATGCAATTATTGAAAAATATATGACTTCTTCTGTCGCGTATCTTTTGTTGGACAGCACGTTTAATTATCCACATTTACGAGCACGACAATTTTATGAGCAACATTTTATTACGAAAAGTACCTTCTATTTAAAATTAAAACGCTTACAAAAAGTCCTTCACAAAAGCCATTTGGGCATCCAAACAAATCCCCTACGCATTACTGGGCCTGAGATTTGGGTGAGAGAATGTTACTATCACCTATATTGGCTTGTATATAAAGGGAGAACATGGCCATTTCGCTCCATATCCAGAGAAGTTTTGGTATACGAACTCGATGAATTTTTGCGTAAAGTGGATGTTTACGTGAACGCGATTGAGAAAGAACAGCTGCTTTATCGTCTGGCAGTAAAATACATGAGGCATGCTCAAAAACGTTATGTAGAGGAGATGATATTGCAGGATTGCGTGCCTCCCCAAGTGACGCAATTTATTAGAGACTATGGAGAATCTTTAATAAACGATGTACCTGCACAGCACAAAGATCTGGAGGAAAAATATTTAACGATTGCTATTAGTAATTTGATGTACCCTAAAGCTCGTGATTCCACTGCAACTGGACTCATTGCGTGGCATAGACAACAGCAAACACTACCTTATACAATTGCTGCATCCTTTTTTGAGGAATTTACCAAATGCTACCCAGATATTATAATAGAAGATAACGATCATTTATGGCTCGATTTTATCAACGCTAACTTTTATGGATTATCGCTTCCGTACTTGTATATATACCAAGATGTGCGCGCACAGGCTGACTATTTCAAAACTGAAAATCCTGGATTATGGATGGTTTTAGATAAGATAACGATGCATTTATTTGATCCTAAGCGTTTGAAGCACGTTTCGGCGCCACCTATTTATTTTTGCTATAAGTACATGGTTCTGATTCTAGAACGGTTCGCAATGAAAAAGTATGAACCGCGATTGCAAGTTGCTTTGTTTACGAGTCAGGATAACGCTATTTTGAATAAATTAAAGTCGCAAATCCTTCGCAAACTAGATTTGAATATCGAAATAAGTACGCAGGATATTCCGAAAATAGTTGACCTCATAATATCGGAGACCACGACTGTTTCAGGGAATTCTGATTGTGTTTTCATTTGGAATTTTCCGCCGACGCAGGGTGATTGGGTGCGTTTGGAGGAGAGGTTGAAGGGGATTCGGGATGGGAAACTTGGGGGAATGGATTAACCGTTCACTTTGTTCGCGCTTATGTTAGGGCTGTGCCTCACTTTGTTCAGTGCATGGATTAACTGTTCGCTACGCTCACCCTTATATTGGTGCTGTAACTCCTTTTGGTCGTAACAGCACCAACAAAAAGAACCAGCCGGGGGGAGCTGGTTCAAAAAAGGAGTTTAAAGGACTAGCGGCAATTAGAAAAAGGGGGGGTAAAACTAATTGCTGTCCTTGTTTACATTCTCTATAATACAGGGCTTCGATGAAAGTTTGCGGGGATTTTTATGAGAATTCCATGAAACTTTCATTTTTTATGAAAACTGGTATCTAATTGTTCCTTCTGGCGCTATATCTGTGATGTCTAGCAGCATGTTTTGAGCCTGGCTGGTCACTTCGCCCATTTTTGTGATAATAATCGCGCTATCTGTGTTTAAATAGGAAAGCATGATATCGCTGGTTACGTCTTTCTCTGTTGTCGGAATCTCAATCTGGCATTCCTCACCCGGCTCCAATTGCTTGATATTCGTCGTTTTCTGCTGGCCATCTATGTAGATAAAAGCTTTTTGCGTCAACTTGTTCTGCGATTTATTAACTATACTGATCTCTAACGCCATCCTATTTCCGCTCCCTCCACTAATAATCCGTTAATCTGCCGTCATCATGCCATTTGCCGTACAATTCGCCTTTTCGTGTTTTTTCCAAAAATGTCGCCAATCTCTTGTCAAACAGCGCACGGTCCTTAAAAACCGATTGGATATTGTCCAGCTTGATTCGAACATATAAATCCGGAAGTTTCGCAAAATTTTCTTTCAAAATGGCGTCCTGTTCTATCGCCTCTAAAATGTCTTCAAATATTTCAAATTCCGCGTCCAGATTCGGCAAAACCCGCTCTCCCTGAGGCGTCATCAATCCCAGTTTCCTCATTCGGCGCGCCCGTTCTTTGTTTAATTCCGTCCAATTACTCTTTGGCACCCGATGCGAAAACCGCTGCCCGATATGCTTTTCATCCAGTCCTTTTTTCGTACTATCTATCCAACCGAAGCACAAAGCCTCCTCCACAGCATCAATATATGTAAAATCACTCTGTTTCCGCGGCAAAACAAGCCAACAATACTTCTGTGTCTCGCCATTCGCTTCCAACCACGATCTCCATTCATCCCGATTCGTCGCGTACACTTTATTATCAATCTCCATCGAAATCCCTCCCAAACCCCATTATCTCATACTCCTAACCGCTTTGACTACTTCCAAATAGGCACAAAAAAACCAGCCGGGGAAGCTGGTCAAAAAGGGAGTTTGTTAAGGAATATCGCAATTAGGAAAAAGGGGGGAAACCTAATTGCTGTCCTTGTTTACATTCTCTATAATACAGGGCGTCGATGAAAGTTTTGCGGGGATTCCATGAGAATTTTATTAGAATTCAAGTTTTTCGCCAAGCGGGAATGGTTGCGCGTCTTCATTATGCCCCACAATCGAGGTTTTTATCAGGAATTTACGATATCGTTGCATGTATTCACGCGCCATTTCATCTACCTCTTTTTGTTGCTCCAATTTCTCCATCTCTGAAAAAGTTCCTAAAATAACGCCGTTCGCCTCTTTTAAATAGCCAATTTGATCAAGCTGAGCAAAAAATGTCGCGATTTTGCTACGATCCCCGCTCATCGCCTCAAGCAAAATAATTTTCCCAGTCGGATCAGGAAGATATTCCGTTCCCGCCAACTTCAATAAACACCGAATGTTCCCACCAATTACCTGGCCTGTCATTTTAGCGCTTTCTACTATCGTTTCATACGGAATTACTGTTTTTTCCCCCTTTAAAAAGGTATTCTCAAACTGCCGCAACTGTAATTCCGATTCATTTCCTGCTAAATGCAACAGTTGGTAGTTATAACCCGACACACCTGTTTTCGCATAAATAGCATTCAAAATAACCGTTAAATCGCTGTAACCAATGAAAGGTTTATTCGCTATCTTGATTGCCTCAAAATCAAGATATGGCAGGATTTCATTCGCTAAATCACCGCCCGAAATATCAAATATAGCCTTTATTTCGGGATTTTGATACATGTTTAAGAGCGATTCTGCGCGTTGTTTCGGCATCCTGCTTTCCGTTTCAAAAATCGTTGTCGCGCGAACTACGCCAATACCGAAATGCTTAGAAAGTAGCTCCTCGACACGTTTAATATCCTTTTCTCGCTCTTGCTCCCGCCCGTTAGAACAACCAACCAGGCCAATAGTGTCTCCATTTTGCAACATATACCGCACCTCCATATCTCTAGTTTAGCACAATACCTGTACCATGCAAAAAACACCGACGCCCAGTTAGTTGGGATCGATGTTTTTCTAAGAGAGGTATGAAAAAAGGTGAGAAACAATGCAACTACTCTAAAAGGGAGTTAAAAAGTAATTGTTGTTATCTACAAAACCTATATTACAGGACAGTCATGAATTTTTTAAGATGAAAATGTGAAATTTTTGTTAATAAAGTAGTTTCTTATATAATGTTAGGATTTCTTCAGCATTCGTTGTCCGCGGATTCCCGCCAGTACACACGTCAGCCAGGGTATCTTTGGCGAGCGCTTCTAAATCTTGCTCTTTGACGCCGACCTCGCTCAGTGAACTCGGAATTCCGACATCTTTGGAAAGCTCAGCAACCGCTCGGACAGCTGCTTTTCGGGCTTCATCAAGCGACATCGATTCGGTGCCAACAACACCCATGGCCTCGGCGATATCACGATATTTTTCGCTTGTATACGCCGCATTGTATTCCATGACGGTCGGCAAAATAATCGCGTTCGCAACCCCATGAGGCGTGTCGTACCAAGCCCCGAGCGGATGCGCCATGCCGTGCACGAGACCTAAACCAACATTGGAGAATCCCATTCCTGCGATGTACTGACCTAATGCCATTTTTTCGCGTCCTGCCGCATCACCTTTCACCGATGAACGCAGCGATCCCACGATGATTTTGATTGCTTTTAAGTGTAGCATATCGGTCAATTCCCAAGCCGCGTTCGTGATATAGCCTTCGATAGCATGCGTCAAAGCGTCCATACCCGTTGCAGCACAAAGAGATTTCGGCATCGACATCATCATATCGCTGTCCACAAACGCCACGAGCGGAATGTCATGCGGGTCCACACAAACGAACTTGCGCTGCCGCTCCTCATCCGTGATCACGTAATTTATCGTCACTTCCGCCGCCGTTCCCGAAGTCGTTGGCACTGCAAAAATTGGAACGCTAGCCTGCGTCGTATCTGCCTCACCCTCCAAGCTTCGCACATCGCTAAACGTCGGATTCGTCGCAATAATCCCAATCGCTTTTGCCGTATCAATCGGGGAGCCACCGCCAATCGCGATGATGTAATCCGCGCCTGATTGTTGGAACGCGGCGAGTCCTGCTTTCACAACCGCGATCGTCGGATTGGGAATCGAGCCATCAAAAACCTCGTATGGAAGCTGTTCCGCGTCCAATAACGCCGTCACTTTTTGCGCGATTCCGTGCTCCACCAAAGCCTTATCCGTCACGATAAACGCTTTTTGAAAAGCCGATTTTCTGACCTCATCCGTGATTTTCCCTATCGAACCCGCGCCAAAATAAGAAGTTTGATTCAAAATCATTCTGTTAACCATCTAATTGTTCCTCCTCGATCATGCTGTTTTCTTCCGGACCATATCGCTCTTCCTCGATCTCCTTCAGCGTCTTACCACGCGTTTCCGGCGCCAAAATAAGACCGATAATCAAGTGAATCACAAGGAAAATAATCATCACGACGCCTGCCGCTTTGAATCCTAAGAAGGTAATCATCGCCGGCACGACTAGCGAAATCAAACCAACACCAACCCGCACCAATCCAAACATCATGCCTTGCACTTTTGCTCGATATTGCGTTTTGAAAAGTTCACCAGCCCACAATCCGTAGAACGCTTGCGCTCCAAAACCAGCTGCAACACCCCACAAAATAATGAATAGCAACAATTCCGTCATTCCCATCGAACCAAACGTCAAGATAATCCATGCCACAATTCCCATCACAGCACCGATTCCGAACAACAATTTACGATTCATCTTATCGCCCAATTTAATAAAGACAAAGTACGTCGAAAGAATCGTGAACACCCACAGCGTCCCTTGTAACAAGTTCGCGTGCGCCGACGTCAAACCGCCAACAACCTGATAAATATACGGCATGAAATAGCCCATCACACCTGCAACCAAATTCCAGAAAAAGTAGATACCAAGCACGAGCGTAATCGCTTTTCGGTTCGCCTTAATCGTAAATAACTCCTTAATCGAGACTTTTTTACCCATATTCTCAGCTTTTGCGTCCTCTTTCTTCTGATCTTCCCAAACGGTCGATTCATTAATTTGCTGCTGTAAAACCCACGTTATGAGAGCGATTACAAACAACATTCCGAAGATAATCCGACTTCCTAACAAGCCAAGTGGTGCCATTAATACCGCCAAAAACAGCATTACCGCAGGACCTACCGACCAAGCCAACTGCCCATAACCAACATGTGCCGCCCGATCTTTTGCCGGCGCTTCCTCCGCGATATACGTCCAAGCCGCTGGAATCGCCGCCCCGACCGCTATCCCCGTAATGATGTATCCCGTCAATAGCATGCCGAAATTCATTGACAGCGCTATCAAAAGGACACCAATCATATACACAATTAAATCATATTTATAGATGAATTTCCGCCCATATTTATCAACCAAAGCTCCACCAATAAAGGCACCGACCGCCGATCCGAAACCATTCGCACTAACCGCGCCAAGCAACCCAACAGACGCATCCGATAGATTCAAATAATTTACCCACAATGTCAGTCCCCCAGCCGCCGCAACGATCGATCCAGCCTCCAAAAAATTGGACATCGACACAGTTAGAGTGGCTTTTAAACTTCCTTTACCTGCATTCGCCATACTTTTTCCTCCTTTTTTATGTTACGCGAGATAAAAAACAGATGTTAGATTTTTCGAAACTGGGCTGTTATCCTCATTCGTTTCCATCAATGGCTCCATATACGCCCACCATTTTTTGCAAATTTCAGTCTCTGCAATTTTGTCGTATTTTTCTCTATTTTCCACTTCTAAGTACGCGAACAAAACGTGTGTATTATCATCCAGAAAAATCGAATAGTTCTGTGCGCCGTGTTCCTTCAAGGCTTGCTCCATTTCCGGCCATAAATCATCGTGTCTCGCCTTATATTCCTCCGAAAAACCATCTTTTAAGTACATAATCGATGCGATTCTTTCCATGTTGCGACTCCTCCTATATTAGAGACTGAGGTATAACTCAAAGCAAGACAGTTCCTCTTGACCCATATTTAGGGGTAAGAAGTAAATTACGCCTTACACAAATCGAGTGAAAGCGTTTGTATTACATTAATTTGGTGGAATCCGGAAGCGGAGCATACTTGAGTATGTGAGAACCGGAAGTCCGCCAAATTAATGTAATACGAGCGCTTGTCGCCGATTTATCTAGATTATGCCCCAGACCTGTAAAATTTACTTAACGCCTATTTGTAAATATCCCGATTTCGCAGTCACACCAAATGCATCCGCTAAATCTTGTAATTGTTGGTCCGTAATCGTTTGTCGCGCGCCGCCTTGCGCTTGAACCAACGTATAAACTTCCGCAGCTTTTTCAGCCGTTTCAATCAAGCCAAACACTTCGTCCATCGTGCTTCCCGCTCCGAAAATCCCGTGATGTGGCCAAATAACCAATCGGAATTCGCGCATTTTCGCAGCCGTAGCCATCCCAATCGCGTCCGTCCCAGGCACCATCCACGGCAAAATCCCAACACCTTCTGGGAAAACTACGATACATTCCGTGCACATTTGCCATAAAGTTCGCGTGAAATCACGTTCCTCAAGCGAATGCGTAAATGTCATCGCGATAATATTCGTCGCATGATTATGCATAATAATACGGTGCTCCGGATCAATTTTCAGGCGTTCAATGTGGCTCATAAAATGTGCCGGCAGCTCACTCGTTGGCACACCGCCATCCGTTAAGCCCCAAAGTAACTCAACACTATCACCCGTCTCGGCAACACGTATAATACCAAGATTCACATCCGGCGCATCAATCACATTTTTGAAATACTTCCCAGAACCCGTCACGATAAAATATTTCCCCGCAAGCTCGGTTGCGTCAAAAATCATCGGAATTGTGCGAATCACTTGGTTCGGATTAATAAATGCACCAACCTCTGCTTCCGTCAGCAGATAACTAATATTCCCGCCATTTCTCTCATCCCAACCTAGACGATATAAATTCGCCGTTACCTTCATCATTTCCTGTACAAATGGTGCTGCTACAACATCTTTACTCAATTCCAATTGCCTCCTCAGACCGTTTTACCAAAACTTTTTCTTCATAATCCTTCACTTCTTTTAACCAAGCCTCGCGAACTGGAACGTTTTGCGTCTCGCAATAATAGTCCCAAACCGCTGTAAAAGGAAAGTCCTTCAATTCCTCTGTCAGCGCTAAACGCGTCGTATAATCGCCATCCAATTCAATTTTGCGAAGATATTCCGTCGGCTCAAGCATTGCTTTTAAAAGCGATTTCAACGTGTTTCGCGTCCCAATAACCCACGCCGCCACGCGATTAATTGTTGCATCAAAGAAATCCAACCCAATATGCGTTTTGCCAAGTAAGTCATTGCGAACCAGCTCGCGCCCGATTTCCTGCAATTCATCATCCATAATCACCACATGGTCGCTATCCCAACGCACCGGACGACTCACATGCAACAGAATTCCCTCACTAAACAAAGATAACGATGACAACTTGTTCGAAATCACTTCCGTCGGGTGGAAATGTCCAGCGTCCATACAAATCAACTTATTCCGCGTAATCCCGTATCCCATATAAAACTCGTGCGATCCGACCGTATAAGCCTCAGCGCCAAGTCCGAACAGCTTACTTTCCACCGCGTCCAGCGTATATTTCCGGTCCAACTCCTCCGCAAAAATCGTATCCAGCGACTCCATCAAACGCTTACGCGGCGCCAAACGATCAATTGGGTTATCCTTGAAACCATCAGGAACCCAGAAATTATTGACCGAAGTTTGCCCTAACTCTTCACCAAAATAAGCCGCAACCTTCCTAGCCCGTTTCCCATGCTCAATCCAAAAATCACGAATCTTCTTATCCGGATGACTCAGCGTAAAACCATCTTCCGAGTTAGGATGTGAGAAAAATGTGGGATTGAAATCCAAACCCAATCCCTGCTCCTTCGCCCAGTCCACCCATTTCGCATAATGCGCCGGCTCAATCTCATCCAAATCCACTTTTCCATCCGTATCCACATACATCGCATGCAGATTCACCTTATGTTTTCCAGGAATCAGCGAGAAAGCCTTCTCCAAATCTTGGCGTAACTGCTCTGGCGTATGCGCCGCACCCGGATAATTCCCCGTCACCGAAATCCCGCCCGTCAACTCCTGATCAGGATTCATAAACCCCGTCACATCATCCCCTTGCCAACAATGCATCGAAATTTTCACATCCGCCAACCGTTTCAAAACATCATCCACATTCACGCCATACTTCGCATATTCCTCTTTTGCCCACGCATACTGCTGTTGTAATTTCTCGTTTCCCATTTAAAAAGCCTCCTGTTTCCCAGATATATTTTTGTACTTTGCTCGAATTTCCATCATGTTCACACCATCACCCGGCGTATACGTCGTCATCGGCGTCGACCTGCGAATCAACTCCCGAACCGCCGTAATATCCTTGGCCTCACCACTCGCAATCAACTGCACCGCCAAATTCCCCAGCCCAGTCGCCTCAGTTGGCCCCGCATGCACCGTAATCCCAGTCAAATCCGCCGTCAACTGATTCAAAATCGCAATGTTAGCGCCGCCACCAATAATATGAAGATGCCTGATTTCCTGACCCGTCAGCGCCTGCAACTGCTCAATCTGAATCGCATACTGAATCGCCAAACTATCATAAATAACACGCGCCAATTTGCCCGGTGTTCGTGGAATCTCCTGTCCCGTCTCCATACAATACGCCTGAATCTCCGCAATCATATCCGTCGGGTTTAAAAAGCGATGATCATCCACCCCAATCAAAACTCCAAACGCCTCCTCACGCGCCGCCAATTCCGCAAGTTCTGCATAACTATACGCATAATCCTGCATCCGCGCGACCTCTTGAATGAGCCACAGCCCCATGATATTTTTCAAGAAACGAAACGTATCATACGCGCCCCACTCATTCGTGTAATTCGCCGCAAACGCCTCTGCGCTATTAATCGGACTCTCCAACTCCGCTCCAAGAAGTGACCACGTCCCGCTCGACAAGAACGCCCAATCATCACCAACACCAGGCGCACCAAGCACCGCCGAAGCCGTATCATGCGTCGCAACCGCAATCACATCACAATCCGGCAAGTCATATTGCTCATGCCATTCCGCCGAAATCTTGCCCAACATCTCACCCGGCTTCACAAACCGCGCAAACTGCCCAGCATCCAATCCCACTAAATCCAACAAATCCACATCAAACTGTTTCGTATGTAAATGCAACATTTGCGTAGAAGAAGCATTCGTAACCTCCGTCACACGCTCACCAGTCAACAAATACCCCAAATAATCCGGCACCATCATGACCGCATCTGTCCGCGCCTTCAATCCCGCATCCTCCACATACAACTGATACAACGAATTAAACTGCAAAAACTGAATCCCAGTTTTCGCATAAATATCCGCAGCCGGCACCTCCGCCAAAACCGCATCCATCGCACAATCCGTCCGCTTATCACGATAACTAACCACCTCGTGTAACCGCTTTCCTTCTTCGCCCACCAAACAATAGTCCACCGCCCACGTATCAATCCCCAACGTGCAACGTGTGACACCAGTTTTCTTCAATTTCTCCAAGCCAAGCAATATATTTGTGAAAATATGATCAATATTCCATACACAATGACCATCAACTTCCGTGAAACCATTTTTAAAACGGTGAATCTCTGTCAGCTCAATCGTCCCATTCACTAGCTCGCCCATAAGCAGACGCCCACTCGATGCGCCAACATCCACAGCCACATGTTTCAAAAGCTCCTCCTCCTTCACACTTTTATTTTATAAACCAAGAATACACCGAATCCGTCACTAAGTCAACATTTTTATTTATTATTTTGTAGTTTTATGTTGTTTTTATGTGGTTTTCAATTAAAACTTGCTTGTAAATGTCCCATTGTTTACAATGAAAGAGACAAGGATGTGATGAAAATGCTTGCTTTCGAGCGAAAAGACAAAATACTATCAGAAATAAAGAAAAACAAGAAAGTCCACGTATCCCAACTAGCTAAAATTTTCAATGTATCCGAAGAAACGATTCGACGCGACCTAGACAAGTTGGAGAAAGAAGGCATCGTGGATCGCAGTTACGGCGGCGCAACACTCAGCCAACACACGAACGAAGACTTACCGTACGCAACAAGAAACGTCATCAACGTCGAAGAAAAGAAGAACATCGCAACAAAAACAACATCACTCATCAAGACCGGCGATTCCCTCATTGCAGACACGAGTTCCACCGTTTTCGAAGCGCTGAACCTGCTCGTCCGCGAAAAAGAGAATCTCACCATCATTACCAACTCGATCACGGCAGTAGAATTACTCGCCAAGTTCAAAGTACACCTCATTCTGACCGGCGGAACCCTGCGCACCAAGTCCAACTCACTCATCGGTTCCGACGCAGCCAACACAATCAGCCGCTATTTCGTGGATTACGCAATCATCAGCTGCAAAGGCCTCTCCATGGAAAACGGCATCACAGATTCCAACGAGCCCGAAGCCGAAATCAAAAACCACATGCTAAAGCGCGCTAACAAAGTGATACTAGTAGCTGATTCCTCTAAATTCGACAAAAACGCCTTCATCAAAATAGTCGACATCTCAGAAATCGACTACCTCATCACCGACCAAGAACCAACGCACGAATGGCAACAATTTTTGAAGGAAAAAGAGGTAACACTGATTTACTAACAAAAAAGGACTGTAAACATTTGACATCATGTTTACAGTCTTTTTTTAATAATTAGCTTCTCAATCCCCGACCTCTATCAATCAGATACCAGCAAATCGCATAAAGCACCACGATAAACAGGATCAAAATCGCCATCGACCACAAGACCGAAATATCTGTTTTTCCAAGAAAGCCGAACCGGAATCCTGAAATCATATACACAATCGGATTGACTTTTGAAACGGCTTGCCAAAATGGTGGTAGCATCGAGATTGCATAAAATACGCCACCAAGATACGTCAATGGCTGCAAAACGAACGTCGGTATAATCGACACATCATCAAAAGACTGCGCGAAAATCCCGTTCAATAGCCCCGCTAACGAGAATAAAATCGCCGTCATGAGCAGTGTAATGATGACCAATAACCATGAATGCACATGCAGCGGCACAAAGAACAGCGAAACCATTGTGACTAGCGCCCCAACGAGAATACTTCTGCCGATTCCGCCGAGGACAAAGCCCCAGATAATCACGTGTGTCGGCACTGGCGCGATCAATAACTCCTCAATATTTTTCTGGAACTTCTGCGAAAAGAACGAGGACGACACATTGGAATAAGAGCTGGTAATAACAGACATCATAATAAGTCCGGGTACAATAAATTCCATATAAGAAAATCCGCCGACCTGCCCGATTCGCCCGCCAATCAGATTTCCAAAAATAACAAAATACAATGATGTCGTAATCACTGGTGGCACTAAGGTTTGAATCCAAATCCGCATATAGCGATTCGTTTCTTTAGCCGCTAAACTTTTTAAAGCTGTAAAATAAAGATTAAACATGTTTCCCCTCCGCTTGATGTGTCTCGTCTGTGATTTTCAAAAATAGTTCTTCCAATCGATTCGATTTATTCCGCATCGAAAGAACCTGTATCCCTTGTTTCGTGAGCTGCTCAAACAACTCGTTCACGCCCTGATCACGCTCCACTTCCACAGAAAGCGTCTGATCATCCTCCAAACAACTCTTATAACCCGTAATCTCAGGTTCCTTATCAAAAGGCGCCAAATCAAAAATAAACGTCTCAAACTGCAATTTCCCTAAAAGAGTTTTCATACTCGTATTTTCAATCAGCTCACCCGACTGAATAATCCCGATATTGCGGCAAAGCATTTCCGCCTCTTCCAGATAATGCGTCGTCAAGATAATCGTTGTTCCACCTGCATTCAACTCTCGCAGGTAATCCCACATCTCACGTCTCAACTCAATATCCACACCCGCAGTCGGTTCATCCAAAATCAGCAAACGCGGCTCATGCATCAAAGCACGCGCAATCATCAACCGGCGCTTCATCCCACCAGAAAGCATCCGCGCACGCACATCACGCTTTTCCCACAGACCAGACTGCTTCAAATACGTCTCGCTCCGTTTCAACGCCTCTTTCCGAGAAACCCCATAATAACCCGCCTGATTCACCACAATTTGCTGCACCGTCTCAAACGGATTAAAGTTAAACTCCTGCGGCACCAAGCCAATCTGCTGTTTCGCACGCACTAAATCCGTATCAATATCATAATCAAAAACCTTCACTTTTCCCGATGTCTTATTAACAAGCGACGTAATAATCCCGATTGTCGTCGATTTCCCGGCACCATTAGGCCCCAACAAGGCATAAAAATCCCCTTCTTCAACCGTCAAATCAATCCCACGCAGCGCCTCAACGCCCGTCGCATAAACTTTTTTCAAGCCTGTTATTTCTAGTGCATATGTCATGTAATAACTATCTCCTTATCCGTATCATTCTGTCCATCGTTAGAAAGCAATTTCGCCATCGCCCCCATAAAATCCTCCACAAAATCCGTTCGCAACGTATAATAATGCCACTGACTCTTCTTCGTCACCGAAACAATCCCGGCCTTCTCCAACGCCTTCATATGATGAGAAAGCGTCGGCTGCGTAAAATCAAAATGTTTCAACACATCACACCCACACAAACTCCCAGCCGAAAGCAAATCAATAATCTTCATCCGATTCGGATCAGCCATAGCCTTAAGCACCAACGAAGTCCTCACATAATCCATCTCTACCCTCCCATACATAAATACTGACCTATGTTAATATAGATTGCCATAAATGTAAAGTCAAGAATAAAAAACCCCCAGAACAGCAAAAAATCACCATCCCAAAGGTCTAAAATTTGTTCTTAAAAAAGCCCAGAATAACCCACCAAACCTTCTGAGAGGGCACAAATGCTTAGATGCTAGGCAAGACTCCTTAAAGGACTGCAGCCTCACTTCGTTCCACTGCATATTGAAGCTCTAATTCGCTTTGCTTCAAAGTACTTCAACAAAGCGGAATGTACGACTTGTACATGAGCATCGGAACACAGCCTTTAACGACGCAGATGAGCGTTTGTGCCCTTTCAGAACTTAGAGGAGGTGGTTCATGTGGCCAATTTCCATAACCCAGTAAGATCCCATAACGACAACAATCGCAATGAATGCCGCGAATAGAATATTACCGACTTGGATACGTCCATTTTGGCCTTCCGTCATGTGCATGAACATTAGTAGTTGCAATGCTGCTTGAATGAACGCGAAGATAAAGATAACCGTAATGATTACTGATTTACTTAGCGTAGATTCGAATACAACCCAGACAGCTAGCAATGTTAACGCGATCGATAGGGCAAAACCAACGATATGTTTCCACGGAATGCCTTCTTCAGCGTGTGCCGTGTTCGCTTTATTTTTCGCCATATTAATTCACCATCCCTAACAGATAGACACCTGTGAAGATGAAAATCCACACAACGTCTAGGAAATGCCAATAAAGGCTTGAAATGAATACTTTTGATGCTGCTTGAGCGGTTAAGCCGCGCATTTTTATTTGAATCAGGATAAACGCGATCCAGAACAAACCAATCGTTACGTGGAGACCATGGGTGCCCAGTAAAACGAAGAATGCGGACCAATAAGAGCCGACTTTCAGCGTAACACCTTCTGATACGTAATGTGCGAACTCGTAAATCTCGAAACCTACGAATCCTGCACCAAGAAGTAGCGTGATAATCGAATAAATCATCAGACGCTTGACGTTACCTTTGCGCATCTCACCAATAGCAAGACCACACGTAAAACTACTTGTTAAAAGTAGGAATGTCATGATCAGAACGAGCGGTAACTCGAACATTTCGGACGGTGGATGACCCGCGTTGGAGCCACCACTATACATAACAAAATATGTTGCAAACAATGTACCGAATAACGCAATCTCGGCGCCTAGGAAAATCCAGAAGCCCAGAATGTTTAAACGACCTTGCTCCGATTGATATTCTAACGGAAGGCTGGAATTTTCTTTTATAGGTTCCATGGGTTACCCTCCTTTATGCCTGTTTTAAATTCACGTGCTGCTTGTTCCTCGGTAGCCACAATTTCAGGTACTTCCACATGGTAACCGTCGTCTTTCTTGAACGAACGGTAAGCAAGACATGCAAGTACACCAAGACCGCCAAGTAGTCCAAGCCAATACCAATAAAAGACCAGTCCGAAGCCAGCAATAAAGAAGAACACCGACATGACGAAACCTAGCAATGTATTGTTTGGCATGTGAATATGTTTGTACTCTTTGTCATCATTATACGTTTCGCCGCGTTGTTTTTTCTCCCAGAAATCGTCCAAATCGTTCCATTCTGGCAATTTAGCGAAGTTATATTTTGGCGGTACAGCTGAAGAAGTTGCCCACTCAAGCGTACGCGCATCCCACGGATCACCAGTTGTTTCGCGTTTAGAGTGTTTATAACTGTAAACGATATTCCAACATAGAATTAGGAATGCTGCTCCCATTAGGAACGCACCAACAGATGAGATAAAGTTCAATGTAGTCCAGCCGTCGCCTTCCACATATGTGCTGATACGACGTGGCATACCATCAAGTCCTAGGAAATATTGCGGGAAGAAACATACGTTAAATCCAATCACAAATACCCAGAAGAACCACTTACCAATTTTTTCATTCAAACGATAACCGACCATTTTTGGATACCAGTAAATCAAACCTGCAAAACAGGAGAATACGGTTCCGGCGATCAGTACGTAATGGAAATGTGATACTAGGAAATACGTGTTGTGATATTGATAATCGGCTGCTGCCATCGCGAGCATAACCCCTGTAACCCCACCAATAACAAAGTTCGGTATGAATGCCAGTGACCAAAGCATCGGTGTGGTGAAGGTTATTCGCCCTTTGTACATGGTAAAGAGCCAGTTGAATATCTTGATTCCGGTCGGTATCGCAATCATCATCGTCGTAATCGAGAAGAACGAGTTAACTGCTGCCCCGGAGCCCATTGTGAAGAAGTGATGGACCCAAACTAGGAAACTTAGCAAGGAAATAACAACAACTGCTGCTACCATTGCTGGGTAACCGAATAGTTTTTTCTTCGAGAATGTCGAAATAATCTCGGAGAAAATACCGAATGCCGGCAAAATAACGATGTACACTTCCGGATGTCCCCAAACCCAGAACAGGTTAGCCCACATCATCGGAATTCCGCCATTTGCAAGCGTGAAGAATGCCGTCCCAAATAGACGGTCAAACGTCATTAAAGCTAGCGCCACAGTAAGTACTGGGAACGCGAATACGATAATTAAACAAGTGATCAGAGATGTCCACGTGAACATTGGCATTTTCATAAGAGTCATGCCTTTCGTTCGCATACGCAGAATCGTGACCATGAAGTTGATCCCGGTCATCAGCGTACCAATACCGGCGATCTGGACTCCGAGTAAGTAGAAGTTAATCCCATAACCTGGACTAAATTCCTCGGCGAGCGGTGCATAGTTCGTCCAACCAGCTGCTGGGCTACCACCGATTACGAAGGAAATATTGAATAGCATTGCCCCCATAAAGAATGTCCAGAAACTTAAATTGTTCAAGAATGGGAATGCAACGTCACGCGCTCCGATTTGAAGCGGCACAACGATGTTCATTAAACCAATAACGAACGGCATCGCCATAAATAAGATCATAATAGTTCCGTGAGTCGTAAATACCTCATTGTAATGCTGGGCGTCGAGAAACTCCATCCCTGGCATCGCAAGTTGGGTACGAATCATGAGTGCATCGACCCCACCACGGAAAAACATTAGTACTGCTGCCAAGAGATACATGATCCCAAGGCGTTTGTGGTCAACAGAAGCGATCCATTCCGTGAATAGCCACTTCCATTTCTTTGTATAAGTTAGTAACACGACGATACCAATGCTGACAAGAGCAATCGAAATTTGGGCTCCTAAAATCAGCGGGTCGCCGGTGATGATAAATTCATCTAAACTCATGTTGAAATACCCCCCTTTTTAGTGTCCCGATTTATCGTGATCTGTTGCCTCATCGGTTTTGATTTTGTCACCAATTTTTTTCATTTCCTCATCGTAATGCTTATCTTTCTTGTAACCAGTACCATTCGGAATAATCATCGGTTTCATGTCCATTTGCTCAAAACGCGGATTCGTAATAGTTACCGGACGCGCTGGCAAAATTGGCTCTTTCGTTCTTGTATCTTTTGCGTTTGGATCATGTGGATTTGTCAGTTCGAAGCCGAAACGTTTATACGCATAGAAAACGTACTCTGGATCTGCGGCTGGGTCAACAAACGCCATATGTGTGCCCGCGTAAGATTGTGGTTTCACATTGCCTGGTAATAATAATTTATCATAACGGTCTTGCGATAAAGTCGGCGAATCTGCTTTCGTTTTCAACGCCCATTTCTCGAAATCGGCTGGTTTTTGCGCAACAACATCAAATATTTGTCCGGCAAAACCTTCTCCGTTAAAGTTCGAGTTACGGCCTTTAAACGTGCCTGTTTCGTCCGCTTGCAAATATAAGTCCATCGTCATGCCACTCATCGCGTACTTCTGTCCACCAAGTTGTGGCACCCAGAAACTCGTCATCGAGTCCGCCGCGGTAAGCTTGAATAATACCGGTCGATCAGTTGGAATATGTACATAGTTTACAGTTTCAATCGACTGATCTGGATAACTAAAGAACCATTTCCAGTTTGCGCTAGTCGCATAAATAACAATTGGATCCTTGTGTGATGTAACCTCTGGCGCTTTTTCGTTCGCGTAAATCGTTTGCACTGTTGGAATAGCTAATGCAATAACGATCGCAACCGGAATCAACGTCCATAAAATTTCTAATTTCGTACTACCGTGCATGTTTGGTTCGTAGTTGGAATGATCTTTTCTCTCGCGGTATTTCGTAATCATAATAACGAATAACACGAAGATCGTGAGTACAATGATAAGCATGAAAATAATCGAATACACGATTAAATCTCTTTGACTTTGCGCTACTGGACCTTTTGGTTCTAGTACCGTCAAATCACCACAGCCGCTAAGAAGTCCAACAAAGACTAGCGAGACTGTTAGTAGTAATGACTTAAGCATTTTTGACACCCGAATCCCCTTCTTTCCTTTTGATGTTTGTTGCTGTGTATTTTTGCGCAAAAATACAACTTGACTCCCTGATTTCCCGACCAGTGAGACTCCCCTAATTGATAATATAATGAAATATGGCCAACTAGATAGTGTAGATTTCTCACAATATCACAAACTTTCGATTCGTGAAATTATGAATTTGAAACTGCATGTGCATACTCGTATACTATTATAGCTTATTTGGTATGTATATTCAAAGCATCGAGACAAGTTATTTTTTTCACAATATCAAACGTTACTATATGAGCATGTCTCTCTCTTAAAAATAATTCCTTATTAGTAATATCTGTTGAAAAGGCGTTGAGCAGGACGCCCATTTCGGCTTGTTTGGAATGTCACGATTAGAACCAAAATACCTAGATAGATTATCTGATAAAGCGCTTTCTCGCCAACAGGTCAGCTCTTTCTATCTACTGCAAAACACAAGAATTGGTCTAGTCCATGTGCACATTGCTTCATTTTCACATATTTGCGATTCGTTTCTAAATCTGATGGGTAAACAAGATAGCGAGCGTGGAAGATGGCTCAAAAAAAATCGAGGGGTGTTAGTTAAATGAAGAAGTTTTTGGGTAAATCAGTTTTATTTGTAGTCGCGTTTGCATTGTTGTTCGCGACGTTTGCACCGGGGGCATCAGCGCATGGTTACATTTCAAAACCGGAAAGTCGGGCATATTTGGCGAAATTGGGGATTAACCAAAATGCTGGCGCGATTCAATGGGAGCCGCAAAGTGTTGAAGCGACGGGGAATTTCCCACTTGGCGGACCTTCTGACGGTACCATCGCGGGCGGAGGCAAGTTTCCAGAAATGGACGCACAAACTCCTGATCGTTGGCACCACATAGACCTTTTAGGCGGGCAAAACAATTTCACGTGGACGCTCACTGCGCTTCATAGAACGAAAGAATACAAGTATTACATTACGAAAAAAGGCTGGAATCCAAATAGTCTGCTCACTCGTGGCGACCTGGAGTTGTTGACTACGATTGATGCGCATAATGAGGTTCCTACTTCTACAACTGTGAACCATCAAGTGCCGCTTCCAACTGACCGTAACGGTTATTATGTTGTGCTTGGCGTTTGGGAAATTGCGGATACTGGGAATGCTTTCTATCAAGCTGTCGATGTGAACTTGATTAATAATGGAACAATGACGTTGAAATAAGGTAGGAAATGTAGCCTCAAACTGGGAGCTGGTAGTGCTTAGCAAGAATTTTGCTAGTTGCTTACTCCTCGTTTGGGGCTTTTTGGTATGCGCTCTCGCAAAACTAAGAATAATTTTACAAAATATATAGCAAACACTATATAAACGTGCTAATATATAGTTATCACTATATAAAAGGAGGTCGTTTTTTGATGGAATCGGTAAAACTCGAGGCTATTTATGTGTATATTGATATTAGCAGTAGCCGGCACGTCTTTTCTACGCTGCATGATGGGACGAAGATTCTCGCCTATATCGCGGACAGTATTAATGCGGCTTATCAAGATCATCTGCTGACGCCGTTTACAATTAAGGATGGGGATGCAATCGTTGGTGGTGTTTCTGATTTCCAGTTGCTGCTCGAGATTTATAGTCATTGTTTAACGGTATATTATTCGCCTGATTTTAGACATCACTTTAGTGAGATTTCCGCCGTTGCGGATGAAACGCTTAATTTCTATTTCGGGGCTGGGATTGGCTATATCGACACACCGCCTACCGAAGATTTGCAGAACATCAATATCGTCAACGGGAGCAGCATTATTAACGCGATCGAAGCTTCTGAAAAGGCCAAAATAATCATGAAATCGCAGCAAAGTCAGAAACGTAGCGCGCTCTACAACAATGCGGACTATTTTTTCGAAAAGCAGCCTTTTAAATTCTACTGTATCGCGGAGGCCAAATCGTTCGGTAATGCGCTCGGTGCAATGTTTTTCCTTGCTTTTGAGAAGCTGATTAAAAGTGACAAACAGCGCGACTTGTTTCGTATCAAAGATAGTCATCCTGATTATAGTAATATTGAGGTTGGCACTGCGCTTGGTTATAGTGCGCTTAGTAAAGCCGATATCTCCTCTCGTGTCAGCGTTCTGATTGCTAATTCCGACTATTTTCTATATAAAAAAGTGCGTTCGGATATTGTGGCGTATTTAGCCGATTTACAGAGGATGATGGGAGGCGCTAGTCGTGACTAATCTGCTTTTCCCATTACTCCTATGCCACTTCCTAGCAGATTTCGTACTGCAAACGGACAAAATGGCAAAATAATTTTGACGAAAAATCAGGAAATACCGGTCGTATCGAATAAAGAATTGAAAGCTGGGCGGTATATTGGTGGCTTAGAACGACTGCTACTGCTCATTTTTATGGTATTGCAAATCTATTCGGCGATTCCCATCATCATTGCCTTGAAAACGTTGGCGCGATTCAAAGAACTGGAAAATAACCGAACGTTTGCGGAATATTATTTGATTGGCAACTTTCTGAGCATGATATTCGGCATGTTACTCTCTCTTGTTTTCATTTATACCCTACATTTGTAAGCGTTATATTTGCTTGTTTCTGTTTGTTTCTTTATACTAATACACAAGAAACAACATGAAACAAGGAGGAAATCACATGAATCAACATAAAATGTATATCAATGGGGAATTTGTTTTATCGAGTGATGGCGAATTTTTTGACGTTATCAATCCGGCTACAGAGGAAATTATTTCACAAGTACCGAAAGCCACAAAAGCGGACGCAAAACGGGCAATCGATGCTGCTGAAGATGCGCAAATCGCGTGGGAAGCTCTACCTGCTGTAGAACGTGGCGTTTATCTACATAAAATCGCTGCAAAAATCCGGGAACAAGTACCTGAAATCGCCAAACTTATTTCAGAAGAAGTCGGGAAAACGTTGGCTTTATCCGAGGTTGAAGTGAATTTCACCGCTGATTATTTAGACTACATGGCAGAATGGGCGCGCAGATATGAAGGCGAAATTTTGCAAAGTGATCGGCCAAATGAGCATATTTTCGTATTCAAGAAAGCGATTGGGGTCACGACTGGAATTTTGCCATGGAATTTCCCGTTCTTCTTAATTGCTCGGAAAATGGCTCCAGCGCTCATTACTGGGAACACGATTGTGGTAAAACCGAGTGCGGAATCGCCAAATAACGCGGTCGCTTTCACCAAAATCGTGGATGAAATCGGCTTACCGAAAGGTGTCTACAACATGATCACTGGGCGGGGCGGCGAGATTGGCGATGAACTCGCGGGAAATCCAAAAATTGGCTTAGTTTCCTTGACTGGGAGCGAACCTGCAGGCCAAAAAGTGATGCAAGCGGCGAGTGAGAATATTACGAAAGTGAACCTGGAACTCGGCGGAAAAGCACCGGCAATCGTTCTGAATGACGCCGATTTAGATTTAGCCGTCAAAGCAATTGTTGATTCTCGCGTTATTAACAGCGGCCAAGTTTGCAACTGCGTGGAGCGGATTTACGTGCAAGAAGACGTGAAAGAGGCCTTCACCGCGAAATTTGTGAAAGCAATGGAAGCCGTTCAATATGGCAATCCACTGACATCCGGCGACATCGATATGGGACCTCTCGTGAATAAGAGCGCCCAACAATCCGTCCAAGCAAAAGTAAATCGTGCCGTTGCGCAAGGTGCGACCATTTTGACTGGTGGGAAAGCTGTGGAAGGAACCGGATTCTTCTTCCAGCCGACCGTGATTGGCGACGCGACCAACGACATGGAAATCATGCACGATGAAGTGTTCGGTCCAGTCGCACCGATCGGAACTTTCAAAACGCTAGATGAAGCGATTAAGCTCGCCAATGATTGCGATTATGGCTTAACTTCCTCTGTTTATACGACGAATCTAGACCGCGCGATGAAAGTGATTCGTCAACTGAAATTCGGTGAAACGTATGTAAACCGGGAGAATTTTGAGGCGATGCAAGGTTTCCACGCTGGGTCTCGCAAATCAGGAATCGGTGGCGCAGACGGGAAACACGGCCTCGAAGAATACCTGCAAACCCATGTCGTGTACTTACAATTCGACCAAAATATCCAATAAAAAAGAGCCCTCACAAGACAGTTTCTCGCGCTGTTTTGTGTGGGCTCCATTTTTAGATTATTTAGCTACAACTGGGATGTACAACGTGAAATCTGCTTCACGCAAATCCTCTAAATTGAACGTTCCTGCAACGCCAACCGTGTCGCTGTGCATGACCTCGCCGTAAGATTGGCCGATGAATTGGTCGATTGCTGTGCGCTCCGTTTCTTTCGTTACGAATTTGGCATATTGCCCTTCCGTAATTTCAAACGATGTGTCGCCGCTCTCCGTGCCAACTTTTGCAACAAGGTATGTTTGCACGCCATCGATATTCGCGTTAATGCCGACGAAATCCTCCGCTGTTTTCGCAAAATCCGCTATTGCCGTCTCTTTCACGCCACTCATAACCGCGAAACCTTCTTGTGGATTAAACGCTGGGATCTCCACTCTGCTTCCAGAAAAAACTTCTTTATCTAATTTTACAATTTCAAATGCCATGCTATTTCCCTCCAAAAGTTACTGTAAATTTGTTATGATGTAACTATAACACGCGAATGTTGACTGATGTATGTCATCATTCCGATTTTAAGGAGAAAAAATTATGAAAATTGAGCGGCTCATCGGCATTATTATGTTACTTCTTCAACGTGAACTCGTCAGCGCTTCGGAAATGGCGGCGATGTTCGAAGTGACGAAACGGACCATTTATCGCGATATCGACTCGCTTTCTATGGCGAATATCCCGATTTATACGATGCCCGGCGTCAAAGGCGGAATCGGCATTATGCCAACCTATAAAGTAGACAAAAAACTGCTCACCGTCGAAGATTTAACCGCAATCATCACTGGTTTAAGCGGTTTCGAGCAACTTTTATCATCCGCCGATATTAAAAAAACACTGCAAAAAATGAAAAACATGCTCGGTCACGAAAACGAGCTTCCCGCCACGTCCATTTCACTGGATTTTTCGAATTTGGCGATGAAACAAGAATTTAACGAGAATGTGGAACAGCTACATTTGGCCATTAAAAAGCAACAGTTGGTGACCCTAACCTACATTGATCGCGATGGCAATCAAACCACGCGTAAAGTTGAGCCGTACCATTTACTTTTCCGCAATCGGTCGTGGTATTTACAAGGGTTTAGCTTGGAGCGCCAAGACTTTCGTACATTCAAACTATCGCGAGTTCTCGAATTAGAAGTGTCCACCGAAACGTTTGAATCGCGCCCATTTAGTCTGAAACCGTTCCGCTCATCCGCAACGCAACCGCCGTTCGAAATGAAGGAAGTCAGCCTAATCGTCGACAAAATAGCCCGCGAACAAATCGCCCTGCGCTTCGGAGCCACAGCAATAGAACCACTAGACGAAACCCATTTCTCAGCAAAAGTGACCTTGCCAAATCACGAAGCCGGCTACCGTTTTCTGTTGCAACTAGGCACACACGTCACCGTCCACAATCATGGTGATTTTTACGATGGATTCGTCGCCTATTTGAGGGAAATTCAACATAAATACGCATAAACAGCTACTTTTTCCGCGCCGAAACCAGCAACATCATCGGCCGGCGTAACTCATCTGGCATATCCGGATGACTCGCCAACATCGCCGCATCAGGCTCCGGCTCCACTAAACGCACCAACTCAAAGCCCGTTTCAAGCAACGAATTCACATAAGTCGTCAACGTTTTGTGGTATTTCGTGATATCCTCCCCAAGAAAATTCGCCGTCCGCAAACCTTCCGTGAAATACCGATCCACCGGCCAATGCAATTTATTCCCATCCGCGTCATAATACCAATCTTGCGTGCCTTGTGCCGTAAAAACCGGATGCTCCACAGAAAACACAAAAACACCATCCGGCGTCAAAATCTGATTCACCTTCTCGCAAATCGTCTCAAACGACTCAATATAATGCAACGCCAGCGAACTAATCACCACATCAAAACTCCCAGCTGGGAAATCGATATCCTCCAACGACTCCCGAATGTACGTAATTTTAGGCGAATCCGTTTTCCTACGTGCTTCCGCGAGCATATTTTCCGACAAATCCACACCAACCGCAGATTCCGCGCCATTTTCAACCGCGTAAAGACAATGCCAACCAAAACCACATCCGAGATCAAGCACCCGTTTCCCCGCGAAATCAGGCATCATTTTCTGAAACTCATGCCATTCCCCTGCACCCTTCAAGCCCGCAACAGAGCGATTCATCTTACTATACTGCTCAAAAAAAGCCGGATTATCATATTTATTTTCCTTCATCTTCATACACCTCTTTCATTTATGTAAATAGTATACCAAAAAAACTAGCCCTCGATAAGCGCCAAATAATGCTTCGTTTTCCCGCCGACATCCACAATCAGCACATCACCACGCCCAGTGACATTAAAAACCTTAGCACCCGCAGGCAAACGCGTAGCATCCCCATCACCGAAACCTTTCACCTCTGAAAAAGTACGCCTAATCTCACCAATTTGCTCCTTTTTCGTCAACTCCAACGCATCGACCCAATCAATATTCGCCTGATAAATGACACCATCCCATTGAAAAATATCCAAATCCTGATTTCCCTTCAAAACCTCCTCCGCCGTCGGATTGACCGAAACTTCCTCTCTCACCACATCATCCTCTTTCTGACATCCCAACATCAAAATCAATGAAAACATAATCACCACTATCATACTATTTTTCATTTTCCACCTCCTACCTCACAAAAGAAAATAGGCATGCCAGATACATTGACGCATCATCAAATGCGCCATACCATGCCTATTTTCATTATTCCATTAACGACTTCTTAGATAAACTACAGTCGTCCCTGCAAGCATACTTCCAAGCAAAACTAAACCAAGCGGAAATGCATCGCCAGTTTGTGGTAAATTGCCCGTTTTTTCTGGTGTCTTTGTATCAGTTTGCACTACCGGATTGGCAACTGGCGCTTTGTCTATTCCTTTATTTGGCGTCGTGCTGACCGGTATTTTCGCCGTCACCTTATTGCTATCCGCCGAAATATTTCCCGCCGCATCAAACGCCTTAATTGTATAACTATAAGACTCGCCAGGCGTCACGTTTTTATCCGTATAAGTCGGTTTTGTAACCATCGCGATTTCTTTACTATCACGATACACTTTATAGCCCGTCACCCCGACGTTATCCTTAGAAACCGACCAATTCAGAACAACCCCATCGCCAGTCACTTTCGTCACGCGCAAATTACTAGGCACACTTGGCGCGGCAATATCCTCAACTTTCGGCGGAACTTCTGTACCTTCATAAACCAGCTGTTGGCCTAATTCCTGACCCGAAGACGTCATCCGCTGCGCCAAAGTTACCGTTTTCAGATCCGTCGGCGTCACGTTTGATTTCAAGCGGAACGTGTAGCTCTCACCTTGCGAAATAAGCCGCGCATCCGAAGAGGCCAAATCCACGATCGTATAGCCATTTTCCGATTTCACAATGCCCGCCTTATCATCCGCAGCAATCAATTTCTCCCCATCCCGAATTGGAATGTAAAGTCTCGGTAACTTAATCGTCTCAGCCGCGGTTTCCGTAGCTTTCAAAACATCGCTCGTCTCGTTCGCAACCTCTTTATTCAAAATCGTAATCTCATATCCCGTACCATCATTCGTGTACGGCGTCACTGTCATTTCAATCGCTAAATCCTGATACGGCAACACGTTTCCGACCAATTTTCCAGTCCCAAACATCCCGTTTTTAATCGCGGTTGTCAGTTCCTCACGTTTCGCCGAAGTCGTCGGTTTATCCTGAGATTGCATCCACGAAATCATTCCACCCAAGCCATTATCCTTCACATAGTTTGCCTTAGCCGTCACCGAACGCACATTATCATACGTGAAAAATGCACCCGTTTCCCGACTATACAAATACGGCGCCTTAGCCGCGTCATCCCAATATTCCGTCAAGCCCGGCGTCACCGCTTTCAACGTATCAATACTGCGATATGCCCAAATTCCACCAACCGTTCCGCCGTCCCCAGCAACAAGCGGCTTCTCATTGTCCGCGCCGTTACTCGTGGAACCATCCGCATTTTTATTCGTGCGCTCCACTGGCTGAAATAAGCCCGGCTGACCCGCGTTCGGCCCTTCCGCAACCGTATCCCATCCACGCGTATAAAACGCTGCGCCAACAACAATTTTCTCGGAAGGCACACCCTTACTCTTCAAATACTTCGTCACACCATCAATCGATAATCCATAACTCGCATACGGATCATTTGGATTATCATAAAGCGCTGTCTGATGGCCTGTTATAGCGTCCCAAGCCCCATGCATATCGTACGTCATCATATTCCCAAAATCAATAATCTCAAAAACCCTTGGCAAATCAATCCCTTGGCTCATCGTCCACTGCGAAGCCGGCAAAGCCACCGACAACTCGTACGTCCGGTTCAGCGTTTTGCCCTGCGCATCAAGCCCTGTCCGCAAATCCTGCAGCAATTTCACATAATTCTCCTTATCCGCAGGCCCGGCATTCGGCGTCCCTTCATCCTCCTTATTATCCAATAAATCACCATCCCGCGGCGAATTCGGATACTCCCAATCCACATCCACGAAATCCATATTTGTATATTTCACAAACTTCAACACATTTTCCACAAAATTCGCACGCGCCGTATCATCAGCCGCCATCACCGAAAAATCTCCTGACTTCGACCAACCACCTAACGAAACACCAATTTTCAAATTCGGATTCGTCGCACGCAAGTCCTGAAGCGCATTCAAAATACCGCCCATCGCAGCCTTCTGCCCAACAGCCGCACTCACCGCAGCATCCTTATCCGTAAACTCCAAATTTCCCGCGCTATCAAAATCCATAAACGCAAAATTCAAATGCGTCAACTTGTCCGCCGGAATATCTTTCGGATAAAACTTACCCTCCGATTCCGTAATCGACCAATCCCCATAATACATCACATTCCGATACGGCGATTTCGACTCAGCCGCAGTCACTTTTGGCGCATCAAACACCCCTGAAAAAGCAAGTGATAAAGCGAGCAAAGCAACCATCAAACTCCCAAAAAACCTTTTTGATCCAATCTTCATTCTTCTTCCTCCCACTTTGTTTGTAATTATCCCAAGTAAATACCTTTTTTATGTGGTTAGCCCATTCGTAAAGCGCTTACAAAAATACGACTAAAATCACATCCCCAATCTTTTTCATCATACCATATTTAATCAGAAAATTACATCTAAAAAAAGAAAAATACAAAAAAGGACAAACAAGAGCACTCACACCACTCTCATCTGTCCCTATTCTCAAATCTCTTGCAAATCCGTCAACGCACCACAAATATTCTTCGTAGCCGGATAAACCTGCGTATAAATCTCATACAGTTTTTCATATTTCTCTACATTTTCCGCACGAGGGGTAAAAGTCGCGTCCTTATACTGCACAAAGACATCACGGCAAGCCTCAAAATCCTCAAACCAGCCATTACCAACAGCCGCCAGCATACACGCACCAACGCCCGGCCCCTGCTCCACCTCTAAACGAATCATTTCCGCATTGAAAATATCCGCCTGCATCTGCATCCAATCAGCATTTTTAGCACCGCCACCAACACTGATAATCTGCTTAAACTTCTTATTTTTCGCATCTTCCATCAATATCTGCGCATCCTTCAGGCTAAACGTGATACCCTCCAGCACCGCACGCGCAAAATGCTTAAGCTCGTGGCGCGTATCAATCCCGACAAAACTACCACGAATTTTCGAATCAATATGCGGCGTCCGCTCACCAACAATATATGGCGTAAACAGCAGACCCTCACTGCCCGGCGCAACCGTATAAACGTCCGCCAACAACTCCGCAAAACTGAGGCCCTTGCCAAACGTGTTCTTAAACCAGTTCAACGAGTTTCCCGCGGCAAGCGTCACACCCATCGAATAATTCGCATCCGGAATCACATGATTAAAGAAATGCAGCTTTCCTTCATAATTCGATATTTTCGCCTCAAACGAACTGAAAACACCACTGGTACCTAGCGAAACGAGCGCATAATCCTCATTCACCGCACCCGCTCCGAGCGCAGCACACGCATTATCCGCGCCGCCAGCGAACACCTTCACTTCCCGTTTCAAGCCGAATCGCTTGGCATAACTCGCTTTCACCACACCAACTTGCGTCATCGAGGACACAACATCCGGCAAAATAGCCATATCGACTCCAAACTTCTCGCAAATCTCCGCCGACCAATCCTGTTTTTCAATATCAAATAACGACGTTCCCGCAGCATCCGAATACTCACAATGCATATTTCCCGTCAAAACGAACGCCAAATAATCCTTTGGCAACATAATTTTCCGAACTTTTTCCCAGACTTCTGGTTTATTCTGCTGCAACCATAAAATTTTTGGCAACGTAAAGCCTTCCAGCACAATGTTTTTCGTAATTTCAATCATCGAATCGCCGAACTCCGCCATAATCTGCGTACATTGCTTCGTCGTCCGCACATCATTCCACAAAATCGCCGGATAAACAATCGCATCCTCATCGCCAAGCGTCACTAGCGAATGCATCTGCCCCGAAAAACTGATAGCCTCAAGCTCCGCGTTGAAATCCGCCACTTCAATATTCAGCCGCGTCAACACCTCTTCACAAGCAACCACCCAATATTCCGGATGCTGCTCAGAAAAGCCCGGCGCCGGAGAATCAATCTCATACTCCGCCGACGCCTCCGCAATCACTTGCCCCGCCTTATCCATGACGATTCCTTTTAACGAACTCGTTCCCAGATCAATACCTAATACATAGCCCATCAGTCTAAACTCCTTCGCTTAAAATACGTAATCATTCAAAACAGATTTCACATATTCGATATGGCTAGATTCCAGTTCAATCGCGTCACCATGTTTATACGCATAGCTCGAAAGCGACTCCAAATCCTCTTTCCCAGCCAAAATAGACTTCCCAATCTCCGTATTCGTCCACTTACCATAACGCTCAGCAAGCAAATCAGAAATAAACTTGTCCTCAATCAGTTTCGCAGCCACTTTCAACCCGCGAGCAAACGTATCCATCCCCGCGATGTGCGCAAGTATCAAGTCCTCCATTGCAAAAGAAGAACGACGAACCTTCGCATCAAAGTTCACCCCACCCGGAGCAATACCACCATTTTGCAAAATCTCATACATCGCAAGCGTCACGTCCATCACGTTCGTTGGAAACTCATCCGTATCCCAACCAAGCAACATATCCCCTTGGTTCGCATCAATCGAGCCCAGCGCCCCATATTCACGAGCCACACGCAATTCATGCTCAAAAGTATGCCCAGCAAGCGTCGCGTGATTCGCCTCCAAATTCAGCTTAAAGTCACCCTCTAAACCATAATTCTTAATAAACGCCATCGTTGTCGCTGCATCAAAATCATATTGATGTTTTGACGGCTCTTTGGGTTTCGGCTCAATAAGGAATTGCGGTTTGTGACCAATTTTCTCACCATAAGCAATCGACATTTTGAAAAGACGCGCAATATTGTCCTGCTCGAATTTCATATCCGTGTTTAAAAGCGTCTCATAACCCTCACGACCACCCCAGAATACATAGTTCGCGCCGCCAAGTTTCTTAGAAATATCCAGACCCTTCTTCACTTGCGCCGCCGCATAAGCAAACACTTCCGGATCATTTGTCGAACCCGCACCATTATTAAAACGCGGATGAGAGAACATATTCGCCGTATTCCAAAGCAATTTGATACCCGTCTGATCCATTTTCACCTTAATCAGATCCGTAATTTCATCCAGATTATTCATGAACTCCTCAATCGAATTACCAGCCGGAGCCACATCGATATCGTGGAAACAGAAATACTCCACACCCAATTTTTCAAGGATTTCAAAAAACGCCTCAACACGATTTTTAGCCGTATCCATCTCCGTTGCGCCAATCCAAGTACGCTCATTCGTAGGCATTCCAAACGGATCACTACCATCCTGAGTCATTGTGTGCCAGTACGCCACAGCAAAACGCAAATGCTCCTTCATCGGCTTACCGAGTACAACCTCATCCGCCTTATAATGACGAAACGCAAACCGATTTTTCGTCCCCTTACCTTCAAATTGAATCTTCTCTACTTGTGGAAAATAACTCATAATATATAGCCTCCTCATCAAATTATCACGCAGATTCCAATTAGTTTGTGCATCGAACTAACTATACAGATATCATACCTTTTTTGAGTTCATTTGTAAAGCGGTTTCATTTAGTTTTTTCGTAAATAAAAACTACGGGCGGGGTTGGCTCGTAGTTTTGGTGCGTATGCATTCATAAGGAAAAATATCATCTTTTATCGAATATCACTTAATACTGCTATAGAATATGTTATGTGCTATTCAAAAAGCTGAAAGAAAAAAGAAAGGCCAAAAAGTCATTTTCTCTCTTACGCGCCCAATGTCTCGCATCGTTTTATCCAATCTAACACAAGTCCATTGTGTTAGATTCGCTTTGTATTTTCAGCATCCCACAATGCCATTAAGTGAGACTCAAACAAAGCATCAATAACATACAATTTACACCATTTAATCTATCATGTTGGGTAGCTGTTCTTTTTTCATCCTTAAGCCTTAAGCAATATCCAAAAAATATTTACTTGAGACCATTAGTTAAAAAGTCATTAAACTTTTTTTGTATATATGTTTTATCGTCAACAGAAGTATTTAGTTGCTCTAGCTTCTCAAAAAGTTCTATTATCGTTAACGTATTACTAGTTATCTCTTCCTTGTGAAGTTTTTCTAATTTAGATCTAGTGCCTTTTTCAAGAGTTTTTGAACTTGCCAAATTTTTAAAGATAGAAAATAATACATTTTCATCTAATTTTGTAGCTAGCCTTGCAACATTGATTCCATTTAGCACTCCATCTGTATGATCTTTTAAGTTGTGAAGCATTTTCATTTTCGAACCCACAGTTTCAAATTTATTATTATGCTGTATCTTTATAACAGTATCTCCCATTGCTGTGGATTTCTTACCGTTCTTATCACTAATAGTATATATAAACTCAAAAAGAACAGCTCCTTCTCTAATTTCACTATTTGTGATGTTAATACCAACCTCGATAGAAAAATAATTGTTTAATTTGATTTTCTCATCTAACTTTATAGTTAAATCTAAGCTGGAATCTGTAATATAAGCTTGTTCAATATAGGCTTTCTTATTCATTACCTTTGAATAATTATGTATCGATACTAAACAAAGATACAGCACTATATTATTATCAAAGTTTCTGTATTGATTAGAAGTAATCGCTCTAATATACATATCCTCTTTATTTTTACCCGTACCGCTAATAAAACGATACTGCATCATTTTACCATCTGTCTTATCTAACAGATAATCCAAGCTGTCTCGTAAAAAGTCAATTTCATTTACTTTAAAACAGTATCTCGCAAATTTAGACATACTGAATAATTTATCTAAAAAATCTGTGCTAAAAGAATAGATACCTTTTGCGGTAAAAGCCAAATCATCAGTACTTTCCTCATTAAAAGATAGTATTAGCTGCTTTTCATCAAATCCAACAAGAGAAATGTCTTCTACTGTTATTCGCATATCATCTTTTTTATTATTAATTTGATTAAATAGTTTAATTATTTGAGCCGAGCCAGCAATGTTACATTTTTCTTCGACAATATTGTCTAAAATATCCTTTATATTTTGAGACTCTTCCCCATTATCTAATAAAGATAAAATCTGCTCTTTTGACGCAACCTCCATATCGTCTTGCTTTGAGTTAAATCTTTTTATTACCATAAAATCTGCTATGACAATCATCTCCCTTTTTTAATTGATGACTTTTTTGGAAGTCAACCACTAACTACTGAACACGTCACACTTTAATTGTTAGCGCTCTCAATTAAAGTGACTGAAACTATTAGCATTATTGCCTTTTTATCTATTATCACTATATCATATACAATATATAGTAGTCAATCTCTTCAACAAACACCTTATCTAGTTACATCACAATGTGATAATCTCAGTTTACACTAGTGTTTTGCTAAAATCTATATAACCAAATACGGATATAGATATCGACTTGGTATGACATTCTTTAGCAATCGGATACACGAAGTAAATATCTGTCTTAGCATCTCGTTTCTTCTATATAGATTCGGCTTTATAGACCAACTTTGAAACACTAAATGAGACCTGTATGTTTCTACTTACTGGTCTCATTTAGCGTGTCTATATATCTTAAATTCTGGACTTTTCACTAGTTTAAACCTATCCAAACTAATTCAGCGTCTTTGATACTATATCTAAAGCTATTGTATCTTCTATCAAATGGCGAATTTGCCTTACATTGTCACAATATTTATAACTACCTTCAAGCCTTACCTTAATATCATTATTCAAAGAGTGTCTATAAATTGTTGAAATCTCCATGTACTCTTTTTCCCCAATCTGTGCTTTCGACTCTAATGATAAATCAGAAAACTGTATAACTTTATCAAATCGATTATAAATTGCGCTTCCCAAGTGCTTTTCTATTTCGTTTAAACTCGAATAATTTGACGTACATATTATAATTGACTTTTTTAAATCCAAATTATAATTTTGGTCTTCATAAGTTCCTTCATCAAAAAGCTGATAAAATGCGCTATGAAATGATGCATGTGCTTTATCAAATTCATCTAGCAATAAAACATTTGACTCTCTATCTAGCATGTCTTTCGCAAAGCTCTTCTCGTAGTGAGCCCCCCCAAATAGATAGGTTGCAAATTGATTATTTTGATACATTGAAAATTGCTTTCTAAACAAAGTTTCCTCGAGTATATTCGATATATATTTGGCTGTTTCTGTTTTTCCAATACCAGATTTCCCATAGAAAAGAATTACAACGGGTTTTACTCTTGTCTCGATAGTTAGCGGAAATAAAGCCTGGATTAATTCGTTTTTGACAGACTCCTGCCCAATAATAGTGCTATTATACTCTTTGTTTATTGTTTGTAAATCAGCTACTTTTAATTGCGTGTAGTTCTGATAATTAATCTTCACCTCATCATATAGACGTTTTACTTGGTTACTAATTTGAATTGGTGGATTATGCAAATACATATTGTCAACTTTAAATTTAGCGATAAAATTATTGAAATTAATAATTACATGCTCGCTTACACCAGCATATTCATCCGAACTCGCCACAAAATTTTCAATAGATACTCTCTCTTCAGTTGTCTCTTTCTGATCTTCTCCCTTTACAACTATATAAAATTGCTTACTATTTCTGTCTGATTCATAAGCTACATCCGTCAAAGTTCTATATTTTTCAGGGATAATTTCATTAAATTTTTTCTTAGATCCGTAAAAAATATTAACTCGGGTCACGCATAACACCTGCCAATACAATATCAAAAATTTCTAGCCTGTTTTCATCAACTGCCTGAACTCCTTTTACCACTTCTTGTGCACTAGGTGGCTTCTTACTTCCTGTCTCAAACTTAAATTCATTTTCCATTGATAAATCTGCTTCCATACATGTCCCTACATTGACACCAAAAAATGTTAAGTTCATTTTTGATAAATCTGCTAAAGTATATCCATTTTTAAAGGTGTTTATATTAAAACGTAAGACTTGCTTTCTGCCATTATCATCAGATATTAACATTTGATAATATCCTCGTTCTCCCAAGATAGCATTATTTAATTCGCCTAAATCAATTGGTATTTGATCTTTCGGGACAATATTAAGATAAGAGCTATACATTTTATACATTGAAACTGAATTTTCCGGGGCATAAACATATTTATTATAAAATTTATAGATATGTTTATCTTCATTGGCAAATTTTATATAGTCTGTAAGCAACGTATTCGTTATTGTGCTCTCTGCCATTTTTGTAGAGCTTGCATCATACCCAACTTGCATTGAACCTGAAATTGCCGCCTTCGCCAACGCTAATAGATTAAATCCACCTTTTGCTTGCACATCTATCTCAGTCAACATTTTTGCCAATTTTTCCTTATTTTCTTTTTTTGACCAATCAATTTGACCACCATTTTGAATTACAATGTAATCTGTTGCCGATCCCTCATCAAAGTATACAACCTTAATCATTTTTTTATTGGGCACCTTTCCCACCTAAATCACCTCTTCCTTCAATTAAGGAAAAGCAGGAGCCTTGTATATTCCATTATTTAAAATGGTTTTATACGAAGAATCCTGCTTATTTTTAATCCCTCTTTCATCTGGGTATTTTGATTTTTAATTATAAATACATCTCATAGATAAAATATTATAAGTATTATTAACGGATACTAATTTTTAATGTCGCTCCCATCGACTCAGTAATTCGTAGTAAAGTAGGAATGGATGGAAAGTTCTTTCCATTCTCCAAATATGAAATTGTTTTGGTAGGTACATTTGATAGTTCCGCTAGCTTTACTTGCGTCATTTTATTATTTTTTCTTATCTCTTTTATTTTAGCACTTAACTGTAATTTTAATTGTAGTTCCTTACCATGTATATCGCCTATATCATTAAGCATTTCGTCCATATTAAATGTTTTTTCAATACTCATGTTAAATAGTACCCTCCTTCCTTTTCATACCTCTTTACTAAAACCTACTAGAATACGATAGATATTCGATAGTCACTACTGACTATTCTTTCATCTTTTCCCTCCTTTTTTTGAGTCTTTACTTCGGTACGTTATTTTTCTCCTTCGGTACAGCACTTTTTTCATAATGGAATTATATGCTTCTATTTGTTTTTGCAGCCGCAAAGCGGCCGAGATAAAAGAGTTGGGCTTACTCTGCTATGATAGTTATGACATCCAGCAAATCTTGATTGAAAATTTCTCCATTCATAGTATCAGTTTTTCCACATAATACATGTGACTCATGATGGATATATCCGATTAAGCAAATATTTTCTTCATCACATTTTATATTAAGAAGGAATATTTGATTTTTCTGATCAATAATCTCTATTTCAGAAATGGTATCGGAATCTTGAAGTTTCATTATTACGTACCTGGTTACAGGGTTATCGTATCCTTGCAACCATGCCCATGGAGCTTTATCTCGGTCCTTGCCGCTATAGAAACAAAATAGACTGTCCATAGCAAAAATTCCCTTCATTATTAAATTCCTCCGAAATTTTACATAATAGTAAAATAACTGATAAAAAATTTTACCATAAAGTAAAATTAATGTCAAATCATAGGTATCTTCTTTATTCTTTATCCAGATACAACAAATTCTAATGCACGTTTACTTCATTATTCATAAAACGCATCCGTATCAATTGAATTCTCATCAATTTCAACTAGCAAATCTTTAATTGATTTTCCTGCTTCTAATTTAAAAGTGAAATTCGGTGTTATTACAAAGTCATGCTGTACACCATCTTTACGACCGCCTAAATGGAAGATTAAATCAACCTCACATTTCCCTTTACCAAAAAAATCGCCATATGAATTTATTCGTATATTTATATTCGATACACTAACCCATTCAATTTCATGATACCCTACATTTTCCAAATTTTGAAATGAGTTATACACGCAATACCTCAGTAATTCATTTTTAACAAGATTAAATTCTAACATATCTGAGATCAAATCTCTTGCAAGCGTAAAAAAAATTGTATAGATCACTTAAGATTTCATTCTTTTGGTCTTTAATCTCTTGATCAGATATATTCAAAAGTGCGCCTAGTTTTCCGTCAGAATGTATTTTCTTGCATATACCTCCATAAGAATTCAACATTTTTACAAGATGATCTGATGATTTTATTTTATCTATTGTACCCTTTCGAACATCAATATCATATGCTTCTATTTCTTTCTTAATCCAATAAATTAAATGACTCTGCCTTGAAGGATGCTTTTTAGGCTTCTTTGTGACTTGGTCAATTTCCGGCTCATACCATGATTCACTTTGTACTTGTTTATATGGAGTACGCTTATTAAAAAAATCATCTAAAAAGCATCTCATATCTACGCAAAAATGAATTAATCGACAAGGGTTGGATATCTGTCTTAGTGCTTGTATACCACCTTTTAACATCACTAACTGCTCACTGTCAAAGATATTTAAATTCTTAAAATTTGAAAAGCTAATTTGTTTCTTTTTTTCGATATTATTCATGTTACAATCCTACTCTCATTTAAATTTAACCCATCGTATGATTTTATTATCCCCTCTAACTCTAATCCTTGTCAAAAACCATGCGTTCTGACATCGCCTTATTTCATTGTATTACGGCACCGCAAGTATGTTATAATAAAAATTAGTAGCGAGTGAAAGATGGTGGCTATCCTTACATGAAAGGGGGGATGCTTATGCGAATAAGTATCTACTCTAACGAAAGGAGAGGCCTTTGTGTCTGTAGCAGAAGCTTTGCAACTAGCAGTCGGTTTTGGAAGTCTTTTGATCTCCCTAATCGCTCTTGTTATTGCATTGATTAAGCTTAATAACGACCAAAAAAAATAACCATCAATCGCTTGGTCGGGATTTGATGGTTACACTATACAATCGGCCGCCGTCTTTTTAACGGTGCTACTGGAAGGAAGTCATGTTAGCGCATGGCTTCCTTTTCTTGGTTTCATTATAGCATTTTTTGAAGATCTCGTCAAAATCACTTCATTTCATGACGTGTTTCTTCTATATCATATAGTTCTTCTTTAATTCGATAAATCGTTGGTCGTGTCACTCGATTCTTTTCTGCAATTTGTTTGATGGGAAGTCCTTCTTCTAACATCCGAACAATCTGATGATACACTGCCTGTTTTTGAGGATCCTTCGCATCTGCCGCATATAAAATCGGCCGACCTTTATAGACTCCTTTCTCCTTCGCAATCGCGATTCCCTGCGCTTGCCTTCTCTTACTTTCCGTTCTTTCTCGTTCTGCAATCATCGCCAGTAACTGAAGGATTAAATCCTTTACGAAACGATCTAAAAGTGGGTCCCCAATTGGCTCACTTAATAAAGGCATACTCGTAACCATCAAACCAATATTCTTTTCTTTCAGTACATTGACGGTTTGGATAATTTCAGCATAATCCCGACCTAACCGATCGATTGCCTCCACCATCAAAAAATCTCCCTCGCGAACAAAATCCAATGCTTTTCTAAATTCTTCGCGATTAATAAAATCAGCACCGGATTTTTTCTCAACAAAAATTTTCTCGGCACCATGACTTTTAAATTCTTCCAATTGTCGATCTAAATTCTGATCCGTGGAACTTACACGCGCATATGCTACTTTCATGCCCCAAATCACTCCATTTTTGAACTCATTTATTTTACACCCTAATTTTACATTAAAAATCAGCATAAAGCAATGAATCCGGAGTGTCTATTTAGGGTACACCCTAAATCACCATCAAGCTGTTAGTATTTACCGTTAGGTATTGATTACTTATTACACAACAAAAATGGTGAAAGACATGCCATCTATACATTGGCACATCTTTCACCTTATAATACTATTTAGTCACTAATCATATTCAAATATAATTGATAGTTCTTGTTGCCTCCAGACAGATTATAGACTGTTTGGAATCCCTTGTTTTTTAGAATATTCTGGGCTGCATTGCCTGTTACGCCTTTATTACAGTAGGTTACTGTAATTACTGTAGGGTCAAGTAACGTGGCCTGTTCTCGGAGCTCGGCCAAAGGAATGTGTATGGCATTTTTAACAGAAGATGCTTCAAACTGCTTTTTGGATCGTGTATCAATAATCTGCATTTTCTCGCCTTCATTTTGTTTCTGAATGAGCGTTTCTGGCGTTATTAGTGGATTATCATGTATCGCATTGTCTAAGGCCATACCTGTATACAATACAGGATCTTTTGTCGTTGCAAATGGTGGAGCATACGCTAAATCTAAGTGAAATAGATCCGCTGCCGTTGCCTTAAA
>NZ_JNFB01000044.1 GCF_000766145.1 Paenilisteria newyorkensis | reverse complement strand
ATGTTTCAAGGGGAAAATAGCGAGAAAGTCTTTCGTATCGGTTCTGGGTTGCCAGAGCGTACTGCGATGATGCAATAAGAATGTTCCAGTCTTCCTTTTTGAAAAATTTGACAAAAGTATTTTCTGGGAATGTCGTGGCTCAACTTATCTTAGTTGGGGTATCGCCTATTTTGACACGGATTTTTACACCAGCAGATTTTGGGATATTCGGGACGTATACAAGTTTGTTAGGAATATTCTTAGTGATTTCCGCATTTGCGTATGAGAAGGCAATTCCAATGGAGAAAGATAGGGATAATGTCCGTCATATTGTGTTGTTAAGCATTGGGATTTCGCTTGTCTGGTTTTTGAGCGGTTTGATTTTATACGTAGTAACTGGGTGGTCAGTGTTTAGGTGGATGGATGTATCGGTTTCGTACGCTGTGCCAATTTTATTTGGGCTTGGTGTATTTGCAGCCAGTATACAGCAAACTTTGAGCTATTGGGCGATCCGAAATAATCAGTATGGACCAATTTCTGTCGCAAAAATATCGCAGAGTGGTGTGAATGGTGTAGCACAAATCAGCTTGGCAGGTGCGATAACAAAGACGGGAGTTGGACTGATCACTGGTGATTTATTAGGACGTATGGCGGGCTCGATGAACTTATTTGTTCGATTTGTGAAAGAAGAAGGACTTTCGTGGCAACGAGGTAAGTGGTTATTGTTAATCAAAAAGTACCGCAATTTCCCGCTTTTAGGAACGCCCTCTCTGTTGCTAAATAATATAGCGATACAGTTACCAACGTTATTATTTGTTGTTTTATTTGGAGTTGCAGCGAGTGGACAATTTTCATTAACGCAAAGGATGGTAGGAATTCCAATCGCGATGATTACAACGGCGGTCGGACAAGTGTTTTACGGCAAAGCGAGTGAGCTACAACGAGAGAACACAGAGCGACTGAAAAAATTGTATTGGAAATTAACAAGCCGACTGTTTCTTATTTTTCTTCTGCCGATGGGTTTGTTTGCCATGGTGTCTCCTATGCTTTTTACGTGGTTATTTGGGGCAAGTTGGGAGATGGCGGGTGTGTATGCACAAATACTGACGCCGATGTTTTTTGTCCAATTGGTTGTCCTACCTGTGTCACAAATATTGTATGTTACCGGAAATCAAGGGTTGCAATTATTATGGGATAGTTCGCGATTCCTATTATTACTCGCTGGATTTTTCTTGATTTATCATTTTCAATGGGGTATGACTGTCGCGGTTCTTTTTTTCAGTATCACGATGACGGTGAGTTATACTCTGCTAGTTTTACTTGGTAACTGGGGGATGAAGCGAAAGGATACGATATATGCAAATCAAATGGAATAAAATTTTATTGATTATAGGTATAGCGCTTTACGTATATGGCTTGAAATTAGCTTATACAGATTTTATCTCCCCAGCCTTTTCCTATTTTGGATTTATTAATCTTCATCCAAGTACGTTGGAGCAGTTTGTGTCGATTGTATTCGTGTTTATTCCGATTTTATGGTCGAATACACATGCTTATCGGCCTTCACGTATAGTCTACTGGATTCTGTATATGATGGTCTACATCCCGGCAATGATTGTTCCAGATTATGTGAGAATAGACAACTTCGACGAGATTATCACACTAAAATATGTTTTGTTGTTCTGTATGGCATTGCTTTATATGACAGGGTATTTCAAGTTAATCCCTGTCTACTATACAAAAATGAAGGCAAAGGTAATGATGTTATTGATTGCTTTATTCTCGCTTTCTTTATGGGGAATTATCGTTCAGACATTTGGAATTCATTTCAATTTCTCACAAGTAGATGATGTGTATGATTTGCGGGAAGCATATCGTGACCAAGTGAACCGGGTATCGGGATATGCGATGAATTGGCAGTCAAAAATTGTGAATGCGCTACTCTTAGCACTTGGTTTTGTGAATAAAAACAAGCTACTTATTTTTATAGGTGTGTTTGGGCAACTCTTCATTTTCTCTATCACTGGACAAAAAAGTGTCGCCTTATCCAGTGTGTTTATTCTCGTCATCATCTTCTGTTTGCGAAAGAGTGGTCGTAATTTTGTCTTGCATTTTGTGTATGGGATTACAGCTCTGGTATTTCTGACAATGGGACTGGACCTCATGATGAATAGCTCAGAGTACACCTCCTTATTTATTCGTCGGATGTTAATCACACCTGGACTTTTGCTTAGCTATTACTTCGATTTCTTTTCTGTGAATCCGCAAGTGCATCTGTCGCACAGTGTTTTGGGACCATTTTTTAATTACCCGTATGATAAATTGCCACCGTTTTTGATTGGTGAGCATTATTTCGAACGTGTTGGCTTGGCGGCGAATGCGAATCTATGGGCAGACGGTTTTGCAAACTTTGGATATGCGGGGATTATTGGCTTTACTGTATTGCTCGTCGGTATTTTGTATGTATACGATAGTATCTCGGCGAATCGGAACTTTGTTGTGAGTGCGGCGCTGATTGCAATGCCAGCTTGGAGCTTAGTCGATACGTCCTTGATTACAAGTTTACTAACTCATGGTATAGTCATTGCTTTTATCATCAACTATTTCTTGAAATCAGAGAGGAAGGTAGATCCATTATATGAAACAAATCATCGTGTTAAGCTCGGTTCATCCTTGGAATGACTCGCGAATTTATTATAAAGAAGTGTTGACCTTGATTAATGCTGGGTATCTGGTGGATTATTACGCGGTTGGGGGAAGGGACGATACACTGCCTGATTTCCCTCATTTGACAGTAACGTTACTGCCGAGAAGGAGTTTGGCAAATCGGTTCTTAACTTGGCGATATTTTTTGCAGGAAGTGAAGCGGAAACAGCCAGATGCTATACATTTACATGACCCAGAGTTGTTATTTTTAGTGCCACATATACAAAAAGTATCGCGAGCAAAACTTATTTTTGATATGCATGAGGATTTTCCATCTGCACTGAAAAGTAAGCGAATAAAAGGGGTTCCAGTACCAAAATGGTGTATTAAAAGTATTGCTAAATATGAAAAAAAACGATTAGCACAGGTTGATACAATATTGTTTGCGGAAGAATATTATAAAGAGCACTATCTGGATATTACAACGTATAAGGAAGACGTTCTGAACTATCCATTTTTGAAGGAAGAACTAGATTCTAGCAGTAAATTTGATGTAACAACGCTGGTTTATGCAGGAGCTATACATGAAATTCGTGGTTTTAAAGAGATGTTGGAAGTTTCCAGCATGTTGAAAGAACGAGGCCATGTTTTTCAAATGCTGATTATTGGCCGAGTTCCAGAACGACTGCGTGAATGGAGCGCGGAGTATTTGAAAAAACATGAGCTAGGAAACTATGTAAGATTAAAAGGACGGCTGGATTTAGACACGCTTAACCAATATTACGAAAAGTCGGATATTGGACTTGCTCTGCTACACTCAGAACCAAATTACTTGAAATCATTGCCAACGAAGCTTTTTGAATATATGTCGTTTGGATTACCGTATGTAGCCTCTGATTTCCCACTTTGGCGGAAGCTAATGATGGATAGTGGAAGCGGGATTCCAGCGGATGTCAAGGATATATCAGAAGTTGTGGATGCTATTGAGATTCTTTTGAACAAATCCCAAATCTACGTTAATTATATGGAAAATGGTCGGAATGTGCATGTTTCTCGATTTAATTGGCAACATGAGGAAAAAAAATTATTGCAAGCTTATGAATTACTTTTCGAAAGGATATGACATGAAATTACTTTATATTCATCAACACTATGAAGAAAATAAAGGTGCCACCAGATCTTATGAGCTATCCAAACGTTTCATAGAGAATGGGGCCAAGGTAGTGATGATAAGTGGTCAGGGTGATTCACACGTGACAAAAGGTGGTCTTGTCGTGAAGTCGACGCATACGACATATCATCAAAAAATGAAAAAAATGAGGCGAATACTAGCGTTCATTCATTTTTTCTTATGGAGCATCATCTTAGGAATGCGTGAAAAGAATATCGACAAAATTTATGCGACATCAACCCCATTGACAGTAGGATTAGTTGGCCTAATTCTAAGCAAGTGCAAGCGAAAACCATTTATTTTTGAAGTGAGGGATGTATGGCCAGATGTGCCTGTTAAACTAGGATTTATTCAAAATAGAGGAATGATTCGATTGCTTAAATGGCTAGAAATGAGAATTTATAAAAGCGCAGCGCACATTGTTGTTCTATCAGAAGGTATGAAACAGAATTTGCTACAAAAAAACATTTCAGCAAGTAAAGTGACAATCGCCGAAAATTTTGCGAATCAAAAACTTGTGCAAGAAAGCAATGAAAAGGAATTAGAAGATGTGCTGTTAAAGAATTGGATGAAAGATAAATTTGTTGTTGTGCATCCCGGAACGATGGGACTTGTGAATGGTGTAGATTATTTAATAGCCTGCGCAGAAGAATTGCAATACAATGATTCAATTCATTTTTTGCTCATTGGCGAAGGTTCTGAAAAACAAAAAATGCAAGCGCAGATTAAAGAAAAGCAGCTCACCAATATTCGAATTTTAGATGCTAAATCAAAGCAAGAGACGCTTCAAGTTGTTTCTCGATGCCAAATGGGAACGATGCTCGTCAAAAATGAGCGAATTTTATGGGACAACAGCGCGAATAAATTTTTTGATTTTTTAGCATGTGGGTTACCAGTGGTGCTGAATTATCAAGGGTGGCAAAAGCAAGCTTTAGAAGAGTGTGGAGCGGGCAAAGGGTTTTCTCATGAAGAAGTGGATGCATACTGTACGTATGTGGTGAGTTTAGCCGCGGATCAGCGCAGTTGGGAGCAGGCACATCAAGCATCAAAAAAGTTAGCAGAAAAATATGACATAGATCGAATCGCCAATCGTATTTGGCGAGTTATTATGAATACGAGGAGTGTTCCAGTTGAAACGTTGGATTGATATTTATTTTGCTACTGTATTACTCATTCTTACAGGCCCGATTATTTTGATAGGTGGTACTATTTTTTACGTTTTATATAAAGAAAAGCCATTCTATATTAGTCAACGCGCAGGGAAAGAAGGATATCCCTTTACAATTTATAAATTGAAATCGATGCGTACGCAATATGATAGAGATGGGCAACTACTTCCAGATGCAGAGCGTTTGACGAAGTACGGTAGCTTAATTCGCAAACTAAGTATCGATGAGTTACCGCAATTGCTTAATATTTTAAAAGGTGAGATGAGCTTTATCGGACCGAGGCCGCTACTCTTAGAATACAATGCACTGTATACAGAGGAGCAAAGAAAGCGTCTGACCGTTTTACCAGGTATTACTGGTTTGGCACAAGTCAAGGGAAGAAATAGCCTTAGTTGGGAAGAAAAATTTATCTTTGATTGCCATTACGTATACCACCAATCGCTTTTGCTCGATTTGAAAATAGCGATATTAACGATTTACAAAGTAGTACAACGAGACGGTATCTCACAGGAGAGCCAAGCAACAATGTCTAAGTTCACAGGATTGACGCCTTAAAATGAAAGGAAAGTAGAGATGAATCAAATCCCCTTAGCAGTCCCCCATATGAGTGGAAACGAACAAAAATACATTCAGCAAGCTTTCGATACGAATTGGATTGCACCACTTGGACCGAATGTTGATCAATTTGAAGCAAATTTAGCGACATATACTGGCGCGAAAGATGTTGCCGTGACAAATTCTGGAACGAGTGCGATTCACTTAGCGCTCACCCTTTTAAACGTACAAAACGGCGATACGGTTTTCTGCTCCACATTCACGTTCATCGCGAGCATTAATCCAGCGCTATACCTTGGTGCGAAACCGGTCTTCATTGATTCTGAAATGGATACGTGGGGGATGAGCCCAATCGCGTTAGCCAAAGCATTAAAAGACGCAGCAGCTAAAAATAAACTTCCAAAAGCGATTATCGTCGTACACCTCTATGGCCAAAGCTGCAAAATGGACGAGATTATGGCACTTGCGAATCGTTATAGCATCCCGGTGATTGAGGATGCTGCAGAATCCTTAGGCTCCACGTATAAAGGGCGCCAACTAGGAACGATTGGAACATTTGGCATCTACTCTTTTAATGGCAATAAAATCATCACAACGTCTGGTGGTGGAGCTCTCGTGTCAAACGATGCTAAACAGATTGAAAAAGCGCGTTATCTGGCTTCACAAGCAAAAGAGGCTGCACCGTACTATTCCCATAGCGAAGTCGGTTTCAATTATCGCTTAAGCAATGTATTAGCTGGAATTGGTATCGCGCAACTAGATGTTTTAGACGAGCGAATAGCGAAGAAGCGAGCGATATTTGATGCATATGAAACCACATTTAAAAACAATGCAGCACTCACTTTCTTATCAGAGTGGCAGGAAACATTCAATAATCGCTGGTTAACCACAGTTTTATTAGAGGATATTTTACCAGAAAAAATAATAGAAAAATTGGCGGAAAAAGGTATCGAAAGCAGGCGCTTATGGAAGCCGATGCACACACAAGAACTATTTCAAGACGCCACGTATTATAGCGAAAATAAAGAAGGAAGCAATGCCGATATACTATTTCAGAAAGGGATTTGTTTACCATCTGGAACACAAATGACGCATACTCAAATAGCACTTGTTTGTCAGGTGTTAGGGCAAATCTGCAAGTGAATATTTCTGGTCAGGGCCGTGCTTATACAGATGGTCTTACATACAAAGAAAGTTAAATCTGTGACTTTGGAAGGTTATCAGGTTTTTATATAGATAGATAGTAAAAAGGAGGAGAAGTATGAAAAAAATAGCTAGAATACTAATCATCTTAGTTTTACTTATGGGAAGCGTTCCAAATATATCCAAAGCTGTAACGTCTACACATGCGGTAGTGAATACAAGCATTATAGAAGATACATCAGTGAACACGATTAGCGTTCCGATAAAAAAAGCACCTCGAGAAAAGAAATTGGATTTAGTCATTGTGCAAGATTTATCGGGAAGTTTCCGCGATACTTACCCTAACGTGGCGAGTAAGTTAAAAGAAGCCATCGATTTAATGAGCCCAGTGATTGACCGCTCGCAGTTCATTGGCTACACATCAATCAAGAGTAGCGATACAGGATTACCACTATATAGCGACCCCAAAACAATTTTGGAAGCGCAAAACGAAGGGCAGTATAATGAGTTTTTTAATGTTATCTATAAAAATGAAATGACGCATTCGCTTACGGATACAAAAGCAACGATTGATAATGTAACGTCGAAGCAATTGTATGGTAATGGGACGCCTACAGCTTATGGGATTCAAGAAGCATTAGAAGATTACCAAACGAATAATCAAGTTAAAGAAGCGGAACGTGAAACGCTATTTCTTGTTGTGACCGACGGATTTCCGAATGGTGACATAAAAGGAGAAGCATTGACACCGAGTATATCGATGGCACAGCTTCTAGGTCCAACAACAGGTATTAACGCAGCACTAAGTAATATTACATCTGCAGGGTACTTATCTTCTTTTGGATTATGGCAGAATAAAGCTTCGCTAGAAAGTGAATGGGGTACAAGTCTATACAACAATTACAACAATTATATCAACACGAATGTACCGAATTTTGTTTCCCGAAATGAGTTTTTTTTCAATATGAATAGTGACGATAATTCCATTGGAGAGTTTTCGTCCGCAGTGAAAGACATTATTCAAACAAACCTGAATGACCAATTGAGTATCTCAGAAAAAGTAAGTGTGGGGCAAACATATGTTACTAGTAGCGCGAAAGTAAAGAATAGCGCTGGGGAAATAGTAGCTATCCCATCGCCATACCAAGAACCAACATTCGCCAACCAAAATTTAACGTGGAATTTAGATGCTTTGCCAGAAGGGGATTACACAGTCACTTTTGATGTTACTGGAAAAATTCCAGTAAGTAGTACACCTAGTATTACAGCACAAGGTATGACGCTTTCAGAGGGTGCCTTTTTTGATCCAATTCAAACGGTGAAGCCAATAGCTACAGACACAAATTTTAACAATTTAACGTCGGAAATTAAGGTAATAGCAAATGATGTAGACACGAGTAAACCAGGTGTATATCATGTGACTTATGACGTAATGGGAGAACTTCCTGCTAACAATAATAAAGCTATCTCACTCATAGATTCAGGCGAAATTACGTACAGAGGTACTTTGTTAAAAACTTTAGAAAAATTAGATTTCACGCCAAGCGTAACTGCAAGAATTGCCACAAAGACAATTAAGATTACCGTGACCAGCAGGCCGACGATTACAGCGGTAGATAAGAAAATTTATGTGGGAGATGCGTACGATGCTAGAAAAGACGTCCGAGCAAACGATGCATCTGATGGAGACATTACTGGTGATATTGAAATTATCAAAAATGATGTGGACAACACGAAACCGGGCGTATATGATGTGACGTATAAAGTAACAAATAGCGTAGGAGAAAGCACGACGAAAACCATCCAAGTAACAGTTCTAAGTAAACCAGTCATTGAAGCGATAGATCATACAATTTACGTAGGAGACGCATTCGATCCAATGGCAGAAGTTAGCGCGAGGGATGCAAAAGATGGAGATATCACCGACAAAATAGAAATTTTAAAAAGCGGAGTAAATACAAATAAACCAGGCATGTACAAAATAACATATAAAGTAATAAATAGCATTGGGGAAAGTGCTGTCGTTACAGTCAAAGTAACTGTGCTTAAAAAAGTAGATCTAGAGAAAACGATAACGCCAAAAAAAATCGTAAAGTCAATACCACCAGTTAAATTAACAAAGCCAGTTTTTGAAGTGACGGGAAATTCGGTAGAAAAAGTTCCATCTATTGAGCGAGCCTACGAAAAAATCAGCATGGAATCAGAGAGCAGACTACCGAGAACCGGAGATAGCAACGGCTTATCAGTATTAGTTGGTCTTGGATTTGTAGTATGTACAGCATTATTTTTAAGGAGACGAAATCAATAAGTAATTACAAATAGACCGATAGAAAGCATATGTTCAATATGTAATCCATCGGTTTTTTTGTAGTTGTGAGTGAGTTATGATTATATTAATTGTGGATGGCCCGAGCGAGTACTCTGTTACACGTAAACGATGATACTTTTATTATCGGAAATATCGCACCAGAAACGTATGCATGTGATATCACGCAATGAGATCTTGCTGAATATTAACTAATTTATTTCTTAGCGCAGAAATACGCGCTGTGCGAAAAAATCATTTTATGGAAAAAGTGATTGATACAGAAAAAATATCTGAAATGGGGAATTATTTAATGCCCAATCCTGTGCTCTGTATAATATCAATTATCCCTTCTTATCCGACAACAACAACGCCAACCGCAACTTCAGCGAAAAATCCGCATGCGTAATCGGATGATCGAGCAACGCCGCACACTTCGCAATCCTATACTTCACCGTATTCCGATGAATATACAACTGTTTCGCCGTCTCCGTAATCTCGCACTGACAACTCAAATACACCTGCAACGTCCGCCGCAACTCCTGATGCATCTCATTTTGTGGGTAGGCCAGCGTCTTCAATGTGAACAAACAAAAATGCTGAATCTGCTCCACTGGAATAAACTGCATCAACTCCATAATTCCCTTCGACTCATAAAAATGCACAAACGAGTGATAGTGGTCCTTCTCACTTTGCCGATACGTATCCACAGCCTCCATATAAGAATAATGAATCGAAGCCGTCTCATACACCTCATTGCCCGCCGCAAACGAAATCGAAATCGGGAACAACCGATCAAGCGCCGTCTGAATCGCAGTCAACCGCTCCTTCAATTCCGCCTCATGCTGCTGCAACAAAATAATAAACTTATCCTCCGTCGGGTGCGGAAATATCAACGCGTTCTCAAAATTCCGATGCAATTCCCGCTCCAACCACTCATACGTCAGCGAATAAATCTCTTCCTGCAACGTCAAATTCTTCAGCGCCATCGAACTCTCATCAATTCCCGCGACCAAACACCGATAATAATCCGACGGCAACAACCCGTAACCCTTCCCATAATCCAGCAAGTTCCGCGTATATTCCGCGTCATCCTCACCCTTTTGCAACAACTTCGTGAAAAATTTCCCACGCAATGTTCGGTTACCTTCCGCCAATTTCTGATTCTTATAAATCGTAAACGAAATAATCGTGTTCGCCTGCTCAATCGCCAGTTGCGAGAACGGATACGGAATCTGATCCGCCTTCAAAATCACCAGAAAATAAGGATAGTACGTCGTCACTTTCACCGGGAAAACCGAAATCAGCAGCGTATCATCTTCCAGCAAAAACGTCATTTCACTCGAAAGCTCAGGCGTCTTTTTCAGTTTCTCGTGAATATCATCCAGCGTCGTCGCATAACTCGGCTGTTTAAAATGCTGCGTGCTCGCGACAACCTCCAAAAACGGATTAATCAACACCACCGGACGCTTCAAAATCCCACCCAAATTCTGAATCAGCGACTGCAGCGACGCGCCTTTAATCATCATTTTTGAAAATTTCTGCTGAATATCAATCGCATAATGGAACTTCTCCGTTTGATGATCCCAAATATAAGACAACAACTGGTGCGAAATCGTGCCCAGCGTCACCGTAAGTGGAATCCGCAAAATCGGAAACTTCAACCGGTTCGCCGTCTCGATCACCATCGGATCCAATTTATCAATAAAACGCCCCAACTTAATCCCAAGCCCAGCAGCCGGCAAACGATGCAAATCTTCAATCAATTTACAAAGCGCTTCCGGATCATTCTGAAAAGCCATCGCAGTCGTGAGCAAAAACGTATTTTTGGGCAGATAAGCAACAATATCAGGCGTCTCCGAAATCTCAATCGTATCGACCATATTCTCCAAATCGGCCTCCGCATTTATCACTTCAATATTAGAAAACCTTGGCGTTAGTAGCAGTTCAGACATCGTTGTCATTGTAAAAACCCCTTCCATTGGCAGGACGAACAAGCATCGGGCCACACCAAAGTTTAGTCCTCTCAATTGTACTATAGAAATGCTCTGTTTGTCGTTAGAAAATATTGTCTACTATGTACAAAACGACCATCTCTTTTCGTGCTAGTTGGCTAATGTTTCCCGTTTAGAATTATCTTAAAATAAAAGCATAAGCATAGCTATTGTGGCGGTCGGTCAATGGAGAGTGTATGATGAATTCCCAAGTAATGTTGTGAATAAATGTACATAAACGACCAACCGCTCTTTTTTAATAACGAAGGAGGAACATAATATGGTAAAAGAACTGCAAGCATCGATCCGAACAATCATGACTCCAGGCCCGGTAGAGGCCGAACCACGCGTATTAAGAGCAATGAGCACGCCAATTTTAGGGCAATACGATCCAGAATTTTTCGCGATGATGAACGACGTAACGAATCTTTTAAAAATGCCATTCCAAACAGAAAACGAATGGGCGCTCGCCGTTGATGGCACAGCCCGCGCAGGACTCGAAGCAGCCGTTTGTGGCATCATCGAACCCGGCGACAAAGTACTCGTACCATCATTTGGCCGTTTTGGCTTTTTAATGGCAGAACTCGCGCAACGTGCAGGCGCGCAAGTCAAAATCGTCGAGCAAGAATGGGGCACAATTTTTGATCCGAAAACGGTTATTGACGAAATCAAAGCCTACAATCCAAAAATGCTGATCATGGTTCACGGCGAAACATCCACGGGCCAAATGCAAGACTTGAAGGAAATCGGGTTATTCTGTAAGGAAAACGACGTCCTATTCATGGTTGATGCGGTCGCAACATTCACCGGCGCTGACTTCCAAACCGACGCGTGGGGAGTAGACATCGCGGTTGCTGGAACACAGAAATGCCTCAGCGTCCCAACCGGAATGGCACCCGTAACCTACAACGCAAAAGTCGAGAAAATCCTCGCATCCCGTTACCAAGTCGAACTTGGCCTAACAAAAGACGTCCGAAATGACCGCTTCATTTCGAGCAACTACCTAGACCTTAGCCAAATTCAACAATACTGGGGACCAAAACATATCAATCACCATACCGAAATGACATCGATGATTTACGCGCTACGTGAAGGTTTGCGAATCGTTCACGAAGAAGGTCTAGAAAACCGTTTTGCCCGTCACCGCAAACACGAAAAAGCGATGATGACAGGTCTTAACGCGATGGGCTTGACGCTATTCGGCGACATGTCTAGCAAAATGCCGACTGTAACCTGCGTGAATATCCCCGAAGGCCTTGACGGAGAAGCTGTTCGCGCGACACTACTCCACCATTACGGCGTCGAAATCGCGAGCTCATTCGGTTCCCTTGCCGGCAAGATTTGGCGCATCGGAAACATGGGCTTCAGCAGCCGCAAAGAGAACGTCCTGCATACACTGAACGCGCTAGAAGCCTCGATCACATTCCACGGCGGCAAAATCGCAAAAGGCGAAGCAGCACAAGCCGCGTTGAAATTTTATAGCGAGAATTAAATACGAAGACGAATCCCTGCTTGCGAGAGTGGGGATTTTTACATTGGAGGGATAAACCGTTATAATAAAGGGAGTTAGGAGGGTGAGTCGAATCATGAATAGAACGCTGTCAAAGGAGTATTTGCAGGATGTGCTAGTTCGCTTAGCCCATCACTCTAGCGCGATAGAAGGAAATACTATTTCGCTTGGAAGAACAGATGCCAATCAGTATAGCACTGGTGAAAGAGATTCACGCCAATCTTGCCGACAAACTACAATACGATAGAGGCGAATTCAAAACTGGTGAGAACGCTATTTTAGGCGCTGATTTTCAAACAGCCAGTCCAACAGAAACCCCCATCCTAATGCAACAATGGGTGTATAATCTTAATTATAGGCTAGAGCAGGACTCGCTAGATGAGAAATTGCGAGCCGTTGCGGAGAGTCATATTGACTTTGAACGCGTTCATCCATTTAGCGATGGAAATGGCAGAACCGGCCGAATGCTCATGAATTATGCACTACTTGAAAATGACTTCCCACCATTAATCATACGAGTAGATGAACGCGCGCAATACATACAATATTTAGCGACACAGGATTCAGAGGCATTTTTCCGATTTGTAAAAGATAAATTGGAAGAAGAGAAAGAGCGTGCCAAACGTTTTCAGAATAGTGAAGACCAAAAAATACCGCGTAACAAAAATAGAAACGCAGACTGATTATCAAAAAATCAATCGACGTTTCTATTTTTTTAGTCCAATGCATCCAAAAGCAACATCAATATAATAAAACACATACCTGCAATCAGCACGATTTTAAACGGAGAAATCTGCTTGGCGGCGGGTTTATCCGTTTTTGTTTCCGTCTGGACTTGAGGCGGATCTGGTTGCGGCATCGATTTTTGAATAATGGGTTGCTGCACACGCTTAGGAACCACAACCGCCTCCTGCACATATTGATCGATGATTTCACTAGGGTCACCTAGCAAAGCGATGGCGTCAGCTTCTGAAATCCTGTTCTCTAAGCTTACCGCAATGTGTTCATCCAAATCTTTGATAATACTGGCACGCTCGTCTTCCGGCAGAGAACGCAGACCGTGATGTAGCGTTTCAAAAAAATCTGATCTATTCATTTGGGTTGATCTCCTTTCGTAAAGCTGCGATACTTGCCGTGAATTCATCCCATTCTTGCAATGTCTCTTTCAAAAAAATCCGACCTTGATGCGTGATGTGATAATATTTCCGCTGTGGCCCAGTTGGCGATTCCACTGTGTATGTCGCGCAATAACCTTCTTTCACAAGCCGACGCAAAAGCGGATACAGCGTACTTTCCGTGATGGGTATATGTTTTTTTATTTGTTGCGTTAAATCATAGCCATAAAAATCATCCGTCTGCAAAATGTAAAGCACACACATGTCTAGCGCACCTTTTCGAAACTGTGTCGTTACGCTCATATTCGGCCTCCAATAAATCATAATTTAGCTACCTCAAGTATAACAGCAACGCACCAAAAATAAAACAGACTCTGCGAAAATACACAGAACCTGCTAAAAAATCCTTATTGAACGGTTTCTTTCGCGTTTTGAAGTACGAACGCGCCTTCATGTGTATCGCGAACACCGTTTTCTTTGTCATAAATCACGGAACCGCGAAGTACCGTTGCCACGACTTGTGCGCCGATTGTGCGACCGATATATGGGCTAACTTTGTGACGATACTCCAAGTCTTCAGCGGCAAGCGTATACGGTGCATTTGGCTGGATCAACGCGAAATCGGCGTCTTTACCAATCGCGATGTGGCCTTTGTCCGCTAACTTATAAAGATCTGCTGGATTCGAGGCGATCAGTTTTGCGAATTGTGTTAGCTCCATACCACGCTTTTGAACCGCTTCATCGAACATGATGTCGACGTTATTTTGCAAGCCGGAAATGCCGCCCCAAGCTGTGAATGCATTGCCGATTTTCATGTCTGGTGGGCAAGGTGAGTGATCCGAAGTTACGAAATCAATTTCTCCCGCGAAAAGTTTCTCCCAAAGGCGATCTTGGTTGGCTTTATCTCGTAATGGTGGGGCACATTTCGCTGTCGTGCCAATCGTTTCGAACTGTTCTTCGTCAATCGCGAAGTAATGCGTACAAGATTCGCACGTCACTTTTTGGCCTTCGTTGCGAGCACGAGTGACTTCTTCCACGCCTTCTGGAGTACTCAAGTGGCAAATATGGATTTGGCAACCAGCGATTTTAGCAAGATAAATGGCGCGGCGTACAGCTTCCACTTCTGTGAAAACAGGGCGTGATGCGACGTAATCTTTCGCGGATGTTTTGCCTTCTGCTTGTGCGACTTTGCCTAATTCATCGCATATTAACGCATTTTCAGCGTGGATTGCTAGAATTTTATCCATTTTCGCGATTTTTTGCATGCCGGCGAAGAACGAATAATCATCCACGTTACGGAAATCATTGTCGACACCATCGAAGCCACACGTTGCTAGGAAACACTTGTAAGCCGCAACGCCATCTTCATTCAGTTCGTTCAGACGATCTAAGTTATGCGGAACCAGTCCGCCAAAAAGCGCTACATCGACGCTAAGTTTGCCTTTTGCAGCATCAAATTTAAGATTTAGAGATTCGCGGTCAATCGTTGCTGGTAATTGGTTAAGTGGCATTTCGATGAACGATGTCACGCCGCCTTTTGCAGCCGCTTTTGTCCCTGTTTCGTAGCCTTCCCACTCGGTACGACCCGGCTCAGAAATGTGCACATGCGCGTCGACCATGCCTGGTGAAACAACGAGCCCGCTTGCATCGATGACTTCTTTCGCCTCGCCAAGATCCGCGCCAATTGCCACGATTTTTCCATTCGTTACCGCCACATCTGTCACTACCGCTTCCGTGTCTAAAATCACTTTTCCATTTTTGATAATTAAATCATAACTCATTTCCTTCAACTCCTATTTTTTTAATCTGAACTTCTGTATTTTCGTCATAAAACGATGGATTTTTCTTGCGGTGAAGCGAGGCAAACAGGGCATAAGCGCCGAACGCAACGATCACACCGACGAACCATGAAAGTCTGGAAACTGGCTCTAAAACTGGGATAAACTTACCGCTCAGCGATATAATCACGGCAACAATCGTCACCACAAACGCGAGCGAATTAAAACCATTCTTATAGTAAGAAAATTGACCGGGTTCTGTGTAGAGGCTATCCAAGTTGATTTGTCGGCGCATAATAATGAAATAATGTGCTAGCATCACGCCGATAACCGGACCAAGAATCCCACCGATAATATCGAGGAATAAATAAATACTCGCCTGATTCTCCATCAATTTCCACGGACAAATCAGAACACTAATAATACTCGCAATCATAACCCCGTGTTTATACGTCAACTTCTTCGGAAAAATCGCAGCAATCTGATATCCCGCCGGAATAATATTCCCCGTCGCATTCGTCGAAATCGTCGTCATCAAAATAACCAAGACGGCGAAAATCGAGGCAAACAAGCTATCCCATTTTTGCACAATATCAAGCACATTCCAAGTCTCCGTCCCGTAATGAATGCTAGCGCCCGCCAAAATACAAACACTGGCTACGGCGAATAAAACATAAGCTACCGCGAGACCGAACGTTTGCCCAGTCGCCTGCGCTTTAAAACTTTTCGCGTTTTGCGTGAAATCCGATGCGCTGACAGCAGGCGCCGCCCAAACCGCGACAACCGCGTTAATCACGACAAGGAATAGGAAAATAGAGTTTCCACCAGTTTGGACGTTGGCCGGCACGTAATTCACAATGTTGCCAAAGCCCGCCAAATAAATCGCCCAAATCGCCATCCCGCCAAACACGATGTAAATACACGGATTAAGAATCGCGGTAAACTTGTTCAAAACGCCGCCCCCGCCAAATCCAATCGCCACATTGACCGCCCAGAAAAGCAAGAAAGCAATCAAACCAGGAATCGTAATCCCCAAAATACTGACGCCTCCGCCAATCTCCAAAAAGCCCGGCCAAATTTTTCCGATTAAAATCAAAAAGGCGAGCGATCCCGCATAGCACTGCAAGCCAAACCACATAATCGCTGCGACGCAACCTCTTAAAATGCCTGGGAAGAGCGCGCCACGAACGCCGTAAGAAGCCCGCAAAATCATCGCGAAAGGTACGCCATATTTTGAACCAGCAGTCCCATTTAACACCATGACCGCGGCGATAATAAAGGCGCTTACAATAATAGCTGCCATGATACTAACCGTTGACAATCCGAGTATTAGAAACCCACCGACCGCCACATAGTTAGGAACGTTATGTACAGAACCCATCCACAATGTGAAATAGTTAAACGTACCCCATGTCCGTTTGTTCTCTGTTTTAGGCAGTAGATCATCGCTATACCCGCGAGATCGATATTTCTCTAGTTGCGCATTATCCACCTGAACCATACCATTTTTTCCTCCTTCATTTATAAAATAATGCTTAAAAATAAGCGAAAAGCCGAACTGAGTTTGTGAAAGAAAGCGCTTTAAATTAATTGTTGTAAGAAGACGCTTTCTCCTAATATGTTAAATATAGCACGCCCCGAAATGTATTTCCTTAGACGTTTTACATAAACTTTTGAAATGGTTTGTCTGTTTCGAACAAAGTGAAAAGGTGCACAAAATAAGGCGTTAACGGTAGGGAATTTCGCGAATAAATGCTAGAATGAAAGAGTAGGAAAAGCTGCTTGATTTTATGAGGAGAGTGAGAATAGTGGCTAATTATATTAACGAGAAACGTCGCCAAATTGACTTTGATCCATATACATTGCCCATCATCGCCTTACCCGAAGTAATCGCGACGTCTTTTGATCCGATTGGAAAAACGCCAATCATGATTCGTATTGCTGATAAAGATAAAGCGTTTGCGCCGATAAAAGACCCAGGAAAGTATCAAGGGATTCTAGAGATTCAGTTCAATGATATCAATGAAGAAGACGATTATTGGGGACTCAGCAAGAAAGAATCCGATGAAATGCTTCTTTTCAATAAGAAACATGCCGCGATTATTCACGATTTTGTTGACCAATTTGACGATATCAGCCAAATTGTTGTGCACTGTAATGCCGGTGTGAGCAGAAGTAGCGCGGTCGCGATGCAGCTCGCGGAGTACACGAACGACTTAGATACGTACGCCAAACTACGCGAAATCAAGCGATACCTCCCAAATACGCGCGTTCTCGCCATCATGCGCGGGGAAGAATTTTAACGTAATTTTTTTGGCAAAATCTGCGCCATAACCCTGCCCGTCATGTTATAATGTAGAGAAATGATTGGAGGGGTTTTTTCGTGGGACGACAAGCTGATCTGCTAGCGATGCAACCAATCGCGATGCAACTGTTCATCAAAAGTATTCTGACAGACCGATTGGCGCATGGTTATTTGCTAGAAGGCGCGCGTGGAACTGGTAAGAAACGCACTGCCAAATGGCTTTCCCAGACCCGTTTTTGCTTGGAGAAAAGCGACGACGAGTTGGCTTGTGGGACGTGCAATAATTGTCTGCGAATCGAAAACGATAACCACCCTGACGTTCATTGGCTAGAACCAGATGGCAACAGTATCAAAATTGATCAAGTACGGGAATTGAAGCAGGAACTGTCTAAGCGCGGTATGGAGTCGGATCGCAAGGTTTTGATTATCGACAGCGCGGATAAAATGACGGTGCAATCAGCCAATTCTTTGCTTAAATTTATAGAAGAACCGGATGGCGGCATGTTAATTTTATTCTTGACCGCGAATCCACAGCAAATCTTGCCAACAATCCAATCGCGGCTACAACCGGTGAGCTTTCGAGCTTTGCCGTTCGAGGCCTTTGTTAGCGATTTGATAGCGCAAGGCATTTTAGAGCAGAAAGCCCGTGTATTGGCGAGTGTCGCTGGAAATGCGGAACAAGCCGCTACTTGGAACGAGGATGAATGGTTTGCCGAAGCGCGCAACGTGACGGTGAAGCTCTATGAAGGATTGCATCATCAAGGTGTGGATCCCATTTTGCTTATTCAAGAATCATGGATGCCCGTTTTCAAGGATAAAACACAGCTGCATTTAGGCCTAGAGTTGTTGCTATTACTCTATCGCGACCGCTTACATTTATCGCTAAACGACGATTATCGTCCAATCTGCATGGAGCAAGCATCGATGTTAAAGCAGGATATATTGCGGAAATCACTCACAGATACGACTGCTGAAATGGAAATCATACTTGGAGCTAAGCGCAAACTAGATTCCAACATGAATACCCAGCTACTAATGGAGCAACTCGTATTGAAAATTCAAGGGAGGTAGTCCAATTGCCAAAAGTTGTAGGCGTTCGTTTTAAGGAAGCCGGTAAAATATATTATTTTTCGCCTGAGAAACTCAAAATTGTCGAGGGTCAAGGCGTGATTGTCGAAAATGCACAAGGAATTGAGTTCGGAAAAGCGGTTATCGCACCGCGCGAAGTCGATGAAGAGGATGTTGTTATGCCTCTAAAACGAGTGCTACGTGTTGCGACAGACGCAGATTATAAATGTGTCGAAGAAAATGCGGCCTCTTGTCAGCGCGCATTTTTACTCTGTGACGAGAAAATTCAAGAACACAAAATCGAGATGAATCTAGTCGACGTCGATTATACATTTGATCGCAATAAAATCATCTTTTACTTTACCGCAGAAGGGCGCGTCGATTTCCGCGAACTCGTGAAAGATTTAGCGTCGATTTTCCGTACGCGGATTGAATTACGCCAAATCGGTGTCCGCGATGAAGCGAAATTGCTCGGCGGAATTGGCCCGTGTGGCCGGATGCTGTGTTGCTCGACCTTTTTAGGTGATTTTGAACCAGTTTCAATCAAGATGGCAAAAGACCAGAATTTATCGCTCAATCCGACGAAGATTTCTGGACTTTGCGGTCGTTTAATGTGTTGTTTGAAATATGAGAATGATGAATACGAAACAGCGAAGAAAGAAATGCCTGATGTCGGTCAACATGTTGTGACACCTGATGGCAAGGCACGTGTAGTGGGCATTAACCTACTCGGTCGAATTATGCAAGTCAGACTACCAGATCAAGACGCGGTCATTGAATATGCATTAGAAGAATTACGCCCCTTTAATGCTTTTTCAAAAGAACCCGCGAAGTCCTGAGGTGAGCCCATATGGATAAAAAAGCACTTTTTGACTCAGTCAGCAATATGGAAGAACAAATCGGCGAGTTATACCAACAACTTGGCGACCTGAAGCAAAATCTAGGCGATATGTTGGAAGAAAACAACCGTCTGAACCTAGAAAACGAACATTTGCGTCGCCGTTTGGAAGAACTCGACGGCAAGCAACATGTGAGCACAATCCCCGCCGAAAAAGAGTTGGGCGCGATGGCTCCAGCTCGCAAAGAAGCGATGCGCCAGATGATAGAAGTTGGCGAAGGGTATGATAATTTAGTCAAACTGTATAAAGAAGGTTTCCATATTTGCAACGTGCATTTCGGAAGCCCGCGCGGAAACGATGAAGATTGTCTTTTCTGTATGTCGTTATTGAATAAGAAATAAAACGCGGCTTTCTCTTTCGTAGAGAGAGCCATTTTTTTAGGGAGAGGTTTGGATGTTAGTTGGAGATGAGAGGCTAGATCATTTATTGGCGGAGAACTTGCGAATTATTCAGAGTCCGTCTGTATTTTCTTTTTCGCTAGATGCAGTATTGCTCGCAAGATTTAGCTACATACCTTATCAAAAGGGTGGGCGGATTATTGATTTGTGTAGCGGCAATGGCATTATTCCGTTGTTGATTAGCTCGAGAACAAAAGTGCCAATTATTGGTATAGAGATTCAGGAACGATTGGCGGATATGGCGCGGCGTAGCATTGAATACAACGAACTCGAGAATCAGATTGAAATTTTGCAACAAGATTTACGTGAGGTTGTGCCGATTCTTGGAAAAGGAAAAAATAGCTTCGTCATCTGCAATCCGCCGTATTTTGCGCTTGAATCGACCAGCATCAAAAATGAAAATGAACATTTGCGAATTGCGCGTCATGAAGTACATTGCACGTTGCGCGATACGATTCAAGTCTCGGCGGATTTGCTAAAACAGGGCGGCAAGGCGAGTTTTGTTCATCGTCCAGAGCGCCTGCTGGAAATCATTGATATCATGCGGGAATATGGTTTGGAACCGAAACGCGTCCAGTTTGTGCATCCGCGTTTGGAACGAGAAGCGAATACGATTCTAATCGAGGGCATGAAAGGCGCGAAGCCAGGCGTGAAATATTTGCCGCCAATCATCGTGCAAAATGCAGACGGCGAGTACACGAAACAAGTGAGGGAGTTGCTTTATGGCGAAGAGTGACACGCATTATTTCTACGTATTGGCATGCAAAGATGGCTCCTATTATGGCGGCTACACCACCGATGTGGCGCGTCGCGAAGCCGAACATAACGCTGGGATTCGCTGCAAATACACCCGAAATCGACGCCCAGTTCGAGTCATCCATTCCGAATGCTTCGAGACGCGATCCGAGGCAACGAAAGCCGAAGCCGCTTTTAAGAAACTAGTACGCAAAGATAAGGATCACTATTTACGAGAAAAGAAGGAGGGCGACACACTATGAAAAGCCAGAAAAGCTTTGCAGAATCAGGTGACGCGAAGGGCACGTTATACTTAGTCCCAACACCGATTGGCAACCTAGAAGACATGACGATGCGCGCGATTCGAATTTTGCAAGAAGCGGATTTAATCGCGGCGGAAGACACGCGAAACACGATCAAGCTACTCAACCATTTCGATATACATACAAAAATGGTGAGCTATCACGAACATAACAAAACGACCCGCCAAGAGGAGCTCATCGAAAAATTGGAGGCAGGAACCACGATTGCCGTCGTGAGCGATGCAGGCATGCCGTCGATATCCGACCCAGGCTATGAACTCGTAGGCGCCGCGATTGAAGCTGGAATCACCGTCGTGCCACTGCCAGGCGCGAATGCAGCACTTACCGCACTCATCGCATCAGGCCTCGCGCCACAACCGTTCTTCTTTTACGGTTTCTTGCCGCGAAGTAACAAAGACCGCGAAGAAGCGTTGAACCAGCTGAATCTTCGCGAAGAAACGTGGATCATTTACGAATCGCCACACCGCTTGAAAGAAGTTTTAAAAGTGATGAACAAAATACTCGGAAGCACCCGCAAAATTGTATTATGTCGCGAATTGACGAAGAAGTACGAAGAATTTTTACGTGGAACGGTGGAAGAAGCGCTAGAATGGGCAAAAGAAACCGAAATCCGCGGTGAATTTTGCGTCATCGTAGAAGGAAATGAAGACGCACCGAGCGAGGACGAAGAAATTTGGTGGGCGACAATACCAATCAAGGAACATGTCGAAAAAGTCATGGACGAAGAATCGGTCTCCTCCAAGGAAGCGATCAAACAAGTCATGAAAACCCGCCAACTCCCAAAACGCGAAGTTTACCAAGCCTATCACGAATTATAATAAACTGGACTCGTCATCACGCGGGTCTTTTTTTGGTATAATAACGGTAATAGAAAAGGAGGAATTCGATATGACGAAACTGCCCAATATTGGCAAACCAGCAACAAACGCTTTGGAATTATTAGAGATAACAACACTCGAACAAGTCGCGGCACACGACGAAAAAACGCTATTAAAAATACACGGCGTCGGACCAAAAGCAATTGGAATTTTAAAAGAAGCACTGGCGGGGCACGGCTTAGCATTCCAAGAAATATCAGCAAAAAGCGCGACACATGGCGTAGACTTCGCCGTATTCTGCGACTTCAACTGCGACAACGCACCAAAAAAACGCATCATCCGAGACTACCTTATAGCATCCGCGTCAGGCAACAGAACCGCACTCGAAAACGTGTTAGAAGCATCGTTCGTGTGGACCGTACCAGGCGAATTCCAAATCAAAGGCCGAGACGAATTCATCACAGAACTAATCACGAACCTCCAAGAAGTCAGCGCACTCGAAGTCCAATCCCTGCTAAGCCACGGCAAAGAAGGTTCCGCTCATGGAACCGTCACAAACAAAAAAGGCAAACACGTCTACTTCTCCGATATTTTCACCTTCCAAAGCAACAAACCAGACGCCAAAATCTCCAAACTAACCTCATTCGTGGTGATAGAAAAGTAAGCTATGATCTATTAAGTCTTTAAGTTTTTATCTTTTTGCGTATCATCTACACCCTGCTTTAAACAAATGCGAACGCTTGCCGCCGATTTACTAGTAAGTAGGCTCAACCCCAAGAAAGGAACGAATACTCACTCGTTCGTACTCATATTGAGGCTCTAATTCAGCAAAGTACGCTTCATAAGAGCCACAACAAAAAAGCATCCTATTTGAGGCTAGCACGCTTTCAAATAGGATACTTTCTTTAATTGTAGTCTTAGATATCATCGCCGAATTGACGACGGATGTCAGCTACTAATTTCTCAGCTCCATCACGGCTAAGTGTTAATTTACCGTCAACAACTTGTTTGTTTTGATCGGAAAATTCACCAGTGATGTCACAAAGGTTGCTAGCTGTATATTTCTTTAGGATAATTTCATCTTCATTGATGTAAATTTCTAAAGCATCTTTAACAGCAACGCCTAGGTTACGACGGATTTCAACTGGGATTACGATACGTCCTAGTTCGTCAATTTTTCTTACCATACCTGTAGATTTCATATTCTTACCTCCTAACTCTTTGGTCTATTACCTATAATACCAAGAATTTCCTAGAAAAGCTAGACGAAAATATCAATAAATACAAAAAAAATGATTATCGTTTCAAAAAAAGGGTATAAACCTAGTTGGGGCGCTATTTGTGATATAAAAGTTCTACAATTGCAAATTTTGCTTCTTTAGCTTAGATGGATGATTTTACAGATTTGAGAGGAGTTTTTTGATGGATATTTTAATTGCGCTCATTCCAGCAGTGATGTGGGGGATAATGCCACTCATTGTTTCAAAAATTGGTGGGAAGCCATATCAACAAACGCTTGGGGTAACGTTCGGTGCGCTTATTTTTGCGATTGGGATGTATTTCTATTCTACGCCACAATTTACCGTCACGATTTTATTGGTGAGCTTTGTATCGGGGATTTTCTGGACCGTTGGGCAACTGAACCAATTCCGCGCATTTACGCATATTGGTGTTTCCAAAGCGATGCCGCTATCAACCGGGATGCAACTCGTTGGGACTTCGCTGTTTGGTGTATTCGTATTTCAAGAATGGGGAACGACGGCAAAACTAGTACTTGGATTTTCGGCGTTATTCTTCATTATCGTCGGGATTTCGCTAACATCCTATCAGCAGCATAAATCGAAAGGCAGCAATATGAAGCAAGGCATGGTCGCGCTTATTGTTTCTTCGCTTGGCTACGTCGCCTATGTTGTCATTCTAAAAGCATTCGATATCAGCGGTTGGGAAGCGATTCTACCGCAGGCTGTTGGGATGGTCGTCGCGGCTGTTGTGTTCTCGTTTAAAGATCGCAAAACCTTCTTTTTAAAAGAAACATGGCTCAGCATTATTCCAGGTTTAATTTGGAGTATCGGGAATTTAGCGTTACTTATTTCTAACACGGTGATTGGCGTCGCGATTAGCTTTTCACTTTCGCAAATGGGCGTCGTCATTTCAACGCTAGGCGGAATTCTCCTTCTAGGCGAGAAAAAAACGAAACGCGAACTTATCTTAGTTATCATCGGAATTATTCTAGTCAGTGCCGGTGGTTTCATGATTGGTCTCACAAAATAGTGAAATTTGGCAGTACGGGATAACATTCTGTGCTGTCTTTTTCAAATTTTTCGGGCTTGCGGTATTTTGTTTTGCGTAGAAAATGATATAATAGAAGGTAATTGTGAATTTAACACCGGAAAAACTGATTTTCGGCAGAGGAATGGGAGAGGATTAGATTGCCAAAAGAGAATAATACATTTTATATTACGACTCCGATTTATTATCCAAGTGGAAAGGCTCATATTGGGCATGCTTATACAACGGTTGCAGGAGACGCAATGGCGCGTTACAAGCGTTTACGAGGATTCGACGTTTTCTATTTAACGGGAACAGACGAACACGGCCAAAAAATCCAACAAAAAGCCGAGGAACAAAATATTTCACCGCAAAGCTATGTGGACGATATCGCGGCAGGATTCCGAGATTTATGGGAGAAACTCGAGATTACCAACACGGATTTTATTCGGACGACAGAACCGCGTCATAAAGACGGCGTCGCGAAAATTTTTCAACAACTGCTGGATCAAGGCGATATTTATCTTGGGCAATATGAAGGTTGGTATTCCGTTTCAGATGAAGAATATTTCACAGAAACCCAACTAGAAGAAGTGTACCGCGACGAAAATGGCAAAGTTATTGGCGGAAAAGCACCGAGCGGCAATGAAGTCGAGCTCGTGAAAGAAGAATCGTATTTCTTCCGCATGAGTAAGTACGCCGATCGTTTGCTCGCTTACTATAATGACAATCCAGAATTCATCCTACCAGAATCGCGCAAAAACGAGATGATTAACAATTTCATCAAACCAGGCTTAGAAGATTTGGCTGTTTCCAGAACGACTTTTGATTGGGGAATTAAGGTTCCAGGAGACGCGAAACATGTTGTTTATGTGTGGATTGATGCGCTTTCTAACTACATAACCGCGCTTGGCTATGGTTCAGAAGACGATGCGAATTTCAACAAATACTGGCCGGCAGACGTGCATATCATCGGAAAAGAGATTGTGCGCTTCCATACGATTTATTGGCCGATTATCCTGATGGCGCTTGATTTACCGCTACCTAAGAAAATTTTCGGGCACGGTTGGATTCTAATGAAAGACGGCAAAATGTCGAAATCTAAAGGTAACGTTGTCGATCCATACATGCTGATTGACCGCTATGGCTTGGATGCGCTGCGTTATTACCTTCTACGCGAAGTTCCATTCGGATCTGACGGCTTATTCACGCCAGAAGATTTTGTCGATCGCGTCAACTATGATTTAGCAAATGATCTAGGCAACCTACTAAACCGAACTGTTGCGATGATAAATAAATATTTTGACGGTGAAATTCCAGCTTATCAAGGCAATGTAACACCTTTTGACGGCGAATTAGAGGTTTTTAAAGATAATGTTTTGAAAGAATATGAAACAAACATGGAAACGATGCAATTTTCAGTGGTCCTTTCTCAACTATGGACATTTGTCAGCCGCACGAATAAATACATCGATGAAACAGCGCCATGGGTTCTAGCAAAAGAAGAAGCGAACCGCGGGGAACTAGCAAGTGTTATGACCCACCTAGCTGAGAATTTGCGAATCATCGCGGTGATGTTGAAACCATTCTTAACGCAATGTCCAGAAGGTATTTTCACGCAACTAGGCATTACGGACGAATCGCTAAAAGACTGGGCATCGATCACAGGATACGGCAAAATTCCAGCAGGCACAAAAGTAGTCGCAAAAGGCACACCAATATTTCCTCGTCTCGACGCAGCGGAAGAAGTAGCCTATATCCAAGACCAAATGAAAGCAACAGCCCCAACGCCAGTAGCAGAAGAACCAACCGTTGTTGCGCTTGAAACACCAGAAATCGGCATTGAAGACTTCGACAAAATCGATTTACGCGTCGGAGAGGTAAAGCAAGTCGAGAAAGTCAAAAAAGCTGACAAACTACTGTGCTTCCAATTAGACCTAGGCGAAGGAAAACTGCGCCAAGTTCTATCAGGTATCGCAGAATTCTATGAACCAGAAGAACTCCTCGGCAAAAAAGTAATTGTCGTCGCGAATTTAAAACCAGTCAAATTACGCGGTTTAATGAGCGAAGGCATGATTCTATCCGGCGAAAAAGATGGCAAACTACAAATCATCGAAGCAAGCAGCGCCCTTCCAAACGGTGCAAAAGTGAAATAATAACAACGAGGTGGGTTTCCTAGGAACTCACCTCACTTTTTTCGAATCTTACTTAGCGAATAAACAAGCACCAGCAACATACGATGTTATTAAAAAGGTAGATTAAACGACTAAAAAAACGACTTTCTTCTATAGTAATACGACACATTCACAAAATAGGAAAAGCAGTTGTATTATTATATAGAAGAAAGCTGACATTCACGCGTTAAAAATAAAGAAATGAGGGATAAAAATGCTTTTTGATACACATGTGCACTTAAATGATGACGCATTTAACGAAGATCTTGAAGAGGTTATCACACGTGCCAAGGAAAATGATGTTTCGCGCATGGCGGTCGTCGGTTTTAATGAAGAAACAATCAATCGCGCGCTGGAACTTGCCGATAAATATGATTTTATTTACCTCATTGTCGGATGGCACCCAACAGACGCAATCACTTTTACTCCAGAAAAACTAGAATGGTTACGCGAACTAGCCAAAAATCCGAAAGTTGTCGCGCTCGGCGAAATGGGATTGGATTATCATTGGGATACGTCACCAAAAGAAACTCAGTTTGAGGTCTTCCGTCAGCAAATCAGATTAGCAAAAGAAGTACAACTTCCAATCGTGATTCATAATCGGGAAGCAACAGAAGATGTCGTTCGTATTTTGCAAGAAGAAAACGCGTCAGAAGTTGGCGGAATCATGCACTGTTTTGGCGAAACCGTAGAGGTAATGGAAGCGTGTTTAGCAATGAATTTCTACATCTCATTCGGCGGCACAGTTACCTTTAAAAACGCAAAATTACCAAAAATTGCAGCAGAATCTGTACCGTTAGACAAGATTTTAATCGAAACTGACGCTCCATATCTCGCTCCGCACCCAAATCGCGGTAAAAGAAATGAACCGAGTTACGTCAAGCTTGTTGCCGAAAAGGTCGCAGAATTAAAAGAACTGAAATATGAGGAAATCGCCCGCTACACAACAGAAAATGCAAATAGGCTATTCCGATTAAGCTGATTTTTGTCATCAAACTGTAACAATACCTGAACTCTGTAACGGAATCTTAAGCAAGCGAAAAATAAAATTTAAGAAATCTTTAAAAACCCGCGCTATTATGCCTACGACTAGAGGCTGAATTCCCTGAAATATAACTGACACATTAGACACGGAATGTAATGAAAAGGTTTTACAATGGCTCTATACCAACGATAAAGTCATTGCATTTGGTCTAGACACCTATTTTTGATAATTCGTTGACAGTTCTTTCGTCCCCCGTATATAATCACAACAGAAGTTAGAAAGGGGAGAAATACATGACCATGGAAACTAGCAGTAACGCAAGCCAGAAATCAAAATGGCGTTTACCAATTATGATTGGCGCGTTTGTTATTGTCATAGCTTTGGTTTTTTATTTCGTTTTCGAGGGAACTAAAAACGATATCACGATTGTAAAAGCAGGCGAGGTTACAAAAGTTAGCACGCACGCAAAAACAGTTGGAGAAGTATTAAATGACGAAGGTGTAAAAATTGGAAAACATGACGAATTGTCTTATTCCAAAAATACAGCTGTAAAAGACGGAATGAAGATTGCTTACATTCCAGCGAAACAAGTGACAATTAATGACGAAGGTAAAGAAGCAAGTGTATGGACAACAAAAGATACAGTTGCCGAAGTACTGAAGGATGAAAATATTACGACACGTCCGCAAGATGCTTTAAACGTTTCATTGAATGACAAAGTAACAGCAAACATGGAAGTTAAAATCGACCGCGCTGTCGCTCTAGCTATTCAAAATGGACCGAAAAAAGAAGTCACGTGGACAACAAAAGACACAGTAGCAGATTTATTAGCAGAGAAGAAAATTAAATTAGACGCTCACGATAAAGTATTGCCAGCAAAAACGGCGAAACTTACTCCAAATATGACGGTTGTTGTTACATATGTAGACAAGAAAACCGACGAAAAGAAATCTAAAGTCGCTTTCAAAACCGTAGTAAAAGAAGATGCTTCCCTTGAAAAAGGAGAAGAAAAAGTAGTACAACCAGGGAAGGCTGGCGAGAAAGTAGCCAAGTATGATGTTGTTATCGAGAACGGTAAAGAAAAACAACGCAAACTCCTTGCAGAACAAGTAACAGCAAAACCAGAAGATAAAATCATTGTTCGTGGTACAAAAGAAGAGCCAGTGGTAACTGCAATCAGCAATGCCCCAGCTAAATCTTCTAAAAAAGCTACAACATCGAGTGCATCATCTTCTAACAGTAGCGCTTCCAAAGTAAGCAGTAAACCATCATCAGGCGGTAAAACGTTCACGATGGAATCAACAGCGTATTCAGGTGGCGGTACAACGGCGACAGGTATTAACTTAACAGCAAACCCAGGTTTAAAAGTAGTTGCGGTAGATCCAAGCGTGATTCCATTAGGCTCTAGAGTCTACGTATCAGGTTACGGAGAAGCAATTGCAGGAGATACTGGTGGCGCGATTAAAGGCAATATCGTAGACGTTTATTTTGCAGACGAAAGCCAATGTTACACATGGGGACGCCGTCAAGTTACGGTAACCATTTTAGATTAAGAATTCATACAAAGCAGGAAGCATACCAGAAATGGTGTTCTTCCTGCTTTTTTTGCGGGTTCTGCTTTTTCGAATTTTATGGTATGATAGAAGAACTGATTAAGAGAAGGGACGTTTTGTATGGAGAAGTTAGTGATTCATGAAGTCATTGTTGTCGAGGGGCGAGACGATACAACCGCAATACACCGCGCAGTGGACGCAGACACAATCGAAACGAACGGCTCGGCCTTGTCCGCTATGACCATTGAAAAAATCCGCCATGCAAAAGAAAAACGCGGCGTGATTATACTGACCGATCCCGACTTTCCAGGTGAAAAAATTCGAAAGCAAATCGATGCAGCAGTTCCAGGATGCCATCACGCTTTCATTAAACGCAGTGACGCATTGCCGAAATATGGCCGTGGTTTAGGAGTAGAACATGCGACACCAGAAATTATCCGCGAGGCGCTGGAGCATTTCCATACAAGCGATGAACGCGTCCAGACGAGCGAAATCGATTATGACCGACTTGTGATACTCGGCTTGATGGGCGGAGCGGGTGCCAAAGCGAAACGACAAAAGCTAGGAGAAATCCTTAAAATAGGTTATACGAATGGCAAACAATTGCAAGCGAGACTACGCATGTTTGGCATTACGAGTGAACAATTCGAAGCCGCATGGGGCGAAGTAGTACAGGAGGAGACGAATGAGTAAAGATATCGCAACACCAGGCCGCACAAAAGAAATCCTTAAAAAATATGATTTTCTATTCAAGAAAAGCCTAGGTCAAAACTTCTTGATTGATAGCAATATTTTGAGACGAATCACGGAGACGGCAGAACTGGATAAGGAAACGGACGTTATTGAGATTGGACCAGGTATTGGCGCGCTTACGGAGCATCTAGCGCGTACATCGAAGCGCGTATTGGCTTTTGAGATTGACCAACGCTTGATGTCGATTTTGCCAGATACGCTCGCTGCTTACGACAATGTAGAGGTCGTGAACGAAGACATTTTGAAAGTGGATGTTGGGGTGATGATTACGGAAAAGCTTCCAGATCGGACGAATCCTGTGAAGGTGGTCGCGAACTTGCCATACTATGTAACAACACCGATTATTTTGCAATTGCTTCACGAGGATTTGCCAGTGTCCAGCATGACTTTTATGCTCCAAAAGGAAGTCGCGGATCGTATTTCAGCAAAACCGAGTACGAAGGCGTATGGAAGCTTGTCGATCGCGATACAGTACTACATGGAGGCCGAGCTTTCCTTTATCGTGCCGAAAACGGTATTTATGCCTCAGCCGAATGTCGACTCAGCGATTATTCACTTGAAACGCCGCTCAGAGCCACCAGCACAAGTGAATGATGAAACCTTCTTCTTCGATATCACGCGCTCAGCATTTGCGCAACGTCGGAAAACATTATGGAACAATTTAGTGAACCGCTTCCCAGAATTGAAGCCACAAAAAGAAGAATTAGAGACCGAACTCGCGGCAATTGGCATCGATGTAAAACGACGTGGTGAAACGCTTAACATCCCTGAATTTGCGACTTTAAGTAATTTTCTTGACAATTTCATGAGAAAATAGCGAAAAAATGATAAAAAGCTGATCTTAGTGGTTGACACAGAGGCATTTCGCTGTTAAAATATTTGTTTATTGATTTTCAGCCCCCGTTGTGCTATAATGGAATTTAGTGAGGTGGGGGTACAAAATGTCAAAAACTATTGCAAGCATCAAACAAAATCTTGAATCCAGACTTGGAACAAGACTAACTTTGAAAGCTAACGGCGGACGTAAGAAAACAATCGAGCGTTGTGGCGTTTTAGCTGAAACTTATCCAGCTGTTTTTGTTGTTGAATTAGATCAAGACGAGAACAATTTCGAAAGAGTATCCTATAGTTATACGGACATTTTAACAGACACTGTGGAATTAGACTTTACAGATGATGTAAGTAAAGAATTAGCACTTTAATCACTAATATCTCAAGACCAGCCAACTTTGGCTGGTTTTTTGATTGTCTGTGGATGTTGAGCCTATAACGGATAAATCGGCGACAAGCGCTCGATTTGTGTAAAGCAGAATGTACGTATTACGCGAAAAAAGAATGATTGGCGTTATCTGGTCACATCTTGAGTAAGCTTCGAAATGGATCTAGTCTTCCTGTTTTTACAGTATGCTCAGAAGTCTTTTCGAGTTTGGAGTACATATTTAGGCTTTGCTATGGTAGAATAAACAAAGAAGATTTGAGGAGCTGTGACCAAATTTGAAGTCAGGCAAAATCACCTACTTTATTACTTTGGGGTGAACGATGGATGTTCCCTGAGAAAGGCTGTAGAAATGATGAAAATAAATGTGAAAGCACCTGCGAAAATTAATTTGTCATTGGATGCGCTATATAAGAGAAAAGATAATTATCATGAGCTTGAAATGGTGATGACGACTATTGACTTGGCGGATCGTCTGCAGTTAGTTTTGTTGGAGAAGGATGTCATCAAACTGGATGTGAAGGCGCACTTTATTCCGGATGATAAGCGGAATCTGGTGTATCAGGCGGCGGCGCTTTTGAAGGAGCGCTTTTCAGTGAAGCAGGGCGTAGCGATAACGCTCGATAAGAGTATTCCAGTTGCGGCTGGGCTTGCGGGTGGTAGTAGTGACGCGGCTGCAGCGCTCAAGGGGTTGAACCAACTGTGGGATTTGCAGTTGACGCTTGAGGAGCTTGCGGACTTAGGTGCTGAACTGGGATCGGATATCCCGTTTTGTTTGTACGGTGGAACGGCGCTTGCGACTGGTCGTGGGGAGATTATTGAGCCACTTCCGATGATGCCGAATTGCTGGATTGTGTTAGCCAAGCCTTCGATTAGTGTTTCGACGCCTGGCGTTTACCGTGATTTGCGTGTTGGCGAAGTGGAGCACCCGAATACGGCTGGAATGGTGCAGGCGATTCGAGATGGCAGTTTTGAAGGGATTTGTGATAATATTGGGAACGTGCTGGAGACGGTGACGCTCGCGAAACATCCAGAAGTGAAGCGAATCAAAGAGAAGATGCTGGAGTTTGGCGCAGATACGGCTTTAATGAGTGGTAGCGGGCCGACAGTGTTTGCCCTTGTAAAACAGTACTCTCGAGCGAAACGCGTCTATAACGGCTTGCGTGGCTTCTGTGAGGAAGTGTACTTAGTTAGACCTTGGCAAGAAGAAAAATGATAAAGGAGTCGTGAAGTGATGAAAGTTATTTTTAATGCGGATGATTTTGGTTTGTCAAAAGGTGTCGTTTACGGAATTTTGGAAGCGTATAAACATGGTGTTGTAAAATCGACCACGATGCTCGCGAATTCACCGGCGTTCGATTTAGGCGCTGAGGTAGCGAAAGAAAATCCGGGACTCGATATCGGGGCGCATTTGACGCTGACGTTTGGTAGCCCGATTTTGAAGGATGTTCCGAGTCTTACTGCTGAATCCGGGAAGTTCCTCGCGCAAGACGTGTTGAGAAGTTCTGCGGATGCGATTGATTTTGATGAAGTAGAGCGTGAGTTCACGGCCCAAATCGAAAAAATTCTCGCAGCCGGCATTACCATCTCCCATTTTGATACGCATCATTTAATCGAACCTATCGTTTTACCTGTGTTGCAAAAATTAGCGAAAAAGTACCAAGTTGGATTGCGTCGTTCTGTGCATGATGCGGACTATACTGGCATTCCGACCACGGATCGTTTTTCTGATCAATTTTATGCGGATGGGATTACGGCGGATGTTGTCAAGCAGGTCGTGAAGGCGCATGAGAAGGACACGGAGACATTGGAATTTATGTGTCACCCAGCGTTTATCGATGAAACATTGCTCAGCTTGACATCGTACACGGATTACCGAATCAAAGAGCTGACTTTCCTAACATCAGATGAGGTGCAGGAAGCGTTGAAATCAGTTGGAGCCGAAGTAGTTAGTTTTAAAGAGGTTATGAAATAAGAGGAATCTAGCGAGTGATGATTTTGAGTAGCAGGCTATGACTATCTTTTCCTCTAAAAAGCCTTTATAATGATGTTAAACACGTACAAAAAGGGCGAAATAGGTTCTAATGTTTGGAAAAGCTATTTTTAAAAAGAGGAGAAGAAGCAATATGAAAATTCGGCGTAGTGAACGTTTGATTGATATGACACAGTTTTTGCTGAGCCATCCACGAAAACTTGTGCCACTGACTTTGTTTGCTGAGCGTTATAGTTCTGCGAAATCATCTATTAGCGAAGATTTGGTTATTATAAAGAAAACATTTGAAGATAGAGGCATCGGTACGCTTGAGACCGTTCCAGGCGCTGCTGGTGGCGTGAAATACATTTCGATTGCGGATAACGCGGATGTGCTGGATTTCGTTCAGACGCTCTGTAATCGCATCGCTGAGCCTGATCGTTTGCTCCCAGGTGGTTATCTATACTTATCGGATTTACTTGGTGAGCCCGTGACGCTAAGCCAAATCGGCAAAATTTTAGCGACGAAATTTAACAAGCAAAAAATCGACGCGATTATGACGGTGGCGACAAAGGGTATTCCGATTGCGCAAGCCGTGGCGGAACACCTGAATGTCCCGTTTGTTATTGTGCGTCGTGACAGTAAAGTAACAGAGGGCTCGACGGTTAGCATTAACTACGTGTCGGGTTCGAGCAAGCGTATCGAGAAAATGGAGCTGTCAAAACGCAGCTTACCGGAAGGGTCGAACGTTGTCATTGTGGACGATTTCATGAAAGCCGGCGGAACGATTAATGGGATGAAGAACTTGCTAGAAGAGTTCAATGCCAAATTAGTCGGTATCGGTGTTTTGGTGGAGTCAGAGTATGCAGAAGAACGTTTGGTGGACGACTATGTTTCCTTAGTGAAAATTAAGAATGTAGATGTCAAAGAGAAACAAATCGAAGTGGTAGAAGGCAATTATTTTAACTACCCAAATCAATAAGGAACGACTAGAATCTGGAGCAGCGAGTCATGCTGTTTTGGCGTTCTAGTTTTTTTATATGAATGGAATATGAACAGATAAATACGACCTCCGAATGACTGGTTTTGGTTTTATCTATGCTACAATAGGGACTTGTAGAAGGAGCATGAACATTTCGGTAAGTGAATATTTATGTTTGTGAATTTTTTCTAGCATTGCTTGCCTACATACTGGGAGCTAACAAACAATTACTTAATTTGGAAGGAGCAACACACATGAAGAAATGGATTAAATGGTTGATTGCCATCGTGATTATCGCGGCAATCGTAGTGGGAGCAGTATTATTTTTAGGATCTAAATCAGGATCAGATACAACAGCGACGAAGGACCTTGTGACGACAAAAGTGAAACAAGGAGACATGAAAATCAACGCAACAGCAACGGGGGCTATTGTTCCGCAAAACCAACAAGCGCCTGACTACAAAGAATTAGAGTTGCAAGTGCAAATGGACGAATTAGATGTGCCAAACGTGAAGGAAGACCAAGGAGCTAAGATTTCCGTGACGGCTGTTCCCGACAAAACATACACAGGTAAAGTGAAGGAAATCGCAGAACAAGGAACCGTGATGAACGGCGTATCTTCTTTCTTAGTAACGATTTCGATTGATGATACTACAGATTTGAAATCAGGGATGACAGCAGACGCCTCTATTTTAGTCGATGAAAAAGCAGACGCGTTATACGTTCCAATCGAAGCAGTTCAGAAGAATGATGACGGTAAATATTATGTGCTCGTTCCTAAAAAAGGGAAAAATGAGACGACAAAAGAAGTAAAACAATACGTAACGACTGGGCTTCACAACGAAGATAACATGGAGATCACGAAAGGTCTAGAAAAAGGCGATGAAGTCATTTTGCCAACGAAATCGAACTCATCCCAACAACCAGGATTTTAAAAACTAGACCAAACAAGGAGGTGATCGCATGACGAGTCCACTTATTGATATGAGAAATTTAACAAAAACATATACACTTGGCGGCGAGACTTTTAAAGCATTGGACAATGTGACGCTTGCCGTTGAACAAGGCGAATTTTTAGCGATTGTCGGACCTTCTGGCTCTGGTAAGTCAACCTTGATGAACATGATTGGTTGCTTAGATGTGCCGGATTCTGGTGAATATCATTTAGACGGTGTCGATGTGGCAACGCTAAACGATAACAAACTGTCCGCTATTCGTAATAAGAAAATCGGATTTATTTTTCAACAGTTTAATTTATTGACGAAATTGTCGGCGCTTGAGAACGTCGAATTACCGCTGATTTATGGTGGTATGGGTGTTGCAAAAAGAGAGGAAATCGCGCTAGATTGTCTTCGCAAAGTTGGGCTGACAGATAAGAAACGTAATTTGCCGACACAATTATCTGGTGGTCAACAACAACGTGTCGCAATTGCACGTGCGCTTGCGGCTAACCCGCAAATTTTGCTAGCTGATGAACCAACAGGAGCGCTTGATTCCAAAACAGGGAAAGAAGTTATGGGCATTTTGCAAGAGCTGAATCAGGCTGGCAACACAATCGTAATGATTACACATGATCTTGACATCGCGAATTACGGAACGAGAACGATTCGAATTCAAGACGGTCAACTTTTCAATGAGGGGGTAGCAAAATGATCCGCCAAAGTATGAAAATGGCCTGGAAGCAACTAAAAACAAGTAAGATGCGTTCCTTTCTGACAATGCTAGGAATTATTATCGGGGTATCATCGGTTATTTTGCTAGTATCGCTCGGTAAGGGGGTAACGGATCAAGTCAACAGCCAAATGGGAGACCTGGGCTCGAACTTGGTGACAGTAATGAATACATCGACGAATCCCAACGATAAATTTACGTACGATGATGTCCTGAAATATAAAAATATTGATGGCGTCAAAAGCGTTTCTCCTGAACTCTCGGGACAAGTCAAGGCAACATTTGACTATAAATCAAAAGACTTGAAGCTTATCGGTACAAATGAGCAATATAAAGATGCTCGCGGCTTGAAGCTAGATAAAGGACGCTTCTTGCTGCCGATTGATGTCGAGTACGGACAAAAAATTGCTGTCATCGGACCGAATGTAGCAAGTGATTTATTCGGTTTTTCAAATCCAATAGGAGAATATATCCGCGTAAATGGCATGCCGTATAAAGTGGTCGGTGTGCTTAAAGAAAAAGGTGCGTCGATGATGGGTTCTAGTGACGACCAAGTATTTGTGCCTCTAACTGCGGCGCAACGTATGTTGAAGGATACAAATGTCCGGACGTTTTATGTGGAAACAAACACAGCAGAAGATGTCGATCGCGTTGTTAACACGTTAGAATCACGCCTATCTATCCACTTTGACTATAACGCGGCGGATTCAGCAAGTGGTGAATCGGCGCCATATCAAGTTATAAATCAGCAAGAAATCTTAAATGCGTTTGACACGATCAGCTCGACCCTTACAACAGCGCTTGGAGCCATTGCAGGTATATCGCTTGTTGTCGGTGGTATTGGAATCATGAACATCATGTTAGTCTCCGTATCTGAGCGGACGAGAGAAATTGGAATCCGCAAAGCCTTAGGTGCAAAAAAACGAGATATCCTAACCCAGTTCTTAATTGAATCTATCGTTATTAGTGTTGTCGGTGGTCTAATTGGAATCGCGATTGGTGTATCAGGGGCCCTTGCATTTGGCTCTATCGCAGGTATACCATCAGGAATTACTGCATCAACCATCATTGGTGCCTTCCTATTCTCGATGTTCATCGGTGTTATCTTTGGTATTACACCAGCAAATAAAGCATCCAAATTACGCCCAATTGATGCATTACGATCAGAATAATGCATATGAAAAAAGAGGATTTATGTATAATAATCCTCTTTTTTTATTATTCACTTGTATAAATATATATCTAAAACCCCTTTTTTTGATTCAAATAATCAAATTCACATCACAATTGATGTTGTCATATATTTTTAATCTGTTTGTCATAATTGTGATGAAAAGGATTGTAAAAAGCGGATTTTATAGCATGATGAAACAGCAATTTTTGATTAAAAAACCTTACATATCAGCACTTAACGGAGTGAAATAGATGGCGTTATTAGCTGTCATAATTCAGGTGGGATTGTAAAGAAAATTAAAAAATGATGTGCAAAAAGAGACGAAAAAAATGAAGGATGAACCAATTTTTGTATACTAAAAAACAGCTTATTTTTAATTTCTCATCATAAAATGCTCAGAAATAAAAGAGATAACACATAGCAAATAATACAGATAAACGTTGTATCAGCGCCTTTTTGTATCGAACCTTTTTAGTTCAAGGATTTATAGTATACAATTATTTATTTATAAAAAACAATTCATTTTTGTCAATAAAAAATGCACTATAAACAGTGTTTTTATACGCGAAGTCACAAAGTTGTCAAATTTAGCTTTTTTTATTATGATGTTGTTAGAGAAAAATTCTGGGCTTTCCTTTTTTGGGAACAAGGAGTGATTGAAGAATTACTTTTTGTATGGGAGAAATGTCAAGGGAACAATTCTCTAGTGTTATCTTTATGATGTTGCGTGTGTGTTGAATCAACAAGTAGCATGTCAACAAGAGCTAAGGTGGTGAAGAAAATGGAAATTACAGATGTGAGATTACGTCGAGTTGAGACTGATGGAAGAATGAAAGCTATTTCTTCAATTACTATTGACGGTGAATTCGTAGTACATGATATTCGCGTGATTGATGGTAATGATGGATTATTTGTAGCAATGCCAAGTAAACGTACTCCTGATGGGGAGTTTCGTGACATCGCTCACCCAATTAATTCAGATACTCGTGCTAAAATTCAGGACGCTGTCTTAGTTGCTTATGCAGAAGCTGATGAAGTTGTCAGTGAAGTAGAAGAAGCAGCACCAGAAGCGGAAGAAGGAAATGAAGACTAAACACTACTTTTTATAGGACCTGGGTAAAAGCTTGTTGTGAATAGCGGATCTAAAGGGAAACTAATGTTTGTCCCAAGTAACAAGATAAAATAACCCGAAGAAACTATGAGAAGACAAAATGGGATAAGGAGTGACTAATAATGCAAGTAACTGATGTGAGATTACGTCGTGTAGAAACTGATGGAAGAATGAGAGCTATTGCTTCCATAACTTTAGATGAGGAATTTGTTGTTCATGATATTCGTGTCATTGATGGTAACAACGGTTTATTCGTAGCAATGCCAAGTAAACGTGGTGTTGATGGTGAATTCCGTGACATCGCCCACCCAATTAATTCTGATACTCGTGGAAAAATCCAAGAGGTTGTACTTGCTGAATATGTTCGCGTAGGCGAAGAAGAATCAAGTGCTGTATCAGAAGACGTAGCAGTTGAAGAAGAAGTCACTGCTGAATAATTAATAATATAAATCCAAACAACCAGCCCTAGCGCTGGTTGTTTTTTGTTGGGGCTGTGCGAAATGAAATGAGCTACAGCCCCAATATGCCTATGAGCATCGCGAATAGGCGGTCCTTGCGAGCGCTTGCTACGAATTTATTCCGAGTGTGTATAAGATTAGGTTCTATTTACACCTTGAAAAAAAGCGGTTTTTACGGTATTATCATTATGAAGAATAGTGGATAATTGGAGGGTCTTGTCAATGATGAAAAGATATGCGGTTGTTTTAGCGGCTGGGCAAGGTACAAGAATGAAGTCGAAGCTTTACAAGGTTTTGCATCCTGTTTGTGGAAAGCCGATGGTGGAACATGTAGTAGACCAAATCAGTCAGCTTGAACCGGATGAAGTCGTGACGATTGTTGGACACGGCGCGGAACAAGTGCAGACCCATTTGAAAGATAGAAGTGTGTTTGCTTTGCAAGAAGAGCAGCTAGGGACGGCTCATGCAGTTTTACAGGCGAAGAGTGTGCTTGGTGACAAAGAAGGTATAACGCTGGTTGTGTGTGGCGATACGCCGCTTATTCAAGGGCATACGATGGAAGACTTAATGAAGTACCATCAAGAAAAACGTGCCAAAGCCACCATTTTAACGACTGTTTTAGACGATCCGACGGGATATGGGCGGATTATCCGCGACGACCTAGGAATCGTTGAAAAAATTGTCGAGCAAAAAGATGCGTCCGAAAAAGAGCAGCGCGTGAATGAAATCAATACTGGGACATACTGCTTTGATAATCAAGCGTTATTCGAAGCGTTAGCCAAAGTATCCAATGAAAATGCGCAAGGTGAATATTATTTGCCTGACGTTATCAAGATTTTAAAAGATGAAGATGAGGTTGTTGCGGCTTATCGGATGGAGAATGCGAAGGAATCACTCGGCGTTAACGATCGCGTAGCTTTGGCGGAGGCGCAAGAAATTATGCGTCACCGAATCAATGAAGGCCACATGCGCAATGGCGTAACGTTGATTGATCCAGCGAACACGTATATCGATGTCGATGTTGAAATCGGTCAAGACACGATTGTTGGGCCAAACGTTGCGATTCATGGTAAAACAGTAATCGGTGCTGATTGCGAAATTACCGGTGCGAGCGTGCTTGATAATGCGATTCTTGGTGAACGCGTGCAAGTGAGACATTCTTCTATTTATGACAGCAAAGTTGGCGATGATGTTCAAGTAGGGCCTTATTCACATCTGCGTCCTGAATCTGAAATCAGCGAAGGCGTGAAAATCGGTAATTTTGTAGAAACGAAGAAAGCAACAATTGGCAAAAACTCAAAAATCCCGCATTTCATCTACATGGGTGATGCGGAAATCGGCGAAAATGTCAATATTGGCTGCGGTTCTATCGCAGTGAACTACGACGGCAAAAATAAAGCCAAAACAATTATCGGCGATGACGTCTTTATTGGTTGCAACTCCAACCTGGTAGCGCCGGTGAACATTGGCAATCGCGCCTTTGTAGCAGCAGGAACAACGGTTACGAAAGATGTACCAGAAGATGCCCTTGCCATTTCCCGTGTGAAACAGGAAAATAAAGAAGGCTATGCTAAAAAACTGAATTTCGGTAAGTAATCATTTGCAATGGGGTTGTCCCGCGGTTTTTCCGTCCTGCAACCCCAATCGTTCAAAAATTATATAAAATCTATGTGGAGGCTGATTATGTCTAACGATTATTTTGATCCAAAGTTAAAAATTTTCTCTTTAAATTCCAACCCAGCACTGGCGGCGGAAATCGCGGAAGTAGCAGGAATTAATTTAGGGAAGTCCAGCGTGACCCATTTTAGTGATGGTGAAATTCAGATTAATATTGAAGAGAGTATCCGTGGTTGTCACGTTTATGTCGTGCAGTCCACTGGTTTTCCTGTTAACCAAAATCTGATGGAACTTTTGATCATGATTGATGCACTTAAGAGAGCTTCAGCAAAAACAATTAATATTGTGATGCCGTATTATGGTTATGCTCGTCAAGACCGTAAAGCGCGTAGTCGTGAGCCAATCACGGCAAAACTGGTAGCAAACCTAATTGAAAAAGCAGGAGCTACACGCATGATTACACTAGATCTTCATGCACCACAAATTCAAGGTTTCTTTGATATTCCAATCGATCATTTGAACGCGGTTCGTTTGCTATCTAACTATTTCAGCTCGCATCATATCGATGAAGATTTGGTAGTTGTTTCTCCGGATCACGGCGGTGTAACAAGAGCGCGTAAGATGGCTGATCGTTTGAAAGCGCCGATTGCGATTATTGACAAACGTCGTCCTCGTCCAAATGTGGCGGAAGTTATGAATATTGTTGGTAATGTAGATGGAAAAGTAGCGATTTTGATTGATGATATCATTGATACGGCGGGTACAATCACGCTTGCAGCCAATGCATTGATCGAGAGTGGCGCGACGAAAGTCTATGCGTGTTGCTCACATCCAGTCTTGTCTGGCCCAGCGATTGAGCGTATTAACAATTCTGCGATTGAGAAATTAATCGTGACGAATTCACTCGTTTTACCAGAGGATAAATGGATTGACAAAATCGAACAATTATCTGTAGGACCGTTACTTGGCGAAGCAATCGTTCGCGTACACAAGAACGAGTCAGTAAGCCCATTATTTGATTAAAACAGAAAATACATAGCGCAGGCCTCCTTCTTAGGATGTCTGCGTTTTTGTTTAGGAACGTACAAATAGCCTCCCAACTTTTCCTATCCTGAAGATATTATGTTATAATGATGAATGTGATAGTCTATCATTTGATAAAGTTTGCCATGACTAGAAATGTGGTCAGGCATGGATTGTTACGTGGGAAATAAAGCATTCCATTATCTCATAAAGAAAGACATTTTTCAGTTGCAACATAAGGGTTATTTCTCAAAAAATATAAGGTATCGCTAATGGAGCGATTTTAGAAATGGGAGGACTGGTTAAAGATGGCCGAAAAGAAAATTCTAGTTGTAGATGATGAAAAGCCGATAGCTGATATTGTGAAATTTAATTTAAATAAAGAAGGATTTGACGTGTATTGCGCGTACGATGGTGATGAAGCAATTGATTTAGTGGAGGAAATTCAACCGGATTTGATTCTACTTGACATTATGTTGCCTGGTCGCGATGGTATTGAAGTATGTCGTGAGGTTCGTAAAAAATATGACATGCCAATTATCATGGTGACGGCAAAAGACTCTGAGATTGATAAGGTGCTTGGTCTGGAGCTTGGTGCGGATGATTACGTGACGAAACCGTTTAGTAATCGTGAGTTGATTGCGCGTGTGAAGGCGAATTTGCGTCGTCATAGTACAGCTGGAAGTGCGGCGGCAGAAGAGGAAGAAAACAGTGAACTGGAAATTGGTTCGCTTATTATTCATCCGGATGCGTATGTTGCTTCTAAGCGTGGCGAGACGATTGAACTGACGCACCGCGAGTTTGAGTTGCTGCATTATTTGGCGAAGCACATGGGACAAGTCATGACGCGGGAGCATTTATTGCAAACGGTTTGGGGTTATGACTATTTTGGCGATGTGCGGACGGTCGACGTGACGGTACGCCGTTTACGCGAAAAAATTGAAGATAATCCAAGTCATCCAGCATGGCTTGTAACACGACGGGGAGTAGGCTACTATTTACGTAACCCTGAACAGGAGTAAAAATTATGCGGAGAATGAAGTTTTTTCAATCGGTTCAATTTAGATTTGTCATGATTTATTTGTTACTTATTTTGGTAGCGATGCAGGTAATCGGGGCTTATTTTGTGCGAGAATTGCAGGACCAATTGGAGAAGAACTTTAAAACAGCGATTACTAATAGTGTGAATTTATTGGAATATAACGTTCGTGAGGAAATGTTGAAATATACGAATGAGGATCAGACGAAACTCGAGAGCAATATTCAAAGCATGTTGCTCGATTTTGTTCGTGGTAGTAATGATTTTGAGAATGTGCTAGTCGTAGATAATAAGTTGAAAATCATTGGGACCTCAGATGTGGATAATCAGGGCATCGTTGGCCAGGTCTCGACGAATAAGATGATTAAAAACACGATAAATAGTGGGAATGGCGAAAATAAAATCTTCATGGGGAAGAATCCAAAACGGCAAATTTGGGTGGATGTTACCCCGATTACTTCAAAAGGAGAGGTTATTGGCGCCATCTATTTGGCTACGGATATTGAGTCGGTGTATGAGCAGGTCGATAGTATAACGAGTATCTTTATCACAGGGACGCTGCTTGCGATGATTATTACGGCGATTCTTGGTATTTTACTATCGCGAACGATTACGAAGCCGATTACGGATATGAAACGGCAGGCCTTTGCGATGGCTCGTGGGAACTATACGCGAAAAGTAAAAGTGTACGGTATGGATGAAATTGGCCAATTGGCGGAATCTTTTAATGCGCTCACGAAACGGGTGCAGGAGGCGCAAGCCATGACGGAAGGGGAACGGCGCAAGTTGTCGTCGGTACTTTCTTACATGACGGATGGCGTGATTGCAACGGATCGCCGCGGGAAGGTCATTTTGATTAATACGCCGGCTGAGAAAATGCTGAAAATGGCGCATGAGAGTGCGAATGGGAAGCCAATTATCGACGTGCTTGGCGTGGCGGAGGACTATTCCTTCGATGATTTGATGGAGTTGGAAGAGCCGCTTACGATGGATCGCAGTACGTTTGAGGAGCCGTATATTTTACGGGCAAACTTGTCGGTGATTCAGCGGGAAACTGGTTTTGTGAACGGGATTATTGCTGTTTTACATGATATTACGGACCAGGAAAAAGTGGATCAGGAACGCCGCGACTTTGTATCGAATGTATCGCATGAACTTCGGACGCCGCTTACGAGTATGCGCAGTTATTTGGAGGCGCTCAGCGATGGTGCTTGGCGTGATGAAGAGATTGCGCCGCGTTTCCTTGAGGTGACGCAAAGCGAGACGGAGCGGATGATTCGTTTGGTGAACGATTTGCTGAAATTGTCACGAATGGATAGCGGACGCACGAATTTGGATAAGAATTTTGTGAATTTTAATGACTTTTTCAATCATATTATTGATCGGTTTGAGATGATGAAGAAGGACGGGATTACGTTTAAGCGGCAGTTTACGCGTGAGCCGGTGATTATTGAAATTGATGAGGATAAAATTATGCAGGTGATGGATAACATTATCTCGAATGCGAATAAATATTCACCGGATGGTGGCCGGATTACGTTCTACTTGCGGAAGCGGGAGAATGAGATTGAGGTTAGTATCAGTGATGAAGGTATGGGAATTCCTGAGGAGGACTTGACGAAAGTGTTTGATCGTTTCTTCCGTGTGGACAAGGCGAGGTCGCGGGAAATGGGCGGAACTGGTCTGGGGCTTGCGATTGCGCGTGATGTTATTACAGCGCATGGTGGCGAAATCTGGGCAGAGCGTAATCGCGGGAAAGGTACAACAATCTCGTTTACGTTGCCATACAATGACTTACCGGAGGATGATTGGGAATGAAGGGTACAAAAATAAGAGGAATAATCCTCACTGTTCTTGTAGTTATCAGTATTTTCCTAAGCTACAGCCTCTGGAAAGTGCAGCCGGATTATGAAGTTATCGATAATGAAACGGTGAAAAAAGAGCAAATTGCGAAGTTGCGCCAGCCAGAACAGGTTTTTAGGCCGACGATGGTGTATTATCACCAGAATGACAACCATTACATGACGCAAAATTTAACGATGATTAACGCGCTTGTGAAGGCGGGGACGACGTTTGATTTTTCTGAGTTGGTGCGGACGGATAAAATGACGGCGAGCTATCAGGGAATGATGCATCAGAATAATTCGATGGAACTGGTTTTCCCGAATGCTGTGCCGCTTTCGATTTACAGTCAGGTTTTTAGGCTGAAGGGCGATAATTTTGACTTGAATTCGTTTAATCGGATTACGTTTAATTTGACTAAGTCGGAGAATGGATTGTTCTCTGTGTATTTTGGAAATGATTCGAATGAGCAGATTTATCAGGGCTCGATTCAGCAGGATCAGGTGGATATGTTGAAGCACGTTTTGACGGAGCAGAAAACGGCGCTTGCTCCTGTGAACGAGTTGTATAAGAATAAGCAGTATTTGTTCCTGAGCGACGCACCGGTGAAGTTGCAGAAGCAGCAGTATGTGATTGAGACGATTGATATTGGATTGTTTAAAAATGCGCTGTTTGGTGACGGTAGCAAGGTGAAGGGGCAGGATAACTCGTTTACGAATGGTTCGAGTTCTATGACGGTGAATCCGGAAGAAAAAGTGCTCACGTATGTGGATCCTGCGCAGGAACGTCGGGATACGTCGCAGCTTAGCAGTGCGATGAAGTCGGAGCAGATTCAGTCGAGCTTTAATTTTGTGAATGATCATTGGGGCTGGACGGGAAATTATTATTATTCTGGTTACTCGGCGGATAGCTCGACAACCGCGTTTTCGTTGTTTGTGCAGGGATTGCCAGTGTTTAACGATGATGGCATGTCGCAGATTCTGGTGACGGAGGGGACGGAAGGTGTGTATAAATACCAGCGCCCGTTCTTCAAGTTAGGTGCGCAAATTACGACGGAGTCAAAAGAAGTGACGCTGCCGAGTTCGGTGAGCGTTTATGAGAACCTGATTAAGACGGTGGATCCGGACGATATTCAGATGATTGTTCCTGGATACGTGATGGGATATGAGCAAAATAATAACAGTTATAATCGTGTTGTGGAGCTAAAGCCGGCTTGGTTTTATAAATACAACGGTACGTGGACGCCTGTAGTGGGAGGCGAATCGTAATGGATTGGAAGAAAACAGAAACGATTTTTATTATCGCCTTCTTGATTTTGGATATTTTCTTATTAGTGTTGTTTATTGATTCGCGGATGTCTTCTTCACCGACGCCGCTCGTGAGTCAAACGCTGGAAGAAAAGTTGAAATCGGAAAATATCACGTATGGCAAAATTCCGTCTAATCCGGAGCAGGGTTCGTATTTAACGACGGAGCCAATTGCTTTTACGCAGAAGGATATCAATGATTTGAAGGGGCAGAAGGTTTCGGTTTTGAATGCGGATCAGCGTATTTATTCGGTGCTGACTAAGCCTGTCAAAATTGACCCGGATAAGTATGGCGCGGATTTGATGCCATTTTTGAAAAGTGATGTTTTTGAAGGGGATCGGTACACGTATTGGGGTTATGATGCCGAGAATCGCGAAATGACGTTTAATCAGAAAATTGATGGGCGGCCTGTGTTGTTCAATACGAATGGACAGATTGTGTTTATGTTGAATAAGGATAATGAGGTTGTTTCGTATCGGCAAACGATGCTTGGTGATACGCAGATGTTTGATGAAAAGGACGATGTGATTTCGGGAACGGATGCGCTAGAGGTACTTCATCAGCATGGTGATTTGAAGCAGAATAGTAAGATTGTGAATACGACGCTTGGTTATTATAACTTGGTGAGTTTGCCGAGTTCGGACGTGTACTTGCCTGTATGGGCTTTTGAGGTGAAACACGATAAGCAGACGACATTTTTTCTTGTGAATGGTTTGGAGGGGTCTGTGATTAATACGAATGATGCGCAGGCGAACGAGGAAGTACCAACCGAGGAAAGTGACGCTGCTCTGAAAGCGCGACAGTAGAATGGAAATTGGGAGAGCCTTGGAAAATGTGAGGTTTCTCCTTTTTTCGTGCAATTGTGTTTTTTTCGTTGTACAATAAGGTTATGGAATTTTTAAGGGGGCTAGAAAGTGATGTTTGCAAAGGAAATTAAGACAGCGAATCAGGCGACGGATCAGCTCCGTTTTAGTATATTGGCAAGTGGTAGTTCAGGAAATGCGACGTTGATTGAGACGGCGGATCAGACGATTTTGGTGGATTGTGGCTTGAGTGGCAAGAAAATCGAGCATTTGTTCAGCGAAGTTGGGCGGAGTATGACGGATGTGGATGCGATTTTGGTGACGCATGAGCATGTGGATCATATTAAAGGGCTTGGCGTGCTGGCGCGGCGTTATGAGGTGCCGGTTTATGCAAATGCAAAGACGTGGGCCGCGATGGAAACGTCGATTGGCGAGATTAACTCAGCACAAAAATTTCAATTTGATATGGAGACGGTGAAATCATTCGGTAGTTTGCAAGTGGAATCGTTTGGTGTGTCACATGATGCGGCGGAACCGATGTTTTATATTTTCCACAGTGGGAAAAAGAAGTTCGTGATGATTACGGATACGGGTTACGTGAGTGATCGGATGAAGGGCCATATTGCGAATGCGGATGCGTACCTTTTTGAGAGTAATCATGACGTCGAGATGCTGCGGATGGGGCGTTATCCTTGGAATGTGAAGCGTCGTATTTTGGGCGATGAGGGTCACGTGTCGAATGAGGATGCCGGTATTGCGATGAGTGAAGTGATTGGTGACGCGACAAAGCGGATTTATCTCGGGCATTTGAGCAAAGATAATAATATGAAGGATTTGGCGAGAATGGCCGTTTCGCAAACATTGGCTGGTGAGGGCATCATCGTCGGCGAACAAATTGACCTTTTCGACACTGATCCTGAGATTCCAACACCGATTTTTACGATTTAATGTGAGTTATAGCAAAAATTTTAATAAAATTTCATAGTTTTTTCATAATTAGGGTATAGAATAACTATATGGATACGTCTACAATTTGGAAAGGGATGAATTATGCATGGATGAGAAAAACAAAGATTTGGAAACACATAAAGATGAGCTAGCAAGTGGGGCTTCTCCTGAGAAGTTACCGGAGTCACAATCTTACGAAAAACCTGAGCCAACGGGGGATGCGGCGGTACATACGTCACCTGAGCCGCAAGTTGCGCGTGATATTCCTGTCGAAGCTGTGCATTCTGCAGAAGGCGTAACGCCAGAAGGTGGGCCATTTGCTACAGCGACGAAAGAGGAAGCAGAAGCGAGTTCCACACATGCTTTTTTTGATGCATCGGCTAGTGAACCAGAAGTGAAACCGACGCCTGCAAGTAGTGGTGATGGGAATAATGTGGTTCCACCGGTACCTCCAACGCGTGCTGGCGGAGGTGGAAATGGTAGCGAGCCACCGAAAAAAGAAGGTAAGAAGAAAACGATGCTAGCCGTCTTTTTAACAGGCCTTTTAGGGGTCTTGATTGGTGCGTTGATCGTGCTCGGTTTCTCATGGGGCGCGCTTCATGATGATAACACCAACACGACTTCGAACACGACATCCACTGGTAGCGGCGAAACGAAGAAAGTAACCGTTGAAAACACGACCAGCACAACAAAAGCACTTGAAAAAGTACAGGATGCGGTTGTCAGTGTTTTGAATTACCAAGCTGGAACGTCGATTAGTACAGATGCCACAGCGGAAGAGGAAGCTTCTTCTGGATCTGGTGTTGTGTATAAGAAAGCGAATGGTAAAGCATATATCGTGACGAATAATCACGTGGTAGAGGGTGCGAACAAACTCGAAGTCAAGTTTTCAAATGGTAAGAAAACGGAAGCTAAGCTTGTCGGAACAGACAAATGGAATGACTTAGCGGTTCTTGAGATTAGCGATAAAAATGTGACGAAGATTGCTGAGTTTGGTAATTCTGATTCGCTTAAAGTCGGCGAAACGGCGATTGCGATTGGTAGTCCACTTGGAACGGAATTTGCTGGAACGGTAACAGAAGGCATTATTTCTGGTCTGAATCGTACGGTGCCTGTTGATACAAATGGCGACGGTACATCAGATTGGGAAGCGGAAGTCATTCAAACCGATGCGGCGATTAACCCTGGTAACAGTGGCGGTGCGCTAGTCAATATTGAAGGCCAAGTGATCGGTATTAACTCGATGAAAATTTCAACGGAAAACGTAGAGGGTATCGGTTTTGCGATTCCAATCAATACGGTTGAACCAATTATCGAACAGTTAGAGAAAAATGGAGAAGTAGAGCGTCCGTCGCTAGGTGTGACATTGCGTGACGTGGATACGATTCCAGAAGTACAACAACAACAAGTGTTAAAATTACCAGATGGCGTGGATTATGGTGCGATGGTTCAACAAGTCGTTTCCGGTTCAGCTGCTGATAAAGCTGGTTTGAAAGAATATGATGTTATCGTTGAAATGAACGGTAAGAAAGTAACAAACTCGATGACGCTACGCCAAATTTTGTATTCGAATGATGTGAAAGTTGGAGACAAGATGGAAGTGAAGTACTATCGTGATGGTAAGAAAGAAACAACGACGGTGACACTTACTGCTGCAACATCCACCAACCAGTAACGCAAAAGGCGCGCAAGAACCGAGAAACGCTCACTTTCGTTGTTGGTGTTGTTCGAAATGAGAATGAGTTACAACACCAATATGCAGGTGAACAAAGTGAGGCTGCCATCCTTAATTGGCTCTGTTCCGATGCTCTTCTACACTGCGTTTCGCATAACTTCTCACATGGTCGGGGATAGGACCCCTCTCTGTTTTCAGTCAACGTACAGTCGTACGCTCCGCTTCGGTACTCGCTTTTGCCTAGAAATTAAGCATTTCTCGGTCCTTGCTGGTTTAGTGGTGAATGCGAGATTTAATAGGAAAACACGATTCTCTAGTTTTGGGGAATCGTGTTTTTTTGTTATTCGGTGATTTGGTGGCCGGCGGTTGTTAGTGTCGTGATTGCGCGATCTAAGTCGGCTTGTTTCATTAGGATGTAGTCGGTGTTGTAGGTGGAGACGGCGAAGATGCTGATTTCTTTTTCGGCTAGGGGCGTCGCGATTTTACTTAGGATGCCTGTCAATGAGAAGTCGAGGATTCCTTCGATTTTTAGGAGGAACCAGTCGGATTCTGTGGATTGAGCTTCTGCTGTGTCGAGGCGCTCGGTTGGGAGGATGATGGAGCATTCTTCGTCGGTGTATGTGATGCTTTTGAACTGGGAGGCCTCGGTTTGGAACCATGTAGGTACTGGGAAGTCTGGATGGAATTTGGCGATGGTGTAGTTGGTTTTGTCTAGTTTTAATTGCATTTGGAACATCTCCTTTTTGATAAGCCTATCATGAATTTTAGTGGGTTGCAAAAAGTTTTGACAGACGGGGGTTCGGGTGGTAAAGTTAAGGAAGATTATAATTCTATCTGGTAGAGTAATTTGAGGGGTGATTTTGATTCGTAGTGATATTTTAAGAGGGCATGTGGACTCGATTATTTTGCGGATTTTGGCGGATGGGGATTCTTATGGTTATGAGATCTCGAAGCAAATTAGTGAACGGACGGGTGATCGCTTTCAAATTAAAGAGGCGACGCTGTATGCGGTGTTTCAGCGGTTGGAGAAGAAGTTGTTGATTGAGTCGTATTTCGGGGAACGCTCGCATGGTGGGAAGCGAAAATATTATATGATTACGAGTCTTGGCCGAGCTTATTTGAGTGAGATGGCGCGGGAATGGCGAGAGATTAAGGGCATTATGAACCTTTTTTTGGAGGAGATTGATTAGTGAATAGAATATCGGAATTTGTGGAGAAGTTATTTGAAAATGTACCAGAGAGCGAGCAGGCGGCGCGAATTAAGGAAGAAATTACGTACAATTTAGCGGAAAAAGTGGCGGACTTGATGGAGGAAGGGAAATCTGAAGAGGACGCGGTGAATAAGGCGATTATTGAGTTTGGTGATATCGATGAGATTATTGCGGAATTGGAAGTTGCTAAGCCGAATACGAAGAAAAGACGCGCGCTGGCAAAGGTGAACTTAGGGTTTTCGATTTGGGGTGCGGCGTTGCTGATTATTTTATTCATCGTCGTCAACGTGATGTATTCGCCGGATGTTTTGTGGTGCATTTTCCCTATTTTTGCAGTGCTCTGGTGGCCGCTTGCGATGTTTTATTTTTGGTATCGACGTAAGGCTGAGGATAGGTAAGTACATTTGGAGGAGTCAAAAAGAGATTGATTGGGACGGGCTTACTAGTAATCAGCAGGCGTCTTTGTCTATCGTTTACAATAAAGGAAGTATTCGAACGAAGGAATTGGCTGTGCATTTGGGGAAATCTCCGAATACTGCTAAAAAGATTTTTGATGGCTTAGTGGCTAGTGAGATACTCAAAAAGGTCGCGACTTCTGTTACGGATCGTAATCAATATTATACTTTTTATGCATGAATAACAACCTGAAAAAGGATGGATTTAGCGGTCCAATTTTTCAGGTTGTTTTTGTGTTCATTTTTTGATATGTAAGGCTTGAGATGATGATGCTGCATTCGTATAGGAGGATGAGCGGTTTTGCGACTGGTATCCTTTTATCGTTTCGAAAAAATCAGAACGGGAATATTGGAAGAAACGCGAGGAGGCGAACTTGGATGGGAGAGCGTTATTTGAAGTATTATTTGCAAGAACCGATTCGAAAAAATAGCGTCGTCATTGTGTCGGATCATGAGGGTTTTATTGAAGGCATAATGGAGCATCCGATTTTTGCAGGGATGTCGCTGGAATCGTTGAGTGATAAGACTTTGGCAAGTGCGGCCTATGTTGTTTCGGATGGGGCGATGCCAAGTTATTTTATAAAAAAAGATGGCCAAACGTATAGTCATTTTTATCGCGGCAAGCCATTGGAGCCTTTGTTAGTGCGTAGTTTGCTGCATGCGGATTATATTGTGACGGATGGTGAATTGCCAGCCAATTTACAGGGCGTAATACCGGGCACAGTCATTACCTCGCAGCAATGGGAGACGGGTTCTTTGCCGGCAAAACGTGAGAACGATAGTAAAAAGACGATTTTGATGTATTGCGGTGGTTTTAAAAATAATGGGATTACGACGTCGGCTATCAATTTGTTGCATAATTTGGACTACGAGCGCTATCGGGTTATTGTGATGGATACGGAGGCGCTTCACGATGATTGTAAACGGAATTTTGAAAAATTAGATCCGCGTGTTTTGCGGGTGACGGTGGTTGGTGGTATGTTGCGAACTGCCGCGGAGAGCAAGGCCGAAGAACGGCTTTTTACAGCGAGTCACGAGTTGTATGTGGAGTTTGGGCCAGAAGGTTTTTTAGAGGATGAAGTGAAACGATTATACCAGCGCGAATTGCGACGGATTTTAGGGAAAACGAAGATTGATATAGCGATTGATTTTGATGGATATTTTAAGTATTGGACCTTGTTGCTGGCGACGAGTGGGGCGAATCGGAAGTTGATTTATCAGCATAACGAGATGATGCAAGAATATCGTAAAAAATTAGGCGTGGATTACAAGCATCGCGTAGATTTAAACGTGATTTTCTTACTGTATAATTCTTTTGATAAAATCGTTTCGGTGGCGGAACATACGCGAGATTTGAACGAGGCAAAACTGCGGCATTTAGTGGAGAATAGTTCGGAAAAAATGGTCTATGTGCATAATTCGCTGGATTATGAGGCGGTGCTGAAGGCTGCGGATGAAGCGCCAGATGTTGAGTTGGATAAGGATAGCTTTTATTTTGTGACGATGGGAAGGCTTTCTCCCGAGAAGAATCAGCGGGTGTTGATTGAGGCTTTTAAAGAGGTTGTTGCAAAGCGGCATGAAGCGAAATTAGTGTTGATTGGCAATGGCGAACTGAAGGAAGAACTGGCGGAAGTGATTGGGAAACTCGGCTTGGAGAAGCATGTGACGTTGCTTGGGCAAGTGGTCAATCCGTTTCCTCTGTTGAAGCAGTGTGACGTGTTTATTTTGCCGTCGAATCATGAGGGGCAGCCAATGGTATTGTTGGAGGCATTGATTTTGCGGAAGGCGATTGTGGCGACAGATATTCCTGGGTCGCGGAGTATTTTGGAGGACGGATATGGTTTGCTAATCCCAAATTCAAAAGAGCATTTGGAGGACGGGATGTTGCGAGCGCTGAATGGAGAAGTTCCTACGAAAGAATTTGATTATGTGACGTATAATCAGCATGCGATGGAAATGTTTTATAGGATATTAGAATGAAAAAATGCCGTTACGTGATGTGACGGCATTTTGCTTGTTATTTCAATCCTGACACATTGAATCCCTTCAAAATGTACTTTTGGAACATCATGAAAATCAGGATAATCGGGATGACCATAAACGTTGAGCCGGCCATTTGTAGTGCGTAGTTGCTGGCGTATTGGCCTTTTAGTAAGGATAGCCCGACGGAAAGTGTGTAGTATTTTTCGTCGTTTGCGATGATGAGTGGCCATAGGAAGGAGTTCCAGCCAGCGATGAAGGTTAGGATGCCTTGCACGGCGAGGACTGGTCGCGAAATCGGTAGGATGATTTTCCAAAAGATAAAGAATTCGCTGGCACCGTCTAGTCTCGCGGCTTCCATGAGCTCGTCTGGAATCGTCGACATGAACTGGCGGAACAGGAAAATTCCGAAGGCGCCGACAAGGCCTGGTAAGACGATACCGGTCATCGTGTTTGTCAGGTGGAACATGTTGAGAATTAGATAAACTGGAATCATGGTGACTTGTCCGGGAATCATCATCGTTGCGAGAACCATATAAAACATCTGATTTTTACCGCGGAATTTGAACTTGGCAAAACCGTAACCTGCCATGGCATTCAGGAATAGGCCGATGAAGGAAAACAGGACGATGACAAGTGTATTGCGCAAGTAAACACCGAAATTTAGTTCCGTGAAGAGGCTTCGAAAGTTATCCCAGGTGAATGTTTCTGGCCAAATGGTCGGTGGAATTTGCAGGATTTCTGCGTCGGTTTTGACAGAGGAGAGGACCATCCAGATGAATGGAAGGATCATGAAGAATCCGCCAACTGCTAAAATAAGACCTACGAGCCATTTGGCACCGCGTGATTTGTTTGCATATTGATTCATATTTTTCACTCCTCCTACATTTGGGTGTCGTCATGACGGTTTTGAATTTTGAACTGAACGATGGTGATGATGATAATTGCGATGAATAGGATAAATGAGCCTGCTGCGGCGTATCCGAATTTGCTTAGTTGGAAACCGTTTCGATAAATGAACAGCGCCACGGATGTCGTGCTATCAAGTGGTCCGCCCTGTGTCATGACAAACGGTTCTTCGAAAAATTGCAGCCAGCCAATCATCGTTGTAACGGTCACAAAGAAAATCGCAAAACGTAATAGCGGAACCGTCACGTTGGTGAGTTGTTTCCAGCGATTGGCGCCGTCAAGTTGGGCGGCCTCGTAATATTCGCGCGGAATCCCTTGTAATGCCGCTAAAAAGATGATCATGTTAACGCCGATTGCCCGCCATAAAGCAAGTATAATCAAGGAAACTTTGGCGATGGTTGGGTCTTGTAGCCAAGGCACCGCGGGTAAGTCAAGTAAGGATAATAAATAGTTGAATAAACCGAATTGCGGATTGTATAAATAGCTCCAAACGACTGCGACAGCAACAACATTTGTGATAGATGGTGTATAAAAAATCAGCCGGAAGAACTGAAAAATCTTCGCTTGGCTAAAATTAATCATGAGTGCAATTCCGAGTGAACAAACGATGACTAAGGGCACGCCGATGATAACATAAAAAAGCGTATTCCCAATCGATTTTAGGAATATCGGATCGGATAAGACGTTTTTGTAGTTGTCAAAGCCGATGAAATTGATTTTTGACCAATCCGCGAGTCCGACTAGATTAATATCGGTAAAACTGATGACAAAAGCGATGACGATTGGGAAAAGGGAAAACATGATTAATAGCAAAAGTGCTGGTGAAATGAATAGGTATGGTGTTTTTTGATCCATAAAACGACGCAAATTGTAAACCTCCTTTAATATGTAGTTGAGGTGAGGGGGGCTGGGACATAATCCAAATAAATCGGCGGCAAGCGCTCGCATTGTTGGGACTGTTCGGAATGTAATGAGTTACAGTCTCAATATAAGCGTGAACGCAGGGAACGGTTAATCCATCCACCGGTTCTGCTACACAATAGCAGTTTCGCTTAACTTCTCGCATGGTCGAGGAAACTACCCTCTCCCTGCTTTCAGTCATCATGTACAGTCTCGTACACTCCGCTTCCGGCTTCCACCAAATCACCTGAATACAAACGCTTTCGCTCGATTTGTGTGAAGCCCAGTCTTCGTCTTACCCAAAATAACGGGCGAGGCGATTTTTTTCTTATTTGGAGTTTTGTCCCGACCTCTTCACCTCGAACGGTTCATTATTTTTTTAGAATGGTGTTGACTTCATCGTTGAATGTGTCCATCTGGTCTTGGACGTCCGCGCCGCCACGGTAGATTTGTTCGAAGCTCTTCATGTAGGCTTGCGCAATTTCTTCAAATTCGGGAATGAGCGGCATCGGTTCTGCGTTGGCCATTTGCTCGCCGAATATTTTATAGAATGGATCGCCTTTTAGGGTTTCGTTTTCCCATGATTTTTGAGCGGTTGGCAGGGAGTTGGTTAGCTCCATCCATTTGAGCTGGGTTTCTGGCTTGCTCATATATTGGAGGAATTTCCCCGCGTCATCTTTGTTTTTACCGTATTTGAAAACGGCTAGGTTAGCTCCGCCGAGGCTCGACATGTTGTTTTCTTTTGCGGGAAGTACGGCTGTTGCCCATTTTCCATCGATATCTGGAACGGTGTCTTTGACGGCTTTTACCATCCATGGACCACTGATGAACATAGGGACAATCGCGTCACCACTGAATGTTTGAGCGACATCTAGACCGAGATCATCTTTTGGCGCCGAGCCGTTTTCGAAAAAGCTATTTAGATAGGATACGGCATCTACGAATGGCTTTTTGTTGAAAACGGGTTTATTGGTGTCATCGAAAAGTGGTGAACCGTTTTGACGGCCAAACATGAAGCCGAGGCTTTGTTCTTTGCCGTCGATGTTAAGGCCATACATATTGTCTCCGCGTTTCGAGAGTTTTTCAGCAACTTCGGATAGTTCGTCCCATGTTTTTGGGGCATGATCGTAGCTGGCTTTTTTTAGTATATCGGTGCGGTAGAAAAGCACGCGCGTGTCGGCGTACCAGGGAACCGCGTAGGTTTTATCATCGAATTGGGTCGTTTTTGCAGAACCGTCAAAAAAGTTTTTAGCGTCTAGTTCGGGATATTTATCTGTGTATGTTGCCAAGTCTTCTAGTGCGCCTGCTGCAACGAATTCGGGCATCCATGTTGTCCCCATTTGAACAACATCTGGGCCGGATTTTGAGGCGACGGCGGTCAGTAGTTTATCATGAGCGTTAGCCCAGGGAATGGCTTGGACCTTCACTTTTATGCCGGTTTCTTTTTCAAAGTCTTTCGCGAGTTTTGGTAATTGTTTGGCTTCATCTCCCATTGCCCAAACGTTTAGAACCTTGGTGTCAGCAGCGTCGTCGGAATTTCCGCAACCTGCTAGTGCCGCTCCTATTACTAAAATAATGGTTAACAACAACATACTCCATTTTTTCTTCATCTTTTTTCCTCCACCTTTTTATTTTTGTTGAAAATTGGCGTTGCAAAAAGTGCTTTGTTATAGAAACGTTTCGATGAAATCATTATAAAACAAAATGTAATCGGTTACAAGTGATAAATATAATAAAATGTAGGGTTTCAGGGATGAATTTAGAGACATTTATAGGAAGAGAAAATTTGAAAAAATATTTATTTTTAGGCTTGGAATGTAATTTTAGGGGGCAAAATAATGATTTATAGAGAAATTTGTTTGACGGAGAAAAAGAAAACGCTTATACTGTTGATATGATTAAATAGAAACGTTTCGAAATATTAGGATAGAGGACGTGTATTATGAAAAAAGTAGAGCTTGGAGAATTATTGGGACAAATGACGGTGTCGGAGAAGGTTGGACAGCTTTTGCAGTTAGCACCGATGTTTTATAAGGGAACGATTACGGAGGGGGAAATCACGGGGCCGATGGCGGAGATGGGGATTACACCGGACATTTCGGAGAATGCGGGATCGGTTTTAGGGTCGGCGACGGCGAGTGAGATGATCGCGATTCAGGAGGCGTATTTGAAAACGAGTCGGCTCGGGATTCCGCTTATTTTTATGGCGGATGTGGTGCATGGCTATAAGACGATTTTTCCAATTCCGCTTGCGATTGGGGCTACTTGGGATGTGGCGCTGGCTGAGAAAATGGCGGCGGTTTCGGCAAAAGAGGCGACAGCGGCTGGCTTGCAGGTTACTTTTTCGCCGATGGTGGACTTGGTTCGCGATCCTCGGTGGGGGCGTGTGATGGAGTCGACGGGTGAGGATCCACATTTGAATAGTGAGATGGCGGCGAGCTTTGTGCGGGGTTATCAGGGGAATCCGGATGAGTTGGCGGAAAATCATGAAAAAATGGCGGCTTGCGTGAAGCATTTTGCGGCGTATGGTGCGGCGGAGGCTGGGCGTGAGTATAATACGGTGGATATGTCGATGCGGGAGTTGTACCAGAATTATTTACCGGCTTACACGGCGGCGCTTGAAGAGGGTTCGAAGCTTGTGATGACGGCGTTTAATGTGGTGGACGGGGTGCCAGCGACGGGGAACGAGTGGTTGATGCGGGATGTGTTGCGGGACGAGCTTGACTTTGATGGTGTGCTGATTTCGGATTGGGGCGCGGTCAAAGAGATTATCAATCACGGTACGGCGGCGAATTCGGCGGAGGCTGCAGAGGCGGCATTGCGCGCGGGCGTGGATATCGAAATGATGACGACGTGCTACTTGGAAAATGTGGCGCGTTTGATTGAGGATGGTGTGTTGCCTGAGAGCTTGTTGGATGAAGCGGTGATGAGGATTTTGGAGTTGAAACGGGATGTTGGGTTGTTTGAGGATCCGTATCGTGGTTTGAAGGGGGACGCGGATCGGCAGCGGGATATTTTGTCGGCGGAGCATCGGGAGGCGGCGCGCGAGGTTGCGGCGGACGCGATGGTGTTGCTGAAAAATGACGGGGACTTATTGCCGCTTGCGACGACGGGGACGAAAATCGGGCTTGTTGGACCGCTTGCAGAGACACAGGACGTGCTGGGTGCATGGTCGTGGCTGGGCGATAGGAAGGACGCAGTGTCGGTTGCGGATGGCATGAAGGCGCAGTTTGATCAGGTGGAGGTTGCTGGTGCGGCGGATACGGAAAACGTGACGGAAACCGAGATTGCGGAAATGGTTCGTGTGGCACAGGACGCGGATGTGATTGTGCTGGCGCTTGGCGAGTCGGCGAATCGAAGTGGCGAAGCGAACAGTATCGCGACGATTCGTTTGCCGGAGTCGCAGTACCTGATGATTGACGCGATTCGCGCGCTTGGAAAACCAGTCGTGACGGTACTTTTCAATGGTCGACCGCTTGATCTGCATGGTTTGATTGAGGCAAGTGACGCGTTGGTTGAGGCTTGGTTCCCAGGGACGGAGGCTGGAAACGCGGTGGCGGATATTGTAAGTGGACGCGTGAACCCGAATGGCAAATTGCCGATGTCATTCCCATACACAACGGGGCAAATTCCGGTTTACTATAATCATTTGAGTACGGGGAGACCTGCGGACGCGGCGGATGCGCAAGAGCATTATGTGTCGCAATACATTGACATTCCGAATCAGCCGCTGTTCGATTTTGGCTTTGGGCTGAGCTACACGACTTTTGCACATAGTGATCTCGAGCTTTCGAGTGATACGATGACAAAAACGGATACGCTTACTATCTCGGTGACGGTGAAAAATACCGGGAAAACTGCTGGAAAAGAAACCGTAGCGCTTTACGTGCAGGATATCGTCGGAAAAGTGAGTAGACCGCGCAAGGAATTGAAACGATTTACGAAGATTAATTTGGCGCCAGGCGAGGATCAAACGGTGACTTTTAGTTTGACGGAAGAGGATTTGCGTTATTACAAACCAAACCTAGATTTTACAAGTGATCCAGGTGATTTTAATGTATTTATTGGAACGCATTTACAAGCTGCATTTTGTTTGGTTTAAATGAGGTAGGAAATAGACATATGGCTGTAAAATAGTGCATAATAAAGAAAAGGAAACAAGGAGCGGATCGCAGTGGTTGGGATTAAAGATATAGCGAAAAAAGCGGGTGTCTCGATTTCCACTGTTTCTTATGCGTTAAACGGCAGCCCTAAAGTCACGGACGCAACGAGACAACGAATTGTGGCAATCGCGGATGAGTTAAACTACATTCCGAATATGGCAGCACGGACGCTAAAAACACGGAAAACGAAGATTGTTGGTATTTATTTGGCGAATTATAGCGGTGTATTTTATGGTGAGTTGTTACATGGGCTTACGGATACGCTTTTGGCCAAGGGTTATGAGTTGATTGTTTGCAGTGGCATGAAGGCGCATCGTTTTTTACCGGAGCGAATGATTGATGGCGCGATTATTTTGGATATGGGATTTTCGACGGAGGAATTGTTGGAGTATGCGGATCGTGGTCATAAAATTGTCGTGCTGGATCGTGAAGTGGAACATCCGAATGTGCGGCAGGTCTTGCTCGATAACAAGGCGGGGGCAACACTTGCTGTCGATTATTTGAAAACCGGTTTTTCGGGCAAGTTCTATATTGTGACGGGGCCTACCAACACGTATGATAGCGAGGAGCGATTACGTGCGGCGCTTTCTGAGTTGGAACGCTTTCGGGATGAGGAGGTTATTGTGATTCCTGGCGATTTCTCAAAAGTGACGGGCGAAAAAGCAGCGCAGCAGATTGAGCAGGAATGGGTTGGCGAGCCAGTAGCTGTTTTTGCGTTAAACGATGAAATGGCGATTGGTATGTATAATTATTTTGCGAAAACGAAGCTTGTGATTGGGCGTGATGTGAAGGTTATTGGCTTTGATAATACGGAAGTCGGGCAATATTTGCAACCGCGATTGGCGACGATTGAGTACTCGAAGTATAAGTGGGGTGCGGTCGCCGCGGAGAAATTGCTGAAGCTACTGGAAGATGAGACGGTGGCGGATGAGATTATTTATACGTCGTTGATTCCAAGTCGGTGAACATATCAAAAAAAGCTACCAAATCATTGTTGGATTTGGTAGCTTTTTGGGCGTTATTCTTCCTCTTCGTCTTTTCTGGATCTTCTGCCAAGTAGGAATACAAGGAGAAGAATCAGCAGTGCGAGTATCGACCCGCCGATAATGTATAACCACGTGTAGTCTTTTTCGATATCAAGTGCGGTTTCGTTCAAGTCATCTGCAGTCTTACCGTCTATTGTGAAATATTCAGACCATTTCCAAAATTTTTCGCCACTCGTTGCTATCATATCTAGGCGGTATTTTCCAGGCTCGAATTCTTGCGTTCCCCAACTAATTGGGAAGTTAAAGTTGGAGTTTGGCGCCATTCGCATGTTTTGTTTAAAGGCTTCGTGCAAAACTTTTGTTCCGTCGCCTTTATAGATCTGTGCTTCGACGTCTAGATCTTTGAGAATCGTGGCCTCGGTATTTTGCAAGTTCGCCGTCACGACATTACGATAGTTGATTTGCGTTGGTGTAATCGCGTTTAGGGTAAGATCGGGTTTGACCTGCGTATCATTTTGTGTGAGTATCATACCGATGACGTACGCGTATTGATTTTCGATTTGAATGTCCTTAGATTGTGATTCTTTCTTCTTGGGTGTCTTTTCTTTGAAATAGATGCCACCAAGGATTGTGCCGTCGAAAGCCTCGTTTGGCATGCTTATTTTGATGGGGTAATTTTTGCTTGAGTTGGCTGGAAGAACGACTTCACCCGCGGATTCTGTGAGCTCAGATATCGGATATTTCAGCGTTTTATCAAGCTTCGGGTTTTCTTGGCTGTAGTCCACAATACCGTTATCGTTCGTCACTGCGGTGTTCACAGAGGTCAGGACGGTAAGCTCTTGATCGGTCTCATTTGTCAGCGTGACATCGACGGTTTGCTCTTTTCCGGGCGCTAATTTCAGATGGAAGTAGCTTTTCGTTTTGTCGATTTGGTTTTCTGGGATGTTTGCGCTTACGGAGAAGTTCATTTCAGATGCATCGCTGTGTACTGGAAATAAGAGCGTTGAGGCCAGTAACGGTACGATTAAAAATAGGGTCATTAGTTTTTTCATGCAGAGTTCCTCCTAAAATATGATAGCTGTACTAAGGACTCTCTAGCGGAGAGGGGGCACGCACTAGAGAGCTTTGAAGGGAAAAAAGGGGGTTATGTCTGGAGGGTTGTGAACTTGTTTACATACTAAGTATATGCTATAAAACTGGGATACTAGGTGTTTTATCATAAACTTTTAGAGGTGGGAAAAAAATGATATTGGAATTTAATGTCGGTTAATAATTATTTAATCTCCAGCTTATTTTGAGTTTAGAATTGAGCGCTATGATGTAGAGAGTATCAATTTCGAAATAAAAAGGAGAATGTAAAAATGACACAATCAAAAAAAGTATTATCTTCTATCTTAGTAGCCACGACGATTATCGCGGGTGTGGCGCCTCAAGTAGCGCCAATTGGTGTATCAGCTGCGGGGACGAGTGCAACCACGGCAAGTGTGGCGGCAATCACTGAATTGCGCTCGCTAAACGCGATGACATTACAAATCAAGTTTGACGGGACGTTACCAGCAGCCGATGTTGCGGATAGTAATTTGGACGCGATAAAGGAACATTTTGAGTTTAGCGGTGGGCTTAGTATTGTTAATGTACCTCGTTTGAAATCGGGTTCCACGGATACGTATATCGTTCCTGTGACGATTCAGAATCCTGGGCAGACCTACACGCTAAGCTATAAGGGTGGCGCGACGCAGACTTTCACGGGAAGCAATGTCAAAGTTGGGATTCGCGATACGAACCAAGTGACGAGTGATACGTTTGAATTGGAATCGTTCCAAGCGGATGATACGGTGGATTATGCGAATATTATCGCGGCTTATGCTGGTGGGCGCGGGGACCAAGCGTTTGCAGTCGATGATGATAACAAAACTGCGGCTGGTCAAGCGCTCCAAGTGATTTCGTCATTACGTGATCGAAGCGTGACGCTGACTGGGTCGAATGGTGATATCTATACGGCAAACTATGTACCATTTACGCAAGCATCGGATCGCCGTCAAGCGCCGAAATTCCGCTTACCTGCTGGGGAAACGTTGACGCCGGGCGTGACGTATACAGTGACTTCTAACTGGGCGACCATTGCGAATCCTACCTTTACAGCACGTGCTATGGCGCCATTAACCATTGATTCAGCAGAATTTGTTGATGCGACTTCCTTCAAACTGACGTTAGCAGCGGATCCTAGTATGGACTTGCTAGCTGGACGCAGTGTCGTTCTAAAAGGCACGGATGGCAGTGAGTTAACAGCGAGCTATCGTTTCTCTTCACGCCAAGGTGCGACAGGTACTTTTGATGTGACTGGTGGAGGTATGCTGAATGAAGCAATCGCTTATGAAATTGTACCACAAAATAACTGGGCTGCCACTACAGATGTGACATTAGGCCAAAAAGCGGCGTACAAAATCGAGTCCTTAAACGCGATGACGCTACAAATTATTTTTCCAGAGGCGCTTTCAGCAAATGAGGTAGCGGACAGTAATTTAGACGCAATCAAGAAAAATTTTGTATTTAGTGATGGTTTGAGTATCGTGAATGTACCACGTTTGAAATCCGGATCTAAGAGCACTTACATCGTGCCTGTGACGGTGCAAGAACCTGGAAAAACGTACACGTTGAGCTATAAAGGAACACCAGTTGAGACTTTTGTTGGTAGTTCGGCTAAAATCAATATGCGAGATTCAGCGCAGGTAACGAACGATACGTTTGAAATCGAGTCATTCCAAGCGGATGGCGTGGTTGATTACGCGAATATTATTGCGGCATATGCTGGCGGACGCGGCGACCAAGCCTTTGTGATTGATGATGATAATCGTGACGCGAGTGGCAAGCAATTCCAAGTTATTTCTTCTTTGCGCGACCGCAGCGTGACGCTTACTGGAACGAATGGTGATGTGTATACGGCAAATTATGTACCATTTACGCAAGCATCCGACCGTCGCCAAGCACCGAAATTCCGTTTGCCAGTTGGTGAAAAATTAACACCAGGCGTGACGTACACGATTACCTCTGATTGGGCAGACGTTGCCAATGCTTCTTTCACGGCAAAAGAAATCGCACCGCTAGTTATCGCGAAGGCAGAAGCTATCGATACCAAGTCATTCGAGCTAACATTAGCTAAAGATCCAGGTATGGACTTACTTGCAGGACGCCAAGTAGAACTAAAAAGCGCAGACGGTACGACACTAGTAGCGCAATATCGTTATTCTTCACGTCAAGGCACGACTGGCATTTTTGACCTTGTGAGTGGTGAGCTAGCAAAAGATACGGTTTACACAATCACGCCGCTAAATGATTGGGCAACAGCAACGAATGTAACGCTTGGCGAGGCTGCAACAGCGCCGGGAGTGACAGCCCCAGACAAACAGCCAGATAAAGGAGTCATTGTAACACCTGAAAAAGGAAACAACAATAAGCCAACGCCTCCAGCGGTAACAGATAGCCAAAATACTCCAAGCGTGACAGATACGCAAGCCACTAAATCAGAAAACGCAAATGACTTGCCGAAAACAGGCGACACAATGCCAATCATCCCAATGACAGCTGGACTTGGCGCCATTTTAACAGCAGTTTATATGCTTTTGAAACGTAAATTTACGAAATTAGAAGACTAATTCATGAAGTTTGTTTTAGGAAAGAATGATTTGCTATAATGCAGATGATTTGCTATAATAAATACGAAAAGAGGGTCGTGCGTCAACACAACCCTCAAGTCAGAGCCGTCTGAAACGGTGGCCGTATTATAACGAAGAGATAACCGTTACTTTTTGGTCAAAGTAGGGACGGTTATCTCTTTTTGTCTTTATCACGATCGATGTATAGAACGAGCATGGCAAAGGATATTGCAATGCTCAGAGCTTCATACACAGACACTGGTTGCACTTTCTGGGGGCAACGACAAATTAAGATAGATAAGGCATCACCCTTTCCAATGGACTAGCCTTCCATCTCACACTTCTCTATCGATATTATAGCAGATAGAATGTATAAAAAGTGCTTATTTTACAAAAAAGTCTAATAGCCTATAAAAACAGCAAATCAGCCTTAAAAACCGCAAACAAAGCCATTATTCGACGTGAGTTCATCGAGTAATGGCTTTGTCTATTTTATTAAGGTAGTAAAGGTATGTTTTGTTTGATTTCTTGAATCGAAGCTTTTGAATCAAACGTGTAAGCGCCAACTAAGCGTAGGCCTTGTAATGCGGCAGGAACTGGTCCTGTGTATACTGGGCTATAGGCGTTTGTGCCATCGATACCAAGGTAGATTGTTTTATCAAATGCTAACTTATCTAGTGTGAATTTAGTAGTAAGTGATGATGTTGTTACGGACTGGATAACATTTCCGTTTGCATCGTAAGCTGTTACTTTTGTTGCTTTACCAAACTCTAGCAAGTCTTTTTTGCCGTTCTTGTTTTTATCCACAAAAAGGTCGCCAGTGATGACTGGTAGTTTACGGATTCCGAATTGGAAGTCTGTTGTTTTTGCGAATTTCAGAGCTGTTAGGTCGTACGAGTTACCCCAGATGTCGACTTTTGCAAAACGCATGGCTGGGATGTGGTTTAGAAGTGTTGCTACAGATTGAACGTCGGCAAGCGTTGTGTTTACACTTGTTGCAGCGTCTGTACCTAGAACTTTTTCTACATCGACTTTTTCTACGGCTTTAATTGCTTTTGGTAGGAAGTTTGCAAGTGCTTTGATGTAGTCGTTGTTCGGTGTTGTTGAGATGTCGCCTGTGTCGAGCAATGTTGGGTTGTCTAGGATGCCTTGGATGTCTCCGCCAGAAATGATGTTGATGATGGCCGTTACTTTGTCAATGTTGCCAAGTAGGTCGCCAATGGTTAGGTTAAACGGCGAGCGAACCATCACGTACATGCCAGGATCAACGTTTGGCATTGTGATTGCTGCGCCTTTACTGCTTGTTCTGAAAAGGATTGCGTCTTCGATGTCTAAGCTACCGCCGAGCGCGCCCATAATTTTAGAGTTTAAGTCCAGTTGTGATAGACGACCGCTTGAAATAAGGTCCGCTGTTTTTTCTAAGTTAATGAAGATAAGTGTTTTACCATCTAAAATGGATTCGTTGCTGTCTTTCGTGCCGTTTCCGTTTAGGTCTTCAAATGGTGTCATTGTTAGGTTTGTTGTTTTCTTAGTTGCTAAGTCTGCCCACGTTACAACGTTTAATGTGTTGATTGTGATTGCCGCGATGCCAGGAATTTGTTTGCCAGCTGCGTCTGTGGCTGAATTGGCTTGTACAACTGGTTTTGTAGTTGTTTCTGTGCCGTACTTGATGAAGTAATTTCCTTTTGCAAGTTTCGTGAAGTTGTAAACACCGACTGCATTTGTTTTAGCGGTAGCAACGATGTTCGTGCCTGCTTGTGCGTCAGCCAGTGTTTTGTGAAGTGTTACCGACATGTTAGCGAGTGGTAAATCTAAGTTGTGCAATTCCATCACGCCGTTGCCATTTGTGTCTGCGTATACTGTTCCAGAGACTGTGTAAATAGCCGGATTCAGGATACTAGCGTTTGCTGCTGGTGCAAAAGATGCAAAAAAGACTGCAAAAATAATGACTAGAGCAGCGAAACGTTTGTTGAAAAACTGTTTCATTAATAATTCCTCCCTTTGTGGTTCTAATTTTAGTTTAGCGGGTGAACTAGTAAAAGGCAACGGGATGGAAAGTGTGAGATGGAAGATAGATAAGGTGCTTTGTCCGCTTTTATAAATGTGTTGATTATTATCAATAAGTACGTTTTGTATAGCGATTTAAGCTTTTTTAATTTCATAAAAGTATTAATTGGTTATTTGAAAGAAAAATAAGTTTGGGTCTAAAATAGGAAAATAAGTTCGCGTTTCTGCAACAGAAAAGCAAATTGGATGAATATAGTATACAATATGCTTTTAAAAGTTCATAAAGATTTCACATGTGGGAAAGTGAGATTATTTTTAGTATGAGAAGTGTTAAGATGGGAGTTGAAAAGTCTTTTTTGTAACTTTATTTTAGTTCCTGCGCATTCTGTCATCACCGGTGTGACATTTCTATTGTTTTTTTAGTAAGCGTTATCAACTATACTAAAAGAGGACAAGGAAGCAGTGTCAAAGTGGCAAGTAAATAGGATTTGGAGCTGAGTGGAAATGGAAATCATGACGATAAGTGGGATAAACTTGGAGATGCAGGGAAAGACGAAAGCGGAAATTTTGCGAGAATTTGCGGATTTGGCTGTTGCGAACGGGAAGGTGACGGACGCGGCGGGATTTTATAAGGATCTTTGTTTGCGGGAAGAGGAGTCGACTACTGGATTTGGCGGCGGGATTGCGATTCCACATGCGAAATCAGCTTTTGTAACGGAGGTCGGTGTTTTGGTAGGACGTGGAGGGAATCAAGTGGAGTGGGAAGCGATGGATGGAAAGCCTGTGCATTGCTGGATTTGCTTGCTTGTGCCGGAAACTGGTGGACAGGAGCATTTGCGGTTGTTGTCGCAGCTGAGTCGGAAATTGATGGATCCTGAATTTGTTGGAAAATTAAAAATGGGTACGGAAAACGAGATTTTGACGCTGATTCAAGGCGTTATTTCATAAAAAGGGAGCGAAGGCATGATGACAAGTTTAAACATTGTAGCGATTACGAATTGTCCGGCGGGCATTGCGCATACGTACATGGTGGCGGAAGCGCTGGAACGTAAGGCAGTTTCGCTAGGATACACGATAAAAGTGGAGACGCAGGGCGCGAGTGGTGTGGAGAATCATTTGACACCGGCGGAAATTAAGGCGGCGGATTACGTGATTCTGGCGCTGGGACGGACGATTAGTGAGGAAGACCGATTCCGTTTTGCGAATAAGAAGGTTGTGGAGCTGAAGGTTTCGGAGGCGTTGAAGCAGATTGAGACGATTTATGATGATTTGGAAGGCAAAGCGACATTATTTACAGCGGATAACAACATTAAAATGGGAAATCAAGATGCGCCGACTGGAAGTGTGATGAGTCATTTGATGGCGGGTGTTTCTGCTGCATTGCCGTTTGTTATCGGCGGTGGTTTACTCGTTGCAATTGCGAATATGCTTGTGCAGTTTGGGATGCCGTATGTGGATATGGCGAATGGTGATCCGTCGTTTGCTTGGGTCGTTGAGACGATCGGTTACTTAGGATTCAAGTTTATGATTCCGATTATGGGTGCGTATATTGCGAGCTCGATTGGTGATAAACCGGCATTTGCACCGGCGTTTCTGGTCACGTATTTGGCGAATGATAACACGATGCTTGGAACGGAGTCGGGTGCTGGCTTTTTAGGTGCGGTGGTTCTGGGACTCGCGATTGGTTATTTTGTGAAATACTTCCGAAAAGTGAAGCTGGGCAAGGCGTTGCAACCGCTCTTAGGTTCGATGCTGATTCCGTTTGTGACATTATTTATTTTTGGTATTTTGACATTTTACGTATTAGGGCCTGTGATGGGTGGCATGATGGACGGGATGCTGCATTTCTTGAACACGATTCCGACAGAAATGAAATTGGCTGCGGCGTTCTTAGTTGGCGCGATGCTTGCGTTTGATATGGGTGGACCGGTGAATAAAACGGCCTGGTTCTTCTGCTTCTCGCTGCTCGACAAAGGGATTTATGATTGGTACGCGATCGTTGGTGTTGTAGCGTTGATGCCTCCGATGGCTGCCGGGATTTCGACTTTTATCGCGCCAAAATTATTTACGAAACAGGAAAAAGGTGCGGCGATCAGTTCGATTATTGTTGGGTCGACGGTTGCGACGGAGCCTGCGATTCCGTATGCACTTGCTGCTCCGTTTCCAATGATTACGGCAAATACGCTAAGTGGTGGTATTGCTGGGATGTTGACGATTATGTTTGGAATTCAAAGGCTAGCACCCGGAATTGGAATGTTTGACCCGCTAATCGGCTTGATGTCGCCGTGGTACTGGTTCTATCTTGTTTTAGCGTTTGGACTGGCGTTGAATATTTTCCTCATTATTGTACTGAAAACATGGTGGCTAAAACGGAAAGAGGCGAAACGAAAAGATGGAGACGAATTTACTGAAACAACTGGTGATGGCATCGGGAACTAGTGGTGATGAGCAAGAAATCCGCGAAATTTTATATCGAGAATTGGTAAATGAGGCGGATGAAATTACATTCGATGGTTTGGGTAGCTTTATCGCACGTAAGGGTTCTAAGGGGCCAAAAGTGGCGATTATTGGGCATATGGATGAGGTTGGTTTTATCGTGAAGCATGTTTCGGAGGATGGTTTTCTGTCGTTTGATACGGTTGGTTCGTGGTGGAATCAGAGTATGTTGAACCATCGGGTGGAGATTCGGACGGAGACTGGAAAAGTGACTGGGATTATCGGTTCGATTGCTCCGCATGCGCTGAGTGAGGCGGATAAGGCGCGCCCGATGGAGCATGACGCGATGTTTATTGATATCGGTGCGGACTCGGCGGAAATGGTGGCGGAGATGGGCGTCGCGGTTGGTGATTTTGTTTGTCCGGAGCCGAATTTTGCGGAGTTGACGCAGGATCGGATTTTGGGGAAAGCGCTGGATAACCGAGCTGGATGCGCGCTTGTGGCGGAGCTTTTTAAACGGTGTGAGAACGGGGAAATCACGTTGTATGCGGTGGCGACGGTGCAGGAAGAGGTCGGGCTTCGCGGTGCACAGACGTCGGCCGAGGCGATTGCGCCGGATATTGCGATTGTTATCGATACGATGGTCGCTGGTGATACGCCGGGCTTTGATCGGATTAAATTCCCGCTAAAACTTGGTTCTGGCGCGGCATTGGCGCTTTTTGACAAACGCTACATTCCGCATCAAAAATTGAAGCAGGATTTGGTTGATATGGCGCGAAGTATGGCGGGACCGTTGCAGTTTTGTACGATGAAAACGGGTGCTACGGATGGTGGGCGCTATAATGTGATGGGTGGCGGTCGTCCGGTTGTGGCGTTTTGCTTGCCAACGCGTTACTTGCACGCTAACTCGTCGATGATTTCGAGATCGGATTATGATAGTTTGGCGACGTTGCTAGATCATTTTTTAGCGACGTATAACGCAGAAAAACATGCGGCTATTTGTCGCTATATTGGATAAAATCAGGAAGGCTTGGCGGACGCGCTGGGCTTTTCAAATAGGAAAGAGCTGAGATTTGGATGGGAAAATACGATTTTAATGAGGTCGTGGATCGGAAAAATACATATTGTACGCAGTGGGATTATATTGAGGATCGGTTTGGCGAGGCGGATTTACTGCCGTTTTCGATTTCGGATACGGAGTTTCGGGTTGCGACGCCAGTGCTTGCAGCGATTCAGGAACGGGTGGCGCACGGTGTTTTTGGCTATTCGAGATGGAATCATGAGGCGTTTAAGGGGAGTATTATCGATTGGTATCGGGCGCGTTTTGATGCACAGTTTGAGATGGATTGGGTGCTGTATAGCCCGACAGTTTGTTATGCGATTTCGGTTTTGATACGTTTGAAAAGTGCGGAACGGGATCGTGTGGTGGTTTTTTCGCCGATGTATGATGCTTTTTATAGCCTGATTCGGGAAAATAATCGTGAACTAGTTGAAAATGAGCTTTTGTGGGATAATGGTACGTATCGTATTGATTTGGAACGGTTGGAGGAGCAGTTGCGGGGGGCGAAGATTTTATTGCTGACGAATCCGCATAATCCGACGGGACGGGTTTTTCAAAAAGCGGAATTAGAGGCGATTATTGAAATTTGTGAGCGCTTAGGGGTTTTTATTATTTCCGATGATATTCATATGGATATTGTTTACGGGAATTCGCGCTATACGCCGATTTTGAGTCTAACCAAGAATCCTGTGAATATGTGTATTTGTACGTCGGCGAGTAAGACGATGAATACGCCTGGGTTGATGGGTTCCTATTTATTGGTTCCGGATGAGGCGCTTCGTGACGCGTTTTTGAAGCAGTTGAAGCAACGTGATGCGCTTTCGTCTGTCAGTATTTTGGGCATGTATGCAACGATGGTAGCCTATAATGAAAGCGCGGATTACGTGGATGAATTGGTCGTCCATTTGGAAAGCAACATGCATTTTCTGAAAAATTATATCGTGAATCAGCTGCCGGAAATTCATTTTGAGATACCAGAAGGGACGTATTTAGCGTGGCTGGATATTTCTAGGCTCGGTGTGTCTAAAGAAGCCTTACAGGACGCGCTGATTCACGTTGGGAAAGTAGCAGTTATGCCAGGCGAAACGTATGGAGGGCAAGGCTTTTTACGAATGAATGTGGCGTGTTCACGAAGCAAGTTAGTTGATGGTTTAGAACGGATGCATAAAGCAATTTTGACATTAAGGGGGTAAAAAACGATGCTAAATCAGCGGCAAATACAAATCATGGAACGTCTCGAAAACGGCAAAGCAAGCGGTTTAGAACTGGCAAAATTAACAGGAACCTCGAAAAGAACGGTTTTGCGGGATATTTCTCAGATGAACCACTTGCTCCAATCAGTGGGAGAGATACGTTCTAGCCAAGCGGGTGGTTACCAATTGCACATCGAGGATAAAATGGCTTATCGGAGCCTTTTGCACCAGTCGATGTATGACGATGAGCTTATTTTGTTGGAATTATTGCGCCATGATTTTCGGACACTCGATGATTTAGCGACCACTTTATTCCTGTCAAAACCGATGATATCGGAGAAAATTGTCTTTTTGCGGGGACATTATGCGAACCGTTTGGAGATTAAATCGCGGCCGAATTATGGGCATTATTTGGACGAGCCGCTATTTCGAAAAATGATTTTGCTTGCGAATTTGATTGATAAGAACCCGAGTTTTTTCTGTGAGCGTTTGGGGATTCCAAAAGATGATTTTGATGCGCTATTGCAAAGGATTAGGGAGTTGGATGTTGCTAGGTATTATCCGAATATTCATTCCGCCCATTTAGCGAGTCTGATTTTGGCGGCTATGGTATTGGGGGATGATGGGGAGACCGGGGAAACTTCTTTTTTGGAAGGATTGGAGATTCCGGCTGGGGCGCAACATTTATTAGCTCTGTTTTTTGATAGGCAACAGCAGAAAAGTCAGTTGATTACGACTAGTGCTATGCAGGAAATTTTGCAGCAACAGGGGGAACAGTATAGTGCGTTAGTGTATGATATGGAGTTGGCAGAGCAGCTGGTTGGCCACTTGAAGCGGAGCATTGCGTACCCGATTATGTTGCATGATCGCAAGCTGCACAATATTTCTAATATAAAAGCGGTCTATCCACTGGCTTTTGACTTGAGCATTACGTTTGTTGCTAGTGTTAATGAAGCGTTTGGCATCGAATTATATGATATCGACTTAATTGGTCTATATTTTTCGTGTGCGATGGAACGAGGAAGGCAGGCAGCGGCAAAAGTCATCTTATTTTCGGACCAGTATGCAGTGGCTAGCATAAATAAGCAGATGATTGAGCGAGAAATCCAGACGGTGGAAGTCATTGTTGTCATGCACCAAAAAGAATTGGAGCAAAAGCTGGAGCAGCACGATATCAAATTACTGTTGAATAATCATGCCGTATATCCCGATGTGGACGCAGATGTGGCATGTATCGACATCAAAAAAATTATTACTAAAATGGAGTTACAGGCGATTCAAGATACATTGGAAAAAATTGATGTTCGCAAAAATATATGTACCTTTTTCCCTGAAGAATTGGCAATGGGTTATGATAACCAAGTGGATGAGGATTGGGACACCATTGTGCGTGGCATATGTACGGAGCTCGTGGAAAAAGCTGTTTTAACCCCAGATGAAGCATTTAAAATTCAGGAACGTGAGCAAAAAGGGAATAATTTAGTGATTAATCATCTTGCGTTGCCACATTGTACGACGGCAAGAAATCAAGCTTTTTTTGCTGTATTTGTGCACTTGGCGAGGCCTGTTCTCGTTGACGGGATGGCTGTGCAAAATGCCTTGTTTGCCTGTGTGAATCCGAATGTGAGTACGGAGTTGAAAGTTTTCAGTTATTTGTATTATGTGCTTAATGAGCATGATGATAAGACGATTTTGGAATTGCCGGACTATGCGTCCTTTATCGCTTGTATTGTGAAAAATTAAAAGCAGGAGTCACATCTTCCAAAAAGAATGGATGCGTGACGCCTGCTTATTTTTAATGCTTATTTTGTAATGTCATTAAAACTGATTTGGTGCATTTCTTGGCCTTGTGCGTTGTAGCCAATGACGCTAATGTCATCAGTAACGCGAACTCTTTGACCGTTTAGCAAAGTATTGAATGTGTAAGTTCCATTTGATAAAGTTGCAACTTGTGCCACTCTTCCTTCGACAATAAGTTTAACAGAAGCAATATCTGAACCGTAATTGCCAGAAAATGCTGATTGCGATAGGCTAAGAGAGTCTGGTGCTGTGATAGAGTAGCTGTTGATTGATGCTACAACTGGTGGAATAACAACGTCATCTGCATATCCTGGTTCCATTTCTAGCTCGTGCATTTCTGAACCGAATGCGTTGTAAGCAATGACAGAAACGATGTCTGTGCTACGAATTTGTTTGCCGCTTAGTAAGCCGCTGAATGAATACGTTCCGTTTGACAATGTTGCTACTTTAGAAACTTTACCATTTACGATAAGTTTAACAGAAGCGATGTTAGAACCGTATTTGCCAGAGAAACCATCTTTTGTTACGTTTAGTAATTGTGGTGCTGTGATGGCGTTACTGTTTTGTGCGCTAGTAGCTACTACTGATTCTGCGGCGTGTGCACCCATTGGGATGGTAGCCATTACAGAAGTTGTCAGCATTGTTGCAGCGACGGATACTACTGCCCATTTTTTGATAGTGTTGTTCATTGTTATTTGTCCTCCAATTTGTATAGAAAAACTGTATCTTTAGGCAGGGATAGGTATGCTCCTCGAGGTAAATATATAGGCATATTATCGGGCTTTTTCAGTTAACAGAAATTCCTTTATATGTAGTAACTCGCAAGTCGCTACTCGTATAATGATAGCACCAATTAAAGGTATAAAAAATACAAAAACTCCAGTCAGCAGTTGCTATTTTTGGTTAAACTGTGTTGATTTCGTCACATATTAAAAGGGTGCGGTATCTTCTTAGATACGGCACCCTCGATATTATTTTCCAAAATTAACGCTGAATGATTTGCCGTTTTTGGCGGCTGTGTTTACTTGGATACGCCAATTTTTACCGGATGTTGTGACGCTGACTTCTGGGGATTTACTTTTGACTTTGTGACCTGCGACTTTTGGTACTAAAAATACGATTTTGCTTTGTTCCATGCTTGGATCGGCAAGGGTGATTTTTTGTAGTGTCGCGGATTTGCGGATCATGATGGAGCCGCGTGTTTGAGCGACGATGCCGTTTAGCGTGCTTGCTTGACGGAAATTTGCGATCCAGAGGTTTTGTGATTTATCGAATACGGCTTGTTGATTGAGATTGTTAGCGCGGATTTCGATGTCGATTTTTTTACTGTAGGCCTCGGTTGCTTGTTTGGATTTACCCGGTAGGATGATGTAGCTGTAAGATTTATTGGTCGGTTTTTTGCCGTGAGAAATCGTGATGCCTGTGTAGTTTGCACTGACTATTTCGTTGCGGTTGCGCGTGTTTATGGTGTTCCAGTTGCCGGTCTTCGTTTTTTTGTAGGCTGTGACGTTGGTGGCTGTTGGGAAGACGTAGCCGATATTTTGACTAGGAACGGCGCCGTTTAGATAGGCCCATTTGGTCGTGATGTTTTTTGTTTGGCCGAGATTGATGGTTTGACCGCCAACGACGAAGGTATTGAGGTTTGTGTTAAATAGTTTACGGTTTTCGACGATGGTTTCGGTGCTTAGGTTTTCTTTTGAAGTAATGCCGGTGCCTAATGCCACAATTTTACCGTTTAGGAAGAACCAGGATTTGCGTGCTTCGAGCGTGCTTCCGGTCACATTTTTCATATTGTAGTGCATCGTTGAGGAGCCGTTTTGTTGATCGGATACGCCGCCGGACCAAGCTTGGGTATTAAGGTATTTGGCGTTATCGGATGTAATTGGTTTTGTTTTGTGGTCGGTTGTTGTGCCCGCGAGGCTTGTCATGTCAACGGTTGGGTAGTAGTTTCCCTCGAATGCTTCGTCGCCGTTATAGAGATAAAGCGCGCCAGTTCCTGTGTAAAAGCCTAATTTATTTTGACCTCCAATGCTTTCAAATGCGGATATTTTTTTGGAGAACATGCTGATACCAGCGACATAGGAAGATTTGATATCGACCATTTGACTTGCGCTAGCCATCATTTTGTTTTGGGTCCGATTTGGGTAGGTTGCGGGAATTTTTTTGTTGAGCAAAATGGATTGGAACGTTTGGGCTTGCGGAATAGTCAGGTTTTTATAGAAATCGAGATGTAGAGATTGACTGATAATTGAAGATTTCATAATATTGGCATATTTCCCGCGATAAGCGACATTACTATTTTTTTGACTAATTGTAAACATGTCATAAAGCATCGTTTGTGCGATTTGTTGGTTCGAAACAGCTTTTAGAGAAACGCCGCGACCGCGAGTCATATCCAGAACTTCATCTTTGTAAAGTACAGGAAGATAAGTAGTGTCTAAGTAAGTGAACATCATAGGAAGTGAGCGCAGGTTGCTAAATGATTTTGTACCAGAAAGCAATTGATAAAAATCTGCGCTACGAGCTAAGACTGCCGCGCCATATCCTGTTGTGTATGGTGTATTTGCATGTTGAATAAAGGAGCCATCTGCGTAAAATCCATCACCAGAAGTGACCGGCGTATACACACGTTTTACCATCTCCGTGCCCATGTTAATCTTAGCCTGATTCCCTCCAAGGACACCACGTATGGTCACAATAAATCCTTTATCGAGACGGTTTGCGCCAGTGCCGACATCTTTTGCGGTAGCAGTTGCAGGTTCAAAATAGTCGATAGCTTTTAAGTAATTTTGTAAAAAGGTGCTAGAAATATCAGGTTTCATTAAAACTAGCGTATTTACAAGTGAAATCGGTGTACCAATTTGCAAGTCATACCAATTCCTATTTAATTTACCTACTTTTGCGCTGTAAAGGTTGTTGTAGAACCAAGTTAGAGAGTAAATAATATCTTGTTTTAAAGCAGCATTACGATAATAAATCGAGTTTGGTGTTTGGTATAGAGTCGCCATTTTTTCGATATTCGTTGCAATGATTGTGGATTGTGTGGAATTGGTTTTCCAAGCTGTCACATTTGAGAAAAGATAGTTTTTCTTTGGATCTTTATTTAGTCTGGATAGTACATTTTGCTGTAACGCCTGTTCTTTTTCAGCCAAAGTCAGTTTTAAGGCAACATTGGAGGCTGGAAAAGCTTTACCGACCAATGAGACTTTCCAATTGTTTAGAGACATATTTTGTTCTGCGATTGTTTGGGCAAACGTTTTATCACCAATAGCTAGCAGTGAGAATAAAACTAGGAAAAAAACAACAATATATTTTTTCATGGTAACTGCACCTCCGTGTTCCTATTTTCGACACATTTTCTGTCGTAAGGTTGGTTTCTTTACTTTAGTACCCATGAAAATGCGGGGGAAAACACAAAAGTTCGTTCGTGGACATAAATTAGACACATTTAGAAAGCGGTTAAATGAATAATATGTATAAAAGATTACATTATTTTGTTAGTTGTGACAAAAGAGTGATTTATTATGATGTAAAAAATATTACTTTTTGTATTTAGATGAAAATTTTTTTATTTAGGAGGGTTTAAGACGCAAAAAAACCTACTGAGAGCCAGCAGGTTTTCATATTTTTGATGGATTATTTGATTTTTCCGAGATCTAAGATGATTTTAATTGCGAATAATAAGATGATAAGGGGTAAAAAGACGCCGCCTAATTGTCCACTGAAAATGCTATTTGCTGCGGATAAGATAACGAAGATGCTTAGCGCGAAATAGAGCATTTTGGGAACGAGGATGCCTTTTCTTAGTTTGGAGTAGTTATTGAATAGTAGTAAGGCGAATATCGCGTAAAGGACACAGAACACGGAGGCTAGGATTTTTGCGATTTGTAAGGCGTGGATTGCGTCGGGCTTAATGTCTTTTGTTGATAGTGCGAATAGTACAAACACGCCTAACAATGTAAATATGGCGAACAGCGAACAAATAATCGCGAGCGTTAATGTCATCCAGCGCGGATTCGTCAGCTGAGCACGCAAAACGGCTTTTTCGTCTAGTTGATTTTCCATTTTTATAATAGCTCCTTCAAATAAAGTTTTTGATTCTATTTGAATGTACCATAGATGCGCCGAATTATAAAGTTGTTATGTGACGTTTCGCACTAAAAAAGTACATCGAGATTGGCCACCAAACGACGGCGAAAATCGGATAAATCGCCCAAATCACGCTTGGCGAAAAGGCCCAGTTCATTCCGATGACAAACGCGCTAATCCAAATACTTGCTTGGATGGAGAAGGCGAAAAAGTTTTTGTGTTTGGCGTGGTATAGCGATAATGGCCACCAACCGATTGCGAAAATGATGGCGATTATCCACGGATAGCTCGGTGAAAAGGCAATGTTAAGCAACGCATAGTAGATAATCGTTGTTGTAGCGCCAATCACCGCGGCAGTCATCGTGTACGCTTTTTTTCCGAAAGCTGTAAAAACTGGCCAGAAAACAAGCGGGTAAAGGGCGTATAGCACCCAAAGAACATCCGGCGTTTCGCGTAGGTTGATGACAGTTAGCAGGATAATGAAGACCGAACTAGTGAAGAAAGCGAACTGTTTTAAATTTTGGCGGTAAACGAAATACATGGATAAGGGCCAGAGAAGTAGGGCGATGCAAGGATAGATGCTCCAGTCGAGCGTTGGTGTTAGGAAATAATTGAGCATGACTAGGAAAAACATACAAATCGCGCTACCGACGATTGAGAAGCTGACTAAACCTTTCAATTCATGACCTCCCCTTGGACGCGAAGGCATCTAAAGTACATGGCGAGCGGCCACCAAACGATTGCAAATGCAGGGAAAACGACCCAAAGAACGGTTGGCGTGTAGTAAATATTGATGAAAAGAAGCAAGCCGATGATAATCGCCGCGCCAACGAGTGAGAATTGGAAATGCGTCCAGGCGAGATACGATTTAGGCGGTTTCACACGAGCCTCAGCCAGTTCCATACGTAAATCCGTCAAATCGCCGAGTTCGACAATCGCTTTATTGATTGCATCCTCCTCCGATTTCCCTTGCGCCATAAGGATATCCACTTTGTCCTCGAGACCGTGCAGAATTTCCTCTTTCATGAACAGACTTTCCTCCGTCACCGGGATATCTGTGAATAATTGTTCGACATGTTTTTTAATAGTTATCATTTTTAAAACCTCCAAAGTATTCAAAAATACAACTGCGCGCACAGTGTTCTATCTGATAGAGTAATAATAGCACGGATTACTCTGCGTGTCAAAGTAATCATTGTAAGTCTTGCTCGGCGTACTTTGCCGAGTTAGAGTTTCAATATGGCTAGGAGCGAAGCGAGTAGGCGAATCCGTCAAGCAGGTGAACATGAAAAAACACAGAACTTGGATTCTACCAGAGAACAAGACAGAAGGAAGCAGAGAACCCTGACCACTTGCAAACAAAAACGACTAACCAACCAAAGCCCCAATATGGCTAGGAGCGAAGCGAGTAGGCGGGACCGACAAGTGCATGAAACATGAAAAAAGCCGAACTTTGATTCTACCAGAGAATAAGATAGAAGGTTGCAGATAGCCTAGAACAATCACCGAGCAGAAACGCCCCAGCAAACCAAAAAACCGCCAAAATCCAATAAACCCACAAAACCCAACCTTCAAACCCAATCCCCAAAACTTCTTTAAAACCTAATATTTTGGTAACAAATTGTTCATCTTTTATGGGTAAAGTAAATGTATGAGAAAAGTTTCGGAAGGGTTGGATGGGATATGTGGCGGAAATTAGCGGTGTTTGGCGGATGTTTACTTGTGGCGGTTGCATTATTTGGATCAATAAAGGCGTATTCGGCGAAGGTCAAGGATGTTGACTTATCAAACACGACGCCGATTGTGCTTGTTCACGGCACACACGGAACGGCGAATTCGTTCAACGGGATGATTTCGCGAATCACAGCTACATACGGCAAATCCACGGATAAAGTGATTGTTTTGGTGAAAAAAGATGGCACGCTAGAATACCAAGGAACGCTAAGCGCCAAGTCAAAGAATCCTTTTATCCAGATTGTGTTTGAAAATAATGATGCACCGATTGCTCAAGAAGCGAAGTGGGTAGATACGGTTATGAAGGATATTCAGAAGAAGTACAACGTGACGCAATACGATGCGATTGGTCACTCGAACGGTGGATTGGCGCTGACGACGTATGCGGAGGAGTTGGCGGATGATTCGTCACCCACGATGGAAAAATTGGTCGTGATTGGAACGCCGTTTAATGATTTGGATGCGGATGATAATGTGGCGACGACGGATTTTGTGGATGTGACGAATAGAACAGCGGAATTGCAGCAGTATATCATGGATAGTTCGAATTTGGATGCGAATTTGAAGGTGCTTTCGATTGCGGGGGATTTGGATGGTGATTCGGTATCGGATGGCGTCGTACCAGTGCAGAGCGCGCTTGCTTCCCGCCTGATTTTTGATAGTGCAGTGGCGGAGTATAGTGAGCAGGTCGTGACGGGTTCGAACGCGCAACATAGTGATTTACATGAAAATACGACGGTTGACGCGATTGTTGCAGCATTTATTTATTGAATTAAAAAACCGCTTATTGTAGTCTGATGTGCATATCAGACTACAATAAGCGGTTTTCTTTATATCAATCTACTCTCTTTTTTTTGCCCATTACAATATTTGTGTACGTATTTACCGTTAGGAAGTAATAAGCGATAAACATCAATGTGAAGGCGCCTGTACTTATACTGGCTGCGAGTATTATGTTCATTTGTAGCAGGTTGGCTAATGCGACAAGTGCGACAGAGCTGTGCATAATTCCTAAAATAAGTGGGATTAAGAAGATGACGAGTACTTGTTTGGCGATCGTTTTACGAATTTCTTTTCGATCTAAACCGATTTTTTTCAAAATATCATACGTTGCGATATCATTATAGGCTTCTGTTAGTTGCTTGAAGTAGATGATACTTCCAGTTGCAGCAAGGAAAACCAGACCGATGAACATGCCGATAAATAGCAGGACGCCTGTTCCTTTCATCAGAGCTTCATAATTCTCTGGATAACTTCGGAACGCTGCGTTTTCTGGAAGTACTTTCGCTATTTGTTTGCTTAGTGCGATGGCATCTTTTGGTTGATCAACCATGATGGATTGGATTGTCATTTTATTTTTGCTGGGTAGTGTATTTGCGACATTATCGGAAACGACAAGTAGGTTGTAAATGGTGCTAAAGGGCAGGTCTGCCATGGTTTTTGTGACGGTTATTTTTTGATTGGTGCTATTTTTTAAGGTGAAGCTTTGATTTAGTGTATCGCTTGCAGTAGTCGAATCAGCCGAGATAAGTATGGCTTCATTGTCTTTTAGCGCTGGTATTTCTGAATCATTGGGCTTTTCTAAGGTCAGTAATTTATTGTAAGCGGTAAGACTAATGACTGCAAAACCTTTTTCTGGAACGTATGCAAATGACATTTCACGATCACTTATTGCTTTTACATAGTTGATAGTCGTTTCTTGATGCCCAGTCATAGGTGTTTTTGTGTTGTTTTGTGCAAGTGTTAGCGCTTTTTGATTGCTTGCTTCATCTGTAATCCGATATTCAAAAGTGGCAGGATTACTCAAACCAGCGTCTTTACTCACGTTGTTGTAGAGGCCACCGACCATGCCGATTGAAACCAGTGTCATGCCGGTCAAAACTGCGATAGTAGCAAGCGTTCTGGCGTTGGAAGTGATTCGGAATGTGAGCTGTGAATTGCTTATAATATTCGTGCCGTTATAGAAAATCCGTTTATTTTTACGAATCTTGTTCAGGAATAATGGTAGGAAACTGTTGAGTAAAAGCACTGTTCCGATGATTACGGAGGTCATAATAAGTATCATACCGAGTTCAAATTTGAGTTTTCCCCAAATAGAATCCTTCGTTATGAGTGGTTGCAAAGCGATAAAGTAGCCGCCTAAAATCAAAACGAGTGAGAGTAGTGCTAGGAAAGGGTTGCTTTTCGGTGTTTTTTCGCGCTTGCTTTCTGAGTGAAATAGGTCGAGTAATGTTGTTCGGTAAATGATCCGGTAACCGGTAAGCGATGTGATCAGTGTGATGATAATAAAAATCACGACGGTGTTTATCACAGCATCCATCGAAAAGACGAAATTACTAATCCCGCCAAGTTTCATCATGTTGAGTAGTATCGCGACGAATACCTTGGACAGTAGCGTGCCGAGGCCTATCCCTATAACTAGAGCGCCAACACCCATGAGAAAATTTTCATAAAAGAGCATCTGACCGATTTCTTTTTTGCGAAGTCCAAGGAGAGAGTAAATGCCGATTTCCTTTTTTCGTTTACGGGTAAAAAAGTGATTCGAATACAAAATAAAGATCGCGACGAAAATAATTAAGAGGATCGATGATGCGTTAAACATGCTGGCGAGGCTGCTGTCATTATCGAGACGGGCAACGACTTTTGGATCTTTTGACAGCGATACGAAGGTATAATAAATCATGATAGAGAAAATCATGGAAGCGAAGTAGAGAAAATAGTGAATGAAATTATGTTTGATGTTCTTTTTTGCTAAATCAAATAACGTCATTCATATCCCCTCCTAATTGCGCCAATACATCCAGAATTTTTTGAAAAAACTCTTTGCGGGTTGTTGTACCACGATAAATTTCAGTATAAAGCGTGCCGTCTTTAATAAACAAAATCCGTTTGCAGAAGCTGGCGGCATAAGCATCATGTGTTACCATCATAATTGTCGAATAGTCTTGTTCATTCAATTCTTTTAAATTTTCCAATAAATCGGTTGCTGATTTGGAATCAAGGGCACCGGTAGGCTCATCCGCAAAAATCAAGCTAGGATTAGCGATAATGGCGCGACTTGCAGCTGTTCGTTGTTTCTGACCACCAGAGATTTCGTTGGGATACTTATCCAAGATGTCACGAATATGGAATGTGTCAGCCACTTTTTCCAGTTGTGTTTCCATTTTCTTCACAGGATGTTTTGCGAGCGCGAGGGGTAAAATGATATTTTCTCGAACACTCAGCGTATCGAGTAGGTTATAATCTTGGAAAATAAATCCTAGCTGATCACGGCGGAACGAAGACATTTGTTGTTCATTCATTGTCCCCAGCTCTTGACCGGAGATTTGAATTTCACCAGAAGTAGGTTTGTCGATGGTGGAGAAAACATTAAGCAGCGTCGATTTCCCAGCGCCACTTGGACCCATGATGCCGACAAAATCCCCCTTTGTAATTTCCAGACTGATATTATCTAAAGCGGTATAGACGTTTCCTTTAATACCATAAATTTTACGTACATTCTTTGCTTGTAGAACTATTTCCATGTAAACTCCTCCTATATTGATGACTTATACTCTCAGTGTAACGATAAAAGTAAGCATCAACCAGTGCCTAAGATGACATTATGCGTGATAAAACTTACACTTTTGTAACTCGGTTTGGATTGAAAAAGATATTGTTCCGATTGTTTCCGTGATATACTTTTTGACATAGGTTTAGGCTAGGAAGGGGTGTGTGGTCGTGAAAAAAATCGGATTAATTGGCGGAATGAGTTGGGAATCGACGACGGAGTACTATCGGATTATTAATGAGACGGTTCGCGAAACGTTGGGTGAGCTCCATTCGGCGGAGATTATTTTGTATAGTGTGGATTTTTATACGATTGAGCAGTTGCAGCATGAGGGAAAATGGGAGGAGGCTGGGCGCGTTTTGGCGGATATTGCGGTGAAACTGGAGCGGGCTGGCGCGGATTTGATTGTGATTTGCACGAATACGATGCATAAAGTGGCACGGCAGGTGGAGGACGCGATTGGGATTCCGCTGCTACATATTGCGGAGCCGACGATTCAGGCGATTGGTGCGCGAAAATTGGAGCGGGTTTTGCTGCTCGGGACACGGTACACGATGGTGGAGGATTTTTATAAAGGTCGCTATGTGGGAAGTGGCGTCGAGCTCCAGACTCCCGATGATGCGGATGTGGAGACGGTGAATCAGATTATTTTTGAGGAATTATGCTTGGGTGTGATACGTGAGGATTCGCGGGCGAAGATGCTGGCGATGATTGAAAAAGCGGGCGAAAAAGGGGCTCAGGGCGTTGTTTTGGGATGCACGGAATTGGAGTTGTTGATTCGGGAGCAGGACGTTGCGTTGCCAATCTTTAAAACCGCGGAACTTCACGCCAAATATGCGGCAAAGGAAGCCTTGCGATAAGGCGCTAAAACCGTTATAATTTGGATAAGGCGTAATGAAATTTTGAAAAGAGGTTTTTAAAGAATGGAAAAAAGCTCGATTTACGGGTTAACGATGGCGCAGCTTGGCGACTGGTTTGAGGAAAAAGGCGAGAAGAAATTCCGCGCGACGCAAGTGTGGGACTGGCTTTATGTCAAACGTGTCACAGAATTTGCGCAGATGTCGAACTTGAATAAAACGTGTGTGGATATGTTGGAGGAAAACTTCACGATGCATACGCTAAATGAACAAATTAAACAGGAATCTAAAGATGGTACGACGAAATATTTATTCCAACTATCGGATGGTAACTTGATTGAAACGGTTATGATGACGCATTCTTACGGGCTTAGTGTTTGTGTGACGACGCAAGTGGGATGTAATATCGGCTGTACTTTTTGTGCGAGTGGGTTGCTGAAGAAGCAGCGTGACTTGAATGCTGGCGAGATTGTGGAGCAGATTATGAACGTGCAGCTTTATTTGGATTCGAAGGGGAATGGCGAGCGTGTCAGCCATATCGTGGTTATGGGTATTGGCGAGCCGTTTGATAATTACGATAACGTGATGGATTTCCTTCGTGTTGTGAACGATCAGAAGGGCTTAGCGATCGGAGCGCGTCATATTACGGTGTCTACAAGTGGTCTAGCGCCGCGCATTATTGATTTTGCGAATGAGGATATTCGTGTCAATTTGGCCGTGTCTCTACATGCACCGAACAACGATTTGCGTACGCGCGTGATGCGGATTAACAAGACATATCCACTTGAAAAATTGATGGAAGCAGTCGAGTATTATTTGGAGAAAACGAATCGCCGTATTACGTATGAGTATATTATGCTAAAAGATGTCAATGATCACAGGCAAGAAGCGCTTGAACTCGCGGCTTTAATCGGTGAGAAACGCCATCTGGCTTGGGTGAACTTGATTCCGTATAACCCGGTCGATGAGCATGATCAGTATCAACGTAGCGATACGGAGGTTATTGATGCGTTTTATGAGACATTGAAGCGTAAAGGCATTAACTGTGTCGTTCGTCGCGAGCATGGGACGGATATTGACGCGGCATGTGGCCAGTTGCGTAGTAAGCAAATTAAGAAAAAAGGTGTTCGGGAACGGATGCGTGAAAAAGCAGAGGCTGAAGCAAAACAAGCTGCTGCAGAATAAATAAGTAGGGATGATAGCCCAAGTAAATCGGCGACAAGCGCTCGCATTCCACAATTTTGGTGGACTTCCGGTTCTCACATACACCAGTATGCTCCGCTTCCGGTTTCCACCAAAATTGTGGAATACAAACGCTTTCGCTCGATTTGTTTAAAGCGGAATCCTCGCCTTATCCATTAATAACGGGTAGGCGTATTTTTCTTTATCCGGAGCCTAATCCAGGCTTTTCTTACATAAATGGGAGATTGGAGACGATTTTATGAAAGCGTTGGTTTTTAATGAGTTTGGGAATTCGGATGTATTGCAGTATGTGGATATTCCTGACGCGGTGGCGGGGAAGGGCGAAATTTTGCTTGATACGACTGCGATTGGATTGAATTTTGCGGATATTTATCGTCGTAAAGGGAACTACCATCTTGTTGGGGAGCCGCCGTACGTGCTTGGTTATGAGGGCGCGGGTGTTGTTGTGGCGCTTGGTGAGGGCGTGACGGATTTCGCGATTGGGGACCGGGTGGCTTTTTTGTCGATGTGCCACTTGCGAATGCGGAACGTGTGGTGGTGCCTGTTGCGCAGGCGATTCCGATTCCGGACGCGATTCGGGATGATGTCGCGGCTTCGGTTCTGTTGCAAGGCTTGACGGCGAGCTATTTGGCGAAGGATAGTTACGCGATTAAGTATGGGGATGTGGCGCTCGTTCATGCGGTTGCAGGCGGTGTTGGCCAAATGTTGACGCAGATTATTACGTCGCTTGGAGGCAAGGTGATTGGCCTGACGTCGAGTGAAGAAAAGGCGGAAGTCGCGCGCAAACTTGGAGCGGAAGAAGTTTTGCTATATAGCGATAATTGGTCGGAGAAACTTGCTGGAAAAATCGATGTGGCGTATGATTCTGTAGGCTCGACGCTGATGGATAGTTTCCAAGCAGTGCGTGATAAAGGAACGGTGGTTTTTTACGGCATGTCTGGCGGCGACCCGGTATCAGTTGACCCGCGGATGTTGATGGATACTTCGAAAACCTTGACGGGCGGCGATTTGTGGAGCTTTTTGACAAGCCGAGAAGAGCGAATCAAGCGTTCGCATGCCTTGTTTGAAATGATCAGCGCCGGCAAAATAACGGTGAATAAGCCGCGGAAATTTGCGTTATCAGATGGAAAAGCCGCACATGATTTGCTGGAAAGCAGAAAAAGTACGGGCAAAATTTTATTGATTCCATAAAAAAATAGCAGGTAAACAGGATGGCGATTATAGCTCCGTTTACCTGCTATTTTTATGCTTTACAACGTTCTAATATGTTATCTAATTGCGCGTAATCGGTGGGGGAAGGCGGAATATTCCAAAGCAAGCCGTTCGCCTGAATATCTGGCTGTTCATAGAATGGGAAATCACTGATAATTAAGTCTACGTGCGACTGGGATTCATGAGATATGGTGTCGCTACAAAAAATGACTTGGTCCGTTGAATATTTCTTTTTAATTTCGCGTCGAACATATTCCTCCCATAAATAGCCGTTCTCAGAGATGACTTTGACGTGGATTTTGGGACGTTGCTCTGACTGGTCGATTAAAAGGCTGTATATTTTAGTTAAATGTCGCACGATTTCAGACTTATTTTGCCGAATAAAACGGAAATCTAGATGTGTTTCATACGATGTTAAAATGGCGCGAATTTCTTTATACAGGCTTATTTCTTCAGGTGAAACGTGTGCTGGTGGCATTTCGGGTAAGCTTGTCATTTTGTCGATGAAAGTGAAGCATGCGAGGAAATCCACAGTTTCTCTCATAGCCACTTCTTTATTTGGAATGGAATAGGCATCTAACACGCTTGTCAGTTCAGAAGCTAGCATACTTTTCGGCACATGCATATCGGGAATATATTTCGCGCGTAAATCGGAAAAGAAAGCATCTTTGTACATGAAATGGCTCCAAAAAGCAGTAATTAGCGTGAAATAGCGCTCGCTGTCGGATAATGAGTTGCCAGTGATATTTTCAAGGATACCGTAATCGATGGTCATCTTGTCTGGTTGAGTCGCGACGGCTTGATTCCAGGCGTGAATGAGCGATTCATCGAGAGTGACGGGATGTCCTTGTTGCGCGCGTGTCAAGGAAATAGCAATTGAAATGGCGTATTTGATTCGTGAGGATAGAGAAAAGTGAATGTGATAAAAAGCTTCGACTTGGAGGATAAATTGGTTGATAGTTTCGTAGGGGATGTCTGGAAACGGCCATTCGGTGTATGGATAGGATTTACTATAGATTTGATAGTAGAAGAAACGTAAATTAATCTCAGGACCTTTGATGGCAAGCGGTTGCGTCTCTAAAATAAGATTACTTTCGGCAAGATACGCATCGATTTGGCGAACGCGGCGATACATCGTTGGAAGGCTCGTATAATTTTCAGCAGCCCATTCAGCTAGATTTATCTTTTTCCCAACAAAAATGTCCTTGGAGAGTAGGTAGAGATGGGAATTACTGATGACAAATGCATAAAGATAGGCGAAATTGACATGTTCACCGACATCAAGCAGAATGTTTTTATGGCGATCTTCGTAGACATAAGCCACATCTTTATCAAACAGTTCTTGTAAGGACACGATGTCGCTTTCCAACGTTTTGATAGAGCAATGCAGTAATTGGGCAAGCTCTTTTTTTTGATAGGTGCTCGGTGACTTAAATAAAGTTTGTAGCAAATGAAGTTTACGGTACTCCGAAGCAATGATTAAATTTTTCAAAAATCGACACACTCCTAGCTCATTTCTTCACAAAAAGGCTACAGGGACAGACGAAAACAAACACCTTGCCTAGTAACAGGTTCGGTGTTTTCATAGCTGCATAGAGATAGTTTTTGCTATCCATATTCATTCAGTTTGTTAACTATATCACACCGTATTTTATTTGTCACGATTTTTAAGGGAAAAGTATCCATAAAACGACTGGAATTGTGACAATACTGAGAACAGTGCTGATAAAAGTTGTGCTGGAAACGAGATCTGGCTTGGTATTGAATTGCACAGCGAGCAAAGTTGTGTTAGCAGCGGTTGGCATCGCGGCAAGCAAAATCATGATTTGTTTCGTCATCGTGTCTACCGGCAGAATCAGCGTAAATAAAACGGCGATAAGTGGGGAAATGAGGAGTCGCAAAATAAGCGAAATCGAGACTTTAGGGATATCAATACGGCGAAACGAAATGACCGCGAGTTGCATGCCGAGTACAATCATGATCGTTGGAATCGCTGCATCCCCGACTAATTTTACGCACGTCATCACGCTGGCTGGGACTGGGAAATGAACGAGTTGCAGGACAATCCCAAGTAGTGCCCCGTAAGCGACAGGCATCCGAACCACGCGTTGCCATACAATTTTCATGCTGGCGTTTTGCGAACTTCCCCGAGCTGCGAAAAAGACCCCAATCGTGCTCATCGCGAGTTGTTGCAACACCATCAAAATAACCGCGATATCAAGCCCAGCCGCGCCAAAAATCAGCAAAACGACAGGCGTCCCGTAATTTCCGTTATTCATGAACGCCGAGGCCAGAATCATCGCGCACGCATCTTGAATATCGTAGTTCATCACTTTCGCAATCACATAAATAATCACAATAATCGATAAACAAAGCCCGACAACGAAAATCAGTAAATACGCATAGTCTATCGTCAATGGATTCGTATAAAACGTATTAAACGCCAAAAACGGCGACATCAAATAAAGCGTCAACTTCGACAAATTCGGAATATCGAATTTGAGCGTTTTCTGACCAATAAAGCCAATCGCGAAAATTCCGAAAATCGGCAACAAAATCAAAACAAATTCCATCCAAAACACCCTTTTCTCAAGTTAAAAACCTTTTTTACTATCTTAGCATACTTTTTCTATTAACAGGAGCTGGTAAAGAAAGAAACGCATCACTGATAATTTCTCAGCGTATGCGTTTCTTTTTAGCTTATTTTGTTACTGTTTTTTTACCTTGAGGACGGATATCTTTCACGAATAGGCTTAGAATCAAACCGACAACCGCGAAGGCTACGGCAACGAGGAACGCTGCTTTCATACCGTCAAGGTTCGCTGTCAATGCTTGGCTTTGGAATGCTTGCGGATCAGCCATCGCTAAAGCTTTTTCAGGCATGTTGCTCTTCGTTACGTTACTTAATACCGTAATTAGAATCGCTGTACCAATTGAACCGGCAACTTGGCGAATCGTGTTGTTCACCGCGGTACCGTGACTCATCATGTTCAGTGGCAACGAGTTCATACCAGCTGTTGACATCGGCATCATAACCATCGAAATACCGAAGAAACGCACGGCGTAGAAGACGATAATATACATAGTAGACGTGTCTTTTGTTAAGAACATGAATGGAATCGTACCCGCGACAAGTAATGTCATACCAACGACTGCGAGTAGTTTCGGTCCAATTTTATCGAAAATAATACCGGTAATCGGGCTCATAACACCCATCACGATCGCACCTGGAAGTAGTAGTAATCCGGAGTGCAGCGCGGTTTCGCCGAGAATATTTTGGATGTAAAGTGGTAATACGATTTCTGCGCCGATCATAGACATCATCACGATCGCACTAATAATCGTTGAAAGTGTGAAAACTGGTGATTGGAAAACGCGAAGTTCGAGCATCGGTTTTTCCATTTTCAGTTGGCGCCATACGAATAGGACTAAACCAACAACACCAACTGCGAACATCGTAAGCACAAGGCCGTCTGTCCAACCGTCTGTACCCGCGCTACTAAAGCCGTAAAGCAGGGCACCGAAACCAAGCGTCGAAAGCGCAATCGAGAGAATATCGATTTTCGGATTCGTTAGTTCCACGACTTTTCTCATCGCGAAAAAGGCGAAGATAATATCTAGTACTGCGATTGGAATCAAGATGATGAAAAGCATGTGCCAATCATAGCTGTCAACAATCCAACCTGATAAAGTGGGCCCGATAGCAGGCGCAAAAGCGATAACTAGTCCGACCATACCCATTGCTGCCCCACGACGATCCGGTGGGAAAATAAGTAGGAAAATCGTTTGCATCAGAGGCATTAGAATCCCGGCCCCAGCTGCCTGTACAATACGTCCAGCAAGTAACCATGCAAAGCTATCTGAGAAAGCCGAGATGATGGTACCAGCTGTAAAGACGATCATTGCTGTTAAAAATAGTGTTTTCGAGTTGATTTTACCGATTAACATAGCCGTAATCGGAATCATAATCCCGTTTGTAAGTAGGAATGCTGTTGTTAGCCATTGCCCTGTAGAGGCTGTGATGTTTAAATCGACCATAATGTGTGGAAGAGCCGTTGATAGAATCGTTTGGTTTAAGATAGCAACGAATGCCCCCACAAGCATTACTGTCATTAGTAACATACGATTATAAGGTTTCCCGTGGATATCAACGGGTTGTTCCGCGTGTGCTGTTTGTGTCATGTTCAATCTCCTTTTGATTTAAAAGTAATTAGTTCACTTAATTAACTATTTGATTATTATAGGGCAATTTCGCAAAAGAGTCAATGAAAAACGTTGAAAAAATTTGGAACGTAAAAATGGTAGCGTTATCTTTGTTTCTAGACCTCTTTTTAGAACGAAAAAAATACGATGAGCAGAGACGAAAACCCTGTTCACCGTACTTTTGATTGTAAAATTACCGACCGTCGCCGTATTCCCAATTAGTGATCGTATCGTCTTCATCGAACGTCACGAGGACATCGACGACCCCTTTGACAGTCAGGATGCTTTCTTCTAGGCGATCTTTAACGTCATCAACCTGAGCGAGCGTCATATTTGGATCGAGTTCGACCTCCACTTCGACATGGAAAAAGTCGCCTTCTTTTAGAACCGTAATGACCTGGATATCTTGCACGTCGGGATCTGTCATGACAAGTTGGCCGATTTGGACCTGCATTACTTCGTCAGACTCGCCAATCGCGCCGGCCGCATTATCAAGAAATACTTTGCCGACAACGAGGAACATGAGGATACCGATGAGGATAGAAGCGACTCCCTCTGCTTGATGGTACGGCGTGTAATAGGAAATAATAATCGCGATCATCGCTAAAAGCCCGCCGCCAGTTGCGACCGAATCTTCCAGGAAAACGAGGCGAGTTGCCGCTTTTGCCTTGCCGAAATTCGCGAGACTATCTTTGAAAAGCTTGAGGCCACGCGATTCTAGACCAACATCATGCGCGATTTCACGCATTGCTTTCACGAGTACGAAGCCTTCTAGAATCGTACAAACTCCCAGAACGAGAAGATTAATGAGGAAACCTGTCGATTCTGTCGGATGAAAAATGTGCGCGAGGCCTTCTTTAATCGTTTCGAATGCCATGATACCAACGATAAGAACGGCGCCGAGAAGCACGAGATTCACGACACGGCCAAAACCATTTGGAAAGCGCTTTGTTGGGCGTTTTTTGCTGAGTGCTGAACCAACGAATACGAAAAACTGGTTAGCCGCGTCCCCGAGACTATGTAGCGTTTCGGCGAACATGGCGACGTTTCCTGTGAAAACGTAGGTGGTTCCTTTAATGATGGAGACAAGCACGTTGACGATTGCCGCGGTGAGTGCCGATTTGTTTCCCTTTTTTAGCAGTTGAAATATTTCTTTCAAATTGGGTTCCTTCTTTCTGGTTTTTAGAGAATGTTCTTTCCTTCAATCCTTATTAAGCGTGGGAAGTGCTGGTAGTGATAGGCCCATGTTGAGAATCATGATTAGTATTTCCAGATCCAGTTTCAACGGCCAGATCCTCGAAAATTTCGTGCCCTCCAAAAAAATCAAGAGCGGATTTTTCTTGCAGCCTCTAACAATTTTTTTCGGATCTGACGGGCCGTCTCAACTTTTCATATAAACGGATCAAAGTAGTCGTACTCTGTTACGCCGCCCTGTATTGGTTTACTTATTCGGATGAGTTCGTTCACAATTTTCTTCGCATCGTCGCCAAAAACGGGAAGTGGTTGGTAGTTGTTTTCGTTTAGGCTGCCGTCTGAGTTCTCGTAGGTTGGGACGATGGGCATGTTTTTAAGAACTACTTTACCATCATCTTCTGTGAAGCGCAATCGGAACATCGAGGTCATGCGGGAAAGTAGAGTTGGATCGGCGCCAAAAGCGAAGTCTCCCATGCTGTAAACGATGTATTTGCCGTTGTATTTCTCTACGCTTTCGAGGCGGTGAGGGTGAGAGCCCATGATGATATCCGCGCCGGCGTCAATGATGGCATGGCCGAATTGGGTTTGGTAGTCGACGGGTGTTTCGTGATATTCGACGCCCCAATGCATGTTGACGATAACGAGATTATTCGGTTTTTTATACTTTTTTACGTCCGCTTCGATTTTTGCAAGATAGCTCGCGGATTGTTGGCTCGAGCGGCAATCATAACCGAGTAGAATAGTTTCGATACCGCCTATTTTGGTGATGAGCGGCATATTTTTGTTGAAAACGGGAATATCGTTGTCTTTAAAAGCTTTTAGCGTGTCGTCATAGCCAACTTGGAAGTAGTCCATCGTGTGGTTATTAGCGAGATTGGCGGCATCGACACCGCTTGCTGGCAGGAACGCGACATGCGCTGGATCGCTTTTAATACGCCACATTTTGACTTCGGCTTTCGTCGCATTCGTGAAGGCACTTTCGGCGTTGATAACCGTGTAGTCATCAGATTTGAACCACGGTAAACAGTTTTGATAAACGTACGTGTTGGTGCCGTTATTTTTCTTGAAAACATTGTCGAATTTGAGGTGTTCAGGCGTTTCGGGATAGGTGCCGAACGAGTTGTCGCCGACCATGGTTAGCGTGATGACGCCTTTTTGCTTGAGACCCTGTTCGTAGTTCGCTGCAGCTGCATAGAACCATTGGTATTGCGTGGTTTTGGTAATATCGCTGAGCTTGTTTTCACTCGTTATAAAAGTTGGATAAACCTGTCCGAGCGCTTTTTTATCGGCTTTTCCGGATTTGTATTGTTGGAGCGTTTCTAGGCAAGCGGTTAGGTTTTTGATGTATGTGCTGTTGGCGTCGCTTGTTAGTTTGTACTGTTTTGTGTTGTTTATTAGTGCGGTTAATTGTTTTTGTGAAGTGGTGTCTCCGCCTGAATTAGCCAGGGATTGGAGCGTTGATTTCGTTTGTTCGGATAGCTGTTGAACGGATTTCTGGGTGAGATTTTTGAGCGGTTCAGATTTTGGCGCCTGGTCCAAAGCATGGACAGTCCAAAAAATGCCTACTGCAAAAAATAGAATGATGATGCCTGGTATAATGAGTGTTTTTTTCTTCATTGTGTTGCTCCTTTCAAGAGCGGTTTTCTTTTTAGTATATTATGCGAGTGGGGAAATGGCAATATGTATAAGGATAGAAGTGAGTGTGTAATGCTTGTTCTGCGTCACGATCGCCGCCTCCGGATCCAGCTTCGGGAGCCAGATCCTCGAAAATTTCGTGACCTCCGAAAAAGTTGTTGATGAACTTTCAAAGCGTCGTATGCTTTGATTTAGTGAATCAATATGCAATAGAACGTAGTGATATTGCCATCCTTTTGTGACTTTTCCTGCGGCCCCTAACAATTTTTTTCGGATCTAACGGGCTCCCTCAGCTTTTCATGTTATACTTAACAAAACACCATACAGATATGATGTAGAAATATGAAAGAGGTAGAAATATGAAATTTGATAATATAGGTTCGGATATTGAGAAGGCGCTTGCTGGGTTAGGGTATACGGAGGCGACGGAGGTGCAGCGCGAGGTTGTGCCGCTTGTTTTGGAGGAGAAGGATGTTGTCGTGAAGGCGCAGACTGGGAGTGGGAAGACTGCTTCGTTTGCGATTCCGATTTGTGAGCTCGTGGAGTGGGGCGAGAATAAACCGCAGGCGCTGGTCTTGGAACCGACGCGGGAATTGGCGGCGCAGGTTCAGGAATATTTTACTAATATTGGTCGTTTTAAACGTATCAAGGCGACGGCGATTTTTGGGAAGTCTCCTTTTGCGAAACAGAAATTGGAATTGAAGCAGAAGAGCCATGTTGTTGTTGGGACGCCTGGCCGGACGCTGGATCATATTGAAAAAGGAACGCTGAGCTTGGAGAAGGTGCGCTATTTGGTCATCGATGAGGCGGACGAGATGCTGAACATGGGCTTTATTGAGCAGGTTGAGGCGATTATTCAAGCTTTGCCAAAGGAGCGCGTGACGATGCTTTTCTCGGCGACTTTGCCCGCGGATATCGCGATGTTGAGCGACAAGTATATGAAGGCACCGAAGCACGTCGAAATCGCTGCCACTGGCCTGACGACGGCGGATATTACGCATGAAAAAGTGACGGTGAAGGATGATCGCAAAATGGTCGCGTTACGCGATACGTTGATTGTGCAGAATCCGGAAAGCGCGATTATTTTTTGTCGGACGCAAGAGCGCGTGGATGACACGTATGACCAGCTGCGCCGCATGGGTTATCCTGCTGAGAAGATTCACGGTGGTTTGACGCAAGAAGATCGTTTTGGCGTGATGAACGATTTTAAACGCGGCATGTTTCGCTTTTTAGTGGCAACAGACGTGGCGGCGCGCGGGATCGATATCGAGAACATAACGCTTGTGGTGAATTACGACGTGCCACTTGAAAAAGAGAGCTATGTACATCGGACTGGTCGGACGGGGCGCGCTGGACGAAGCGGGAAGGCCATTACTTTTGTGACGCCGTTTGAGAATCGTTTTATCGGTGAAATCGAGGAGTACATTGGCTTTGAAATTCCGCAAGTTGATCTGCCAAATGAGGCGATTGTGGCGGCGCGAAAACCAGCTTTTGACGAGAAAATGGAAGAAGCACCAGTCGTGAAGAAGGACAAGAGCGCGGCGCTGAGTAAAGATATTATGAAGATTTATTTTAACGGCGGCAAAAAGAAGAAGCTACGCGCGGTGGATTTCGTCGGGACAATCGCGAAATTGGACGGCGTTAGCGCGGATGATATCGGGATTATCACGATTGAGGATAACGTGTCGTTTGTGGAAATTCTGAACGGAAAAGGCGCGCAAGTCGTGAAGGCGATGCAAACCGTTACGGTAAAAGGAAAGAAATTGAAAGTAAGCAAAGCACGGAGATAAGTTAGAAAAAGATGCCTAGTCAGCGCGATTAGACATCTTTTTTCTGGAGTTTTTCGACGGCTGGGAGATTGGCAGGCGACCATTTCAAGTCAGATAATTCGTTAGTGTTGAGCCATTTCATCGCCTGATGGACGTGCAAAATCGGTTCGCCAGTGATGAGATCACAAAGGAAACAAGTGAGGTGAACATTGGCAAATTCGTAGGCGTAAACGGTGTGGTCAAACGCTTGATTCACCGTGATGACACAGCCGATTTCCTCTTGGACTTCGCGAATGAGCGCTTGTTCGGGTGTTTCGCCGGGTTCGATTTTACCGCCTGGAAACTCCCAATCCGCGCCATTAACAGCAGAGTAAGCACGTTGGACGCAGAGGATTTTATTGTTCTTTTGAATGATAGCGCCGACGACATGGATATCTTTTTGCATTGGGATTCCTCCTTTTTCATTCCTTATCATAGCACAATAAGCCCTGATTCGTGTATTTTGTAATATATAGCAGTAGTTATCATATTGAGCTTAGATGGAAGGCGGAAATTAATTGACATGACGAGCGTGATGTTATACTATGGAACTATTGGAGGGCCTTTGAGTCCGTGCACTAGGTGCAAAAGCAGCAGCCGTTTCAAGGGTCTTGAACCCGTATAGCCCCAACAATTTCGTTTTGGCGAGATTGTTGGGGCTATTTTTGTGTTTATATCAATTATTAATGTTTATAAATAGAGATTTGGGCTAGGAAATGTTCAGCTCGGGTCTTTTTGATTACGGTAATATTTATTGGGCTTTCTATTATGTAATCTGAAAGAGCGTAAGACAGGTGAAATATTACTAAAATTACAAATAGAGGGCTGTTTACCTATTTCTCATAACAAATTTACATGGATTAGAGGTAAAAAATAGTCAAATAAGCTATAATAAGAATAATGGAAATTTACTAACAAGGTGGATTGAGAACAAAATGGATGAAAATTTTTATAAGAGTAATAGTGGAGATGCTCAAGAGGTTAGGGAACCAGCTGCTGAGTATGTCATTGAAGAACAATTACAGCAAGTAAACTTAGAGGTTCTAAAAGGTGAAGTAGGGCTTTCTAAAATGGATAAACAACAGAGTAAATTCTTTAACGAAATATCACTAAAAGCATCAGAAAATGGAAAAACTAGATTGATGTACAATGAAGCAGAGCAGTTATTAGATGTATTGAAGAAAGAATTGCTAACATGTGATAGTTTTGATATTGTCGTTAGCTTCATACGTACTTCTGGATTGAGTTTGTTGGTGAGTACGCTAGATCAGCTTCAACAAGCAGGTATTAAAGGTAGAATTATTACCACTACATATTTAAATATTACAGAACCAAGTGCGATGGAAACACTGTTACAGTATCCAAATATCGAAACAAAAATTTATCAACCGCAGAGTAGTGTAGACAGTTTTCATGCTAAATCTTATATCTTTTATCGTAAAAATGATGTTGACTCAATCATTTTAGGATCTTCTAACATTTCAAAAGCAGCATTGAAAAATGGAGAGGAGTGGAATTTACGTACTTATGAAAAAAAATCAGATAGTGTCGTAGAAACAGGTCAGCTGAGATTCGAACATCTTTGGAGACATGATAATATTGTATGTTTGGATGAAGCATATGTTATGGGTTATAAAGAATATTGCCAAATTAAAGATGGGAAATCAACATATAGAGCTAGCTTTAACAATTCTCAAACACTGGGTTCAGGTGAGTTAAGACCTAATTCAATGCAGGATGAAGCTCTGTCAAATATACAGAAATCTATGGATAATGGGCATACTAGAGGGCTTGCCATTGCGGCCACAGGAACAGGTAAAACCTACTTGGCTGCATTTGCTGCAAAGGATATTGGAGCTAGTTCAGTTCTTTTTGTGGCACATCGTATAGAACTTTTAAAAAGTGCTCATAGGACATTCCGCCAAGTGTTTGAGGATGGTTCTGAATCATTTTCTTATTATGTAGGTGGGAAAAAAGAGTTAGCTAAGTTTACATTTGCATCGATGAGAACGCTCGCTAAAGACTTAGAAACTATTTCAAAGGAACATTTTGATTTTGTTATTATTGATGAGTTCCACCGTGCAGCAGCTCCGCAATATGAACGATTGATTGCGCATTTTCATCCTAGATTTTTGTTGGGGCTAACTGCAACGCCTGAGCGGACCGATAAGGTAAATATATATGATTTGGTGGAAAATAATGTAGTCTCTAATATACGATTAGAAGAAGCTTTAGAAAAAGAGCTATTAGCACCTTTTCATTATTTTGGTATCTCAGATAATACGGTATTAGAATTAAATGAAATATCCAGAGATGAACATGAGTTAGTTAAAAAATTAAATACCAACAGACGAATAGAATTGATATTAAAAAATATGAAAAAATATCAGTATAGTGGTGATACATTACATGGTTTAGGATTTTGTGTTAATAAAGAACATGCCAAATTTATGAGTGAGCAATTTAATTCAGAAGGTATAAAAAGTATATGCCTGACTGGTGACGACCAAGGCGATAGAAGATTTGAAATGATTGAACGACTCCGTAATCCAAATGATGAATTGCAGTTTATATTTACTGTGGATATTTTTAATGAAGGTGTTGATATCCCAGAACTAAACTTAATTTTATTTTTGCGTCCCACTGAATCTGCTATTGTTTTTACACAACAACTTGGCCGAGGGTTGCGGAAATCACCAAACAAAGAATATGTCACGGTCCTTGATTTTGTTGCGAATCACAGGAAGAGTTATCTAATTCCAGTGGCATTGATGGGGAATAGAGAACGGGGATATATAGATAAAAATAAAGTACGGTATATGATACAGAGTAATTTTAAAGACTTAAATGCTAATTTGCATATAGATTTGTCTCCAATTGTAAAAGAAGAGATACTGCAAACTCTCGATATAACGAAGTTTAACACCGCGGATAATATTAAGTCTATATTTAAAGATTTTGATAAAGTAGTTAAGGAAAGTACGGGAAGTAATAGAACTGTTCAAATACTCGACTTTGTTAAATTTGAAAATGCTCCAGAGATTAAGCAATTATTATCAGGTACAGTATATAAAAATATCCATACAATAAAGCAGAGAACGGAATTGGCGGATTCTATTGACAGCGCAATTTTCAAAAGTAGTGTGTTGACGAAATTATTTGATAGTATCTCAAGTCTAATTCCTATTCGTAAATTTTATGATTACATCGCTTTAGTTATTTTGTTGAAAGAGAATGAGGTTAGTTTAGAGTTAGTTCAGAACTATGTAGAGTATGTATATTCGATAAAAATAGCAGAAAAGGAACAGGCTTCTATACGATTTGCAATAAATAGGCTAATGGATAATAAGCTTTTAAAGAGAAGTTTCCAAGATGATAACGGAACTATACATTTAGATCAAGAATTATCAAGCATGATAATGGCTGATGAATTTAAAGAACTGCTAAATGATTATCTTGACTATGGTGTGCATAGCTATGAAAAGGAATTTAGCCAAAAAACTCTTCTTCTTGATGAAAAATTACAGCTCTATAAAAAATATAAAAAAGAAGATGTAGCAATACTTGAAGGCGTTGATAAATATCAATCGGCAATGGATCAAGAAGGTGTTCACTTTTATAATAACTGCTTTTACCTTTATGTTAACCTGAATAAAGAAAAGGTTGAAGCTCATTTGGAATACAATGATTATTTTATCGATAAGAGCCAGTTCCATTGGCAATCACAAAATAACACAAGTGAAACTTCGCCTCGTGGAGAACAATTTATTAATCACCAAACATTGGGAATAAAAGTGAAATTATTTGTAAGGAAAAAAGCTAAAGAAGATGGTGTGACTGAACCATTTATTTATTTAGGTGGAGTTGATTTTGTTAGTAGTAATGGCAATAAGCCGATGAATGTAATTTGGCGCTTTCATCAGCCAGTCCCACAACAATTATATGGTGAGCTGACATATTAAAAGCTTGAATCATATCTTGACGAGTAAATAGACTCGAAAGGATGTGATTCAAGCTGAATTAATTTTATGAGAAGGTAAGTTGCTGTAATTTTTGAACCGCTGGAATATCAGCAGGGGCCCAAGTAAGAGAGGTTAAGTCAGATGGTTTTAGCCATTTGATGGCGTTGTGCTCTAAAAGCTTTGGTTCGCCTTGAATCAAGTGACACAAAAATGTTGTGAGATGGACGATGCCGAAATCGTACTCATAAATGGTGTGTTCTAGCTGTTCGCCGATAGTTATTTGACAATCTATCTCTTCTTGAATTTCACGAATCAATGCATTTTGAGGCGTTTCATCTTTTTCAATTTTGCCGCCTGGGAATTCCCATTGGAGTGCAAGCGATGTATTCTCTGCTCTTTGGGCACACAGTATTTTATCATTTTGTATGATGACTGCACCCACGACATGGATATTTTTTTTCATCATCTTTTCCTCCCTATTCTTTTTACTACTCCAATCATAATATAAAATCATGCCAGAGTATACAAAACAAGTAAGAAAACAGGTTTAAGAAAATAATTAAGATATATTATTTGATTAATTCCTCGCGTATCTTTGTATAACGGTATTGATCTCTAATTAGTCCTCAAGTAACTCGAAATAATATCTATCATTTTCCATCATTTTCAGTAAAAACTCTTCTAATGAAGCTGCTATTGGTATATCGTAATAATAGATGTTATTATCTGTAGTTCCAATCGACATTAGCGCACTTTCGCTGACTTCAAAAAATATTAATTTATTTTCCTCATATTCATCGTAAATTTCAATGTCTGGGAAAAATTCGAAATCATTTCTTCGTAATCGGAAATCTCTTACGGATTCGGGGTCCATCAATCTATTTACATTTGAATTAGAGCTTTTTAGGAAGCCATATCCAATATCAGAATAAAAATCTTTAAGGGGCTGAGGAAAGTTCAACTCTAATTCATCTTCGGCCTGTGCGATTTCAGATTTATCAAGTGGGTAAAATTCATTCTCAGTATCATTACTTATAAATTCGTATGCCATTATTTTTTATCTCCTTTGAATAATTCTCGTGCGGGTGAACCAGCACCATGAATACCTGCTTGATGCTCATTCGGGAATTTAGCGGGATGTATATTCCACCACTCATGTTCACCACCGAATGTATTTTCAATTAAGTGATGTGCATCATATTTTTCACCTGGACGTCGAATGATTTTTCCTGTTTTTTCTGAGAAAACATTATCAGTATACTTTGGCCATTCTTGTGCTAGCTTAGTCTCCCAATCGGCGATTATTTTATTTTTTGCGGAATCGAATTTAATTCGGTGCTTTGTGGTTTCAGCGGGCGTTAGTTTAGTATATTCTTTGGTTCGTAGCGCATCTTTAAGTGCATCTACCTGAATCTTAGCAATTTTTCTGCTTGTTTGTTGTTCTACATCTCGAATATAATTTCTAACCAAACCACTATTAATAGATTTTTGAATAACAATAGTTTTCCCGAATTCTTTGATTTGAAGGTTAGATTTAACTTTACTTAGGTTACTTTTTGAGTATAGAAGGCCTTTATTTTTGTAGGCGATCGCACCCACGGCAACACTAGCTAAAATGGAGAAACTCTGCATTTTTGTAATAGGCTCATCTGTATAATAGTAAATCCCACCTATTGCTGCCTTCATTACTTTAGCATCGATATCTTCTTGCGCATTTTTCACAGGTTTGACAGAGCCATTCGCCAAACTTTGGTTATATGCAATCGTCGCTTCTGCACAATCTGCATCTGTTTTTCCGTTCTTGGTCAGTACCCAATAGCTTCCTTGTAACGTCTTGTCGTATTTATCAAAGTTAAACGATTTCTTCGCTTTTTTAGGTTCTAGGGCGCCTAGTTTTATTTTGTTAGAATGGAACGTATGGGAAGAAGCATCAAAAGCAACGCCACTTTCTATTTGTGCCAAGCTTTGTTTGACTTGATGGAGTTTTTCTAAAACGTCACGGAGGACATTTCGATGTGTGGCTTCAAATTGTTCGTAGTTCTCTAATATTTGTTCTTCTCTTCGGAAATTTCCGAGGGCTGTCTCCATTCCTAATTGTAAACCAATATTTTTCCCAATGGAAGCCATACTATTTGCTGTGGAATTGACATTTGCTTTTAAATTTTCTATCTTGTTTTCATATTTTCGCATGTCTGCTTGTAATTCATACATGCGAGCTAAATCGAGTTTTGCATTTGCAGAAGGATCTACTTGCGCGTGGAAATCGGATATATACTTTTTCAGGCATTCTTCGGCATCTATTAAACATGTTTTCGTTCCGTCTAGAAGTGGATAATAAACATCTCGGTAATAAGCTTTTGCTTGGTCACCGATGTTTCCTTGAATTTCTGAGTCAGATAAAAAATGCCCAATCGCAGTCTTTTTATGGTCTAATTCCATTTGTACGCGCTTGGATTCTGCAATGAATACGGTCACAAAATTATGTATTTCTGCAATATCAATACGCGCCATTGGTGTTATTCTCCTCTAATCGTTCTAGTTGGTTACGAATTTGTCGTTGTTCTTCTAGCAATTGGTCTTCTAGTGCATTCGCATTTTTACGTGTTTCCCGCCACTCTGCTTCCATTTCATCTTGTAGTTTCGCGATTGTTGTGTAGGCCTGATTTCCTTGCCAAGCGTCGCTAAAATGCATCAAGATTTTTGCTTTCTCACGATTGAGCTCAATTAATCCAATCTGTACATCCTCTAAATTGCGACGTTTTTGTAGTGCTTGTTCTAACTGTTTCTCAAGTAAAGCTTTCTCTTTTTCCATCTTCCTGAGTGCCTCCCCTTCATCATTTCTTCCAAGAAAAATCTACGCCTGTTTGTAATAACTTAGCAATTTCTTTTTCGGATGCGACAAAAGCCTTTTCCACATTACGCAGGTTTTGAATATCTTTTGAAAAGGCTGTAGGAAATACTTGCAAAAATTGTGTCATTTCCATGCAATCATAGACTAATTCTTGTGCAGTTCCTGTAGAATAGGATACGTTCGGCCTCAATTTTAATGCCAAAGCATCCGTGTTTTTTCCAATCGCAGTCGCATGTTCGGATAATCTACCGCTAGGAAGTTGTATTTTATTTGCCACTTCTTACTCATCCTTTCCTGATTTTAGTTGTCTGCAGAGATATTATACCATAAAGATATATGGAGGTATAAGTTGAAATTTTATATACTTTAAACAGGAGAATAAATAGAATACTCGGAGCCTCCGTCACAATTTATCCACCCCTAAACTCCAGAAATCATGTTATACTGAAAACATGTGAATATATAAACAAAGGAGTTCCGCCAAATGAAAAAAGCCGTACTTGCATGTATCGCGTCACTGGGCCTTGCGCTGACTGGATGCGCGCAATCAACTGAACAATCTTCTGAACCTCATATAGCGCCAAAAATCGCAGCAAACCAACCGCTCACTATTTACCAAGCTACTGATATCCATTATCTCTCCAACACGCTCACCGATGGCAAACAGGCTTTCAAAACCTACCTCGCGACGGGGGACGGTAAGCAGCAGAATTACATCACCGAAATTACGGATGCTTTTGTCGATGATGTGAAGGCGCAGAAACCGGATGTTCTCGTGCTTAGCGGTGACATCACGAATAATGGCGAGAAAGTCAGCCACGAGGAAATGGCGGAGAAATTGGAGGATATCGAGAAAGCGGGTGTCCAAACGTTTGTTATTCCTGGGAATCATGATGTTTTGAACCCTTACGCGCGTAAATTTGAAGGGGATAAGCAGTTGAAAGCGGAGGATATTACGCCGGATGAGTTTGCCGAAATTTATCGTCATTCGGGTTATGATGAGGCGGTGATGCGGGATGATTCCACGCTTAGTTATCTCGCGGCGCCGTCCGAGGATGTTTGGCTTTTGATGGTGGATACGGCGGATTACGAGAATAATAAGCGTTATGGTGCACCGGAGACGAACGGGTATATTAGCACGGAGACGTTCGCTTGGATTCAGGAATGCATTGATTTGGCGAAGAAGCATGGGGCGGAGCTGGTTACGGTGACGCATCACAATTTGCTCGATCATAGTGAGCTTTTGACAAAAGGGTTCACGATTGTGCAGAACAAGGAGGCGGTGTCGCTTTTTGCGAAGAATGATCTGGCGCTGAACTTGAGTGGGCATGTGCATATTCAGGATATTAGGTCGGAAACGTCGCATGACCGCACGATTTATGATGTCGCGACGAGCTCGATGGCGATGTATCCGCAGCAGTATGGTGTCGTTAACTACGCGCCGAATAAGGGGTTGTCTTATAAAACGCAGCGTGTGGATGTGGAAAAATATGCGTGGAAAATAAACTCGAAGGACCCGAATTTGCTCGGTTTTCAGCAGTATTCGAAGGCTTATTTTGGCCAGTTTAGCTATACGAAGGCGCTCAGCGATTTGTTCCAAACTGGGAAATATGATCCGGATGATGTGGAGGAGATGGCAAAAACGATGGAACAGGTCAATTTTGCGTATTTCACGGGGGATAAGAGCTTTTTGAATGGTGTGGAGAAGACGCCAGGCTATGCGTTGTGGCAGAAGGCGAACGGGGAGTTTATGACGCAGTATATCGATTATATTGTGGCGCATAAATCCAAAAATGACCTCACGTTGGAAATTCTGGAAAGTTAGGTCTGTAGATAAACTACTTCACATGATTTCCCCTCCAAACCTCAGCGCGTCGACAAATGCTTAGTCTCTAGGAAAAAGCGAGTACCAGCGCGGAGTATACTAGAGTATGTGAGCACTGGAACGGAGTTTTAACGACGAGAATGAGCGTTTGTCGACACGCTGAGATGGTCAAAGATGGTTTGGCGTGCTATACTTAGTGAGAATGATTATCACTAGGAGGACTATCGATGGCTAAAAATATATCAGAAATTATAATGGAGCGCCGTAGTATCAAGCAGGTGGACGAGACGCCAATCGAGCGCGGGGTTATTAATGACATTTTGGAGAAATCGGCTTTTGCACCGTTTCATAGTAAAATCGAACCGTGGCATGTAGCGGTTTTATCGACGGAAGGGGAGAAGCGCCGTTTTGTGGAGGCGATTGTGAACTCGATGGAGCGGATGCAGGGCGAGCCGTTGACGCATGAGCGGCGCGAGCAGATTCGTGCTGGGAATGAGCGCAAGATTGTGGCGCCGCCTTATACGCTGATCGTGACGACGGATATTATCGGTAGCGGTAAGAAGGATTTTGAGGCAATCGCTGCGACGAGTGCGTTTATTCAGAACATCCAACTTTTGGCATGGGAAGCAGGTCTTGGCGTGCTGTGGCGGACGAATAACTTTATTTTTGATCCTGGCGTTGTGACGGAGCTGGGGCTGGATGGGCAGCAGATCGTTGGTTGCTTGCAGGTTACGCGGGTCAACGAGGTTCCAGATGCGAAGCCACGCCGCGCAATGAATGAGTGGGTAAAGGATTTAGGCGAGTAATAAAAAAATGAGGCTCTAGTCATGCAACACTTGGCTAGGGCATTTTTGTCATTTTGTGCTATAATAGTTGTGTGATTAGTTCGAAAACTAGGAGGGATTCTGATCGTTAATTATCAGGGTAAAAAGTTCACAGTGGTCGAAAACTCGGGAAATGGCGAGGTGTCTGAAAAAACGGTTTTTCATTATTTTCAAGATGGCGATGTCATTTCGGGGACATACGAGGGTGGCGAGATTGAGCGTGGGACACTGATTGGTGTTGTTCACAAGGATGGATCGATTGATTTCCGTTATAATCATGTAAGCGTCCACAAAAAAATTCGAAGCGGGACGTGCCACTCGACACCAGAATTTTTACCAGATGGGAAACTTCGTATGCACGAGAAATGGCAATGGAATGGGCTAGAGAGAGATTCTGGGACATCGATTGTGGAAGAGATTTGATGGTGTTGTTGGCTCCTTTTTGAGGGGCTTTTTGCATTTTTCAACTCAATTTGACTCGATTATTGTTTGTGTGATACAATTTGGTTGTTATAAATAAAACTAAAAAGGAGTAGGGAGTATGAAGACAACTTGGAAAAAGAATGGTATAGGATTTTTTGTGATGATTTTACTTTTAAGTGCATTTGGTTGGTCAATGAATGTCTATGCTGCATCAAGTTCTTACAGTGTCAGTGGAAGCAGCTATATTGATGGTAAAGCATCTAAATCTTGGAAAACGTTAGATAAGGGAAAGGCGTATCTAAGAGTAAACAGTTTGGATGGTAAAGGTACGCCTTATTTTAAACTGAAAAGAATGATAACGATTGGTATTGATAAGTCATACGGTGAGATAAAGGTAACGAAAAAAGGGACGTTTAAATTTCCGAATAATGTGGATAAAAATGATAATCGTTATTATTTAGTTGTAAATGTTAGTGGTGGGAAAATGTCTTCCTCAGGCTCTGTATTGAACTAATGGGATATGAAGAGTATACGATAGATGGTTTGGTGCCAATGTTCCTGATTACTTGCGTTTATATATTCATACGTATCATACTAATACTCAAAAATAAGCGAATGGATGGCTATAAAGAGATAAGCCGCTTGTTTCTTGTTCTGTATCTTGTTATATTAATTGTAGTGACTCTATTCCCAATAAATATCATTATCGGGGAGTATGAGCAACGGTATCGGGAAATTGTGGTTAATTTAAATCCACTACAGTTTTTCGGTTTGTTGGATGCTGATTTTTCGATAATTGTGAGGAATTTGGGTGGCAATCTTGTTATGATGATACCTTTCGCTATTTTGTTGCCAGTTAATTTTAGATGGATGCGGCACTTTGGGCGTGTTATTGTGATTGTCTTAACAACTTCGATAGGGATTGAAATTTTGCAGTATGTTTGGCAATTGACGATGCTCAATGTGTGGCGGGCGACGGATATCAATGATGTGATATTGAATGTCTGTGGTGGAGCTATTGGTTATGCTTTGTATTATTATTTATTTCGACGTGTACCATTTATGAAGCGCTTTATTATCGGATAGTTTTGTAGAGGTAGTTGCAATTCTGATTTGTAACTGCCTTATTATATAGTGGAATCGGCGGAGAGTGGGAATGAAATGCTAGAAATCATAAACTTAGAAAAGCGATATAAAAACAAGATTATCTTGTCAAACTTTAATATGAAACTGGATTCTCGTGGCATTATCTTTTTCTTAGGAAAGAACGGCGCGGGGAAAACGACTTTTTTCAACTGTATCATGGGGTTTGAAGATTATTCTGGTGAGATTGTGAAATCGAGAAATATTGCTGCTGTTTTTGATGAATCGCATTTATACAGCAATTTAAACGCGTATGATAATATTGGTTTATTAGTCAGACGGGATTTGGACGGGGACGAGCAGGAATTGATGCTGAAATACATAGATGTTAGCGTGTTGAAGAGAAAGGTAAAATCCTATTCACTGGGGCAAAAAAAGATTTTGTCGATTCTTATCGCTATTTTCACAAAGCCGGAAATGCTTATTTTGGATGAGGTGTCTAATGGGCTGGATTATGAGACTGCGAAACAAGTCAGGAATCTACTAGTATCGTGCAAAAAGGACATGCTTATTTTAGTTTGCGGGCATCAGTTTGATTTTTATAATCGGATTTTGGATGAGGTTTTTGTGATCCATGATGCGGCATTAATCCATGTTGCTAGAAATGAGTTTACAGATTTGGAGAGCGTATATGAAAAGTATGTGGGATAGTGTCAAGATGCAATTATTTTATCAATGGAAGGCGAAATATGTGATTACACTGCTGCTGTTTCTTGTTGTATTATGTGGTTTTTCGAGTTATGCGCAATATAGTTCGCTTCACCAGAAAGAGGCTCGCTTTGATGATACTTTGCAGATGTATGAAAAAGATGGTATTACTTTAAAACAAGCGTTATCGGAGGATTTAGAAATTATAAAGGATGGGAATTCGGAGGAAATAAGTAACGTATTGAAGTATGATTATTATCGTGTGATTGCGGCTAAAGTTGCGCTGAATCCGCTGAATGACCCGAATCAAATTTTTACGTCTGTTGCGATTTTGTTTTTGCCTATTGTATTTGGTATATATAGCTGTCACGTTGCGTTTTTTGATTTTAAACATAGAACCATGAAGAGTCAGCTGCTATTGAAAGGTTATAGATCGTTATTTTTTGGTAAGCTTTTGTCGATAGTGGTTATGGCTGTTGTTTCGGTTGTGGGAACGGTGCTCATTTCGATGGGAATTCAGTATGTGTTCAACTTAATGATGGGTATTCAGCCGAACGTAAGTGTGAGTTATTTGTCGGAATTACCGATGCAATTTGTGTATCAATCTGCGGTCTTGATTTTATTCGGGTGCTTCTTCTTTTTGCTGACAATTGTTGTGCGGTCAACGTTGATTAGTATTGTTGCGCTATTTGTGTACATGCTGCTTGTCCCTAATTTAGGTGGCTTTGATTTGAAAAATTTAATGCTCCTTACTGTGCCGAAAATATATAATACTTCTGCTTCCACGATGGACGTTATTTCTGGGGAGAATGCGAATTTGATGCTGGGTTATTTGGTCGTGTTTGCTGTTTTTGTAGTATTGATTTTTGTTGTGTATAAGTGGGATAAGAAGAGGTTGTGTCCGAGGCTTTGAAGGGTAGTTCATTAGGAGGGAATTGCTAAAATGGGCATAACATATGATCCAGCTTTAATTATTATTTTGGCGATTGCGATTCTTGCCGTGATGGCGATAACTTTGGGATTTCTTTTGAAAGAGAAGAAGTTGGATAGGTATTACTTTGCGACGATTTTGTTTGGTGTTTATTTGGTATTTTTGATTAAGTTTGTGATTTTTCCGTTTACGGTATTTGCCTATTTGTTGGATGCTGGGAGTTATGCGGTGACGGATTATATTAATTCGATACCGTTTCATCAGTTTTTGAATGGGTCTGGCGCGGATTGGTATCAAGCGATGGGGAATGTGATGTTGCTATTTCCTCTTGGGATTTATGTGGGTGTGATGAAGCCGAAACTCTCATTTGTGCGGATGTTCTGTGTCGGATTACTTACTTCGGTCATGATTGAATCGGTGCAGTTATTTTTGGATATTGTGTTTATTTATCCAAATCATTTTATGGATGTGACGGATGTCATTTTGAATGTGAGTGGGTTTGTTTTTGGATGCCTGATTTGTCGAATGGCGTTTATGCGGAATATGTATCAGATAGAAAAATTTTGATGGGGTGGATGCTAGGCTTGGTGGTGTCTTATCCTTTTTGTGAAAAACCTAACTAGTCTAAAAAGACAAATTATTTGTTGACATCTGATTTTAGGGATGGTAAGATACATCCAATCATAAAAATTATACAGTCCTTATTAAGAGTTGGGGGAGGAACCTGGTCCTTTGATCCCACAGCAACCTCTAGTGATAGAACGGTGCTCATTCCAGCAGGCGAGCGTTTTTGGCCTGGCAAATAGGGAGAAGAGGGATCTCTTTTCCAAATTCGGAAGGGAGGTTCTTTTTTGTCTTAATTCATAGTAAATGCATCGGATATATATGTTTTAAAAAGAAAGTGGGGATGAGATGAGTCGAATCGTGATTTTGTCTGGTAGTCCATCGGCGCAATCGGGGACGGATAAGGTTTTGCGGTATGCTGGTGGGATTTTGCAGGGGAATGGGGTGGAGGTTAGTTTTCACTCGGTGCGGGATTTTGCGGCGGAAACGTTGGTGAATGCGGACTTTAAGGATACGCGGATTGGGGAATTGGTCGCGGATATTGAGGCGGCGGATGGCGTGATTGTGGGATCGCCGGTTTATAAGGCTTCGTATACGGGGGTTTTGAAGGCGGTTCTGGATTTGTTGCCGGAGAATATTTTGAAAAATAAGGTTGTTCTGCCGATTATGTCTGGTGGGAGCAGTGGGCATGTGTTGGCGATTGATTTTGCGTTAAAACCGCTACTTGGTGTGTTGAAGGGCGAGGTTTTGCAAGGGGTTTACGTGGTGGACGCGCAGGTGGATAAGGCGGCGGTTGTGCCGATTCGGGATGTGGAGTTGGAGCAGCGGTTGCGTGGGCAGTTGACGGAATTGGTCGTGGCGGTCGGTAGGCGTGAAGTGGGGCAAATTATTTAAAAAGGGGACGAGTGAGATGGCGGAAAATTTATCGATTGTTGTTTGGGCGAAACAGGGTTGTGCGTATTGTGCGGAGGTTAAGGATTATTTGACGAAGGAGGGGCATGAATTTCAGGTGGTGGATGTGACGGATCATGATGAACAGCGGGATATTTTGCAGGCGAAATACGGGGTGCGTTATGTTCCAGTGGTCGAAATTGGTCGGGGGCATACATATCGGGGCGTGACGGAACTCGGTTTGCCAGCGCTTGAGACGGCTTTGAGGGAGGCGGAGAAATGGGATTTAGACTCAGTTTATTAGATCAGAGCCCGATTGCGGATGGAAAAAGTGGGTATCAGGCGTTGCAGCAGACGATTGCGTTGGCGGAAAAGGCGGAGGAATGGGGATATCACAGGTTTTGGGTGTCGGAGCATCATGATACGAAGTTGTTGGCTGGTGTTTCGCCGGAGGTTTTGGTGTCGCATTTGTTGGCGCGCACAGAGCGGATTCGGGTTGGTTCGGGTGGCGTGATGTTGCAGCATTATAGTGCGTATAAGGTCGCGGAGAACTTCAATTTGTTAGCCACGTTAGCGCCGAATCGAGTGGATTTGGGTGTTGGGAAGGCGCCTGGTGGTTTGCCGTTATCGACGAAGGCTTTACAATTTGGACGGTCGGGAAAAACGGATTTTGAGGAGCAGTTGGTGCTTTTGAGGCAGTTCGTGGATGATGAGGTGCCTGCGGATCATGTGTTGGCGGGTGTTGGGGTCGATCCTGAGCCGCCGACGAAACCGGAGATTTTCTTGCTGGGTGCGAGTGTGGCGAGTGCGGAATTGGCGGGTGCGCAGGGTGTGAATTATTGTTTTGCGAAATTTATTAATAGTGATGAGGCGGTTCTGAAGGAGGCAGTGACGGCGTTTCGGGCGGCGAATCCGGATGGGGAGTTAATTATTGCGGTTCCTGTTTTGGTGGCGGATACGGAAGGCGAGGCACGGGCGCTTGCGGGTGAGCAAAAAGTGGTGCGGGTGACGCTTTCGACGGGTGTTTCGGTGACGGTGCAGACGGTGGCGCAGGCGGAGGAGTTTGCGAGACAGGCTGGTGTGACGGATTTCGAGATAGAAGAGCGTGTGGCGGATATTATTGTTGGGACGGCGCAACAGGTGAAGGCGGAATTGGTGCGGTTGCGGGCGACGTTTGATGTGGATGAGTTCGTGATTCATACGCCGGTTGCGAGGCAGGACGCGAGGTTCCGATCGGTGCAGTTGCTTAGTGAGGCGATTTTGACGGTGGATGTGAGATGAGAAGGGGGAAATGATGAATGGGAAAAATTAAATTTGGCGTGATGTTGCATGGTCCTGGTGGGCACATGAATGCTTGGAAACATGAGAGTGTGCCGGCGGATGCGAGTGTGAATTTTGAGTTTTATAAGGAACAGGCTTTGAAGGCGGAGGCGGCTGGTTTTACGCTTGCTTTTGTGGCGGATGGGTTGTTTATTAATGAGAAGTCGATTCCGCATTTTTTGAATCGGTTTGAGCCTTTGACGGTGCTTTCGGGATTGGCTGCGGTGACGTCGCGGATTGGGCTGGTGGGAACGCTTTCGACGTCTTATAGTGAGCCGTATACGGTGGCGCGGCAGTTCGGATCGCTGGATTTGATTAGTAATGGTCGGGCTGGATGGAATGCGGTGACTTCGCCGCTCGAGGGTTCGGCGAATAATTATAGTAAGAAAACGCACCCGGAACATGCGCTGCGTTATGAGATTGCGGTGGAGCATTTGGAGGTCGTGAAGGGGCTTTGGGATTCGTGGGAGGATGATGCGTTTGTGCGGAACCCGGAGTCGGGGCAATTTTTTGATCGGGAGAAGTTGCATCGTTTGAATCATCAGGGGCGTTTTTTCTCGGTGGAGGGTCCGCTGAATATTGGTCGTTCGAAGCAGGGGCAACCGGTGATTTTTCAGGCTGGGGCGTCGGAGCCGGGTAAGGATTTGGCTGCAAAAGAGGCGGACGCTGTGTTTACGAATGGTGGTTCGCTCGAGGAGGCGCAGGCGTTTTATGCGGATGTGAAGGCGCGGACGGTGGCGAATGGTCGTAACGCGGACGAGATTAAGATTTTCCCTGGTTTTGCGCCGATTGTTGGGGTGACGCAGGCGGATGCGGACGCGAAATATGAGAAGATTAAGAATTTGGTCTCGGATGAGGAGGCGCTTGCGTATCTTGGTCGCTTTTTTGATCATTTTGATTTCGGGAAGTTTCCGCTAGATGAGCCGTTTCCGGATATTGGGACGGTTGGTGAGAATAGTTTCCGGGCGACGACGCAGAAAATTAAGGCGGATGCTAAGCGTGAGGGCTTGACGTTGCGTGAGGTGGCGCTGCGGGTGACGACGCCAAAATCGGCTTTTGTGAGCACGCCGGAGAAAATTGCTGATGAGTTGATCGCTTGGTTTGATGGCGAGGCTGCAGATGGTTTTATTTTCGGAGCGCCAGTTTTGGGTGAGGGCTTGGATGATTTTGTTACAAAAGTGATTCCGATTTTGGAGGCGCGTGGGTATTATGATCGGGAATATGAGAGCGATACGTTGCGTGGAAATTTGGGATTGCCGTTTAAGGAGAGTCGTTACGCGGACAAAGTTGAGTCGCAAAACTAAGGAGGAATTTTTGTGGGGGATGTTATTCGGTTAGCAAAGCTTGAGGATGCGGTGGTCGTGCATGATGTCTCGATTCGTGGGTACAAGCCGCTGAAGGATATGGATATAAAATTTGTTGGCGCGACGGCGAATTTGGCGACGGTCGAGGAGAATATTCGGCGAAACGCGAATTATGTGTTGGAGCGTGATGGGCGGATTATTGCGACGGTGACGGTGGCTTTTCCGTGGGCTTTAGGGGAACGCTCGATTCAACCGTATCCGTTTATTTGGTGGTTCGCGGTGGACCCGGATTTCAAACGGCAAGGGGTTGGAACGGCGCTTTTGGATTATGTGGAGGAACAGGTTTTAGTGGCGCAGATTAAGGCTCCGGCGGTTTATTTGGCGACGGCGACGCGGCATCCTTGGCTTGTTTCGATTTATGAGCATCGTGGGTATGTTGGATTTTACGAGCATGAATATGAAGGGGATAACATTGTTTTCTTACGGAAAGTGTTGGATGAATCACTGTTTGCGGAGCTTGGCGATGTGGACGTGCTAGTTAATTCGAATTAAGGGGAGATTGGATGAAAAAGTGGATTTTTGGTGCGTTGTTAGTTGTGGCAAGTGGTGTTTTGCTCGCGGGTTGCGGGCTTGGAACGGATACGGGGGCGTCGAGTGATGCGCTAACAAAAGATGGCAAGGATGTTAAAACGATTGTGGTTGGGACTGGTACGCAATTCCCGAATATCTGCTTTATTGATGATAAGGGGAATTTGACGGGGTATGATGTGGAGCTTGTTAAGGCGCTGGATAAGAAGTTGCCGCAGTACAAGTTTGAGTTTAAAACGATGGATTTTTCGAATTTATTACTGAGTTTGCAGACTAATAAAATCGACTTCGTGGCGCATCAAATGGAAGTGAACGATGAGCGTAAGGAGAAGTTTTTATTTAATAAGGAGCCATATAATGTTTTTCCGTTGCAGGTGGCGGTGAACGAGAAGAATACGGATATTAAGTCGGTTGCGGATCTTGCTGGGAAGACGGCGATTGTGAGTGCGACGAGTAATTCGGCGGTGTATTTGGAGAAATATAACAAGGAGCACGGGGATAAAATTAATATCGTGTATTCGGGGACTGGGAATAATGACGCGACAAATCAAATTAGAACGGGGCGCGCGGACGCTACGATTACGACTCCTTTTGCGGTGAAATTGCTGAATGAACAGGCCGATGCTCAGCAAAAAGTGGTCGGTGATCCTGTGCTGAACTCGAAGGTTTTCTTCTTGTTACGCAAAAATGAGTCGCAGTTGTCGGATGATTTGGACGGGGCGCTGAAGGAATTGAAAGAGGAAGGCGTGGTTAGCAAGCTGAGCAAAAAATGGCTTGGTGCTGACTATACAGTAGACTTTTAAAGAATAAGGGGTGGAACGCGGATGGGGAAGGCGTTTGATTGGCATTTGATTTTTGATTTTATTCCGACGTTGCTGGAATATTTGATGATAACGTTGCAGGTTTTGTTTTATGCGACGGTGATTGGGCTTGTTTTAGGGCTGATTTTGGCGGTGGTTCGGTTGTTTCGCGTACCGGTTTTGAGCCAATTGGTCATCGTGTTTCTTTCCTTTATTCGCGGGACGCCGATGTTGATTCAGCTGTTCTTGGTTTTTTACGGGTTACCGGCGTTATTGCTCGTGTTTGGCGTCGATATTTCGCGGATGGCGCCGGCGTATTTCGTGATTGTGACGTACGCATTGCGTGATGGGGCGATTTTCTCGGAGATTTTCCGGAGCGCGATCAAGGGCGTGGATTATGGGCAAACGGAGGCCGCGATGTCGGTTGGGATGAGCCCGATGCAGAGCTTTTTCCGAATTGTGTTGCCGCAGAGTGCAAGTATCGCGTTTCCTAATGTCGCGAATTCGGTGATTAGTTCGCTGAAAGACACATCGCTCGCGTTCACGATTGGGCTGATGGACATGATGGGGCGCGGGGAAGCACTGATTGCGGCGACGGCTCACGCGCTGGAAGTCTACATCGCGATGTCAATCATTTATTATGCGGTTGTTTTAATCTTAGAACAAGCTGCAAAAGTATTTGAAAAACGCGCAAATCGGCATAAAGCGCCAGTTATGGCGTTAGATTAGGAGAGGAGGCGAAACACACGATGCAACTCGATTATCCGTTTATTTGGGAGGCTTTTAAAGAAATTTTGACGGCGCTCCCGCTTACCTTAATGCTTACATTTGTACCCCTGATTGTTGGTTTTTTGATTGGACTTGGCGTCGCGCTAGCACGTATTTATCGCGTCAAGGGCGTCTATCATGTGGCGAATGGCTATGTATCTTTTGTCCGCGGAACGCCAATCGTGATGCATATTATGCTCATTTATTTCGGCTTGCCGCTGCTACTCGATAGCTTAGCGAAGCGTTACGACTGGTCGTTCAACATCAACGGCGTACCGATCACGATTTTTGTACTTATCGCTTTGTCACTTAGCGCTGGGGCTTACCTTTCCGAGATTATCCGTTCTGGCATTGTCGCTGTCCCAAGTGGCCAAATCGAGGCGGGTTACTCGGTCGGGATGACCAAATTCCAAGTGATGACGCGCATCATTTTACCGCAAGCACTCGCGCAGTCGATTCCCAATTTGACGAATATCGTGGTTGGCTTTTTGCAAGCGTCGTCCATTGCCTTCCTCGTGTCCGTCAAAGAAATCACGGGAACCGCGCAGATCGTCGCCTCCAGCAACCTCAAGTTTCTCGAGGCATTTATCGCGGCGGGGCTGCTATACTGGGGCGTCACGATCATCATCGAACTATTCGCGTCACGCATCGACCGCAAAGCCACGGCCTATAACCAGGGAGGGATTGGATGATACGCTTACAAGGAATTAAAAAGCAATTCGGCGAACAAGAGGTGCTAAAAGGCATCGATTTAACGATCAATAAAGGCGAGGTAATCACGATTCTAGGACCCAGCGGCTCTGGAAAAACGACGCTTCTGCGCTGCCTCAATTACTTAGAAAAACCAAATGGTGGACTAATCGAAATCGGCAATGTGACTGTAGCCACCGAAAAAGCGACGAAAAAAGACATCATTGCCCTGCGTAAACAAACCGCGATGGTATTCCAACATTACAACCTATTCGCGCATAAAACCGTGATTCAGAACGTGATGGAAGGCCTTATCGTCGCCCAAAAAGTGAAAAAAGCCGAAGCCCGCGCGCGCAGTGAAGCTATCCTCGCAAAAGTCGGACTCGGCGACAAGCTCGATTTTTATCCAAGTCAGCTTTCAGGTGGACAGCAACAACGCGTCGGCATCGCGCGAGCACTCGTCCTAAACCCGGAAGTTATCCTGTTTGACGAACCAACTTCCGCGCTTGATCCAGAGCTCGTCGGTGAAGTTTTGGCAGTCATCAAATCCATCGCGGAAGAAGGCATGACCATGGTTGTGGTGACGCACGAGATGCAATTCGCGAAAGAAGTCTCCGATCATGTCCTGTTCATGGCGGACGGCGTTGTGGTAGAAGAAGGAAGCCCAGCCGAACTATTCGGCGCACCAAAACAGGAACGAACCCGCCAATTCCTAAAACGGATATCTGGCGATGTAACCGTTCCGCCCGTAGTCGTGCCACTAAAAGAAGCCTGGATTCCGACCGCATCCAATCCGACCGCTTTTTAAATGTTATTGTTGAAAAAGAAACAAAAACGAGCTATAATTGTCCTTAACGCAAGAAGGAGGGCAAACGATGAACAAAGAAGACGAAATCATGTCAGGCGCCAGAGAAGTATTTAACAAGATGGCCTCGCTGAACAAGTCAAAAATGGAAGTTAGCCTCAAGGGATACAAATCGTCCGAAGTCCACGGCGTTGAGTACATCGGCAAAATGGCTGACCCCAATGTCACGAAGCTCGCGGAAGCCTTTTACATGACCCGAGGCGCTATCAGCAAATTGACGAAAAAACTGATGGAAAAAGGTCTCATCGAAAGCTATCAAAAAGCAGAAAACAAGAAAGAAATCTATTTCCGCCTGACTCCAAAAGGACAAGAAGTTTTTGATATCCATGAAAGGTTGCATCAAGAGTTCCAAGAGCGAGATAAAGTCGTTTTCGAGCAAATAACAGAGGAACAATTCCAGGCCACGCTAAACTTTCTAAAAAATTACAGCAATCACTTGGATGCCGAAATAAAGAAACAAAATACCGATGATAAAATATGAAACAGCTCACCCCTCATTTGGAACCAGAGCTGTTTTTTATTTCGAAAATAATTTGTTGACAAGGAAACAAAAATAAGTTATTGTTGACAGAGAAACAAAATAACGACGCTTAAGGAGCGAAATCATGCCACAAATCAAATCACACAACAACCAACCAACAGTCAATAAACACGCCCTAGTATTCGGTCTTATCTCCGTATTTCTTATCGGAATCGGATTCAGCATCATCACGCCAGTCATCCCGTTTTTAGTACAGCCATATATAACCAATCCAGGAGACCAAGCGATGGTCGTGACCTTACTCATGTCCGTATACGCCATCTGCATGTTCTTCTCAGCACCCGTGCTCGGAGCTCTCAGTGACAGATACGGCCGGCGTCCCATACTCATCGTCAGCCTACTCGGAGCCGCAATCGGATTTTTTGTTTTCGGAATTGGTGGCGCGCTATGGGTTCTATTCGCCGGACGCATCATCGAAGGCATCACAGGCGGTAGCATCAGCACCATCTTTGCCTACTTTGCCGACATCACGCCCCCAGAAAACCGCACCAAGTATTTCGGCTGGGTAAGCGCAATGGCAGGCGCAGGTTCCATCATGGGCCCAACAATCGGCGGGCTACTCGCAACCCATTTCGGCTACACCGCACCACTTTATTTCGGCGCCATCATCGCACTCTTAAACATGGTCTACGGTTACTTTTTCATGCCAGAAAGCCTCGACGCCAAAAATAGACTCCAAGAAATCACACCAGCCCGACTCAATCCATTTATCCAACTTTTCAACATCCTATCCATCAAAAATTTAAACCGACTTCTCATCGCGGCATTCCTACTTTGGATACCGAGCGGTTCCATGCAAGCCATCATGTCCCAATTCACTATCGACACTTTCAACTGGAAACCAGCCATCATCGGACTCGTGTTTTCCATCATGGGCTTCCAAGACATCATTTCACAAGCTTTCATCATGCCCCAACTCTTGAAAAAGCTCAGCGACAAGCAAATCGCGCTTCTTGGAATGACCGCAGAACTCATCGGTTACGCCTTCATCGCGACATCAACCGTCGCATCATCGGCACCAATTTTCATCGTTGGAATCTTTATATTCGGCTTTGGCGATTCCATCTTCGGACCATCATTCAACGGCATGCTATCCAAATCCGCCGATGCCAGCGAACAAGGCCGGATTCAAGGTGGCAGCCAATCCATCCAATCACTAGCGAGAATCATTGGTCCAATACTAGGCGGCGCGATCTACGTATCACTTGGACACGCCGCGCCAGCCGTGATGGGCGTTATCTTACTCGCCGCTGCGATTCTTGTTCTATACAAAGCCAAACAAGCCAGCAGCGCACACTAAAAAAGGGGGACAGAAATCCAGTTGTAGATTTCTGTTCCCCTTTTTCCTATAGAGAATAATAATCACTAAGTACCTTCGCCGCATCCGCTATCAATTGGTCGTTATATTCATCGTCTTTGCCCGTTTTCTTAGAATAAATAACCCACACGAGCGGTTTTGTGTCCTTGTCTTTAGGATAAATCATCGCGATAGCATTCCGGGTGCCGTAAGATCCAGCGCCAGTTCTATCACCAACAATATAACCAGCCGGAACACCAGCACGAATCAATGTAGCCCCAGTCGTGTTATCAATCAAAGTCTGCTTAAAATATGCCAATCTATCCGCCGGCAGATTCCCCTCGGTTAGGAGGTAGGCAAACGTCTTAGCCATCGCTTCCGGAGTCGTCGTATCACGGATATCACCAGGCACAGCATCATTTAGCTCAGGCTCAAAGCGAACAGGTTTCATCGTCTTATCACCAATTTTCACGAGCTCTTTCTCAAAGCCTTTAGGTCCACCAAGCTGTTGAAGCGTCAGATTCGCTGCCGTATTATCACTGTAAGTCATTGACGCGTTAATAAGCTCCTTCATCGTCATCCCGCTGTCCACATGTTTTTCCGTAATCGGAGAATGGTCCACCAAATCCTCTTTTGAAAAAGTAAACCGTTTATTCAGCTGTTCATCCGTCAAATTTTTAAGTAATATCCCGCCAGCAATCGCTTTGAAAGTGGAGGCATAAGCAAATCGCTCTTCTGCATTAAAACTAATGGTTTGCTTGCCTCCCATATCCATCCCGTAAACACCTAATGTCGCTCCATACTTTTTTTCCAGTTTTTCGAGCGCTGCTTTGACTTGTGCATTTTCCGTTTCCTGCTTCGTTTCTTCTTTTTTAGTGGCCGCCGCGTTTTTATCTGGCGCACCACACGCTACCAACCCCGCTACTGCAAAAATGACCGTCAAACCTAACAAAATTTTTCTCATACGCATGTTTTCATCTCCTATCTTTAGTTTGTGTTACACGGTCTAGTCTAGGGTACAAAATTAAAGAGGGATTGCAGAAAACAGAAAGAAAATATTAAGTTTTGATGGTGCATTTTCCGGCTTTGTTATTTAGCTAACAAATAATTATTATTACTATAGATCCGTTTAGCTACATACAAGAAAATCCCGGCTAAAAGGAGGTTGGAAGAAAGTGTTCCCAATAGATGCGTCCATACAAACTGGTCGTAAATCATCTCCCTCAATAAGAACGAAATATTAGCCAATGGAATGAAGAACATAGCCGTTGTCGTCTGGCTCAGACTAGTAGGGCTTATTCTAGTACTCGTCATCGGAAGCCCACTAATCGGCTGGACGTTACTCTTTTTATACCTCCTTGCAAGCCACTACCTACACCGAGCGCCACCAATTACGCGAGCCACACGCTATTCCAACTCACAAAAAATGAACGACCAGATGTTGCGGCATGGCTTGCGATGACCGAAGAACAATTACAACTAGCAAACATCGATTTTCAAGTACTATTATCTGATTTACCTATCGAAAAAGGCGAATTAATAACGTTCCTATCAGCGATTTTGGCCAATGCAAAAGAAGCCGCGACGCAAACGGACAATGGCTGGATAACGTGGCGATTGCAACAACAAAGCGGCCTATTTTTACTTGAAATAGCGAACGCGACGAATATGTCAAGTCAAGCCGTCATGGACCATGCAATAAGGCCTAATCTGAGTTCAAGCAAAAAAGAGGTGAGGCTGGGACCAACTCACTTCTTTTCTTAATGGGATACCGGCAATTGACCGAGACGCTTGATTTCTGCGATGATACTTTCTCGTTCTGATTGTGTTAGGTTAGGATTATTCAGTTTTTTCTTTTGAGCAGCAATGAGTTGCCCTTTTTCGCGGCCAGTAATGGCGCTCGTTTCTTTTGCGGGCTCTGTTGCTTTTTCCTCGACTTCTGGCTGCATCGTTTTTGGTGCTATGGGTGTTTCTTTGGTTTCTTGTTTAGGCGTCTCTGTTACTGAGGATTGTTCTTTTGTTTGCGTTTCGGCCTCCAATTTTTCCTTAGAAGCTGCTATTTTCGCATTATCCTCTTTCAAAACGGTATTTTCATCCTTCACCTGAGCGATTTCTTTCTTCAACGCTTCGATTTTTGCCTCTGCTTTCTGTAAATCTTCATTTTGAGGCGTTTCTGCTTTTTCATTGCCACATGCGACGAGCGCTAAACTTGCTAAAATCGCGAGACTTAGTAGTTTCTTCATTTTGATGATTCCCCTTTCGTAACTTATCATTATAGTATACATTACAGAAAATGCAAGGTTTATAATATTATGGCGTCGATGCATTAACTGGTATAATAAAGGCAGACATAGGCATTAAAATTTATATACGTGGCACATACATAGTTCTAATTTTAAGAAATGAGGAAACCCAATGGATAAACAGAAACAGCAGCTAAGCATTGAAGTGGCGCGACTTTACTACCAATCCGACTATAGCCAACAAGAAATCGCCAGCCAACTAGGCATCTCGCGCCCAACCGTATCGCGACTTTTGCAATTTGCCAAAGAAAGTGGTTACGTCGAGATCAAAGTCACCGATCCGTTCGCTGATTTGGACGCATTGGAGGCTGCACTCAAAGAAAAATATAACTTAAAAGAAGCACACGTCGTCTTTTCACCGACTAGCGAATACACAACCATCACCGACTTCCTCAGCAAAAAAGGCGCTGAATACCTCGAAGAAACCGTCAAAAATGGCGATATTCTAGGCGTCAGCTGGGGAACAACGATGTACGAAGTCGCGAAAAAAATCCGACCACAAGACGTGCGCGGCGTCGAAGTTATTCAACTAAAAGGCGGGATTAGCCATTCCAACGTCAATACTTACGCGTCCGAAACCATCTCCCTATTCGCCGAAAACTTCCAAACGATGCCGCGCCACTTACCGCTTCCCGTGATTTTCGACAACGCGACTGTCAAGGAAATGGTGGAACAAGATCGGCATATTCATCACATCATCGAGATGGGGAAACAAGCCAATATCGCCGTTTTTACTGTAGGCACCGTCCGCGATGAGGCGCTTCTTTTCCGACTTGGCTATTTCAATGAAGCCGAGAAAAAGCTGCTGAAATCGATTGGAGTCGGCGATATTTGTTCTCGTTTTTACGATAAAGACGGCCAAATTTGTAGCGTGGAAATCGATGCGCGCACAATCGGTATCGAACTCGACTCACTCAAGCAAAAAGAGCGCTCGGTTCTGATTGCAGGCGGAGCAAGAAAAGTTGCCGCGATTCACGGCGCACTCCAAGGCGAATACGCGAACATCCTCATCACCGACCAATTCACCGCGAAAGAATTAGTTCGATAAGTAGTTTGAACATAATTTCATATATATCTTTACAAATGTTCATATATGTATTATGATGAAGACAAATAATAGAAAAGCGAGGAGATTAATCATGACGAATATCGCCAAAATGATCGACCACACAGCTTTAAAACCAGAAACAACGAAGGAAATGATTCTAAAACTGACGGCAGAAGCGAAACAATATAATTTTGCGTCTGTATGTGTCAATCCAACTTGGGTCGAGCTAGCACATGAACAATTAGCAGGAACTGGCGTGGACGTGTGTACCGTTATCGGCTTCCCACTTGGCGCTAACACAAGCGTTACCAAAGCTTTCGAAGCAGCAGACGCTATCCAAAAAGGCGCAACAGAAGTCGATATGGTCATCAATATTGGTGCCCTAAAAGACAAAAACGATGCATTAGTAGAGTCTGATATTAAAGCCGTTGTCGACGCAGCAAAAGGCAAAGCACTGGTCAAAGTTATCATCGAAACGTGTCTATTAACAGACGAAGAAAAAGAACGCGCATGCCGTCTAGCGGTAGCTGCAGGAACTGATTTCGTCAAAACATCAACAGGATTTTCAACAGGCGGCGCAACAGCGGAAGACATCGCGTTAATGCGCAAAACAGTTGGACCAAACATCGGCGTGAAAGCATCCGGCGGCATCCGCACAAAAGCAGACGTGGATAAAATGATTGAAGCAGGCGCAACACGTATCGGAGCAAGCGCGGGCGTGTCGATTGTTTCAGGAAATGACGCAAATCCAAAAGATAACTATTAACAAAATCACCGAAATGTGGCATGATGGAGGAGAAGTAATTTTTCCTGTGAAAAGAGGCGAGCCACATTGGGTGCAACGATTCGAGATATTGCAGAAAAAACGGGTGTTTCCATTACGACTATTTCCCAAATTCTAAACGGTAAAGGAAGTCGTTTCAGTGAAGCAACGCGTAATAAAGTGTTTCAAACCGCAAAAGATTTAGCCTATAAACCGAACTTTTTTGCGAAAAATATGGTGACGAATCGGACGAATACGATCGGCATGATTGTACCGGAAGTAACGGATCCATTTTTTTCGCAGATGGTGAAGGGCGCCGAGGACTACTTAAACGCCCATGATTACATGATTTTGTTGTGCAATTCGTCGCAGGACAGTACGCGCGAAGACTTGTATGTCGAAGAACTTTTGCATCGGGCCGTAGATGGCTTGATTATCGCGAGTCCAAATATTTTAGCGTCAAACGTGTTCGCACAGCTGGAAGCGCTACATAAACCGTACATTTTGCTCGATCGCAAACGGCACCACCGCGAGGAAGGCAATATTTTTATCGACGACTATGAAGGCGGATACATGGCAACAGAACACCTCCTATCACTTGGTCACACAAAAATCGGGATTATCACGTCAGACGATTCCTTTTATTCCGTAGAAGAACGCTTACAAGGCTATCAAGCAGCGCTAAAAGACCACGGCATAACAGGCTCACCGATGTGGATTATGGAAGGCGACCAAACGATGCCAGGCGGCTACATCGCATCGAAAAAACTACTAGAAACCGCAGAAATCACCGCCCTTTTCGTGACCAATGACCAGATGGCAGTCGGAGCATACCGCGCCGCACTCGAACTCGGAATCACGATCCCAGACGACCTCTCGATCATCGGTTTCGACGACATCGAGCTCGCAGAATACATGGCGCCGACACTAACGACCATCCGCCAACCAATCTACGACATCGGCAAAACCGCAGCCAAATACCTACTAAAAGCCATACAAAACCCAACCGAAAAAATGCCCAACAAAAAAATGCCACTAGACCTCATAGCCCGCCAAAGCACAAAAAAACGGTTGGCAAAATAAAACGCAAAACAAAAAGAAACACAGAAAACCCATCCAACAAGATATCCCACCAAACCTCAGCGTGTTCACAAGTGCTTAGATTCTAGGCAAAAGTGAGTACCAGAGCGGAACGTACTAAAGTACGCGAGCACTGGAACGGAACTTTTAACGACGAAAATGAGCACTTGTGGACACGCTGAAAGAGGATATTGTTTCACTTGGGGAGAAAATGATGATATACTACTCAAAGTAAACCGTTTTACTTTTTCGGAAGCTAAATGTAACCGCTTGCTGAAAAAGTATAACTACCATCAGTAAACCGTTTTACCGAACATAGCAATAATTGTTTCATACTTTAAATTATTGGGGGATTCATAATGAAATATCTAATTGGTATTATTGGCTTGATTGTCGTGCTAGGCATTGCTTGGATCGCGAGTAACGATCGCAGAAAAGTGAAGTTCAAACCGATCATCATCATGATTGTTTTACAGTTTATTTTAGGATTTATCTTGCTGAACACGAGCGCAGGGAACTGGCTTATCGGCGGGATTGCAGACGGTTTCGGTAAATTATTATCGTACGCTGCAGAAGGTGTGAATTTTGTGTTCGGGGGAATTGTGAACACCGGTCAAATGTCCTTTTTCCTAAGTGTGTTATTGCCGATTGTCTTTATTTCGGCACTCATCGGGATCTTGCAACATTGGCGCATCCTTCCGTTTATCATCAAATATATTGGTCTCGCGCTGAGTAAAATCAATGGAATGGGGAAATTAGAATCCTATAACGCTGTTGCATCCGCGATTCTTGGTCAATCCGAAGTTTTTATTTCCGTGAAAAAAGAACTTGGTTTACTGCCAAAACATCGTCTATATACGCTTTGTGCTTCCGCGATGTCAACCGTTTCTATGAGCATCGTCGGCTCTTATATGGTACTCTTAAAGCCAGAGTATGTCGTCACTGCGCTAGTTCTTAACCTATTCGGTGGCTTCATTATCGCTTCGATTGTCAATCCATATGAAGTCACTGAACAAGAAGATATTCTCGAAGTCAAAGAAGAAGCGAAACAGAGCTTTTTCGAAGTGTTAGGCGAGTACATTATGGACGGTTTCAAAGTAGCGGTCACGGTTGCTGCGATGCTGATCGGATTCGTCGCAATTATCGCGATGATCAACGCGATTTTCAGTGGTATTTTCGGACTTTCATTCCAAGAATTACTCGGTTATGTTTTTGCACCATTTGCCTTCCTAGTCGGCGTACCGTGGGATGAAGCGGTCAAAGCGGGAAGCATTATGGCAACGAAAATGGTATCCAATGAATTTGTCGCGATGACTGATTTGAAGAATGGTAATTTCAACTTCTCAGGCAGAACAACCGCGATTGTATCCGTATTCCTAGTATCTTTCGCAAACTTTTCATCAATCGGCATTATCGCTGGAGCAGTCAAAAGCTTGAACGACAAACAAGGTATCGTTGTTGCCAGATTCGGCTTAAAACTGTTATTCGGCGCCACATTAGTTAGTTTTTTAACAGCCACAATCGTTGGCTTAATCTATTAAGGAGGTTTTTGAAAATGGCATTTAAAAGAATTCACGTTGTAGTTATGGACTCGGTAGGTATTGGGGAAGCGCCAGACGCGGCACAATTTGACGATTTCGACGTTGATACGTTAGGTCATATCGCACGCGAAAAAGGAGGGCTAAAAATGCCGAATATGGCGATGCTTGGCCTCTCGAATATTCGCGAAATCGAAGGCGTACCAGTTGCAGACAAGCCACAAGCCTACTTCACAAAAATGCAAGAAACGTCCGCAGGGAAAGACACGATGACAGGGCATTGGGAAATCATGGGGCTCTATATTGACACACCATTCCGCGTTTTCCCAGACGGATTTCCAGATGAATTGATCCAAAAAATTGAGGACTTCTCTGGTCGCAAAGTGATCGGGAATAAACCGGCGAGCGGTACGGAAATCATGGAAGAGCTTGGTGAAGAACAATTGGAAACAGGTGCTTTGATTGTCTACACGTCGGCGGATTCTGTTTTGCAAATTGCGGCGAACGAAGAACTGATTCCACTCGAAGAATTGTATCGTATTTGTGAGTATTGCCGAGAAATTACGCGCGATGAGCCTTATATGCTAGGCCGCATTATCGCTCGTCCTTTTGTTGGTAAAACGGCGAAAACATTCGAACGTACTTCCAATCGTCACGATTACGCGCTAAAACCATTCGACAAAACGGTGATGGATCACTTGAAAGATGGCGGTTTAGACTCGATCGCAATCGGAAAAATTTCAGATATCTTTGATGATGAAGGCGTTACGAGATCGATTCGCACGAAATCAAATATGGACGGTATGGATAAATTTATCGACCTGCTGACCGAAGATTTTCACGGCATGAGTTTCCTAAATCTAGTTGATTTTGACGCGTTGTTTGGACATCGTCGCGACCCAATCGGTTACGGTGACGCGCTAGAAGCATTCGACGCAAGACTTCCAGAAGTGTTCGCGAACATGCAAGAAGACGATTTGCTACTTATCACGGCCGATCACGGAAACGATCCAACATACCGCGGCACTGACCACACACGCGAATACGTGCCACTTTTAGCTTATTCGAAACAATTCAAAGACGGCGGCAAAGAACTTGATTTGCGCAAAACATTCTCAGATTTAGGCGCGACCGTCGCAGATAATTTTAAAGTGAAAATGCCTGAATACGGCACAAGTTTCCTAAACGACTTAAAATAAAAAAGGATTGGTGAACTAAAATGAGAATGGTAGACGTAATTTCGAAAAAGCGTGATGGTAAAGAGTTAACGACAGAGGAAATCCAATTTGTAGTCGATGGTTATACGGCTGGCAAGATTCCTGATTATCAAGTCAGCGCTTTGGCTATGGCGATTTTCTTTCAAGATATGACGGACCGTGAGCGCGCGGATCTAACGATGGCGATGGTCAATTCCGGCGAAACGATTGATTTGTCCGCGATTGAAGGCATCAAGGTAGATAAGCACTCGACTGGAGGTGTGGGCGACACGACGACGCTTGTATTGGCGCCACTTGTTGCAGCGCTTGACGTGCCCGTTGCGAAAATGTCTGGACGCGGATTGGGCCATACGGGAGGCACGATTGATAAATTAGAGGCGATCGAAGGTTTCCATGTGGAGATCACGAAAGAGCAGTTTATAGATTTGGTAAACCGTGATAAAGTCGCGGTTATCGGCCAATCGGGGAACTTAACTCCCGCTGATAAAAAATTGTATGCGTTGCGCGATGTAACTGGTACGGTCAACTCGATTCCACTTATTGCAAGCTCGATTATGAGTAAAAAAATTGCAGCAGGCGCCGACGCGATTGTGTTGGATGTTAAAACGGGCGCTGGTGCGTTCATGAAAACCGACAAAGATGCGGAAAACTTGGCGCACGCGATGGTTCGGATTGGGAATAATGTAGGTCGCCAAACGATGGCGGTTATTTCCGACATGTCGCAGCCACTAGGTTTTGCGATTGGGAACGCTTTGGAAGTACAAGAAGCGATTGATACGCTAAAAGGCGAAGGACCGGAAGATTTGACGGAATTAGTTTTAATTTTAGGAAGTCAAATGGTTGTTTTGGCTAAGAAAGCGAAGGACTTGGATGAAGCTCGCGAGATGTTGAAAGAAGTGATGGCGAACGGGAAAGCTTTGGCGAAGTTCAAGGACTTCTTGAATAATCAAGGCGGCGACGGTTCGATTGTGGATGATCCAAGTAAATTGCCGCAAGCGAAGTTCAAAATCGATGTGCCAGCGAAGGAAAGCGGCGTTGTGTCTGAGATTGTGGCGGATGAGATTGGCATTGCTGCGATGCTTTTAGGAGCTGGGCGCGCGACGAAAGAGGACGAAATCGACTTGGCAGTGGGCATCATGTTGCGTAAGAAAGTCGGGGATAAGGTGGCAGCAGGTGAGCCGCTTGTGACGATTTACGCGAATAAGGAAGATGTGAAAGCTGTTGAGGCGAAGATTTACGAGAATATTCGAGTGAGCGATAAGGCTGAGGCGCCGAAGTTGATTCATACGATTATTACGGAATAGTAGGAATGAGAAAAACCACCGATTGCAAAATTTGAATCGGTGGTTTTGCTTATTTAGGAGCTCAGTGTGTAGTGGAATGTAATGAGACTGCCTTCCTTGCTCTGCGTCATACTCCGGCGCCTTCGGATCTGGCTTCAACAGCCAGCCTCTCGGAAATTTCGTGGCCTCCGCAAAAACCAAAAGAGGGTTTTCGCTGCGCCCCCTAACAATTTCTGTCGAGGCTAACGGGCTGTTTCAGCACTTCGTCTATACAACATAAAATATAATGCAATCATCGCTCTGTGCGACTTTATTAAAAAATGTTCGCAAGGCTTGGAAATTTATTCGTAGTTCTTTCTCTAGCTTCTCTTTTTTGGTCCGCCAAGTTATCCCGTATAAACCGGCTTTTTTCAGTTCTTTAAAGCTGTATGTTGCGACGAATTCTTCTTCGGTGATGCTGAATAAGGCGTCTTTTGCCATGCGCACTTGTTCTGGATAGATGAAGTAAACGGTTGCTAGAGAGTCGCGAATTTCATTTTCGATTTTAAGTGGGACGATGTAGCCCCACGGAGATTTGCCGTTTTTGGTTTTCCCGCAAAAAATATAATGAATAATCTCCCAATATTCATCTAGTGACAGAAGCATCGGTAGCGTAAACACGGACTCATATCCCGCTTTTATTTCGCGCATTCCCGGCTCGTCAATATAATAGTAGTACCCATGTAATGCCATTTTGTCATTCCCCTTTCAAGTTGTCCCTTGTCTGTTTTATTGCTTGATAAAGAGTTACTTCACTGTGATAAAGTTTATTATGCGCAATTTTAGTTGATTTGTCAACGAAATGCTTAACTGTGTAATTTTGTAGTCGATAGTGGTAGAATTAAGAACAAATGTTTCTAGTTTTGAAAATTAGGGTAAGATAATAAACATGTTTTTAATGACAAAATGGAAGGGAAAGTGACCCATGATACGCTTCGAAAATGTAACGAAACAATATCAAAATGGTGAACATGCCGTCAAAAATATCGATTTAGACATAAAAGATGGCGAGTTTTTCGTATTGATTGGACCAAGTGGTTGCGGTAAAACGACGACGCTGAAAATGATTAATCGGCTTATTCCACTGACAACGGGCACAATTTATATCGATGAAAAGCGAATTAGTGATTATAACATTCATGAATTGCGCTGGAATATTGGCTATGTACTGCAACAAATTGCGCTTTTTCCACATATGACGATTGAGGAAAATATCGCGGTCGTGCCAGAACTGAAGAAATGGGAGAAGGAAAAAACGCATGATCGGATTACCGAATTGCTGAATAGCGTTGGACTAGACGCGGAAAGTTATCGGAATCGGAAACCGTCTGAGCTCTCCGGTGGGGAACAGCAACGTGTTGGCGTCGTTCGTGCTTTAGCGGCGGATCCTGAAATCATTTTAATGGATGAACCGTTCAGCGCGCTTGACCCGATTAGTCGCCAGAAACTGCAACAAGACATCATCGTTTTACAACGCCAAATCAAAAAAACCATCGTGTTCGTCACGCATGACATGCAAGAAGCGCTGATGCTAGGCGACCGAATTTGTATCATGAAAGATGGGGAAGTCGTGCAATGCGACACGCCAAACGAAATTTTGCAAAACCCAGCGAATGAATTTGTGCAGAATTTCTTGGAATCAGGCAACGTGAACAAACACGTATTGTCGTCTAAATTCACCGTACAAGACATGGTGGAACAAGGCTATTTCGAGGCGCAATCTATAGATGGAGAAGCCGATTTTGCAGAACGCATCGCGGTGGAAGTGTTACTACAACAACTAGCAAACCAGGCGTACGTATCCGTTGCGCGAGACGGCAAGCCAGTTGGAACCATCACACAGCAACACGTCATCCAATTCTTGGCGAAGCAACTAGAAAGGGAGGCTGAGCGCGTATGAGTCAATTAATCGATACGTTTCAGATACGACAGGACGCTCTCTGGGCCGCTTTAGTCCAGCACATTGAATTATCCTTTGTGTCGCTATTTATCGCCGTATTCATCGCTGTACCGCTTGGAATCTACCTAACGAGTCACAAGCGCGCGGCAGAACCAATCATCCAAGTGACCGCTATTTTACAAACAATTCCATCACTTGCCTTGCTCGGTTTACTTATTCCACTAGTCGGAATCGGCACAGTACCAGCGATTATCGCGCTTGTTATCTATGCCTTACTACCAATTTTGCGGAATACATATACTGGTATTAAAGAAATTGATCCAGTTTTGATGGAAGCCGCCGAAGCAATGGGAATGAACAAATGGAAAAAATTATATAAAGTCCAATTACCGCTTGCGATGCCAGTCATTATGGCCGGAATCCGTACAGCGATGGTCTTAATCATCGGAACTGCGACACTGGCTGCCCTCATCGGAGCCGGCGGACTAGGGGATCTGATTCTACTCGGAATCGACCGCAACGACAACAGCTTAATCCTACTCGGAGCTATTCCAGCAGCACTACTCGCGATCCTGTTCGACGTCATTTTGCGCTATATGGAAAAAGCAACGTTCAAACGCACACTCATCACGATTACCGGCGCACTCGTTATCACCGCGAGCATCATCATCGTGCCTTACTTCACCGGCCCGCAAAAAGAGCTTGTTATCGCCGGAAAACTAGGTTCTGAGCCCGAAATCCTAATCAATATGTACAAACAACTCATCGAAAATGATACCGACTTAAGCGTCACCGTCAAGCCAAATCTCGGTAAAACCAGCTTCGTTTACAACGCCTTAAAATCAGGCGACGTCGACATTTATCCAGAGTTCACAGGAACCGTTTTAGAAACCTTCCTCAAAGAACCAGCGAAAAATCACGACCCACAAGCCGTGTATGAACAAGCGCGCGACGGATTGGCGAAAGAGAATATGGCGTTCCTAAAACCGATGAAATACAACAACACATACGCCGTCGCGGTCGCACCAGAATTCGCAAAAGCCTACAACCTGAAAACTATTTCCGATTTAAAAGCCGTGCAAAACTCCGTCAAAGCAGGATTCACACTCGAATTTTCCGATCGTGACGATGGCTACAAAGGCTTGCAAAAACGATACGGTTTGCAATTCGACTCCCTAAAAACAATGGAGCCAAAACTGCGCTATTCCGCACTGAAAGCAGGCGACATCAACACACTCGACGCCTATTCCACAGACAGCGAAATCGCCCAATACAAACTCAAAGTACTAAAAGACGACAAACAACTATTCCCGCCATACCAAGGCGCACCACTCATGCTCAAGTCAACCTTAGAAAAATACCCAGAATTAAAAGCACCACTAGAGAAACTAGCAGGCAAAATCACCGACCAAGAAATGAGTGAAATGAACTACGAAGTCAACGTCCAAGGCAAATCAGCAGAAGAAGTAGCCAAAAACTACCTCCAAAAAGAAGGTTTGCTGAACTAAGCAAAAAGGAAGGCAGGAACTGGTGATAACTCACCGGTTTCTGCCTTCCTTTTTTGAATTAAAAGCCAGTTTCGACGGATGCATTCACGATATACATCAAATCATTCTTATCCGCTTTATCTGCAAGAAAAATCCCGCTCGTCGTCAACATTCCACCCGGCATCGTTTCCACCGTGACCGTCCCATAAGGAATAATCGCTCGAATCGCGTTCTCATCAAGCAATTCCGCGTCCGTCGGCAAAGCAAGCTTCACGTTGACAACCATATTATTCAAATCCTTACCCGGCAACAAATCCTCAATACCAGGCATCGAATTCGTAAAAATGGCATTTCTCACCGCTCGAATCGCGGCTTTCGTAATATCTTGGCCATGCACATCCACACCAAAACCAGTTTGGATAAACAATATTTTCTCCATCTCATCACGCTCCTATTTAAAGAATGCTAATCCTGGTCGTTCCTTTGCATACTGCTCTAAAATATGCGTCCAAACCTTACCTTCTGGATCATCACTCGCCGATAACGCAGCCGCCATCTGACGCCGTTGAGCCTCCCCAAGCTCAGCCTCAATCGCAGCTCCTGCCTCCGTCAAAAACACGCAACGCACACGCTTGTCCTTGGCAGACGGCTCCATGGTAATGTATCCCTTTTCCTTCAATTCTAACAACGGCTGATGTAGCGCCTGCTTCGAAACCTCGAGCAACGTCAACAACTCATTCATCTTAACACCCGGCGAATGCGCCACAAAAAATAAAATTCGGTGATGCGTCCGCGTAATGCCATACTTTCCAATGAGCCGATCCGCCGTTTCAACAAACGTCTTGTAAGCAAAATAAAATAGAGCGATCTGTTGATTTAATCGATCCTCTTTATCCATAATGTATCCCCTTTTTACTAAAATATAGATTCAGTATAGCACAGATTGCGCAAAGTAGGAATACACGAAACAGCGCCAGCTAACATCTCAAAACGATGCATAAAAACTGTAGTTTGCGGGTATTGTCGTAAGGAAGGAGTGGATGATGATGGGAAATAAATATCAACGTATTTTAGTAGCTTTAGATGGGTCAACACAAGCCGAAATCGCCTTTTTAAAAGCCGTAGAACTAGCCAAAGCAACAGATTCAGAACTTGGAATTGCAAGCATTGTAGACATCCGGTCATTCTCGCCGAACATCTCATACGATGGCGGACTAGAAAAAGCAGCACACGAAGAATCCACTGCCAGACTCGCCGAATACAAAAAACTCGCCGAAGAAGCCGGTATCGAGCAAGTACACACGTTCCTAGAAATCGGAAATCCAAAAACCCTACTCGCCCGCGATATTCCCGCCAAATTCGACGCAGATGTCCTCATTTGTGGCGCAACAGGCCTCAACCGTATCGAAAAAATCGTGCTGGGAAGCGTCTCCGCATACGTCCTACAACACGCAATCTGCGACGTCCTAGTCGTCCGCGAGAAGTAAAAAAAGCATGATACCAGCCAGCTCCGAATTTTGAGCTACTGCTATCATGCTTTTTAATCAATGCGTAATCTCTAAATCTTTCATTTTCTCAGGTTCATGTTTGTAGTGGAAGGTGAATTTGAAAACAATTGCCAGAATTAGCGTATAGGCCGCAAAAATCAGCCAGATAGTTTGCCAATCTTTCACGCCATCAATCGTATAATAATCGACAACCATACCGCTCAAAATCGCACCAACGTAGGCACCGACACCGTTTACCATCGTCATAAACAACCCTTGCGCACTCGCCCGAATATCCTTACTCACTTCTTGCTCCACGAAAATCGCGCCAGAAATGTTGAAGAAATCAAACGCACAGCCGTAAACAATCATCGAAAGTAGCAACAATACCGTACCAAATGGAGACGGATCGCCGAATGCAAACAGGCCAAAGCGCAACGTCCACGCAATCATGCTGACCAACATGACCGTTTTGATGCCGTAGCGTTTCAAGAAGAACGGAATCGCCAAGATAAACAGGACTTCCGCCATTTGTGAGACGGACAATAGAATCGACGGATATTTCACGACCAAGCTATCCGCAAACGCCGGATTCAAGCCGAAATCATGCAAGAACGGGTTACCAAACGTATTCGTGATTTGTAAAACCGCCCCAAGCAACATCGCAAATAGGAAAAATACCGCCATTTTTGGCTTCTTAAAAAGAACAAATGCATTCAAGCCGAGCATGCTGACCCAGCCTTGGTTTTTCTTTTTGTTCGCCGTCGGAATCGTAGGCATTGTCAGCGAATAAAGTGCAAGTAGGAGAGACGCGCCAGCCGCGATATAAAGCTGCACATTACTAAGCTCAAGTCCCGCAAAACTGATCGTCCACATCGCGATAATAAAGCCAACCGTTCCAAAAACCCGAATTGGCGGGAAGTTTGTCACCGTATCCATCCCAGCCTTTTCCAAACAATAGTAGGAAACCGTGTTCGACAAAGCCAAAGTAGGCATGAAGAACATCGCGTTCACTAGCATCACCCAGAACATCACAGTCGGATCCGACACAGTAGCCGCGTAAAACAGCGCCCCCGCACAGATAACATGGCAAGCGGTGTACAAATAATTCGCCTTAATCCATTTATCCGCTACAATCCCCATCAAGGTAGGCATAATCACGGCTGCGATTCCTTTAGAACTATAAACAATTCCAACCTCGACGCCCGAAAAGCCAAGCGTGTTAATCATATAAGAACCGAGCGTAATCAGCCAGCTCCCCCAAATAAAGTACTGCAAAAATGACATAAAGCGAAGACGCGTTTTAATCCCCATGATGTTCTCCCTCCAAAAACTTATTTTCAATATGATAAAAAGAAACCGTGATTAGAAACGAGAAATAATTTCGGTCACTAATTTTAAGAAAGTAGCTTTGACACGTTCTGCTGTCTCAATAACTTCATCGTGACTAAGCGGCTGATCCAAAATACCACAAGCCATATTCGTCAAACAAGAAATACCAACTGTTTCAATACCAGCATGGCGAGCAATCAAGGCCTCTGGAACCGTCGACATACCAACTGCATCCGCGCCAAAACCACGAATCATCCGAATTTCTGCTGGCGTTTCGTAAGTAGGTCCAGTCCACCAAGCGTAAACACCCTCACGCAAAGTCACATTTTGATCCGTTGCCACGTCTTTTACAATGGCGCGTAACCGCTTACTATACACTTCTGAAACGTCCAAGAAACGCACACCGAGATCTGGATTATTTGGCCCCATCAACGGATTGTTCGCCGTCAAATTAATATGATCCGTAATCAACATCAAATCACCAGGATTAAAGTCTGTATTCACCGCGCCACACGCATTCGTAATAATCAATTTCTCCACGCCAAGCGCTTTCATAACACGCACCGGGAAAGTCACTTCATCCAGCGGGAACCCCTCATAATAGTGGAATCTACCTTTCATCGCGACGATATTTTTGCCACCGATTTGGCCGATAACTAGCTCGTTCGCATGACCAACCGCAGCAGATTTCGCAAAATGAGGAATATCGTTGTACGGAATGTGAATCGCATCCTCAATTGTATCCGCAAAAGGCCCAAGTCCAGATCCTAAAATAATACCAATCGTTGGTTTAACCGCTGTCAACTGTTCAATGTAACGGACAGCCTCATTAATTTGTTCTGTTTTATGCATTGTCATTTCCTCCTCGAAATCATTAGGCATTTACAAAATTATATTGTAAAGCGCTTTCAGGATAATCTTAACACGGATGAAACGGAAAGTAAATAACTTTTTTTCATTTTGATAAAAAGAGTTGGAAATTGCTTTTTTGTTAGGTATTTGATACATTTTTACTATATAAGAGGGGGTCGTGGCCGTGGGAAGCAATATGTTGGAGGCGTTCCGAACAACGCAGAATTCAAAAATTAAGAAGTTGAAGATTTTATATAATTTGATACGAAAGCACGCGTCCATCACGGTAGAAGAATTGCTAGCTGAGACTGGCATGAAGCCGGCTACATGCGCGCGCTTGCTCGATGAACTGAGTAAAAGTGATCTGATTAACAGCGGCGAATTAGGTGCCTCAACAGGAGGAAGAAAACCGATTTTATACCGCATTAATCCCGAAAAAGCGTATTTGATAGGCATCGAAGTCACAAATATTTATTCTACGATTGTGCTTTCTGACCTCAATTTGAAAGAGATTGGACATAAGAAAATTCGCATGGGCACGCCAACCTCGATTTACAGGACGCTCGATATGTTTGTGGAGCAGTTGCTGGATTTGCTAAGCGAACACGAGAAACAGATTGCCGAAATTCTTGGGATTGGGATTTCCATCGATGATTTATTTGATCAGGTGAATCAGAATACGGATGTGACGCCGAGTGATATCGAGCATTATTTAGCCGCGAAAATCCCGACTTATATCATGGTTGGAAGTGGTGTGAATTTTGCGGCGCTCGCGGAATATCGCGTCCATTATTGGCAGACGAGTGAGCGCTTTTTGATGACGACGTGCGATATTGAAATTCGTAGCGCGGAGATTGTGGCAGGCGTTGTGACATCAGGAAGTAACGGCATGACGAACGCATTTGGGCACACGATTATCGACACGAACGGTTCGCGCTGTTATTGCGGCTCTTACGGTTGCCTTCATACATACAGTTCCTTGCCAGCGATTAAGGCAAAAATTCAGCATGATTTGAAGCAGGGAAAGGCATCCATGTTGACGAATCTCGTAGAAAATCCAGATGAAATCGATTACTTCACGATTTTCCAAGCGCTGGAACAGGACGACCCGATGTGCCACGAAATTCTGAAAAATGCGGCTTACTATTATGGTATCGCGCTATCCAATCTGATTTTGACGACCCAACCCGACACCGTTGTCTGCGGCGGAACCCTCGTTCCAAAAGCCACGTTTTTCGAGGACGTTAAAAACACCGTAGAAGAACGACTGAGAGCCTTTCCAAAAATAAAAACCACGATCCATCCAGCGAAAGAGTCCTATGAAATCGTGGCTCAAGGCGCAGGCGGCATGGTTTTAGAAAAATTCTTAAATGAATAGAGAATGGCGCTGCCTCGGATGCAGCGCCCAGCGTGTCGACAAACACTCATTTTCGTCGTTAAAAGCTCCGTTCCAGTGCTCTTGTACTCTAGTACACTCCGCGCTGGTACTCGCTTTTGCCTAGAAACTAAGTATTTGTCGACACGCTGAAGTTTGGAGAAATATCACATTAAGCATTTTTTTAACTGTGAGCAAGTTCGACTTCTTTCTTATCTCCCTTGTACGTATACAAAAACCAAGCCACTTTTTTCTGGATATCGGGGTTTGCAAACATCGTTCTGTGGTCATATTCGGCGCCTTTATAATAGCTTTCTAAGTACACTTTAGCGGTATCTTTAAAAATAAGGCGCGAACCCAAAGCACTCAGAACCGGGACGATATCATCCGAAAAACTCCCATCATCAATATCCGCAGCAATGGACAACACTAGCAAATTAGAATCCATTTTAGCGCGATTATCTTCGTATATTTTCAAAAGAGGCGTCGTCACAGGAACATCGTCAAACGCCAAATCCCCATCATTATCCTCTTCACCCAAATCATTATACGGCGCACCCATCGCAACTAAGCGCTCGAGTGTTGGTGTTGTCTTGGCATACTTCTGCGAGTAAGTCGACAAGACCAGCCCGCCATTCGAATGCCCAACACCATCAAACGTAGTCAAATGATACCGTTTTTCAAGATCCTGCATCGCGATACGAAGCCAATCCGTTTGTTGCTCAATGGACGCATCGATACTATCCTCAAAACCAATTTGAACGATAGGATGTTTGGCATTTTTAGTAAATACGCCATGATAAGTCAGCTTGCCATCCGTCCCAACCTCGAGTTTAATCCGCTCATTCGAAAGTTTGTAATCCTTGATAAACGTGTCGCTAAAGCCATCAAACGTATCGGTGCTACCGCCAGTTCCATGAACGAGAATGAGGGCGGTTTCCCCAGAGAGATTTGGCAAATTTTCGAGTTCTTTTTCCGAGGCCTTCGAATTCCCACATCCCGCCAAAACGAGAAGAAGTAATCCAAGCCCGAGTATCCATTTTTTCATGTGACTAAATCCTTTCTTTGGCGTGTTATTTCGCTTCACTATCCAGTTTTCGCCTGATTTCCCGCGCGATACATTCTACTGTATAAAGCGCCGGAAGTTGGGACGTAATATCAGCGCCTTGATACGTTTCGCGGTGAATATAATACGGGATATTAACGTCCGAAAGTCGCGCCACCGTTGACTTTTCGCTATTTGTGATCGAAAGAATTTTGCATTGGTGGGCGTTGATATGTTGAATGTATTTAATGACTTCACTCGTTTCGCCAGAGACCGAGACCGCGATGATGCACAGTTTCCCGGAAAGTCCTTTAGAAAGGTGATTGAATGGGTGGTTCAGCGGGTCCTCGATGTGCAAAGCGAGCGTGAATAACGAGGAAAAATAGAGCGCACCATACTCGGCGACAATGCCCGACGAGCCAACGCCGACAAATAAAACCAGCTCGGCATCCTTCAACAACTCGGCAGCCTGTGCAATCCGCGACTTAAATTCCGCCTGTGATGTCCGTTTTAAAAAATCAATATATGTTGTTTCATCCGCCAAGTCCACCTGCGTCGCACTCGATTGTTCCGCATACATCCGCAAACGCACCCGAAACTCCGAAAAACCACTGCATTCAAACTTACGGCAAAATCGTAAAATCGTCGCTGTACTAACATGTGTCGCATCCGCTAAATCACGAATCCGCATCAAACTAACCTTGTCCAAATTGGCGGTGACATACTTATAAATCATCATGTCCACATCGCTCAATTCAGGCGTCTTATCCAAAAATAGCACAACGTTTCGACCTCCTCTAGGAATCAACCTATATCAAAAGTCTAGCATATAACATCTAGCGTTACAACCTGTTACTTTCGCGACACAAGTTTCATCTTTGCAAACGCTTTTCTAAATGGCTATGCGCTATATCAATTCCAATGAGCAGCATCTATAATAAAGACAAGAAAGCGCTATCTTTTTTGAGGTCCTGTGAAGGAAACGAATTAGGGCCTCAATATGCAGAGAAACGAAGTGAGTCTGTAGTCATTTCAATTTAAAAAAAGGTGAGGAGAAAAGACAATGAATAAGTTTTACGCATTTTTGGAAAACCGTTTGGCGCCAGTCGCAGCGAAATTATCGGCGCAACGACATTTAGCATCGGTTCGTGACGGTATCATGCTAGCCATGCCATTTTTAATTATTGGTTCTGTTTTTATGATTATTCAATATTTACCGATTCCAGGTTATGAAGACTTTATGGCGAACATTTTTGGTTCCCAGTGGCAAGTGAAACTCGGGTATCCCGTCGAAGCTTCCTACAATATTATGGCGATTCTAGCCTGTTTTGGCGTCGCTTACCGGCTCGCTGAGAAATATAAAACCGCCGATCCCTTGATGAGCGGAGCGGTTGCCCTTGTTAGTTTTATCCTAACGATTCCACAAATCACGTCCTTCACACCAGAAGGTAGCAAAACGGCGTACGATGTTGGCGGTGTCATCCCAACGATTCTTACCGGGAGTCAAGGCCTGTTCGTCGCAATCGTTATAGCCCTAGGTGCCACCGAGATTTTTCGCGTGATTTTCGAGAAAAACTGGGTCATCAAAATGCCGGATGGTGTGCCCGAAGCCGTCGGAAAATCGTTTATTGCCCTGATTCCAGGATTTATCACGATTACAACGGTCTGGATTTTACGCCTGCTCATCGAGTTAACACCATTTTCGAGCATCAATGAAATTATCTCGACAGTCATCGGTATCCCTATGCATTATATTGGAAGCACATTACCTGGCATGATTGTAACCGTTATCATCATTGCTCTACTTTGGAGTATCGGCTTGCACGGCGACGCCATCATCGGCGCCTTCACCAATCCCGTTTGGCTTGCCAACATGGACGAAAATCGCGCCGCATTCCAAGCAGGCAAAGAATTACCGAACGTCGTTACGCAACAATTTTACGAATTATGGATTGTGCCCGGCGGAACTGGCGCCTTGCTTGGCCTCGTTATCCTGCTATTCTGGCGCGCGAAAAGTAAGCAAATGAAGCAACTCGCCAAAATTTCCGGACCAGCGAGCGTATTCAACATCAGCGAACCAATCGTATTCGGTGTCCCAATCGTTTTGAATCCCTATTTCATCATTCCATTCGTGCTCACACCAGTACTTCTCGTAATCATGACCTATTTCGGTATGGAATCCGGCCTTGTCGCAAAACCAGCCGGCATCGCGCTTCCATGGACCACACCGCCAATCATCAGCGGCTTCCTAGCAACCGGTGGCAAAATATCCGGATCGATCATGCAAATCATCAATATCCTCGTTGCCATGCTCATCTACTGGCCATTTTTCAAAGTCTGGGATGCGCAAAAATATAAAGAAGAACAAGCTTTAACAAATGAAGAAGTTGGGAGTCCTAAAGCATGAAAAAATCATTGAAAATCGCAACAATCGGCGGTGGATCAAGCTACACACCCGAACTAATCGAAGGCTTCATCAACCGCTACGACGAATTACCAATCAGCGAACTATGGCTTGTTGATGTTGAAGAAGGCCGCGAAAAACTAGAAATCGTCGGCGCGTTAGCAAAACGAATGGTGGAAAAAGCCGGCGTCCCAATCCAGATTCACCTCACGATGGACCGCGAAGAAGCCTTAAAAAACGCCGACTTTGTAACGACACAATTTCGCGTTGGGCGTCTCGAAGCCCGGATGCTAGATGAAAGCATTCCGCTAAAATACGATGTCATTGGCCAAGAAACAAACGGCCCCGGCGGACTTTTCAAAGGATTGCGGACGATTCCAGTCATCCTCGACATTTGCCGTGACATCGAGCGCCTATGCCCAGACGCCTGGCTTGTCAATTTCACCAATCCAGCAGGAATGGTCACTGAAGCCGTGTTGCGCTACAGCAATATCACGAAAGTCGTCGGATTATGCAACGGTCCAATCGGCATCGAAAAAGGCATCGCCAAAGAACTCGGCGTCGACACATCCCGCATCTACGTAGAATTCGCAGGCCTTAACCACATGGTCTTCGCGAAAAACGTCTATCTCGACGGCAAAAACGTCACGCCCACTGTCATGGAAAAAATGACAAAAAACGAAGACGGCATTTCCCTAAAAAATATCGCAGACGTCGGCTGGGACCCGCTATTCCTAAATACGCTCGGCATGGTCCCAATCGGCTATCTACGCTATTACTACCAAACATCTATCATGCTCGCTGAACAAAAAGCTGCTGTTGCCAAAGAAGGAACCCGAGCAGAAGTCGTGAAGCGCGTCGAAACCGAACTTTTCGAACTATATAAGAATCTTGATTTGGCCGAAAAACCGAAACAACTCGAACAACGCGGAGGTGCCTATTACAGTGAAGCCGCTTGCAATTTAATCCATTCCATTTATAATGATAAGCGAGACATCCAAACCGTCAATACACGCAACAATGGCGCGGTGGCAGGCATTGATCCAGATTCCGCCGTCGAAGTAAACTGTGTCATTACCAGTCAAGGCCCGATTCCGCTAACAACGGGCCCACTTCCAATCGCGGTAAACGGCCTCGTCCAGTCCATCAAGTCCTTCGAGCGCCTAGCTGCAGAAGCCGCCGTGACAGGCGATTACAACACAGCATTACTCGCGATGACCATCAACCCACTCGTGCCAAGTGATGCGGTCGCGCACCAACTTTTAGATGAGCTACTCGAGGCACACCAAGCGTATTTACCACAATTCAATAAATAAAGAGAGGAAGATGGAACCAAGATGAACGCATTAAATTTGAAAGTACTAGCAGATTACGAAACGATGAGCGACGCAGCAACAGCGCTTGTCATCGAAACATTCCAACGCGCACCAGAAGGCCTATACTGTTTTGCCGGAGGAGACACACCAGTTGGCACATTACGCCGACTCGTTGCCGCCCACAAAGCCGGTGAAATCGACTTGCAAAAAGCCTATTTTGTAGAGCTTGACGAATGGGTAGGACTAGACGGAGACGACGAAGGCAGCTGCCTGAACTATCTCGAAACCGAACTCTTCGGCCCAGCACAAATCGACCCGTCCCATTACCACTACTTCCACGCCAAATCCGCCGATCTCGAAGGCGAATGCCGCGCAGCAGACCTATTCATAAAACAACACGGCGGACTCGAACTCATCTTACTCGGCGTAGGCGTCAATGGCCATCTCGGCTTCAATGAACCAGGCGTCAGCTTCGAAAACTACGCCCACATCATCGACCTCGACAGCACAACACAAAACGTCGGCCAAAAATACTTCACAAAAGAAGTCGACCGCACAAAAGGCATTACACTGGGCATAAAACACATACTCGAAGCAAAAACGGCCATTCTAGTCGCAAACGGTGAGAAAAAACAAACTGCAATCACCCATTTAATAGAAGAAAAAGTCACCGCTGAATGGCCAGTAACCGTTCTCAGAGAACACACCAATGCCCACATCTTTATCGATAAACTAGCCCATTCCTAATAAGAGAACCTTGCGCTAATAAAAGCCGGCGCAAGGTTTCTTTATGTAAATATTGAGTATTCTCCTAATATGTAGTATTCTTAAGAAAGAAATGCTACATAAAAGCGTTATCAAATAAACAAATGTGAAAAGGGAGAAAAGATCGAAATGGAGAGAAAAGACAATCTAGATTTGTTAAGGTGTTTATCGATTTTAATGGTCATCGTTATCCACGTATCCGCAACACATCTACTTGGAAATGCTGCTAAAATGAACACAAATTTCGATATCGCCAATTTTTACGATTCGATATCGCGCACAGCTGTGCCATTATTCGTGCTATTAAGCGGCTACTTCACATTACGAAAAAGCAAAAACCTAAAAATGTACTTCAAAAAACTAACATTAGGCTTAATCATCCCGACACTCGTTTGGATGGTGCTCTACGAAGTATTCGAATTCCTAGATGCAGGCGGTTGGAACGGCTTCATTCAATTCGTAAAAGACGGCGGATTATGGGGCTCATTCGATAACCTATTCCTAAACAATCTCGGCAGACATCTCTGGTTTATGCCGATGTTCATCGGGTTACAGATTCTAGCGCCACTACTTATCTTTATCCGAAAACAAATCGGTGAAGTAGCTTTCTTCATTCTCGGTCTATTTTTCCTAGCAGTCGGACTACTCGAAGCCTTTTTCGCATTCCGAGGAACAGACATGATCATCGCCAACGTATTCAGCTGCGTACTCTATCTCGGCTACTTCATCCTTGGCTACAGCTTACCAAAAACCATCCTATCCCGATTAAAAAAAGTAATTTGGTTTGCATTTTTCGCGCTTAGCACAGCAGCCATCTACTTTCTCACCAACTGGGCTATGGAAAATCGCGCAGACATCAGCTTTAAACCACTCTACTTCTACGATTACCTATCAATAGTTGTCGTCATCGCAGCGTTTTCACTCTTCATGCTATTCACCAAGATCCAGATCCGCAACACCGGCTTACAAAAAATATCGCGTAGCATCACACCACACATCTTCTTCATCTATTTCGTACACCTCATCATTCTGCGCTACGTCACACGATTCTTCGCAGAAATAATGCCAGTAGAAGATCACTTATCGTGGGCCATTCCACTTATGAGCATCATCATTTTCATCCTATCCTACCTCATCAGCCTCCTATTCAGCACGCTAAAATCACTATTCGTAAAAAAGAAACAACCGGGACCACTAGATTTTAAAATGACGAACTCCCCGATCGAAAAAGTATAGCAAAAAGAGTTTGAGTATCGTTCCTAATCAGGACGCGTACCCAAACTCTTTGCTATTTCACCGTTACATAAATAGTTTTTTCCGTCGTCAATCCGTAAAAATTCGAAGCCGTATACGTTACGAAATATTTACCAGGAACATCCGAATTCAAATCACTGCTTTTCACGTGTAAGAAAATTCGAATATCGCCAGCAAGTTCATCAAACGCCGATACATTCGTCCAATAATCGAAAAAAGTTCCGCGAGTAATGCTTGCATCCTCCGCTTCGATAATCGGTCTAGCAACAACATTCACTTCGACGCGACGCTCTTTCCAACGACCGTCACCAGCAATGGCGCGATACGTCACGTGATACGTTCCAACTTTATGTGTATCCACATCATTTTCAGTCACGAAAATGGAATTTGTTAAATCCGTGTGATTATCATCATCATACGCAGTTAAAGAAATCGGTGGCATCATTGGGTCAAAATCGCTATGCTTCTCAATGAAATACCGGTGCGCATGCAAAGAAATACCTTTAATACGATCACTGCCAGAAATCGCAAGTTTATTCTTATGCGGAATTGTTTTCGCTTTTGCCGAGTGGTGGGCAAGACTTGCAGGAAGGACAAGCATTAGAGCGGATGTAACGAGGGCAGTTGTGGTCATTTTTTTATACATGTGTGTTCACTCCTAAGTTATCTTATACACTTATTATACAGCAAAATGGTATTAAATAGTGTTAACAAATTAACAAAATTGTGGCGATAATGTGTACTTTTCGACATAAAATAAAGACGCAGCGTTTTTACAAACGCCGCGCCTGGAATCATCTTATTTATTTTGGAAGAACAGTGGTAAATGCTCTTTGTGCGCTTCCAGTAACTCGTCAAGTAAAATACGAGCATCTGTATCGCTTGGTACGAGAGGGTTCACCGTCATAGCTAACAACGCTTTATCGTAATCGCCAGTTACCGCAGCATCGACAGTCAAACGTTCCACTGTCTTGATTTGCTGGATAATCCCGTTAATCGCAACAGGAAGGTGACCGCTTGCGAGTGGAATCGGACCTTGACGCGTAATCACGCAGTTCGTTTCAATCGCAGACTCAGGATCGATATCCAAAATCGCACCATTATTGCGCGTATTCACGATTTGAATATCCCGTTTATCATTATAAATCGAGTTAATCAAGTTACACGCCGCTTCACTATAATAAGCACCGCCACGTTGTTCCAATTGTTTCGGTTTATCCGTCAAATTCACATCTTTATACAACTCGAAAAGTTCCGCTTCGACATTTTTCACGACTTCGGCACGCGTGCCATGTTTTTCATACGCGGCTTGTTGATCTTCCAGCTGCGTACGTGTTTGCCAGTAATAACGCAAGTAATCGATTGGAATCATATTTAAAGTACGTAAGAACGTTGCATCCCAACCAGTTGCGTTAATATTTTTCAGCGTCGAGCCAGATTCGCCTTCCGTCATTTTCGTCACGACCTCAGCCGTTACATCTTCGCCATCTTTATAAACTGTTTTCGCGAAAACCATATGATTCAAGCCGACAAATTCCACATAAATTTCCGTATGATCTACGCCTAGAATATCCGCAATGTTTTTCTCAATGCCGATTGGACCGTTACACAAGCCAACCACTTTATTGATATTACTGTAACGCAACACCGCTTCTGTCACCATTCCCGCAGGATTCGCAAAGTTAATCAGCCACGCGTTCGGGCAAAGACGCTCCATATCCTTACAAATATCAAGAATAACAGGAACCGTCCGGAACGCTTTAAACATCCCACCAGGACCATTCGTTTCTTGACCAACAACACCGTGCGAGTTCGGAATACGCTCATCCTTCACACGCGCATCCAATTGTCCCACACGTAATTGCGTCGTTACGAAATCCGCGCCTTTCAATGCTTCCTCGCGATCCATCGTCAAATGAATTTCCATATCCACGCCAGCTTTTTCAACCATCCGTTTCGCTAAATTACCGACGATTTCGAGCTTTTCCTTACCAGCCGGTACATCCACAAGCCAAAGTTCACGCACTGGGAGTTCCTTTTGACGTTTGATGAAACCTTCAATTAATTCGGGAGTATAACTTGAGCCACCGCCGATTGTAGCGATTTTGATACCTTTAGACATCGATTTTTCCTCCAATATATTTAAGATTTGATTATGTTTTGTATAACGCTTTCTTCTTCCATAGTATAGGCTGAAAATGAAAAAATAGCTATTAATTCGCGAGCATTTGTTAAGGATTTTTGAAGTTGGAAATTGTTCCTTTTGTGTAACGCCTTGTCACATCGGATGGCATCGTGCTAAAATAGTGATATAAAGAAGATCGGGGGCATGAAAATGCTTTTTTTAGATAAAACGATTGAACTGAACGACACCGAAATGACTATTTATAATTATATCGCGACGAATTTAGACACCGTCACGTATATGCGGATTCGTGATTTAGCGGATGCGACACATGTTAGCACCACTACGATTCTGCGTTTTTGTCGCAAGTTTGACTGTAGCGGTTTTTCCGAGTTTCGGGTGAAGTTGCAGATGTATGCGCAAGAGCGGACGAAGATCAACGTCGACATGTCGGACGAAACAACGTATATCGATTTCCTGAAGCGAACGGCGCAACCAGAATTCAAAGCGAACATTGCTGCGACTGCGAAAATTTTGCGCGATGCCGAATTAGTCTTGTTTGTTGGCATCGGCTCATCAGGCATTATCGCGGAGTACGGCGCGCTCTATTTTTCTTCGTTGTTCACGTTGGCGCTCCACATCGAAGACCCGCTAAATCACCCATTTTACCACTTGTCGAGCAAATTATCCGATAAAATATGCATGATCGCGATTTCCGTTTCAGGCGAAAACGAGGACATCATTAAATACATCCACCAACTCAAAATGCAAAAATGCAAAATTATCACAATCACAAATAGCGCGAAGTCAACGATGGCGAAATTATCTGATGCGAATATTGCCTACTATATAAATAAAGAAATGTACCAAGAAGCGGACATCACCTCCCAGCTCCCAGCGATTTACACCGTGGAATGCATCGCGCGCGAAATCCGAACACAACTCGATCGCGAAGGTAAATAAGGGAAAACCCTGAGAGATTCGTGGGACATGGTATGGTATGATAAATGTTGTATACCATTTTTTAGGGGGGATTAAGAATGACGACAATGACAGAGGAACAAAAACAAATCGTGAAATCCACAGCACCAATTTTAAAAGAACATGGGAAAGAGATCACATCGATTTTTTATAAAAAGATGTTTGCGGCGCATCCAGAACTGCTGAATTATTTCAACCTTACGAATCAAGAAATTGGAACGCAGCCGTTAGCGTTGGCGAACACCGTTTATTTAGCAGCAGAAAATATTGAGCAATTAGAAGTGCTACTGCCACAAGTCAAAACCATCGCACACAAACACCGCAGTCTAACGATTAAAGCAGAACACTATCCAATTGTCGGCGAATACTTATTAAAAGGAATCGCGGAATATTTAGGCGACGCTGCAACACCAGAACTCTTGGACGCTTGGGGCGCAGCATACGGCATTATTGCTGACATTTTCATCGAAGTCGAGCAGGAGATGTACGACGCGCTGGGCGACGAGCGAAACCGTGATTTTATCGCCTTCAAAATTATTGAAAAACGCCAGATTGCACCGAATATTTTTACATTAAATCTAGCTCGAAATGATGGTAGCGAACTAGTCGATTTCACGCCAGGGCAATATATATCGCTACGTGTGAAACTGAATGAGTTATTTCACAATCGCCAATACAGTTTGACGAAAGCGTTTGATGGAAAAAGCTATCAAGTCGCGATCAAACAGGAAAATGAGAAAGATCCAGCTGGCGTCGTTTCCAATCATATTTTTGAGAATTACGAAGTTGGAGACACGATACTTGCGACGCTTCCAGCAGGAGATTTCGAATTAGATAAAACGGCGAGTAGCCACGTTTTCATCGCGGGAGGCATTGGGATAACACCGATTGCGGCGATGATTGACAGTTTAGAAGCAGCAAACGAGGCGCAGTTGATACATTGCGTGAGGTCGAAAGAGTACGCCGTATTTGCAGAAGAATTTCGCATGAAGCTAGGCGCGAAATATCACTTATTTTCCAATAGATATGTGACAAAAGCTGATTTAGTTGAAATGGTGAAACAAGGAGCGGCGATTTATTTATGCGGGCCTGTGCCTTTTATGAGTGCAGTTGAAAAGATTTTATTAGAATTAGGGCACAAGCAGTTGGATATTCATTTTGAAGCATTCCAGCCAATGTTGAGTTTAATAAGATAGATAAAATATAAGTCCCAATTTAAGCATTATCAAGCTATGACCTAGGCTGGATAATGCTTTTTTGTGTCTAATATTGTGTCAAGCGCTATGTGCTTTTTAAAGGGTATAGTTCTATACTCATTCATGAAGGTCATATCAATTTAAAGTATAATTGTGGTAATCTTATATTTTGGTCTTAGGGTTATCTTCGTTAAATTGCGGTATAAATTTATAAACAGAATAATTGTCGCTAAAAATACATATTTGAGGTCTCTTAAAGGGAAGTATAGTGTTTTTTGAAAATAGCATTATTGTTATGATTTGTTTATTGATACGAATTGCAAAGATACGTGTCCTGATAAATAAGGAGGAGTAAATAGTAATGAAATTAAAAAAAATAGGGGTAACAACTGTGGTGATGTTAGTATGCACTGTATTACCAATACAGCCTTTTGTTTCGGCATCAGAAAACCTAGCGATATATTCAACAAGAGGAGAGGATAAATTAAAAGAAATACAAAAAGCGGTTTCAAGTGCTACACTTCAAAGCAATCTTACCAAACCTTTAGAAATTCCCAAATTAGCTGCTGATAATGAAACTATTCAATTAGTCAATGGTAGCTTTGAGAATCCTGTTATTGATAAAACTTATGCGCTTTTAGACGCATCTCTAGTACCTGGCTGGAATACGACGGCTGTGAGTAATTTAATAGAGATACAGCGTAATTATGGAGGTGTTAAGGCAGCAGATGGTGATCAACATGCGGAATTAAACTCTGATTCTGTAGCGGCACTATACCAAGATGTAGAAACTATACCAGGAAAAACTATTCGCTGGAAGGTTTCACATAGAGGTAGAAGTGGTATTGACACAGCGGTTGTGAAATTCGGGGCCCCAGATAAAGACCTATCACTGATTACAACGATGAGCTCTGGTAATAAAGCATGGGTCAATTATCAAGGAACATATACAATTCCAGAAGGGCAGACCGTAACTCGCTTTGAATTTGAGGCTATTTCAACAGCTGATGGGAATAAAGGGAGCGGTAATTTTATAGACGACATTGTATTCTCGACGCCATCTGTTCTTAGGATGAGTGATTCAGTGGCACAAGCAAGTATCAAGAAAAATGATACAACAATATATGAGGTTAGTTTAAATAATACAGGTGGCATGGATGCGGGGAATGTCAAACTTGAAATTCCGTTACCAGAGCAACTCGCTTATATTCCAGATTCTGTGTCAGTGGATGGTAATGTGACAAATGACGTGACATATGATGCTTTATCTCATACGGTATCCGTTCATCTAGACAAAGTAAACGTGAATTCTACATCTGTCGTTAGCGTTGGTGTTAAGGCTTTAACCGTAACAAATAATGAAGTTAATATAAAAACAAAAGTTTTATATGAGGACGATGGATTTAAAGATGCAGAGTATTCTGCTAGTTCAACTGGTACAGACTTGATGATTGTTACTGGGGAATTTCCGGTAATCAGATGTTCTGATACGACAATAAAAAAAGGAAAATTATTTAATTCTCTTGCTGGCGTGAGTTCATCTGATTTAGAAGACGGCGATTTGACAAATAAAATCAAGATAGTCGAGAACACAGTTAATACTGCGGTAGTTGGAACGTACTACGTGACTTATAGCGTAACCGATTCAGACGATAACACAACAACAAAAACAATCGCTGTAACGGTGACAAGCAATGATGCGCCTACAATTTCAGCGACAGACAAGACCTTGAAAAAAGGTAGCATGTTTGATCCAAAAGTGGGCGTGACAGCAACCGATACAGAAGATGGCAATCTCACTCCAAAAATTTCAGTGATAGCAAACGATGTCAACACAAGCGAAGTCGGGACATATCACATAACCTATAGTGTCACAGACTCAGACGACAATACGACGACAAAAACAGTCACTGTGACAGTAACAAGTAATGATGCACCTATCATCGAAGCATCCGATGTTGTACAGCACATCCACAAGGCATATAACGTGAAAAAAGGTGTGACAGCATCCGATACAGAAGACGGTGATATCACTAATAAAATCATTGTTACGAGCAACGATGTCGATACAGAAAAAGTGGGTGTGTATCACGTGACGTATAGCGTGACGGATTCAGATGATAATACAACAACGAAGACGATTCAAGTGACCATTTTGACAAATGATGCACCGGTAATTACGACAAACGATGACTATTTGAAAGTTGGGGATATATTTAACCCAATGGTCGGCATCACAGCGAGTGATTTGGAAGATGGCGACTTAACAGATAATATTAGTATTATATCAAACAATGTCAACATGGAATCAGAAGGTCAGTATGCAGTGGTTTATTCTGTCACAGATTCTGATAACAATACAACAAGCGTTACGCGCCATGTCTATGTCAGAACGAACGATAAACCTGAAATTCACGTATCTGATCAGACCATCAAAGCAGGTTTGCCCTTTGACCCAAAAGCCATTGTTTCGGCGAGTGATTTAGAAGACGGAGACGTGACGCACTCTATAGAAATTGTTTCTAATGACGTGAATACAGCTGTTACAGGGACATATCACATTACGTATAGTGTGACAGATTCTGATAAAAACACAACGACCAGAACAATCAAGGTCACCGTTCTGACTAATGAAAAACCAATGATTATCGCCACAAATCGTATTGTCAAAGCACATTTTCCATTTGATCCAATGTTGGGTGTTTCAGCGAGTGATTTGGAAGATGGCGATCTGAGTCCTGCAGTTAAAATCATCGCAAACGATGTGAACATTGATGTACCAGGAGATTATCATATCACGTATAGCGTGCTCGATTCTGATGGCAACACAACGGAACAAACATACACGGTGACCGTTTTGACGAATGAAAAACCAGTCATCCATGCGAACGACATCACGCTAACATTTGGCCAAGCCTTCGATCCAATGGCGGGCATGACGGCAGAAGACTTAGAAGATGGCGACATTACCAGTCAAATCCAAGTCATCAGTAATGACGTCAATCCGAATGTAGCAGGCATCTACCACGTAACGTACAGCGTGACAGACAGCGACGGCAACGAAACACAGTTCACCATCACCGTCCTTGTTGGCGCGCAACCGATCGTACCGGTAGATCCAATCTCACCAGTGGCACCCGCTGTTCCAACAACACCAGCGAAACCAAGCCCAAGCGTGAAACCAGCACCATCCGCAAGCCCAGTTGTCCCAGTGAAAGTGGCACAACCAACGAAAGTAGCACCGACCAACGCATTACCAACAACAGGCGATAGCGACACCACATCCACTGTTCTTTTTGGAGGCTTACTAGCCGCACTTGGCGCGCTTTTCTTGCGTAGAAAAAAATAAGGATATAGCAAAAGTAGCACAAACACGATTCTAGACGTGTTTTGTGCTACTTTTTTGTTATTATAAGAAACCGCAATACACACTCAAGATTTTATTTTCAAAAAATTAGTGAAATTCAGCACGATAAGAAGTATAATAGAATCTATCAACTAAAAAAGGAGCTGGATTTATTGAAAGCAATTTTAACAGTTATCGGGAAAGACAACGTTGGTATCATCGCCGGCGTCAGCAATGAGCTTAGCGAGCTCGAAATCAATATTTTAGATGTATCGCAGACGATTATGGATGGCTATTTCACCATGATGATGATGCTTGACCTCAGCACGACGACAAAGGCATTTGACGAGGTAAAAGAGCAACTTGCAAAAAAAGGCACGGATCTACAAGTCAAAGTCAGCATTCAACGCGAAGAAATATTCAATTCAATGCATAAACTATAAGGAGGTGCGGATATGGAGACGAAACAAATCCTAGAAACAATTCGAATGATTGAAGAAGAAAAACTAGACATTCGAACAATAACGATGGGAATTTCACTGCTTGATTGCATCGATAGTGACGGCGAGAAAGCACGCGCGAAAATATACGAAAAAATCACTACATATGCAGAAAAACTGGTCGAAACAGGCGAACAGATTGAATCTGAATTCGGGATACCAATTATCAATAAACGGATATCTGTGACGCCAATCGCGATTATTGCAGGCGCTTCTGCGGACAAAGATTATGTTGCTTTTGCCAAAACACTAGATGATGCGGCGAAAAAAGTCGGCGTCAATTTTATCGGTGGATTCTCGGCCTTAGTGGAGAAAGGGTACACAAAAGGCGATGCGATTTTGATTGCGTCGATACCTGAGGCGCTTGCACAAACAGAACGTGTTTGCTCTTCGGTAAATATTGGATCCACACGAACAGGAATCAACATGGACGCCGTTCGAGACATGGGCGAAGTCATCAAGAAAACCGCCGAATTGACGATCGATACACAAGGCCTTGGCTGCGCAAAACTAGTCGTGTTCGCAAATGCAGTAGAAGATAATCCCTTCATGGCAGGCGCTTTTCACGGAGTTGGTGAGGCCGATTGCGTCATCAACGTCGGAGTTAGCGGACCCGGAGTTGTCAAGCGAGCGATTGAAAAAGTAAAAGGCGAGAGTTTTGATAAAGTTGCTGAAATGGTCAAACAAACCGCTTTCAAAATCACGCGAATGGGCGAACTCGTTGGACAAGAAGCATCCAAGCGTCTAGGCGTGCCATTTGGCATTGTAGACTTGTCCCTTGCACCAACCCCAGCCGTCGGAGATTCCGTCGCACACGTCTTGGAGGAAATGGGCCTCGAAACCGTTGGGACACACGGAACAACCGCCGCGCTCGCCCTTCTAAACGATGCCGTCAAAAAAGGCGGAGTTATGGCATGCGGTCACGTCGGCGGGCTGAGTGGCGCGTTCATACCCGTTTCAGAAGATATTGGCATGATCGAAGCGGTCAATAATGGCTCACTAAACCTAGAAAAATTAGAAGCGATGACAGCGATTTGCTCCGTAGGCCTTGACATGATTGCGATTCCAGGAGACACACCAGCAACCACCATAGCTGCCATGATTGCCGACGAAGCAGCAATTGGAGTCATCAATAATAAAACAACAGCCGTTCGGATCATTCCCGCAGAAGGAACAAAAGTTGGTGATATGGTCGAATTTGGCGGTTTGCTTGGAACAGCTCCCGTTATGAAAGTAAATAAAAATTCATCCGCCGAATTCATTGCACGTGGTGGGAGGATACCAGCGCCGATCCACTCCTTCAAAAACTGAGGCGGGAGCGAAGCGAGGAATGCTCACCTGCGTCGTTAAAGCCTGTGCTCCGGGGTTCTTCTTCGCAAGTGAGCTACGCATAACTTCTCACATGGTCGGAGATAAGACTTCCTCCCTGTTTTCAGTCAATGTACAAATCGTACGCTCCACTCCGGTGCTCGGCTTTGCCTAGTATCTGAACATTCCTCGCTTCGCTCTGGTTTGGTAGTGTATTCAAAGAATATTGGTTTTTCAATGTACCAAAACTCAAAGGTTGCATCTTATTCTAAAATAGTTCATGATAGAACTATACTGAAAGGAACTAATATTAAAGGAAGTGGTTTTTTGTCGAATTTACAACAAGCAGGAGATGTTATCAAGGCGGTCGTCAGCATCAACAATACACTTGTGCAAATCACAAGACAATATGAATCAGAGCTTGGTTTGACATTTTTGCAGTTGGCGATTGTGAATACCATTCGTTTTCATGAGGGTGGGACGTTGAAGCAAGTAACTGAGCAATTATCGCTGTCAAAAAGTACCGCGAGTACCCAGGTTGATCAGCTTGTCGTAAAGGGTGTGATTCACCGGGAAACTTCAAAAATAGATCGTCGAGAAACCGTGCTCAGCCTCACAGAACGAGGTGCTCATGCGGCGCAAAAAAGTATCACCATTTTACCGTTTTATCAAGTAACTACGGAACAACTTCGGGCAAAAGAGCCTGAGGATGTCCAGAGCCTCATCGAAACATTAGGGCAGCTACTGGAAGAGTTGCAACATTTGAAAGGGGAGAGGAAATAATGGCAATGTTAACTACTATTTTCATTCTAATCGTGGCGCTACTGCATTTCTATATTATGTACTTCGAAATGTTTGCCTTCACGAAACCAAGAACATTGAAAACCTTCAACATGACAAAAGAAAAAGCGGAAAATGGAAAAGAACTTGCGGCAAATCAAGGTTTGTATAATGGTTTTCTAGCGGCTGGCCTCGTTTGGAGTGTGCTATATCCAGACCCAGCTATCGGCCTGCAAATTGCGATTTTCTTCCTAAGTTGTGTCGTCATCGCGGCGCTTTATGGTGCGGCAACCGTGTCCAAACGCATCTTTTTTGCGCAAGGGATGCCAGCGATTATCGCGCTAATTTTGACAATCATCACGATGTGAAAAAAACGACATGAGACCAGCTCTCATGTCGTTTTTCGCGCCACCAATCGAAATTCCAGCTCCTGCAAAGGCTCATCCTTATCATCCAGTCGATTCGAAATAATCCGAAACGCATTCTCAGCCTGCAAATCAATCGGATAATGAATCGTCGTCATATCGAACAAGCGCGCCACATTATTCGTATCATCAAAACCAACGACCGCCACATCCTCAGGAACCCGAATCCCAATCCGCCGCGCCTCCGCAATGAATCCCGACGCCAAATAATCCGTCGGGCACAAAATCGCGTCAGCCTTCACATCCTGCGCCAACCACCAATGCGCAATCTCCTCGCCATGCGTAATCCGCCCCTTATTATAAAAATGCTCCATCTCATTCGCATCCAACCCATACTTCTCGCAAAAATCAGCAAAAGCCCGCATCCGGCCACGCGTATTTTTCCCAGACATCCGTCCATAAATATTCACAATGCGTCGATATCCTCTAGTATACAAATGTTCCAAACCGAGCATATAACCATCATATTGATCCATAAAAACCGACGCCACTTTTTGCAGTTCCACCCGTTCCCACGTCACAATCGGTCCATATTTCGCATAGCCCTCAATCACATCCCAAGGACTCACCCGCAACACAAAAACAAGCGCATCCAACTGCTTATGCCGCAACATTTCAAGTGCTTCCAGTTCCCGCGCCTGATCCCCATTCGTCACAAAAACAGTCACATTATAGCCTTCACTCTGCGCCGCCATCGAGAAACTCCGCAGAAAAACACCCATCGAACTATCAAACGTCAACGCCACAATCCCGAGCATCATCGTTTTTCCCTTTTTGAGAGAAACCGCATTTCGATTCGGCGCATAATCAAGCTGATCCACAATCTTTTGCACCCGCGCCCGCGTCTCATCACTCACATAGCCACGCCCACTCACAACCCGAGAAACAGTTGCGGCAGAAACCCCAGCTAATTTTGCGATATCCTGAATATTTGCCATTCCACCCAACTCCTTACCATCAGTTCCCCTCCAGTATACCGCAAATTTCTCCCTAATCAAAAAGTTTTTAAATAATCCTTGACCTGTAATGCATTACATAAACTACAATGAAGACGAGCAGAAATAAGAAAACGCTTTACAAAATTTCAGGAGGTATGTGTAAATGAAAAAAGGCGTAAAAATCGTTACCATTGGTGGAGGATCAAGCTACACTCCAGAACTAGTAGAAGGATTTATTAAACGTTTCGACGAATTACCAATCAGAGAATTATGGCTAGTCGACATTGAAGCAGGCCGTGAAAAATTAGAAATCGTTGGCGCAATGGCAAAACGTATGGTGGAAGCAGCCGGAATTGACTGCGAAGTACACCTGACACTCGATCGCCGTGCCGCGTTAAAAGATGCAGACTTCGTAACAACACAATTCCGCGTAGGCTTACTTGACGCACGTATTAAAGATGAAAGTATCCCATTAAAACACGGCATTATCGGCCAAGAAACAAACGGAGCAGGAGGCATGTTCAAAGCATTCCGCACAATACCAGTTATCCTAGGCATCGTAGAAGATATGAAAGAACTATGCCCAAACGCGTGGCTTATCAACTTCACCAACCCAGCAGGAATGGTAACAGAAGCCGTTCTTCGCTACGGAAAATGGGAAAAAGTCATCGGTCTATGTAACGTTCCAATCGGCGCCATCAAAAGTGCATCCGACGTCCTCAAAAAACCAGAAGAAGACCTATTCTTCAAATTTGCCGGAATCAATCACTTACACTGGCACCGCATTTTCGATAAAGACGGCACAGAGCTAACAGAACAAGTTATCGACGGCCTATACGCACCAGACGCAAACCCAGACAAAGTCGTAGAAAACATCAAAAATATGCGCTTCCTATATGAACAAGTTCGTAATCTAAAAATGTTGCCATGCCCATATCACCGTTACTACTATATGACAGACGACATGCTGGCAGAAGAACTAGAAGCATTCAAAACAGAAGGAAGTCGCGGCCAAGTCGTAAAACGCTTAGAAGAAAGTCTATTCGAACTTTACAAAGATCCAAATTTAGACCACAAACCAGAAGAATTATCCAAACGCGGCGGCGCCCATTACAGCGATGCAGCCTGCGAAATCATCAACTCAATCTACAATAATAAAGGCACGATGATGGTTGTATCCACACGCAATAACGGAGCAATCGACGACGTACCATACGATAGCGCCATCGAAATCACAAGCGTTATCCGCGCACACGGAGCAGAGCCAGTCAACTTCGGAAAGTTCCCACCAGCACAACGCGGCCTACTGCAAGTCATGAAAGCAATGGAAGAGCTGACAATCGAAGCAGCCGTAACAGGAAGCTACGATACAGCACTCCAGGCATTCACACTAAACCCACTAGTTCCAAGCGGCGACATCGCCCAAACGGTGCTAGACGAGTTACTTGAAGCTCACAAAGAACACCTACCACAATTCTTCACAAAAGTAGAAGCATAAAATAGTCATCAAAAACACACAAGTCATCGCGGCTTGTGTGTTTTTATGCAATTCAATTTCGCCATAAAATCAAGATTGTGAAATTAAATTACAAAATAGAAATATAGGTATCACATTAAAAGTCTATACATACCAAGTGTGTACAGCGTTTTTTCTCTTTACACAGAATGTTCCTATGTGTGTAAACGCTTCATATTCACAAAAGAATCCAGTCATATGAAGCGCTTCCAGTATATTTTATCCCTTTTAAAAACTTGGCACGCTTTTTGCATTATAGTTAAGTGAATCCATAAAACCTTAATCCGAATACGAGAGGAGGACATCCCTAGCCATTCACAGGTCGCATGGAGGTTGTTCGCATTCAGTCGCTAAAAAGCAGACAAAATCAATAAACTCGAAAAGCAAAAAAGGGTAGCAGTTTAAACGAGTTTATTTCGAGGAATGCCGATAAACCACAAATCGTTTCAAAATAGGGAGGATAATTATGAACGGACTAACTAATTTTTTAGAAAAGTATTTCGTACCAGTTGCAGCTAAAATCGGCTCGCAAAAGCATTTAGTCGCGTTACGTGATGCATTCATTTCAACAATGCCTATCACAATGGCCGGCTCAATCGCAGTTCTTTTAAATGCATTTTTCAGGGATTTCCCAACGTCATGGGGTTGGACAGGATTTGTCGAAGCCATGCAGCCACTTATTGGTGTCAATGGATATGTTTGGGCAGCGACTCTTGCAATCGTTTCCTTAGTGTTCTCGGTCTCATTAGGTTATAACTTATCGAAAGTGTATGAAGTTGACCGCTTAGCCGGTGCACTTGTTTCACTTGCAGCATTCGTTATGAACTTGTCACAAACAGTAGCAGTAGATCCAATCAAAAACGCGATCTTAGCAGCTAATCCAAAAGCAGACGTTTCGATGATTCAACCAGTTTGGGGATTCCTTGATTTAAACCAAGTGAACGGTACTGGTTTGTTTACAGCCATGTTATTCGGTTTTATTTCTACTATTATCTACGCAAAATTAATGCGTGCCAACATCACTATCAAAATGCCAGACTCCGTACCGCCAGCAGTAAGTAAAGCATTCGCAGCGATTATTCCTGCATTAGTAGCCCTTTACGTCTGTGCGATCATCGACTGGTCATTTGTAAAACTTACAGGTCTTGACGTTATCACTTGGATTTCTAAAACAATTCAAGAACCGTTACTTGCCTTGTCACAAGGTTACGGCGCAGTATTGTTAGTAACATTCCTAGTTCAATTACTATGGTTCTTCGGTATTCACGGACCAAACGTACTGGCTCCAGTTCTAGAATCACTTTGGGGTACAGCACAACTTAACAACATTAACGAAGCAGCAAAAGGTGTTGCAGGATCAGATCTTCCATACCAATGGGTTCGTGGTTCTTTCGACGCTTACGTATGGATGGGTGGTTCAGGTGGTACACTTGTACTTATCATCGCCCTACTCATGTTCTCTAAACGAGCGGACTCGAGAACCGTCGCAAAACTATCACTCGGGCCTGGTATATTCAATATCAATGAACCGATCATGTTCGGTTTACCGATTGTATTAAACTCTATCTACCTCATTCCATTTATCATTGCACCAATGGTGATGGTAACAGTAGCTTACTTTGCAACAACACTTGGACTCGTTGCCCCAGTTAAAATCGCCGTGGTATGGGTAATGCCACCGCTAATAAACTCATTCCTTGCAACCGGAGGAGACTGGATGGCACCTGTCATATCACTCATAAACATGGTCATAGCCTTCTTAATCTGGGTACCATTCGTTATCACAGCGAACAAGGTTGGTGTCCCCGAAGAAGAAATGAAAGCCTAATGTCTTTCCGCGGAACGACAAACGCTCATCTTCGTCGTTAAAAGTTCCGTTCCGATGCTCTCGTACAAGTCGTACACTCCGCTTCGGTACTCACTTTTGCCTAGAATCTAAGCATTTGTCGTCCCGCTGAGGTTTGGAGGCACGAAGTGGCTTTGTTTAGGAATAAGATCAAATATAAAAGATTAATTTTTAGTGAATTTGAGAATGTTTCAAGTTAGGTCGAAATATGGGAAATCTTGCTTTGAACGAAGAGCCTGAATTTAGACTTACGCAAATCGAGCGAAAGCGTTTGTATTCCGGGAGTTTTGTAGAAGCAGGAAGCGGAGCATACGACTGTATGTGAGAACCGGAAGTCTGCTAAACTCCCGGAATGCGAACGCTTGCCGCCGATTTATTAGGAAGATACTCAAAACTTCACCATTATGTGAAATCGTGTTTAGATGATTCTTTACACTCCACACACCGAAAAGTATAATAAAGGTAATACGTAGAAGGAGGTAATGAAAATGATCGTAATTAGTAGTCCTATGAAACGAGATTTTTTTGTAGAAACATTGGAGAATTATAATGAGAATGGTGTCACTTTTAAAAAGGTGGACGAAAAAGGGATTAAACTATACTTCGAAACGACTGCCGAAGATGAAGAAGCTGCGGTTAGAATCGCGAAGGATGTTATGAAAGCAACGGATATTGGCGCTGTTCTTTACTTCCAGGTTACTGTGGAGTAATGATGAAAAGCGCTGCAAACGGACTATTTATAATGAGCCTTGGCTTAATTATTATCGTGTTCAGTCCTACGATGGGCGGTAACTCGACTAATTTGCCAATGATGTTTACCGGAATTTTAGTAGTTATTCTTGGGGGCCTGATGGTTTTCCTGAAAAAGAAGAAAGACAAGAAATCATAAAAGGGAGATGGCGTTATGAACGTTTCCAAAAAGCTATACATCTCGCAAAAAGAATGTTTTCATACAATCGCAAAGTCTGTTATCTATGACGTCAAGCAAGCAACTGGAAAAAACCTGCCGATGCAAAAGTTAAAAGGGCTGAAGTATCGCAGAACGATGTCCAATGGAGCTGCAGTTGAAACCAAGATTACCGAGTTTCAATTTCCAAATGTCTACCAATTCGAAACAACAAGTCGCGTAAACCTTCATCGGACAACGTATACAGTCACTGAAATTAGTGATCATGTCTGTGAAGTCACTTATAAAGAAGAAATTGAAGCTGAGAAGTGGATGCAGAAAATGAACAATATGCTGGTAGGTACCATTTTCGCATTTTTGAGGAAAAAAAGGGTAACACGTTTGCTGAAAGCCATGGAAGATTCGGTGATTACAGCGAGCAAATAAAAGGGGATCATCAGGCGGTATTACCCCAATAATTGTGGTATCCCAAGTGCCATCAATAAGAAATATCGCTTTTTGATATAGAACAAGAGCAGTGAGGCATGTCTCACTGCTCTTGTTCGTGGCGTTTGTACTCTATTTTTCACTATAGTATAATACGTAAGAAAGATGAAAGCGGAAAAAACATAGCTTTTTAGGCTACAGAGGAGATTTTTTATTATGACTGCACCAGAAAAGAGGAAACAACCAAAGCATCCATATCTAGTTAGATCACTCAGAACACTAGGTCTTGGGCTCATCCTATCCGTTATTTTGCACGTGTTACTAGACGCATCGCTCAGTGGCTTCAACTTATCAGCCACCTTTGACATGATCAAAACCTATCCAATTCCATTTTTGCTAGGAATCTTAGTTCTTATGCTAGTCTACCTATTCCTTATTTCGCTTATCGGAAACGTGTGGGCGAGTAGCACGATTTTTGTCGGTACTTCCATCGTTGTAGCGTTCGCAAACAATCAGAAATTCTTGGAACGTGGTGAACCGCTTTACCCACAGGAATTCGAAATGATCACACAATGGCGTTTTATGCTTTCGATGCTCTCCACCTGGCTCGTGATACTCCTTTTCCTCGGAATCGCTATCATCATCGCCATCGCCTGGATACTCGACCGCTACTCCCGCAAAATTTCAGCCAAGTACTACGGCCGCGATTTCAAATACTGGGATCGGAAAACGCTTATTATTCGCGTAGCAGGGCTCATTTTCAGCGGGGTTCTCCTGTTCTCACTCACGAACTTCCAAAGCTCGGATAATTGGCTCAGAAAGGCGTACAACATCGATGCCCAGTGGAAAGACGTTGATCCGAAAGAAAGCTATCAACAATATGGCTTTGTTGGTGGCCTCATTTACAGTGCAACAGCAAATATTATGGACAAACCTGTCAACTACACCGAATCTCACATCAAAGATATCACGAAAAAATACAGTAAAATAGCAGACCAAATCAATGCAACCCGCAAAAATAAACCAATGGATGACGTCAATATCGTCTACGTTATGAGCGAAAGTTTCAGCGATCCGACACGATTACACGGCGTAACAACCTCATCAGACCCAATCCCAGAAACCCGCAAAATTATGGAGAAATACCCATCCGGATATAGTTTGTCACAAGGATACGGCGGCGGCACAGCCAACATCGAATTCGAAGCCTTAACAGGACTTTCTATGTATAATATTAACCCGCAAATCACATCACCATATCAGATGTTCCTATACCAAAAAGAAAATTTCCCATCCTTGGTGAGTTCGTTAAAACAAAATAACTATGAAACAATCGCGATTCATCCATTTAAACCATCTTTCTACAGGCGCACAGACGTATACAATGCATTAGAATTCAACAAGTTCATCAGTCGAGATGAAATGCAGCACACAGAGACGCTGGACGATAGCGAGTACATTTCAGACGCATCTGCATTTCAAGAAACATTAGACCAACTAAGAGCGCATAAAACATCAACTTTCATCCACCTTGTGACGATGCAAAATCACATGACATACTGGGATAAATACATCAATACAATCGGTGTAGAAGGCGTACCAGAGAAAAACAAGCAAACTGTAGAAACCTATCTTCAAGGCATCAAGTACTCCGATGACGCTCTGAGAGACTTCGTAACGGAACTCGACAACATGAAAGAAAAAACAATGGTCGTGTTCTGGGGAGATCATTTGCCAAGCGTATTTCCAGAAGAAATCGTGAACCAAAATACCGAGCGGACAATGCACGAAACACCGCTATTCATGTACGCAAACTTCGACATACCAAAGGAAGACTACGGTACAATCAGCCCGATTTATTTCGTGCCTAAAATGTTAGAACTGACAGATAGCAAAGTTTCGCCGTACTACGCATTACTGACAGAAATGAGCAAAGAAGTCCAAGGTTTAGAGAAGAATGTTTTAATTAACGGCGATAACCAAACCATCATTGAAGACCAATTATCCCCGAAAGCGAAAGAATATCTGGAAGACTACAAGCTAATCGAATATGATTTAGTAAGTGGAAAAGGCTACTCTAAGCCAGCTCTATTTAAAGATAAATAAACGAAAAGGGGATTTCAGTCTGAAATCCCCTTTTCGTTTACACAAAAAAAGAGACTCACAAAAGTGAGTCTCTTTTATCAGCTAAAATTACGCTTTTTCAACGTTAGCAGCTTGAGGTCCACGTTGACCTTCTTCTACGTCAAAAGTAACTTTTTGGCCTTCGTCTAAAGATTTGAAGCCTTCACCTTGGATAGCGCTGAAATGTACGAATACATCGTCACCGTTTTCGCGTTCGATAAAACCAAAACCTTTTTCGCCGTTAAACCATTTTACTGTACCTGTTTCCATATCTAAATTCCTCCTCGTGCACACTGGCACATAATATTACTATTCCTGCTTAGCGGTACGAAGTGGAAAGTTATTCACTAATCATTTCTTCACCAACAAAAATAAGTCTAGTTAAATATACCATGCTTTCTTTAATAAAGCAAACATTAACTCTTTATTATCTTCTTTATCATGAATTAAAATCCTAAAACGGTTCTGGTAAGCTATCTGCGCCTAATAATTCTTTCAGTTTTTTTACATCAGAAATAATCCAAGGCTTCTTGTTAGATATTAAAATTTTCTCTTCCCGCAGACCTAATAATACTTTGGACGTATAGCCCTTAGAAGTATTCGACAGCTCGGCCAATTGCTCATAAGTAAGGAATACCGGTAATTCCACGACATTCACATCTTTATGAAATCCTAAATCAATTAGAGATAATAAACTAAAGTAGATTCGCTCTTTTGAATTGAGGCGATCTTTTACAGCCAACGCATATAACTCCCTACGAGTGCGAGCGACATAATGTAATAAAATATAATTCCTAGGATCTTCAAGTAATAACATTTGTTTGAAAAAAGAAAAATCAATACGCCACCACCGGACATCGGTTAATGCTTCTAAACGCGATTTTGTAGGCACATCTTCGTTAAATAGCGGGAGGAACGGAAGATCTCCAGCTTGCACAAAAAAACTGAATTTTTTTCCAGTTTCACCTTCGTAAGTATATTTCACATAGCCACTAGCAATTAAGTAAATATGATCCCGTCTTTTGTCGAATAGCAAATCTTGCCCCATTGGAAATCTTTCTTCTATACAGTGGTGATTAAACTGCGCATCTTTTTTTAGTAGCTTTAAGATATTGGCACTCGTTGCGAAATTATCAATCGTTTCTTTCAGGTACATAGTGGTTACCCCCTCAATAGGAATGTTATACAAAAAGAACATTTAGTGTATGTATAGTCATCTGGAGCACTAATTTCATAAAAAGAGTACTAGTATCGTTGTTATCAAATTGTACATGATTGGCAAAAAAGAAGCCTAAATATAACATAATAGACATTTTAATATGAATCTAGAGGAATAAAATCGATAGGAATTAGTCGTTGAAGTAATGGATGGATGTAAGAAGTATTGCAACGGAAGCGTTATACTGAGGGTGTTAGAAAAACAGCAAAGCTAATGAAAACCGTGGAGTACTTAGCTTTAGAATAACATACAAGTGACTTTCATGTACATGAATTTACTCAAGCATGCGTTATTTCGGATAACTTGGACGATGGTGGCAGCATTAGTAAGAAAAATAGTCAAAAAATGCATTTTAGGCAATAATGTAACACAATGTACAATATTAGTGCCCATAAACAAGAAGTATTGTATTTTTTTTAAAAGTATTCAGTGATAACATACAGATATGGCACTGGATAAAACTAAGAGAGGTGAGCTTTCATGGCTACATTAGAAAAAGATATCAATTTACAACAGATTCTTACACAATATCATGATAACAACCAACATTCTAATAACATTCGAATGATGGATGTTAAAAAAGGAGATACCATATGGGATTTCTCAAGTAAGTCAGATGTATATTTGTTTAATATGAAAGGAATTGTATATTTCGAAGAGAAGATAGCTATCCCTACGAAAGAAAAGAGTATGCTAAATGCGTTTCTTCTATTCAAAAATCAATCATGTGATCTAGAATGGCTTTCCATCGACAAAAACGCAGAGAAATCTTTGACCGCTTTATCAGAGTGCAGAATTATACTGGTTAATAAAGTTTTCTTAAATCGATTACTTGAAAATATGTCGAGATCATCTGAGAAGTACCATATTAGATCACAACAAGAAATGTTTAAGCAATTATTACAAATTAAATCATACTGGATGTTGTTACCGGCAGAGCAACGAGTGTTTGAGGTTATTGCTTGGTGTATTACTTCAAATAATTCAGGCGCTTTACCGAATTGTATTACGCAGGAAATAATAGCAAAACTTAGCAACTCAAGTAGAGAGTATGTCAATCTAATATTGAGCAAATTCAAGAAACAAGGTGTGATCTCTCTAAAACCAATTGTTATAACAAAAGTTTTCTAAAGTTTTTGGAAGGAAGTAGTATACATGAGCACACTTTTTGCTGAGCTATATAATCGAGAGACTGTGGAAGGTCGGTTTAACGCTAATCGATTACTTGAGCTTCTGAAAGAAGATCCAGTTTATAGAGTAGCATATAAGAAAATGGAAATCCCAAAAAATACAGAGCTAAACGCAGCGCATATATTAGACGAGCATATTCATTTTTTGGAAAAAGGAATTGTTGCCTATGAGTATGAAGATCAGATTATATCCTTTTCAAGTGAAGGGGACATTCTTGGGATGAACGATATTTTTATACCAAAGGCAAATAAGTACAATGTTAGAACAATCACGAAAACTATAATATACACATTTTCGAAACAAGATGTGTTAAATAATATATTTAACATGCAAGAAGGGTGGCTTTTCCTGTATTTGAATAATCAAAATTATAACATCCTAGTGGCAGAAAAATATATGCTGATGCGCCAAATTGGAAAAACCAGGCTGAAAAATATTTTGATGGATATCGCTGAGAAGTATGGATATCAAGATGGAGATCGTATAAAGATACCAGGATGTTTTACAAGAAAAGACATTGCTAACTATGCAAATTTAAGTATGAATTCTATGTCTCAAATTTGCAAAATGCTAGAGAACGAGCAATTCTGTGTTATCAAAGCAAAGCAATTCATTCTATTAAATAAAAATACTAAAAACAGGAAAGCTTCCACGGATAACAGTAGTGTGAAGCAACGAAAGGACTAATCATGAAAAAATTAACTAAAATTACAAATACTGCAGCAATTTTAACTTGTTCAGCACTTCTTTTGACCGGATGTGGAAATACTAACGATTCATCATCACAAGCTACAAAACAGACAGAGACGAAAAAACAAGATCAAGCAGACCTTAATAAAATGAAAAGCACAAAACAATTAGAAATTACACCGACAAAGGTAAGCAACGAAGTGTCACCTGAAGAAAATAAAAAAGGAAATAAAATCGTAAAAATCCACTATAAGATTAAAAACACATCAGCTAAAGATTTCACGGTTGCGGCCAACGATTTCATTATTAATATTGGCGAGAACTACTACTACATGGGAAGTGGTATCAATTACGCAGATGCAATTAAGCCAGGCGCAACTTCGGAAGGTGACGGCTACTATGAAATTCCAAAAGATTATAACGAATTTAAATTAATGTATCAACCGCTTAGCATTGAAGAACGTGCTGCATGGGATATTATTGTTCCGCAAGACAAGAAATAAGGAGCGTTGAACTATTGAAAATATTATATCTTCATCAATATTTTGCTACCCGTAATTCACATACAGCAACGAGGTCCTATGAGTTTGCAAAGAAGCTCATCGAAAAAGGTCACGAAGTATGTATGCTTACGACAGATACATTTTTAACTGGAGATACACCATATAAAGAAGAAAAAAATGTGAAGTATTATCGTATTGATGGCATTGAAGTTATCGCAGTCAAAAATAACTACTCCAATTATATGGGACTAGTGAAGCGAGGGTGGTCCTTCTTTTCTTACATGCAACAAGCGTACAAAATTGGTAAGAAATTGACAGGAATGGACATCATGTTCTCGACTTCTACACCGCTAACCATCGCTATACCAACATTACGACTACAAAAGAAATTGAAAATCCCCTTTGTATTTGAAGTGAGAGATTTATGGCCAGAAGCCCCAAAACAAATGGGGGCCATCAAATCCGATTTTATTTTAAATAGACTCAGCAACTTAGAATCAAAAGTTTACCAAAAAGCAGACCATATTATCAGCCTCTCTCCAGGGATGACGGAAGGAATTATCGAAGCAGGTATAGATCCAAATAAGATTACGATGGTATCCAACTTATCAGATCTAAACCTATTCGATCCAGAAAAAGACTACGCGAATGAGAAGCAAGAATGGCTCGAGAAATTTCAGCTAGAAAACAAGTTCCTTCTATTACATCTAGGCGCAATGGGAGAAGCTAATGGATTGGATTATATAGTGAAAGCAGCGAAACTATTGAAAGAACAGAACCGCGAAGATATCAAAATTGTGATCGGCGGCGATGGGAAAAGTAAACCGAGATTAGAAGCATACTGCGCGGAGCATCAATTGACAAATGTCGTTTTCTTAGGACATGTTCCGAGAAGCGATGTTCCAATGATTACGAGTTTAGCCAATATTACGATGACATGTTTCAAACCGTTACCGATTTTGGCAACAAACTCACCGAACAAGTTCTTTGATTCGATGGCAGCTGGTAAACCAATTATTGTGAATTCGAATGGTTGGACAAAAGATATTGTTGAAAATTATGGTATTGGACATTACGTAGATCCAGAAAAACCACAAGATTTGGCGGATTTACTCATAGATTTAGAACAACATCAGGAAACATTGGGAGAGTTGCAACCGAGAATAAGGCAGATTGCAGAAGAGCATTACAGTGCAGAGAAACTTGCAAACAAGGTAGAACAAATTTTGGTAGGATCGCTTGAGAGGAGCAAATTATCGTGAATATAGTAGTTATTGGTACGGGATATGTTGGATTAGTTACAGGTGTGGCGCTGTCAGAAATAGGACATGACGTTTGTTGTATTGATATAGATGCGGATAAAGTAGCGAAACTTAAGAAAGCTATTTCACCGATTTATGAACCAGGTATTGAAGCCTTAATCGAAAAGAATATCGAAGCTGGCAGACTTTCATTCAGTACCGATTTAAAAGCGGCTGTGGCGGATAGTTCGGTTGTCTATCTGGCCGTTGGTACACCACAAAAGCAAGATGGTTCAGCAAATCTTGATTACATCGAAGCAGCAGCAGCAAACATCGCCCAATCGATTGTTCAAGATACGATAGTTGTCGTGAAAAGTACTGTCCCAGTCGGAACAAACCGTTATTTGAAAGAGTTTATACAGAATCAGACACCATATAGAATCTCGATTGTTTCCAATCCTGAATTTTTAAGAGAAGGCGTTGCAGTACATGACGTGTTCCATGGCGATCGGATTGTGCTTGGCGCAGATGATACGGCAGCACTTGAAAAATTAGAAATGATAAATCAAGGCTTTCAAATTCCGATTTTTAAAACGGCTCTGGAAAGTGCAGAAATGATCAAATACGCTTCCAATGCCTTTTTAGCAACTAAAATCAGCTTTATTAATGAAATTGCGAACATTTGTGAAAAAGCTGGCGGCGACATTCGTGAGGTTAGTGCAGGTATGGGAATGGATAGTCGAATTGGAAGTGCCTTCTTACAAGCGGGTATCGGATATGGCGGTTCTTGTTTCCCTAAAGATACGTTGGCGTTGAATCATATTGCTAAAAATGTTGGCTATGATTTCGGCTTAATCCAGTCAGTGATTGATGCAAATAAGGTGCAACAATTGAAGTTAGTGAAGGTTCTAAAAACGCATTATAGTAACTTAGTTGGGAAGCAAATTGCGCTTTTAGGAGTTGCATTTAAACCAGAAACAGACGATATTCGTGAAGCTGCATCCGAGGTTATTATTGAAGAGCTTTTACGTTGTGGCGCGAAAGTATCTATTTTCGATCCAGTTGCTTCTGCCAATATGAAAGCTGTATTTGGAAACGCGATTCATGTGGCTGACACCATTTCGGAGGTCTTGTATCAAGCAGATGCAGCATTAGTTGTGACAGAGTGGAATGAAATTAAGAACATCCAGTTGGCAGAATTCACATCGCAAATGAGTCATCCGGTTGTGTTGGACGGGCGACTAGTATTCGATAAGTCGGAAATGAAGCAAGCGGGTATTAGCTACTATTCTGTTGGAACTGGTGAGCTAGAAATCAACGAGCCAGTATATATTTGAGGGTGAGGTTAAAAAGTTATGTTGAGAATTAAGGCAATCATAGACATCATCGTAGCTGTCATTGCCATCGTTATCCTATGTATTCCGATGGCTGTATTAACACTAGTTCTTGCCATTTACTACAAAGGAAATCCGATTTACATGACGCAAAGGCCGGGGCTTTACGGGGAGGCATTCCGGTTGTACAAATTTAAATCGATGAAAGAATTATATGACGATGAAGGCAATCTTTTACCAGATGAACAGAGGCTAACACGGGTAGGGAGTCTCTTGCGAAAAACGAGCATTGATGAATTACCGCAATTAATAAACGTTGTAAAAGGTGACATGAGTCTTGTTGGACCAAGACCATTACTGCTGGAATATAACGATTTATATACCGAAGAAGAGCGCAAACGATTAGATATGAAACCTGGAATAACGGGCTGGGCGCAAGTGAATGGAAGAAATGAAATCGATTGGAAAACAAAATTCCGAATGGATGTTGCATATGTGACGCAATATTCTTTACTTTTTGACATAAAAATTATTTTGCTAACCATCAAAGTGATTATTAAGAAAGAAGGCGTTAGTCAGGATGGATTTGTTTCCGCAGAGCGATACAGAGGTTAGAAAGAAACTTGTTATTATTGGTAGCGGCTCCCAAGGAAGAATGATCCGTAACGTTATTGAGAACTACGGTTTAGGATATTATTTTTGGGGATTCTTAGATGAACAGTATGAATCGCTGTTTTTGGAAGATGGTGTCGAGCGAGGACCTATTTCGCTAGCCCAATCACTTTACCAAGATGAGAATACATCCTTCATCATTGCCATCGGAGACCCGGAAAATAAGTTCGAAATGGCTCAAAGTCTGGGTTTTCCAGAAGAACGATATGCGACAATTATTCATCCTTACGCGTATGTGGATCCTTCCACGGATGTTGGGTATGGTGTGTATGTATCGGCAAATGCAACAGTGATGCACCAAGGAACGATTGGAAATCATACATTTATTTTAGCGGGTGCAACATTGGAATACGAGACACGAGTTGCGGATTGTGTACTCATCGCCGCTAATACGACGATTTCAGGCAACGTAGCCATTCAAAATCAGGTGTTTGTAGGCGCTGGCTCTGTTATTACACAAGGAAGAAATATTGGTTCACATACAATTATTGGTGCTAGTGCGACTGTACTAAAGGACGTGCCTGAACACAGCATTGCCATTGGTACGCCGGCGGTAGTGAAAGTCAAAAGTAACGAGAAAAGTGCTGTGAATAAATTGGTTAAATCGACTACAAAAACACATGTTGTTCACGGTGAATAATGAGTAATAATACATTCCGATAGGTGAATAATTTTGCATAAAAGGTATCATTTTCTTTGTTCATTAAATGTCCATTATTCTATAAAAAAGCGTCGTATATATAATAATGGACATTTTAATGTATATCGAGAGGAATATCCAAGCGCAAAAGTTACTCTTATAGTAACAAAGGGCTGAAAGATGCATAAGTTACGAAGCGTTATACTTAGGGTGTTCAAAAAACAACGACACCAAAAAATCATCAAGTTAAATGAAATAATCGAGTAATAAATCAAATAAATTATTGGAGTGATACGCCGTGAAAAAAACAGTTTTAGTAACAGGTGGAGCGGGATTCATCGGCTCACATATTTGCCAAATGTACTTGGCTGAAGGATATCAAACAATTTGTGTAGATAATCTAATTTCAGGAAAAGAAGCAAATATTGCAGAGCTAATGAATCATCCAGCATTTCACTTTTATAAGGTAGATATAGGTAATGAAGCGGAAATGGAAGAATTGTTCATCAAGTTCAGACCGCAAGTAATCAATCATCACGCGGCTCAGAAATCAGTACCATACTCACTCGAAAATCCAATCTATGATTTAGATACAAACATCGGTGGGTTGCTGAGATTGCTAGCGCTGGTTCAAAAATATCCTATCGAAACATTGGTATTTGCGTCATCAGGCGGTGCGCTTTCGAAAAAACTAGAAGGCGACGAGCGGTCAGCCGAAAAAGATACACCGCAACTCATTTCTCCATATGCGCTAACGAAATACGCTGGGGAACAATATATTAATATGTACAGCGAAAAATATGGTTTTGATTATACGGTTTTACGTTACGCCAATGTATTTGGACCAAAGCAAGTTCCAGATGGAGAGAGCGGTGTAGTTCCTATTTTCTTGAAGAACTTAAATGAAAGTAAGAGATCGATATTGATGGCTTATCCAGACATGCCAAGAGGTTGTACACGTGATTATATTTACGTAGCAGATGTGGTAGAAGCTAATAAATTGGCGAGTCAAAAGCCGCTAAATAAAGTGGTTAACATTGGCTCGGGAACAGAGATTTCGATTCTAGATGTTTATGAACAAGTTCTTGATATATTCGGAAAGTCAGAACCGATTGAAATTGTAGGGCCGCGGCCTGGCGATATTAGAAGATCGATACTAGATACAAAAATTGCGACAGAAGAATTAGAATGGAAAGCAAACTATACATTACGACAAGGTTTGCAAGAATTATACGCATTTAATTTAGACCGGGATAAAGAACTTACATTCCGTTGAATAAACGAGGAGGAGCGAATATGAATATGATGAGGACATTAATTATTGGTGCAGGAGCTGGAGGGAAATTTGTTATCGAGCAGCTGCAGACAACTAAAAATAGTCGCTACCAGCCAGTTGTCATTTTAGACGATGCTAGTCATAAAGTGAATTTAGAATTGAGCGGAGTTCCAGTGAAGGGAAACTTAGCAGACTTAAGCAGGGTCATCACGAATGAAGACATCAAGCATGTTATTCTAGCTATCCCAACATTAGACACGATGATGCAAAGTAAGATTATCGACGAGCTAAGAGAATACGATGTTACGTTATTTGTTCTCCCATCTGTATTTTCGACGAGAGAAAGTCAAAAAGTAGCGATTCCAGAATTGGACTACAAAGATTTGATTCGAGATAGATCTGAATTTCAGCTAGACTACAATGATATAAAACGAAAAATTCGTCAAAAAACAGTTCTTATTACAGGTGCAGGCGGATCGATTGGTTCTGAAATAGCCCATCAAATTTTTAAGTGTCAGCCTGAAAAAATCATTTTATTGGGTCACGGTGAGGGCAGTATTTATCAAATTGATAGTGAGTTGCAGCAAGAAAAAATGATAAAGGCTTATGATATCGAGATTATACCAGTGATTGCAGATATTCGAGATGAGTTACGTATGACACAAGTTTTCAAACAGTACAAACCAAATATTGTGTATCATGCTGCAGCGCATAAACACGTTCCGTTGATGGAAAATAATATTTACGAAGCCGTCAAGAACAACATTATCGGGACATACAATGTCATCCAAGCTAGTAAGCAAAACGCTGCGGAAGAATTTGTGATGGTATCAACAGATAAAGCTGTTAATCCTAAGAACATAATGGGCGCTAGTAAACGATTGGCAGAGAAATTAACACTTGAAAATGATATGACAAGCAGAACAGTGTGTAATGTTGTCCGCTTCGGTAATGTATTGGGTAGTCGAGGTAGCGTCTTTCCAAAACTTTGGGCGCAAATTCATCAAGGTGTGCCGCTTACGATAACAAATCCAGAGATGAAACGTTATTTCATGACAATTCCTGAGGCAAGTAAACTGGTTATTTCGGCGAGTATGCTCAAACGAAGAAATGCTATTTTTGTGCTAGATATGGGTGACCAGCTTGGGCTTTCGGGTATGGTCGATCAGCTAATTGAACTTTCTGGGAAAAATAAACGTGACATCAGTATCCAATATGTCGGCGTTCGCCCAGGAGAGAAGATGGAAGAGGAATTATTTAATCAAGAGGAGCTCTCAAGTAAAGTGACCGACAAAATGTATGAAGGAAATTACTATACGAGTATCAGAGAGCTAGATAGTATCAAACATTTAATGAAAAATTATACAACGATTGAGCACGAAACATTACGCAGCTTGCTATTAACATTAGCTAATACGCATAACGCGTTACAAGAAACGATGTGAAGAAGATATGGAAGCATTGATTCGATTAAAACAAAAAAACTTAGCAGATTACGAGTATATGATTCTAACATCAACGGCTAACAAGACCAATACCAATCAACTTTTACCAGATCGTTTGAGTTCAGAAGGCTCTATATTAAATATTCAAGTAAGCACGGATGTATTTGCTATCGCTGTTTTACGACTAGTGGATGGTGTCATTCCTCATATCTTTGTTGATGTGGAGCGTAAACAAGCGATTAATCTGTGGGAAATCGCGAGTGAAATGTGTCATGACTCAGCGATTCATCCGTTGAAAGCCAACGATGTTACAGTCGATGCAGCTGCGAGCATTGTTATCAATGAACTACAAAATAATTTTGAACAATGTAGGGTCATGATATATGGAACGGGTAACTTGGCTACCAAAACAGCCCTGAAGCTTGCTGAACTAGGTATGCATGTCACACTTGCTGGCAGAAATGTTTCAAAAGTAACTCGAATTGTGCACGTCCTAAATGATATTTTACCGAGTCACACACCGTTGCCCATTCAAGTTTTTCAAGCGAATAGGACAGACAAGGTGGATGTATTGATATCCGCCATATCAGCCCAAAAGGTGTTAGATGAAACCTGGTTAAACTATTTACAGCCTGATGGTTTTGCGCTAGATATGGGTTTAAACAATTTTTCAGAGCAGTTCATCGACAAAATCTTGCTATCAGAACGTGCCTTATACCGCGTAGATATTCAAGCAAAGATTGGTACAGCTATTCTGGATTTGAAAACAGAAGATTACTTTTTCAGTAAAATTCGAGGAAAAATTAAATGGTTGGATCACACTGCTGTAGCGGGTGGCATTATTGGTAACGAGAATGATGTTGTTTTAAACAGAGTAACCCCGCCGTATGTGGTGATTGGGACTTCCAATGGTACCGGTGGATTGAAGTAGGACATAAAGATAATGAAGGAAGGCGAACAGGCGATGAGAAAGCAAGTTCCAGTACACACTATTGAAGAAGATTAGATTCTATCAGACTTTTTCTATTATTATCGTCCTTACGATGGTCGTCCAAGTTATCTCCCTGCTAAGGACGACCGCATTAGCCACGAACTTCGGGATAAGCAATGACATGGATGCTTTTAATTTTGCGAATACAGCGATGGTTTGCCTAGTTAATATTATGGGGCCATCGGTTGCAACGGTCCTGATTCCGTTTTTAGCGAAGATGAAAGACGGTATAGAAGATAGGAATATATTAAACACGTATATTACAGCAATCATGGCCATTACGTATATTCTACTTTTAACATATTTTATCATCGGTAGTATTTATTTCTTTGCTGGAAGTTCGAGTCATGGGCTTACCTTCCAAGAGCTAACGTTTATGCTGACTTTTATTTTAGGAATTGCCCAGTACACCAGGCTCATTTCATCCATTCAAACCGCTTTTCTACAAATGGACGGTAAGTTCATCATCATCAAAATAGTAGCGGTGGTTTCGGCGATACTTAGCTATATTTACATTATTATCACGCCAAACTTAAGTATTATGGAAGCCGCGGTATGCATTGGTTTATCTTATGTAGTGGAATGTATCGGCTTAATTTTTAGTAACAAAAACAAGAAATATAAATACCGAGCAAAATTCAAATGGGCCGATGCTGAATTTCGAAAATTGATGCGCTTAACGGTTCCAGTCACACTCAATTCTGTTATTTATCAAGTCACCGTATTGTTACCAAATATACTGGCTCGTTTTTTCGGAGAAGGTTACATCTCTACGATGGTTTACGCGAACCAAATTATTAGTATCATGCAGACCTTGATTATTATAAACCTAATCTCGATGCTCTATCCAACATTGACGCGCAGTTTTAATAGAAGCATTGAAGAGGCGAAGAAAAAGCTAGTTCTTTTTATAAATGGCTCGAATATGCTAGTAATACCAATGATTAGCGGCATGATGCTGCTGGGTGGATTAGTCATTAAAGTGCTGTTCGAACGAGGCAATTTCACACATGATTCTACTATTATAGTATGGCAGTTTCTTATTTTTCTAAGTTTAGCCTTACCATTCGTTGTCATCCGAGAGTTTATCTTTAAAGCATTTTACGCGATGGGTGACACAAAAACCCCCGTCAAAAATTCACTGATTGTCATCATTATCCAGATCATATTCTTGGCGGCAGGTTCGTTTTGGATTGGCGTCTATGCGATCATGCTTTCCCCATTACTCGCAGCCGTACTATCAACCGTACTTGGCTACAGAGATTTACGCAAAAAAATCGGACCGCTCAGTGAAAATAACGAGATGATAAAGCAACATGTACTCACCATCTTTAATTCGCTAGTCATGTGCGCCGGGATTTGGGGCGTCATGCAAGTCGTTCATTTCAATACAATCGTGAACCTGATTATCTACATTGGCGTTGGGATAGTGATTTATGGCATATGTGTCCTACTAACGCAAAGAAAGTATGTCAAAACACTACTAAATAATCGTTAAAAATAAAACTAATAGAGGATGAATCCAACTTGAAAGTACTATTTCTAATCTCTTCATTTCCTAAACTATCTGAAACATTCATTTTAAACCAGATTACAGGTTTTATCGATAGAGGTATTGATGTTGAAATCCTATCTTGGAATAAAGTTGATAATAAAAAAAATCATGCACAAGTATCTGAATACAATTTACTTGAGAAAACCCATTTTCTAAACTTTCCAGCAAGCAAATCCAAACGTTTAGCTGGCGGCATGAAAATATTTTTGAAACAAGTATGGCGTTCGCCGAAAGCGGTTTTTAACGCCTTAAACTATAAAAAATACGGAAAAATGATTTTTACAACGCGTTTCCTATATGCGCTACCTTACTTTATCGAGAAAGAACAACATGATGCGGTCATTTGCCACTACGGTCCCAATGGAAGCGTCGCAGCTTTTCTGAAAGATCAAGGATTACTTCCAGAGAAAACAGCGGTCTTTTTCCACGGTCACGATATTACTTCTTTCATAGAAAGCCGTGGCAGCGATGTTTATGACACACTGCTAAATTCAGATATCGACTTACTGCCTGTGAGCGAACTGTTTGCCGACAAACTTCTGCAAATTGGTGCTGATTCAAACAAAATTCGTGTGCATCATATGGGTATCAATTTGAACGAATACAGCTTGGTTTCACTAGCACCACCTGGCGACACCATGAAATTCCTCTCGATCGGACGTTTAACAGAGAAAAAAGGAATGGATGTAGCGATTCAAACGATAGGCGAGTTGAAAAAACGCGGTCATCAAGTTTCCCTAGACATCATTGGAGAAGGTGAATTACGCGCTGAAATGGAAGCTTTGATTGAGTCACAAAAACTAGAAAACGAAGTGAAACTCATCGGTTGGCAATCACAAGCAGAGATTAATCACGCGATTCAAGAAGCAGACATGATGCTTCAACTTAGCAGAACAGCAACAAACGGTGATAAAGAAGGTATCCCAGTTGTTTTAATGGAAGCTATGGGCCGAGGCAAGTTAATTCTATCGACAGAACATAGTGGTATCCCAGAGCTAATCACAGATGGTTTAAGCGGCTGGCTAGTACCAGAGAATAATGTTGCAAAATCAGTCGAAAAAATATTAGAAATCAAAAATAACCCAGATACTTGGCTTCCGGTATCACTTAATGCACGAGCAAAAATCAATGAACAATTTAATATCATGACGCTAAATGATCAATTAGCAGGATACTGTAGCACAAAATAAGATAATTAGGAGGGATTGGAATTAGAAATCCAAACAAAGTTATGATGGCTAGCTCCGTTCACGTATGGAGTGACACACGGATTTATTTTAAAGAAGCGAGAACACTTGCAGAACAAGGTTTAGAAGTTGATTTTTATGCTATAGATCATCTTAGCGAGAAGGCGGATATCCCGAATTTGACGATGCATTACATGAAGCCACAAAAAAGATACAACCGTTTTGTGCATTGGCGCTTTCTATATAAAGAAATGATCCAGTCTGATGCGATGTATTTCCACTTCCATGATCCCGAATTATTGTTTGTAGCGCGAGCATTGAAGAAGCGTTTAGGCGATGACATCAGAATTACGTATGACATGCACGAACATTTACCAGCAGCGATAAAAACAAAGCAGTGGCTCCCAGCTTTTATAAGACCGACATTGTCCAGCTTAGTAGAACGCGTGGAGAAAAAACTGATGAAGTACTGCGATACCGTTATTTTTGCAGAGTTGTCCTACAAAGAGAACTACACAGAGTTAGGTTTAAATAAAGTAGATGTATTAAACTATCCAATTCTGCCGAAAAGCGATGCCGCACCAGCAAAAGAAGAAGTTTTCACCCTTATCTATGTGGGTGTTTTGATTGAACAACGTGGCTTATTCAATATGTTGGAGTTAGCGAAAGCGTTGAAAGAGAAGCAGACCATCGATTTTCATTTTAAATTAATAGGCCCTATTTTTACGAATGAAGAAGTGGTGAAGCAATTTATCGAGGACAATGATTTAAGCGATAATATCACCTTATATGGAAGAATGCAGTACAAGGATATTTGGGAGCACTATGCAACGGCGCATGTTGGTGTATGTCTGCTTCATCCAACGCCGAATAATCTCAACTCGCATTCCACGAAATTATTCGAATATATGGCCGCAGAATTACCGATTATCGCATCTGACTTCCCAGATTTCACTGCCATGTTAGCCGAGCACCAATGCGGTAAGACGAGCAATCCAGACGATTACGAAAACATGGTCCGTATTGTTCAAAGTTACATCGCAGACCCAGAAGGCAATAAAGTAATCGGCTCAAATGGAAGAACAGCATTCGACACGTACTACAACTGGAATCACGAAGGAGAAAAGCTACTAGCCATTTACTCAAATGAAAATTAGTATCCCATTACTAGTTAATAAGGAGCAATGAATATGAAATTAAAGAATCTCACGTTAGGAAATCTATGGAAAACTTTCAAAAAAAGCTTCGTATGGTTGATACTAATTGTTTGTTTGGCGCTGGCAAGTGTCTACACCTATAGTAATTATGTTGCAAAACCTGAGTACACCTCGTCTTTCCAAATCCTATTAAACGCAGAACAAACAGATGCACAAGCGAAATCATCAGAAGGTGTCCGAAATAATATCCAGTTAATTAACACCTTCACATCCGTTTTACAAAGTGGAAAAATAATGGACTTAGTCAAAGAGAATGTAAAAACAGACGATTCTTCGGCTAAACTTTCTAGCCAGACTAAGATTACCTCTAATGAGAACTCACTAGTATTAACGATTAACTATACAGATACGGATAAAAAGAAAGTATCAGAAATATCGACTGCAATGCAAAGTGTTGTAAGCAAAGAAATACCTAGCATTTTTAAAGGAACAACAGTTACAGTCTTAGAAAAATCATCTATACCCACAACTCCAAGCAATAATTCTATGTACATTCTAGCAATTATGGTCGGGTGCTTACTGAGCGCTACGCTATTATTTGTCTTGTGTTCCATGGATACAACCGTTCAAAACGTGGAGCAATTAGAAACTATTGGCTTACCTTTCCTTGGCGATATACCAAAATTTAAGAGTTCAGAGCTCTAAAATAGAGAGGATTATTTTACATGCTTATTAAAAGAAAAGAAAAAAACACCATCATTACGGATGGTAATGAGATGACAATGCAAAAAAATTCGGTAGCCTATGAGAAATTCAGTTCCATTCAAACGAACATCCAATTTATGGAGCGCAAGGCAGGAAGCGTACAAACAATCGCAGTTACATCGGCAAATAAAGGAGAAGGTAAATCGTTCTTCATCACCAATTATGCGAACACATCCGCTTTATATAAGCAGAAAACCCTGTTAATCGATGTAGATTTTTACAATCCAAAAATCTCAAAACAATATAAAACAAAGCTTATGCCAGGATTATCTAATGTATTGGTAGACATGATTAGTTTTGAAGAGGCAGTCATTCCTTTAGAAAATAAATACCTATCTTTCTTACCTATCGGGACATTACCACCAAATCCACTGGAATTATTACGTTCAGATGAGTTTAAGGCGTTATTGACCGATTTGAAAGAAAAATTCGATGTCATTTTACTAGATTGCCCGCCTATCAATTTGTTTACGGATGCTCGAGTAGTCGCGGCAGAGAGCGATGGTGTTATTCTATTGATCAACAGCCAAACAACAAGTGAAGAGGATGTCAGGAAATCCAAGTCATTACTCAATCAAGTAGATGCAAACATTTTAGGCGCTGTGTTAAATAATAAGCGTTACAACCAAAAACAGATGGCGTCTTACAACTATTATTAAATAAATCCATGAAGGAAGTAGTGTATCTATTATATGAAAGTAATGATGAATAAAGTATCTCAAAATAGGGTTACATTTCGCGGGATAGTTATCGCAGCCATGATTCTACTGAGCATCCTATCACCGATATTCCCCTTGTTACTTATTGTCCCAGTACTAGTCATTGGACTTCTCTATGTTAATAAAATCAATGTGGATAAATGGATGTATGGCCTCTTTATAGCTGTTATTATGGCAGGCTTTTGGGGGGCATATGCATCGCTCCCGCAACTTCCGAGTCTGTTCTTATTCCGAATACTAATAGCCATCCATTTCATTCTATTCCTGTTTAGCAAAAAAGATTTCTCGACTATCAAATTACTTAAAGTGCCGCTCATTTGTATGGCAGTTTGGATACTTTATTCTGTGCTAACTTTGCTCTGGACAGCGGATTCGTCACTTAGTTTGAGCGCTATTTACTTTCAAATAGAAACCTGCTATATCGTTTTTATGTGCGTCTACTACATTACATCATGGGAAAAAATGCGCCAAGTTCTTCTATATATATCATGTAACTATGTTGTCTCACTTGGAATCGGATTATATGAAGTTATTTCAGGGAAACATTTACGTTTTTCAGCAGGTACTCTGTTGAACTACGAAGACTCAAGACCAACAGGCTGGTTAGTTAACACGAATGACTACGCGTCGTATCTTGTTATTTATTTTGGCTTGGCCTCCCTTTATTTACTGTCTTCAAAAAAGAAATGGCATTTTGCGCTCTGGCTAGTAATGCTCGCCATTGTCACCTTGTTAGTCATCGAGTCACATTCCAGAACAGGTTTCTTGGGATTGGTAGCCATAGTCGCATTGGTACTTTTCAAAGTATTACGGATACAATATTTTCTATTAGCTATATTTGCTGGTGCAGTCGCATTTTGTAGTAAGACTATCTATTCCAGCTTCGTAAGTTCAGATCTGACATCACAATTAGTCGATTCTTTTACAGGAAAAGGCGATTCAACCGAAGAAAGAATGTTCATGTATAAATTTGTTATCCAGCTATGTAAAGACCATCATTTTCTCGGAGTAGGCGTTGGGAATACACCACGATTTCTGTTCGAAGCGCTATATGGCACTGCAAATGTTGACATTACAGGCTCACAAACGATGGCAGCCCACAATTTTTGGCTCAGTATTATATCGGACATCGGTCTCATAGGCTTCATTCCGATTCTGATTTTCTTCCTCTACTATCTCTATCAAGCAGCGACAATCTACATTACAAACAGTAATTTAAAAGGCGCTATCCCCGCCGCAGTGCTTTTAGGATTTATCGGCGTATCTGTCGGAAGCAGTAGTATTTTTGAAATGCGCGTTATTTGGATCGCCCTTGGTCTAGGCCTGGCAGTCATTTGCTTACTCCAACGCGAGAAAAAAGCAAAGCAGATCGAATGAAATTTTTAGAAAATTAATTAGATAATCGGAGTGTTAACCATGAAAAAAAGTATCGCAAAAATATATTTCAAACTGAGAAGTCGGGTTTACAAAGCGCCAAACAAGCAAAAACTAAACTATATATTAGAAAAAAGTAACCAAGAAGATGCTCCGTTACTCGTTATTTTTAGCGCATTTCCAAGAACCGGAATGAAAGCAACCTACAATTACTTGCGAACGCTTAAAGATGTAGATACGCATAAACTATTCATTCTAGATAATTTTGGCTTTCAACAAAGAGGCGCGTATTATTTAGCTGAAAACGGCGATTTCAAGATTCGCACTGCAGTAGAATCGATTATTGCGGACGTTCAAAATAAGCTAAAGTCTAAAAACACTATTTTTATAGGGACAAGTAAAGGTGGTTTTGCAAGTCTGTATTTCGGCATAAAGATGAGGGCAGACTACATTATTAGCGGTGCACCACAATATAAACTAGGCAATTATTTAAGCGACATCCCAGAAAAAGCCCCAGTCCTATCAAGCATCATGGGAAACACAGATAAGAGTAGCATTGACCACCTCAACGCCCTATTACCTGCAAAAATTAAGCAAGCGAACGGCTCATTGCCCAAAGTCTACGTTCATTATTCCGAACAAGAACACACCTATGAAGAGCATGTAAAAGACTTGATACAAGATTTGAGTGTTGCCAACTACGATCTCACATTAGACATTTGTGACTACAAAATACATCAAGAAGTAAGTCAATTTTTCCCACCATTCCTGATTCAATCACTTAGCCAGATCATCACCAAACTAAAAGCAGAACAGTAATCCCGTTCGAAAATAAGAGCTAACCGAGATCCGATGGGCAAATTCTTGGCGAAAATAGAAGGGCGCATGATATAATGAAGTAAGCGCTTATATTTTCGTCAGGTAAATCCATAGGGGGCAAATTTATGCTAAACGAACAACAAATCACAAAATTATTAGAACGTATATTAGATCCAGTATTAGAGTTCACGCTACAAGAAACTGGAGGCATCATGGAAGTAAGTGTCACAAATAATAGTGTGGCATTACAAATCGCGTTAGCAGATCCAGAGCTTCACACAGATCAGTTCACTGCAAACATAACAGAACTACTAGGAGAATTCGGATGTGAGGATATCCATTTTGAGCTTGCCTACTTACCAGTTTCCAAGATAGAACAACTACTAGCAGCAAAGAATAATATACTGTCTCCCGAAAGCAAAACCCAATTCATAGCGATTGCTAGCGGTAAAGGTGGCGTAGGCAAATCAACAATCGCAGCCAATCTGGCAGTAGCTCTAAAACGCACTGGGAAAAAAGTTGGCTTGCTAGATGCTGACATATACGGATTCAGCTTGCCTATTTTGATGGGAACAAAAGATGTCCCAAAAACAGTAGATGAAAAAATTATCCCAGTCACTACATATGGCGTACAACTAATTTCGATGGATTCCTTTGTTGAAGATGGCGAGCCTGTCATTTGGCGTGGACCAATGCTTGGAAAAATGATTAAAATGTTTTTAGAAGATGTCCATTGGGATGCCCCCGATTATCTAATTATTGATTTACCTCCTGGCACAGGAGATATCGCACTAGACATCCATACGCTGCTACCAACGTGCAATGAACTCATTGTCACAACACCCCATCAAGCAGCCGCGACAGTTGCAGCAAGAGCGGGAATCATGGCTATAAAGAATGAACATCATATTTTGGGGGTTATTGAGAATTTATCCTATTATCAAACAGAAACAGGCGCGAAGGCATATTTATTTGGAGAAGGCGGCGGAAAAAAAGTAGCCACAGAACTAGAAACAGAATTATTAGGAACATTCCCGATAGAGCAACCAGAACACAACAAGAATGGCTATCTATCAGGCATTTACGAAGCAGAGAGCATACAAGGTAAACGCTTTTCGGAACTAGCAATAAAAATAAATCACTATTTATAAAAAAAATATGCAAAAAACTATTGACGAATGGATAAATAGTTGGTATATTTATAAACGTTGCTGATGCACATAACGCAAAACGCAACACGAGAGATTGACCTTTGAAAACTGAACAGAAACAAAGATAAAACCAATAGAGACAGTGATGTTTCTAGGTAAGAATCGCAGGGCGGAAATAGAAAGCTATTTCCAAAAGTAATACTAGTAAAGTAATTTGCTAGCGAAGTCAATTTGACGCAAGGATCTTATTCACGGTGTTGAATAAGTATTCAGATTCATCTTTATTTTAAAGAGAGTTTGATCCTGGCTCAGGACGAACGCTGGCGGCGTGCCTAATACATGCAAGTCGAACGAACCGACGAAAGAGCTTGCTCTTTCTGACGTTAGTGGCGGACGGGTGAGTAACACGTGGGCAACCTGCCTGTAAGTTGGGGATAACTCCGGGAAACCGGGGCTAATACCGAATAATAACAAGC
>NZ_JNFB01000043.1 GCF_000766145.1 Paenilisteria newyorkensis | reverse complement strand
ATGTCTCACAAGCATTCCAGGCGTCGGTAAAGTATACGCCGCTGGCTTAATCGCTGAAATTGGCCAAATTGATCGGTTCGAAGACCAGACAAAGTTGGCCAAATATGCAGGACTAAGTTGGAAAGTCAAACAATCTGGGAACTACCAATCCGAGCATACCCCATTAACCAAACAGGGCAATCGTTATTTCCGCTATTACCTAGTTGAAGCCACCAACTCGGTACGGCGCCATCTACCTGAATACGGGGAATTCTATGCGAAAAAATACCAAGAAACACCCAAACATCAACATAAAAGAGCCATCGTCCTAACGGCAAGAAAATTTGTGCGTTTGATGGATACGCTACTACGTAACCATCAACTCTACACGCCACCAAGGAGCGTGTTAGAGACATAACAACATAGTTATGTTCGCATACTTGGTAATGCCCGAAAAAATCACTATTTTGGCGGGCTTAGTTTTGTTCGGTCTTAAAACGAAGTTTTTACTCGAATAACTACTCCTTTTCACTTGACTTACTACCACTAGACTC
>NZ_JNFB01000042.1 GCF_000766145.1 Paenilisteria newyorkensis | reverse complement strand
ATGATCCTATTCGCTACACGTTACTGAGTGCTTTTTTCTGGCTAAAAATAAGGGAATTGCATGATAGCCTTGTAGAGCTACTCATTACACTCATCCATAAAATTGATGGTCGTGCGGAGAAGAAAGTGAAAATGGAACTAATACTAGAAGTAAAGAAAGTATTTGGCAAAAATAAAATATTGGTCCATTTATTGGAGAGTGCGCTCCAAAATCCCAATGGGATTATCAAAGACACGCTCTTTTCCGTCGCATCTCCAGAAGTAGTAGGGGATATTGTCAAGGAATTAAAATATAAAAACTCCATTTACCAAGAGAAAGTACACTGGCGTATACGGAATTCCTATAGTAGTTCCTATCGTTCGGCTGTGACGAATATATTGCAAACGCTTCAATTCAAATCCAATAACCACCGGCATCAACCCGTCATTCAAGCGATTGACTTACTGCGACAATATCATACATCCAAACAAATTACCTTTTCTCCTGCAGAAGATATTCCACTTGGCCCAGAAATTATCCCTAAGAAATGGTATGACTTGGTCATTAAAGAAGATAGCAATGGTGAGCT
>NZ_JNFB01000041.1 GCF_000766145.1 Paenilisteria newyorkensis | reverse complement strand
ATGATCCTATTCGCTACACGTTACTGAGTGCTTTTTTCTGGCTAAAAATAAGGGAATTGCATGATAGCCTTGTAGAGTTACTCATTACACTCATCCATAAAATCGATGGTCGTGCGGAGAAGAAAGTGAAAATGGAATTAATACTAGAAGTAAAGAAAGTATTTGGTAAGAATAAAATCTTGGTTCATTTATTGGAGAGCGCGCTCCAAAATCCCAATGGGATTATCAAAGACACACTCTTTTCCGTCGCATCTCCAGAAATAGTAGGGGATATTGTCAAAGAATTAAAATATAAAAACTCCATTTATCAAGAGAAAGTACACTGGCGTATACGGAATTCCTATAGTAGTTCCTATCGTTCCGCTGTGACGAATATATTGCAAACGCTTCAATTCAAATCCAATAACCACCGGTATCAACCCGTCATTCAAGCGATTGACTTACTGCGACAATATCATACATCCAAACAAATTACCTTTTCTCCTTCTGAGGATATTCCACTTGGCCCAGAAATTATCCCTAAGAAATGGTATGACTTGGTCATTAAAGAAGATAGCAATGGTGAGCT
>NZ_JNFB01000040.1 GCF_000766145.1 Paenilisteria newyorkensis | reverse complement strand
GTCGAAGTTAAGCTTTTCAGCGCCGATGGTAGTAGGGGGCTTCCCCCTGTGAGAGTAGGTCGTCGCCGGGCAATGTACATATTTTGAAAACACTAAACGATATAAGGTTTGGTGTTTTCTTTTTTTGAGAGCTAATTCTTTGCAATTAGGCTCTTTTTTTTAGTATAATTAAAGTCAAAAATAGTCAAAGTCAGTGCAATGAAAGGAGTGCATCCTTATGAAGAATATATCGGATATTATTGAGGCTTATTTGAAACAGGTTCTGGAGGCAAGTGAGGCTGTTGAGATTAAGCGGAGCGAGATGGCGGATCAGTTTCAATGTGTGCCTTCGCAGATTAATTATGTGATTAATACGCGCTTTACGATGGAACGTGGTTATTTGGTTGAGAGTAAGCGTGGTGGTGGTGGCTATATTAGGATTATTAAGGTGAAGATGAATGATAAATTACAGTTGTTAGATGCCATTATTGTGATGGTGCATGAGAAGAAGGTGTCGCAGAACTTTGCGGAGGATGTTTTACTCAGATTGTTGGAGGAAGAGGTTGTTTCGAAGAGAGAGGCGCGTTTGATGCTGGCTGCGATGGATCGGAATGTGATTGCATTACCTTTACCGGAGCGTGATATTATTCGAAGTCGGATGCTTGAGGCGATGCTTGAGGCATTGAAATACGAGTAGGAGGCGTTTTATGATTTGTCAGAGTTGTGGGGAGAATGAGGCGAATATTGAAATTAGGCATGAGTTTAATGGCCAGACTTTCTCGGTATTTTTGTGTAAGGGGTGTGCGGAGGCGCAGAGTATGGCTTATATGGAGGAGCAGGTGGCTGAGAATAGTGTGGACTTCTTGAGTTTATTGCAGAAGACGCCGGAAAAAGATGTCGAGATGCTGGAGTGTGAGTATTGTGGGATGTCTTTACAGGCGGTGATGGATTCTTCTAAATTAGGCTGTGAGCATTGTTATGGTAAGTTTGCGGAGAATGTGATGCAGATGGTGGAGCGGGCTCAAAATGGGAATAAGGGGCATGTTGGGAAGGTTCCGCTGGCTGAGAAGGAAGTTTTGGCGGTGGAGGAGCAGTTGCGGGTTTTGCAGGACCGGATTGTTTCACTGGTTGCTGAGGAGGCTTTTGAGGAGGCTGCGGTTGTTCGGGATCAGATTAGGGCTTTGAAAGAGGATGGAGCTGGTTTGGATGGGGAATGAGCATTTATTTGAGCCAGTGCTGAGTTCTTGGTTGAAGTCGGACGGGCCGGAGAGTGATGTTGTAATTAGTTCGCGAGTGAGGTTGGCTCGGAACTTTAAGGACTGGAATTTTTCTGGGGCTGGTTTGGAGCTTTTGGAGCGGGTTCGTGAGGTGTTTGGTGATGATGAATTTCCGCTTTTGGAGATGGGGGATTTGTCGTTGTTGCAGCGCGGGATGTTGGTGGAGCGGCACTTGATTAGTCCTGAGATGATGCGTCGGCATGAGTTTGGTGCGGTGATGATTAGCGAGGATGAAAAGGCGAGTGTGATGTTTAATGAGGAGGATCATATTCGGATTCAGTGTTTGGCGCCGGGGCTTCAGTTGGAGCAGGTGTTGGATGCGGCTTTTAAGTTGGATGATGCGTTTGAGGGGAAAATGCCTTATGCTTTTGATAAGCGGTTGGGGTATTTGACGACGTGTGTGACGAATGTTGGGACGGGTCTGAGGGCTTCTGTGATGGTGCATTTGCCGGGATTGGTTGCAACAAAACAGTTACAAAAAACGATAGAAGCGATTAGAAGGTACGGTTTTGTGGTAAGAGGAATGTATGGGGAGGGAAGTCGGCCTGCGAGCAGTATTTTTCAAATCTCAAACCAGGTGACATTGGGGAAGACGGAGCTGGAGATTGTGCAGGATTTGTCGGATGTGATGGAGCAGGTAATTATGCAGGAACGGGTTTGCCGAACCAAATTGAAACAAAAATTCCATATTGTGATGGAGGACAGAATTTTCAGAGCATATGGGATGTTGAAACATAGTCGGATATTGGCGCAGAAAGAGGCTGCGGACGCTATTTCTGATTTGCGGCTGGGTGTGCAGATGGGATATATTGAGCATATACCTAGTCAAAAGGTCAATGAACTGATATTATTTTCGCAACCAGCTTTTTTACGAAAGTTTGCGCAGCGGGATATGAATGAATTGGAAGAAAAAGTGATTCGGGCTGCGGCTATCCGAGAAATTTTGGATACATACTAGGCTTCGAAAATTAGAGGAGGAAACTACCATGATGTTTGGGAGATTTACACAAAGAGCGCAGAAGGTATTGGCTTTGTCACAGGAAGAGGCTATGAGATTGAAACATAGCAATTTGGGAACGGAACATATTTTGTTGGGATTGGTTCGTGAGGGTGAGGGTATCGCTGCGAAGGCGTTATATGAGCTTGGAATTAGTTCGGACAAGGTGCAAAAGGAAGTAGAGAGTTTGATCGGCGAGGGTGAGACTGCTGTTCAAACGATTCAATATACGCCGCGTGCGAAAAAAGTGATTGAGTTGTCGATGGATGAGGCGCGGAAACTTGGTCATACGTATGTTGGGACGGAGCATATCTTGCTTGGCCTGATTCGTGAGGGTGAGGGTATTGCGGCTCGTGTGCTTGGAAATCTGGGTGTGAGCTTGAATAAGGCGCGTCAACAGGTATTGCAATTGCTTGGTGGCGGGGACGGGGCGGCTTCTGGTCGTTCGACGAATACGCAAGCGACGCCGACTTTGGATAGCTTGGCGCGGGACTTGACGGTGATTGCACGGGAAGAGAATTTGGATCCTGTGATTGGGCGTTCGAAGGAGATTCAGCGTGTGATTGAGGTGCTCAGTCGCCGGACGAAGAATAATCCGGTTTTGATTGGGGAGCCTGGTGTTGGTAAAACGGCGATTGCGGAAGGGTTGGCGCAACAAATTGTGCATAATGAGGTGCCGGAGACGTTGCGCGGGAAACGTGTGATGACGCTCGATATGGGAACGGTTGTCGCTGGAACGAAATATCGTGGTGAATTTGAAGATCGCTTGAAAAAGGTGATGGACGAGATTCGCCAAGCTGGGAATGTGATTTTGTTTATTGATGAATTGCATACGTTGATTGGTGCTGGTGGCGCGGAAGGTGCGATTGATGCGTCGAACATTTTGAAACCTTCGCTTGCTCGTGGTGAGTTGCAATGTATTGGTGCGACAACGCTAGATGAGTACCGGAAGTATATTGAAAAGGATGCTGCGCTTGAAAGACGTTTCCAACCGATTCGTGTCGAGGAGCCAACTGTGGATGAGTCGATTCAAATTTTGCGGGGGCTTCGGGATCGTTATGAGGCGCATCATCGGGTTGCGATTACGGATGCTGCGGTTGAGGCTGCGGTTAGATTGTCGGATCGTTATATTTCGGATCGGTTCTTGCCAGATAAAGCGATTGACGTGATTGATGAGGCGGGTTCAAAGGTGCGTTTGAAGGCTTATACAACGCCGGCAAATGTGAAGGAAATGGAATCGAACTTGGCTGAATTGAAAAAAGAGAAGGACGCGGCGGTGCAAGGTCAAGAGTTCGAGAAAGCTGCGTCATTGCGTGATAAGGAACAGCGGTTAAGACGTGAGCTTACGGAGAAGAAGAAGGATTGGCATGCGAAACAAGGTCAGGATAATAGTGAGGTAACGGAGGAGATTGTTGCTGAGGTTGTGGCAAGTTGGACGGGTATTCCGGTTACGAAGCTAGGCGAGACGGAGACGGATAAATTGTTGAATATGGAGTCTTTACTTCATAAGCGTGTAATTGGTCAAGAGGAAGCTGTTAAGGCGGTTTCTCTAGCTGTGAGACGTGCGCGTGCGGGGCTTAAGGATCCGAAGCGTCCGATTGGTTCGTTTATCTTCTTAGGACCTACTGGTGTTGGTAAGACGGAATTGGCGCGAGCGGTTGCTGAATCGATGTTTGGTGATGAGGAAGCGATGATTCGGATTGATATGTCGGAGTATATGGAGAAATTTTCGACGGCGCGTCTTGTTGGGGCTCCTCCAGGCTATGTTGGTTACGAAGAGGGCGGCCAGTTAACGGAGAAAATTCGCCAAAAACCTTACTCGGTTGTACTTTTAGATGAGATTGAAAAAGCGCATCCTGATGTGTTTAATATGTTGTTGCAAGTGCTCGATGATGGGCGTTTGACGGATTCTAAGGGGCGGGTTGTGGATTTCCGAAATACGGTTATTATTATGACGTCGAATATTGGGGCTCAGGAGCTGAAGGATGATAAGTCGGTTGGCTTCAACGTTTCTGATATGACGAAGGACCATAAGGCGATGCAGCACCGGATGTTGCAGGAGCTTAAAAAGGCATTCCGTCCTGAGTTTATTAACCGGATTGATGAATCGATCGTTTTCCATTCGCTGGATGATAAGGAATTGAAACAAATCGTGACATTGCTTACGGAACAGTTGACGAAGCGTCTTGGCGAGCGCAATATCCATGTGAGTTTGACGGAGAGTGCGAAGGCTAAAATTGCGAAGGATGGTTATGATCCGGAGTATGGTGCGCGTCCGTTGAAACGGGCGATTCAGAAAAATGTCGAGGATCGTTTGTCGGAAGAGTTGTTGCGTGGAACGGTTAAAGTTGGTGATACGGTCGTGATTGGGACTAAAGCTGGTGAATTAACGGTTCAGGTGAAGGAGAAAAAGAAAGCAGCGATTCCTAAGAAGAAAACGACGACAACAGCTACGAAGGCAAAAGCGAAGGCGAAACCTAAAGCAAAGACGGCTAAGCCTGCTAAATCGGAGTGAGTGAAATTTTGAAAAGTGATGGGAATCTGAAACTGGGTTCTCATCGCTTTTTTATTCTTTTTGCTTGTGTTGGAGTGGACTTTAAGGTTTATACTTGATGAGATGAAATAACTTTTTTGGAGGGGAATATAGATGGAGTATGTGAAATTTGGGAATACGGGTATGGATGTTTCGCGGATTTGTTTGGGTGCGATGGGATTTGGTGATGTGGAGAAGTGGACGCATAAGTGGGTTTTGGATGAGGAGCGTAGTCGGCCGGTGATTAAGAAAGCGCTTGATTTAGGGATTAATTTTTTTGATACGGCGAATATTTATTCGATGGGTGAGAGTGAGAACATTCTTGGGCGTGCGCTGAGGGATTATGCGAATCGGGATGATATTGTGTTGGCGACGAAAGTGCATCAGATTATGCGTCCTGGGCAGCCGAATGGTGGCGGGCTTTCTCGGAAGGCAATTTTGAGTGAGATTGATCATAGTTTGGAGCGGTTGGGGACGGATTATGTGGATTTGTATATTATTCATCGTTGGGATTATGATACGCCGATTGAGGAGACGATGGAGACGCTGCATGATGTGGTGAAGTCGGGGAAGGTTCGGTATATTGGGGCGAGTGCGATGTATGCGTGGCAGTTCCAGAAGGCGCAGCATGTGGCGGAGCGCAATGGTTGGACGAAATTCGTTTCGATGCAGAATCATTATAATATGATTTATCGGGAGGAGGAGCGTGAGATGGTGCCGTTTTGTCGGGATGAAAAAATTGCGTTGACGCCGTATAGTCCGCTTGCTTCTGGTCGTTTGACGCGTGATTGGTCGGAAACGAGTCTGCGTTCGGAGACGGATCAGGTGCAACATTCGAAATATGATGGGATGATGGAATCGGATCGTGGAATTGTGGAGCGATTGGCGGAAGTTGCGGTGAATCATGGTGTGACGCGGGATAAGATTGCGCTCGCTTGGTTGTTGAATAAGGATCAAGTCGTTGCGCCGATTGTTGGTGCACAAAAAGAAAGCCATCTCGAGAGTGTGGTGGCTGCGCTTGATATTGAGTTGACGCTTTCTGAGATGCGTTATTTGGAGGAATTGTATGTACCGCATCCTTTGGTTGGACTGATTCCAGATCCGAAAAGCGTTTTGTGACCTTTCCTTACTTTAATTATAGCATGAAAAAAAGTAATAATATAGACTGTTTATTCCTAAAAATTACTGCTAGAATGAAGCGTATAGTAACGGCGAGGAGAGATGTATGATGGGTGAATTGGTTCTCGGTTTTCAGGAGATAGAGGAGTCGCAGCTTTTTTTAGTTGGTGGAAAAGGATTGAATCTGAGTAAACTAGCAAAAATGGACGGGATTCGTGTGCCGGAAGGTTTTTGTGTTACAACGGTGGGATTTCAGAAGACTGTTGATGAAAATGAGCGGTATCATGATTTAGTGGGGCGTTTGGATTCGCTCCGTGTGGATGATCGAGAGCAAATTGGCGAAATCAGCGGCGAGATTCGGGAGCTTATTGTCGGGTTAGAGATTCCTCTGGATATTTCGCGAGCTGTGACGGATTACATTTCTAAGTTTGGCGCGGAGCATGCGTATGCGGTTCGTTCTAGTGCGACGGCGGAGGATTTGCCTTCTGCTTCTTTTGCGGGGCAGCAGGATACGTATTTGAATGTGATTGGTGTGGACGCGATTTTGCAGCATATTAGGAAGTGTTGGGCGTCTTTATTTACGGATCGGGCGGTTATTTATCGGATGCAAAATGGGTTTGATCATCGGGGTGTTTATTTGTCGGTGGTCGTTCAGCGGATGGTTTTTCCAGAGGCTTCGGGGATTTTGTTTACGGCTGATCCGATTACTGCTGACCGAAAAGTGGTGTCTGTTGATGCGAGTTTTGGATTGGGGGAGGCGCTGGTTTCTGGATTGGTTTCGGCGGATTCTTACCGGGTGCGTGACGGTGCGGTTATTGAAAAGGTGATTGCGACTAAGAAGCTGGCTATTTATGGACTCGTGGCTGGTGGGACAAAGACGCTGGAATTGGATGTGGCGCAGCAGCGGATGCAAACGTTGACGGAGGCGCAGATTTTGGAATTGGCGCGGATTGGGCGGTTGGTTGAGGCTTATTTTGGGTGCCCGCAGGATATAGAGTGGTGTTTGGTCGGGGATGATTTTTATATCGTGCAAAGTCGTGCGATTACGACGTTTTATCCGATTCCGGAGGCGGGGGATCAGGGGAATCATGTGTACGTGTCTGTTGGGCATCAGCAAATGATGACGGATGCGATGAAGCCGCTAGGTTCGGATTTTTATTTGATGACGACGCCTGCGCCAATGTGTGTTGCTGGTGGACGATTGTTTGTTGATATTACGGGGATGTTGGCGACTTCGGCGGGGCGTGATAATTTGGTGAATAATTTGGGGCAGTCGGATCCGTTGATGAAAGATGCGTTTGAGACGATTATAGCGCGTGATTTTATTAAGGCTGTGCCGGGTGATGTGGCTGCGCCGAGTGTTGACGTGGAGGTTTCTGACGTGTTTGAGGCGCGGATGGAAAATGATCCGGAGGTTCCGGCGGCGTTGATGCGGGATAGCGAGGCTTCGATTGCGGAGTCGGCGCGTGAAATGGAGACGAAATCGGGGACGGATGTTTTTGATTTTATCGTGGCGGATTTTCAGGTGTTGAAGCAGTATTTGATGGATCCTCGGAGTAGCGCGGTTTTCATGACGGCGATGGAGGCTTCGGCTTGGCTGAATGAAAAAATGGAGGCGTGGCTGGGTGAGAAGAATGTGGCGGACGCGATTTCTCAGTCGGTGCCGAACAATATTACGTCGGAAATGGGATTGGCGTTGTTGGATGTTGCGGATAGGATTCGGCCGTTTCCGGAGATTGTTGCGTATTTGCGGGATGTGACGGAGGAGGACTTTTTGGCTGAATTGGAGCGTTTTGATGGTGGGTCGGAAGTCGTGGATACGATTCAGGATTATCTCCGTAAATATGGGATGCGTTGTGCGGGCGAGATTGATGTGACGAAAGCGCGCTGGATGGAGAAGCCGACGACGCTGATTCCGATGATTTTGAGTAATATTAAAAACTTTGAGGCTGGCGCGAGTGTGGAGAAATTTGAGCAAGGTCGGCGCGAGGCTTTGGACAAAGAGCGGAATGTTTTAGAGCGGTTACGCGTTTTGCCGGATGGTGCGTGGAAGGCGGGTGAGACGGAGCGTGTGATTGGTCTGATTCGGAATTTTATGGGCTATCGGGAGTATCCAAAATATGCGATGATTAGTCGGTATTTTATTTATAAGCAGGCGTTGATGCGGGAGGCTCGGAAGTTAGTGGAATTGGGGATTCTTCGTGATAAGGAGGATGCGTACTATCTTCATTTTGAGGAGTTTCGTGATGTGGTTGCGACGCGTGACGTGGAATATCGGGTAATTGAGGAGCGTAAGGTTGCACATGAAGTGTATGAAAAACTGACGCCGCCGCGGATTATTACGTCGGATGGAGAGGTTATTTCGGGTAGTTATGCGCGTGAAAATATGCCAGAGGACGCGATTGTTGGATTGCCGGTTTCGGCGGGGACTATTGAGGGGCGTGCGTGGGTTATTTTGAAGATGGAGGATGCGGATTTGGAGGCTGGCGATATTTTAGTCACGGCTTTCACGGATCCTAGTTGGACGCCGCTTTTTGTGTCGATTAAAGGACTGGTTACGGAAGTTGGCGGGGTCATGACGCACGGTGCGGTGATTGCGCGGGAGTACGGATTGCCGGCAGTTGTTGGCGTGGAAGGGGCTACAAAACTGATTCAAGATGGACAGTGGATTCGTGTGCATGGAACGGAAGGTTATATTGAGATATTGTAAAAATGGGAGGCGTGATTGCCTTCTTTTTTTGCGCGAAAACGGGAGAATCAGGCTTGGAAATGGAATTTTGATGTTGGGTGATTTTTGTGGTGGGAAGTGTGGTAGAATAGGGACAGATATGAAATTTGGAAGGTGATTTTTAAAATGGCAAAAGCGAAGCGTAGTGTGAAATTTATGTGTCAGGAATGTGGATATGAGTCGCCGAAATGGATGGGGAAATGCCCGAATTGTGGGGCTTGGAATCAGATGGTGGAGATGCTCGAGCCGACGAAAAAGGGGCGCTCATCGTTTACGCATACGGATGAAGCGGCTGTGCCTATTACGAAAATTACGAGCGATAATGAACCGCGGTTTTTGACGCAGATGCCGGAGCTTAATCGGGTGTTGGGTGGCGGGGTTGTGCAGGGTTCGATGGTGCTTGTTGGTGGGGATCCGGGAATCGGGAAATCGACGTTGTTGCTACAGGTTTCGGCGCAGTTGACGACGACGGGAAAACGGGTGCTTTATATTTCTGGTGAGGAATCGGTGAAACAGACGAAGTTGCGGGCGGAGCGGTTGCTTGTGACGGGGGATAATTTGTATGTGTACGCGGAGACGAATTTGGAGGCGATCCAGCAGACGATTCAGCATGTGAAGCCGGATTTCGTGATTATTGATTCGATTCAGACGGTGTATCATCCGGATGTGACGAGTGCGGCGGGAAGTGTGTCGCAGGTTCGAGAGTGTACGGCGGAGTTGATGCGAATCGCGAAGGGCGGCAATATCGCGGTATTTATCGTGGGACATGTGACGAAGGAAGGCGCGATTGCTGGGCCCAGGATGTTGGAGCATATGGTGGATACAGTGCTTTATTTTGAAGGCGAGCGGCATCATGCGTACCGAATTTTGCGGGCGGTGAAGAACCGGTTTGGATCGACGAATGAGATCGGGATTTTTGAAATGCGCGATATTGGATTGGTGGAAGTCGCGAATCCGTCGGAGGTTTTCTTGGAGGAACGGCTGGACGGGGCTTCGGGCTCGACGGTGGTTGTTTCGATGGAGGGCACGCGGCCGATTTTGGTGGAGATTCAGGCGCTTATTTCACCGACGATGTTTGGGAATGCGAAACGGATGGCGACGGGGATGGATCACAACAAGGTGTCGCTGATTATGGCGGTGCTTGAGAAGCGGGTCGGTTTGTTGTTGCAAAATCAGGATGCTTATTTGAAGGCGGCTGGCGGTGTGAAACTGGATGAGCCGGCGATTGATTTGGCGGTGGCGGTGAGTATTGCATCGAGTTATAATGATAAGCCTACGAAAAGTACGGATTGTTTTATCGGTGAGATCGGCTTGACTGGTGAGATTAGACGGGTGTCGCGGATTGAACAACGCGTGCAAGAGGCTGCGAAATTAGGCTTTAAGCGGATCTTTATTCCGGCGAACAATCAAGGGGAGTGGAAGCTGCCGAAAGATGTGAGTATTATTGGGGTGACGACGCTTGGAGATGCTCTGAGTAAGGCGTTGCCGAAGTAATTTTAGCTGAAATTTAAATATATTATTATACTTCGAAATATGAAAAAGGCTCCTGTTGTTTACAGGTGTCTTTTTGTCGTGCATATAATTTATCAAAGTTCATGAAGTTGTCACAAAACTAGAGCCAGAAGTATAAATATAGAGAAAAGGGGTCGTAGTACTAAAAATATGTATATGTTATGTTTAAATTGTTACATAGAATAATTTATGGATGGAGCGAGCGATTATTATGGTTTTGATTAATGTAAAAGATATAGGCGCCGTTGGGGATGGGGTAGCAGACGATACAAGTAAAATTATAGAAGCGATAAGCATGCTACGTAAATCTTCGTGGACGGGTCTAGAGGGTGGAGGTACTCTGTTCTTTCCGGCAGGGAAATACAGAGTCACAAAAACGATACGATTTGTGAATCATGGTATAGAAATAATCGGAGAACAGGCGGTAAATACGTTAATAATTCCTAGTAATAATTTTGTTGGAGATACTGTATTTGATTTCGCTTTTAATGGTGATGAGACGGAATGGAATTGGAGCTATATACGAAATATTAGAATTCGCAATCTTGGTTTTTTGGGGAAAGAAAGTTCTGTATTAGCTAATCCGCCAGATATGATTCGAATGGATAAAGGCTATGACTTAAATAGGTTTGAGAGTTTATATTTTGAAGATATTTTTAGTACAGCTATAAAATTAATTAATACTATTGGTGTGTCCCCAACGGAAACTGTGGGGCAAGGAACTACTATTCAAGACCTAATGATAATCAATAAGACGGAGAAACTTTCTAAGGCTACAAAACCACTCATTTCAATGGAGAATCAGAATGAGTGTTATCTAAATACAATTAAAATATTAGCTGGTGATAAAAGCTGGTCTGAGTATCCTAAAAGAACAGGCCTACAATTAGCAGGTTGTCAAGGCATCACATTACAAGCCAACTCATTTTCAATCATGAGTTCTCCCGCCATTTTGATTACTACTGCTAAAACGAATTATCAAACGCAATGTAAAGGTATATTTATTGGATCAAATACATTTGAAGATATTAAGGAAGAGGCCATCAGCATACTGGGGGAGCCTGATATTACGACGAGTGGTGGAGAGATATTACGATACAATAAAATGGAGAATGTAGTTATATCTGAAAATAGGCATTATGGTCTGAGAGGAGAATATCCAATTAAGGTAAATTATGCCGTGGATATCATCATTCGTGACAGCGTTCCTATTACATTGGGAAGTGAGGCTAGGAAAACACTTATTTATAATAATCAGGCACAAAATATTTTAGATAAAGGAGTCGCTACAATTATTTACGGTGCTTTTGATGATGGTTCTTCTCAGAATTGGACGGTTCAAAATGATGTTTTATTAAATAAAGTGAATCCAGGCATTACACTTCAAGAAAAAGCGGCAAATCAAAAGTTTATATTAAAAACTGGCTATAAAGGCGTTGCAAAATATGGTTTCGACTTTAAACACATCCATAGTAATGGTCAAGAAGCTTCCATACTGGCTTGGAAAGATATTGTTTTGTCTATCGACTTCATGTTTAAGATGAATCCTAGAACTGCACTTCCAGCAGCAAAAGAAGATAAACAAGGCTCACTTTGTTTTATAAAAGCAGATGCTACAAAAGGTGAAACGAAAGATTCTTTATATATTTGTATGCAAGATGGTGGAGTAGGTATTTATAAATGGAACAAACTCATGTGAGGGAAGTGGAGTAATGGCTCAACGACTGACTTGGATAGATAATTTAAAAGCGTATGGGATAATTTTAGTTGTTATTGGTCATTCTATTGTACTGTCAGCAGATTATGCATACACGGGGTTACTGATGAAACTGATTTATTCTTTTCATATGCCATTGTTCTTTTTTATCTCAGGATTTTTATTCCGTGGGAAAGGGACGGGGAATTATTTTTAAAAAAAATGGATGACTTTGCTTGTTCCGTATTTTGTGTTTCAGATTATTTCTGTGGTTTTTATAAATAGTTTTTATTATGTTACAACGGGGCAATTGGAACGGGATCCTTTAAGTACGTTGCTAAGTATTTTCTACTTGAATGGTAGTGTTGGATGGAATGCGCCGTTATGGTTTTTAGTGGTTTTATTTATCCTAGATGTGTTGTATTATTTCTTTAGTAAGTGGAGCAAACGCGCGGGGATACAAATGCTACTTGTTTTGTTGAGCTGTATAGTTGGCTGGTTGCTGAGTGAGACGGGTATCAAATTCCCATTTGGATTGCAGATTGTGTTTTCTTGTTTTCTGTTTTACTACTTAGGAAACATGACGAAGAAGTATAAGGTGTTAAAATTATTATCAAGAAACTTGGGCGTGTATACGTTGATTGTAACGTTAGCTGGGAGTTTTCTCGTTGGAAGTATGTTCTGGCTTAACGGGTCAAGGCTTGTCAGTATGTATGATAATTATTTTGGGACGAATTATGTGCTTTTTGTATTAACTGCTTTAAGCGGAATTGTGTTTTCTGTATTGCTTTTTCAAATGGTACAGGAAACGGGCATTTTTACGATATTTGGAAAAGAGGCTATTATTCTCCTTGGAACGCAGTATTTTGTTTTACTGGGGTTTGATACGGTTTGCAGAATGATTGGCATCTATTCGCCGGTAGTGTATTATTTGATTATAAAAGTAGTTTTTATTGTAGCGGGATATATGATGAGCTTATATATATGGGAGAGAATAAGGTCGAGGCGAGAAGTTGTGATGAAATAGAATACTGTTTCTTTAGTGATGCGGAATCTGGAAAATGATTTTGTGTCACTATTTTTGTGAACTTTACAGGGCCTTTTATTTTCTACTCGTTTTAATTGCCGTAGGGGCTTTAAGTAGTGTAGAATGAAGGGGTATGAACATAAATAGAAAGATCGGAAAGGAGGAGAAATAATGCTGAAATGGGTAATTAGAATTTGTTTTATGATTATTGGCGGTACGATCGGCGTGATTAGTTTGCCTGAACTTTGGGAAGCTGTTGGTGTGGATCATATTTTTGTCATTAATAATCCTTATACAGACGCTTTGGTTGGTGCACTTATATTTTATCTTATTACTTTTTGGGCGGTGAAGTATGTTGTTGCTGCTCTGAACTGGTTGGAGAATGGGCTTACGAGCACTTCTAACACAGTGATTATTTATGGCGGTCTGGGGCTTATGATTGGTTTAGTGCTTGCTTTTTTTGCGGGAAATGCATTGACGCAGACAAAAATTCCGATTTTGAATTCGGTTGTGCCGATTATTTTGACGCTGGTGCTTGGGTATTTGGGCTTCCGGGTTGGGATTAGTAGGCGCGCGGAATGGGGCAACTTATTTGCGAATCGTGGTGTGAAGAAGAAGACTCCTGAGGAAGTGAAGGAAGAGGCTACGGCGGCGCGTGAGTATAAGATTCTGGATACGAGTGTCATTATTGATGGCCGGATTGCGGACATTTTGGCAACAGGATTCCTTGACGGGACGATTGTGATTCCGTTGTTTGTTTTGGCGGAGTTGCAGCATATTGCGGATTCGTCGGATACATTGAAGCGGACGCGTGGTCGTCGTGGTTTGGATATTTTGAACCGATTGCAAAAAGAGGAATCGATCAAGGTCGAGATGTATGAGGGCGATTTTGAGGAGATTTCGGAAGTCGATAGCAAACTTGTGAAACTGGCAAAAGTGATGCAAGGGAAAGTCGTGACGAATGATTATAACTTGAATAAGGTTTGTGAGTTTCAGAATGTCGCGGTTTTAAATATTAATGACTTGGCGAATGCGGTGAAACCTGTCGTGTTGCCGGGTGAGAAGATGACGGTTCTCGTTGTGAAGGACGGTAAGGAGCACAATCAAGGTGTGGCTTATTTGGATGATGGCACGATGATTGTTGTTGAGGATGGTCGCAAGTTTATTAATGATACGATTCAGGTGGAAGTAACAAGTGTGTTGCAGACTTCTGCTGGTCGGATGATTTTTGCAAAACCGGCTTAATTTGGACTTTAGGAGTAATGCTAGATGAAATATGAATTGATTCTTTTGGCCGCGGGTCAGGGAAAACGGATGGAATTGGGACGGAATAAAATGTGGCTGGAACTTTCGGGGCATGTTTTGTTTTTGCATACGATTCGGACGTTTTTAGAGGATGATGCTTGTTGTCGAATTGTCGTTGTGGTCAAGGAAGATGAGCTTGCGTATGTGCAGGAAATGGTTAATGCGCTTCATGTGGAAAAGGAGATTTTGATTGTGATGGGAGGCTCGGAGCGACAGTATAGTGTGGCGAAGGGGCTTGCGGAATGTGGTCAAATGGCGGACGTTGTGTTGGTGCATGACGGGGCGCGGCCTTTTGTGGATCAGGCGATGATTGATCGGTTGTTGGCGGACGTTGCTGTGCATGGCGCGACGATTTGTGGGATGCCTGTGAAGGATACGATGAAACGGGTGCGTAATGGTATGGTGGAAGAGACGATTGACCGCTCGGTGTTATGGCAAGTGCAGACACCGCAAGCTTTTCGGACGGAAATTTTGAAGCAGGCGCACGAAATTGCGGCAGCCGCGGAATTTTTAGGAACGGATGAGGCGAGTTTGGTGGAACGGCTTGGTGTGACGGTTCATATGGTTGAGGGCAGTTACAATAATATGAAGGTGACGACGCCAGAGGATGTTGCTTTTGCGGAAGCGATTTTGCAGGAGAAATGGAGGAATCGGGTATGATTCGAGTGGGGCAAGGGTATGATGTGCACCAGTTAGTGGAAGGCCGCAAGTTGATTATTGGCGGGATTGAGATTCCGTATGAAAAAGGTTTGCTGGGACACAGTGACGCAGATGTGTTGTTGCATACGGTGACGGACGCGGTGATTGGTGCGGTTGGCAAACGTGATATTGGTCATTTTTTCCCGGATACGGATATGGCTTATAAGGATGCGGATTCGGCGGAATTGTTGCGTGTTGTTTGGGCGGAGATTGAGGCGGATGGCTATAAGTTGGGCAATATTGATTGTACGATTATAGCGGAGAAACCGAAAATGGCGCCTTATGTGGACGCGATGAAAGCTCGGATTGCGGAGTTGCTGCACGCGACGCCGGAACAGGTGAACGTGAAGGCAACGACGTCTGAAAAATTAGGATTTACAGGGCGTGGCGAAGGAATCGCAAGCCTTGCTGTTGTACTTTTAGAAAAATAAAGGAGTGGTAAATATGAGTGGAGCTAAAAAAGTGCGTGTTCGTTATGCGCCAAGTCCAACGGGGCATTTGCATATTGGGAATGCGCGTACGGCGTTATTTAATTATTTGTTTGCAAGACATAATGATGGGGATTTCGTGATTCGCATTGAGGATACGGATTTAAAAAGAAACATCGAAAATGGTGAGTCGAGCCAGTTGGAGAATTTGGCATGGCTTGGTATGGATTGGGATGAAGGCGTTGATAAGGGCGGCAAGTATGGTCCTTATCGTCAAAGTGAGCGTCAAGAATTATATAATCCGCTGATTGAGCAAATTGTTTCAGAAGGCAAGGCGTATAAGTGTTATTGTACGGCTGAGGAGTTGGAAGCAGAGCGCGAGGAGCAAAAAGCGAACAGTATGATGCCTCGTTATAGTGGGAAATGCCGTCATTTGACCGCGGAACAACGCGCGGAAAAAGAAGCGCAAGGTTTGGAGCCAAGTATTCGTTATGCGGTACAACCTGGCAAGACGTATACATTTAATGACATGGTGAAAGGCGATGTATCGTTTGAATCAGACGGTATTGGTGACTTTGTTATCGTGAAAAAAGACGGGATTCCGACGTATAATTTTGCGGTAGCGATTGATGATTATTTGATGAAAATGACGCACGTATTGCGCGGTGATGATCATATTTCGAATACGCCGAAGCAGTTGATGATTTATGAAGCGTTTGGTTGGGAGCCACCGGTATTTGGCCATATGACGCTAATTGTGAATGAAAGCAAGCGTAAATTGAGTAAGCGTGATGAGTCGATTATTCAATTTATCGAGCAGTATAAAGATTTGGGTTATTTGCCAGACGCGTTGTTTAACTTTGTGGCGATGCTTGGTTGGTCACCGGAGGGCGAAGAGGAAATTTTCACGAAAGACGAGTTTATCAAAATTTTCGATCCGAAGCGGTTGTCTAAATCGCCGGCGTTGTTTGATACGCATAAGTTGACGTGGGTGAATAACCAATATGTGAAAAAATTAGATTTGGATCAAGTGGTGAATTTGAGTTTGCCGCATTTAGTGAAGGCAGGCGTTGTTTCGGCGACTGCTGACGCGGATGAATTGGCTTGGGTTCGTAAACTTGTGGCACTTTATCATGAGCAAATGAGTTATGGCGCGGAAATCGTGGAGCTTTCGGCGATGTTCTTCACGGATGACGTGACGTTTGACGCGGAAGAGAAGGAAGTTCTGGCGGGAGATCAGGTTCCTGAGGTTTTGGCGGCGTTTAAAGAGGAGATGGCGACGATTGAGCCGTTTGCTGCGGATGAAGTGAAGGCCGCGATTAAACGTGTGCAAAAAGCGACGGGCGCGAAAGGTAAAGGATTGTTCATGCCGATTCGTATTGCGGTTACTGGCGAGATGCATGGTCCGGAATTACCACAATCGATTGAAGTTTTAGGTCGTGAAAAAGTCGTGAATCGCTTAGAAAATCGTTTGAATGAAGCGAAATAGTATTTTTGAGGGAGGCTTATCCATTTTTGTGGGTAGGTCTTTTTTGTCGGTGAGATAGCTGAAGATAGTGTATAATCAGATTGTTAGAAAATCAGCTTTGGGGGTATGGCGAATGACAGAGAGAATATTGGAATTTAGGTATGCGGTGGAGCGAGATGTGCCGCTTATTTTGGAGTTTATTCGGGAATTGGCGGATTATGAGGAGATGCTGGATCAAGTCGTGGCGACGGAAGAGATGTTGCGGGAATGGCTTTTTGTGAAGGAGAAGGCGGAGGTTATTATCGGGGAATATGATGGGGAAGCGGTTGGATTTGCGTTGTTTTTCCACAATTTTTCGACATTTCTTGGGCGAGCGGGGATTTATTTGGAGGACTTGTATGTTCGACCTACTGTGCGCGGAAAGGGATTTGGGAAGGCTTTTTTGAAGCGGTTGGCGGAGATTGCGGTGGAGCGTGGATGCGGGCGGTTGGAATGGTGGTGCCTGGATTGGAATCAGCCGAGTATTGATTTTTATTTGGCGATGGGCGCGGAGCCGATGGAGGATTGGACGGTGTATCGGATTGCTGGGGGTACGCTTGTGGAATTGGCGAAATGAGGAATGATTTTAAAAGTAATTTTTGATGGCGGTGGGTGTGCTTCTGTGGTACAATGATTCTTAATAAGTTAAAATGTTGATGAGAAGAAGTAGGAAATATGGCGGCTTCATAGAGAGAGCTACGTTGGCTGGAAGTGGCTTAGCGCGCGTATTCTGAAATGCATCTCGGAATCTTTGCGGGAAAATTGGAGTATCGCAGAGCGGTGACTGACCGTTATTCAATTGAGATAGGTTTAGGTGATAGATTCTTAATGTGAAACATGGATGGGGCAGGGAACTTCTTTAAAAGGAAGGGAGCGCCGAATGATGTTTTCACGCAAATCGAGCGAAAGCGTTTGAAGTCAGTCAGCTTTTCGAAAGCCGGAAGCGGAGCGTACTTGCGTACGTGAGAACCGGAAGTTCGGAAAGCTGGCTGAGTGCGAACGCTTGTCGCCGATTACTAAGAACGGACCGCTAAACTTGAATCAGAGTGGAACCACGCGAAGACGTCTCTGTTGAGGGGTCTTTTTTTGCGTTTTAATTCGGAGTAGATGAGGGGGGATTACAATGGCTAGTCGCATGAAAGAGGATATGAAATCAGTGTTGGAGAATGACCCGGCGGCGCGCGGGTATGTGGATGCGTTTTTGAATTATCCGGGTTTGCACGCGATTTGGTGGCACCGGTTTGCGAACTTTTTTTATAGGCACGGGATGGTTGTGTTTTCGAAGTGGTTGTCGCAGGTGGCGCGTTTTTTGACAAATGTCGAGATTCATCCGGGGGCAACGATTGGACGGCGTTTATTTATCGATCATGGGGCTGGAATTGTAATCGGCGAAACGGCGGAGATTGGCGATGATGTGGTACTTTTTCATGGGGTGACGCTCGGTGGAACGGGGAAGCATAAGGGGAAACGCCATCCTACGGTGAAAAATGGGGCGCTGATTTCGGCTGGTGCGAAGATTCTGGGGCCAATCACGATTTGTGAGAATGCAAAAGTTGGTGCGGGCGCGGTGGTTATCAAGGATGTACCGCTGGGCGCAACGGTTGTGGGTGTTCCTGCAAAAGTGGTGCGGCTGAATGGGCGCGTGACGCAACATACGGAGCCGCAAGTCGCGGAATTGAAGCGCAGACTTACTGAAATAGAAGTGGAATTGGAGAAATTGAAAAATAATACACAAAAAGGAGAAGATGAACAATGACTTTGCAAATTTTTAATACATTGTCTCGTGAGAAGGAGGCATTCACGCCGCTGGAAGATGGGAAGGTCAAGATGTATGTTTGTGGGCCGACTGTTTATAATTATATTCATATCGGGAATGCGAGGCCGATTATTGTGTTCGATACGGTGCGTCGTTATTTGACGTATCGCGGATTTGATGTGAATTTTGTGTCGAATTTTACGGATGTGGATGATAAGTTGATTCGCGCGGCGCATGAGTTGGAGCTTACGGTGCCTGAGGTTGCGGAGCGTTTTATTGGGGCTTATTTTGAGGATGTGCATCAGTTGAACGTGCGGGATGCGAATGTCCATCCGCGGGTGACGCAGGATATGGATGATATTATTGCGTTTATTGACGCGCTGATTGAGAAGGAATATGCGTATGAATCGGCTGGCGATGTGTATTTCCGAACAAAGCGGTTTAAGGAGTATGGCAAATTGTCACAGCAACCTTTGGACGAATTGCAGCACGGGATTCGTGTGGAGGCGAATGATCGCAAGGAGGATCAGCTTGATTTCACGTTGTGGAAGGCGGCTAAACCGGGCGAGATTTCGTGGGAAAGTCCGTGGGGAGCGGGACGTCCGGGCTGGCATATTGAGTGCTCGGCGATGGCGCGCAAATATCTCGGGGACACGATTGATATTCATGCAGGCGGGCAAGATTTGATTTTCCCGCATCATGAGGATGAGATTGCGCAGTCGGAGGCGCTTACGGGCAAGCCGTTTGCGAATTACTGGATGCATAATGGTTATATGAATATTGATGGGGAAAAAATGTCGAAGTCGCTGGGGAATTTTATTACGTTGCATGAGGTTCTGGAAAAGCATAATGCGAATGTGGTGCGGTTTTTCATGTTGTCTGTGCATTATCGCCGACCAATTTCTTATAGTGAGGCGTTGCTTTTGGACGCGGAAAATGGATTGGATCGGTTGCGGACGGCGTATCAGAATGTGGATCACCGAATTCAGGTGGCGGAAGAGGATTATTCTGGAACGCCGGAAGAGGATGATTGGCTGGAGCAATTGACGGAGTTGATGCACCAGTTTGAGGACGAGATGGACGATGATTTCAATACGGCAAACGCGATTTCGGTCTTTTTCGAATTGGCAAAACGGGCGAATATTTATTTGACGAATGAGCGGATTTCGATTACGGTTCTGCGTGAATTTTTAGGGATGATGACATTGTTCGCGGATGTGCTCGGATTTAAGTTGGATGTGGACGCGGCGGATATTAGTTTGAGTGATGAAGAGATTGAGGATTTGATTGAGGAGCGGATTCAGGCGCGGAATGAGCGTGATTTTGCGAGATCGGATGAAATTCGCGATATGTTGAAGGAAAAGCAGATTATATTGGAAGATACGGCTCAAGGTACGCGCTGGAAAAGGGGTTAATGGATGGCGACTGTGAAGGATTATAAACAGCTAAATGGCCTGGCGCTTGCTTATATGGGTGACTCGGTATACGAGCGTCATATTCGCGAATTGTTGTTGGCAGAAGGTAAGACGAAGCCGAATCAGCTACACAAAACAGCGACGCAATACGTTTCGGCGAAAGCGCAGGCTTATATTTTGCAGGCGATGTACGCGAAGGCGTTTTTGACGGAGGAAGAGGACCGAATTGCGAAGCGTGGTCGGAATGCGAAGTCGAATAGTGTGCCGAAAAATACGGATTTACAGACATATAGTTTGTCATCGGCTTTTGAAGCGGTGATTGGTTATTTATATTTGGGCGGCGAATCGGAGCGCTTGAATGAGTGGCTGGATTTGGCGACGGAAATTATTAAAGCGAAATAAGGAGGCAATGGCAAAATGGAGCAAGATCAAGAGTGGATTGCTGGGCGGAATCCTGTGAGTGAGGTACTGAAATCAGAGCGTGATATCCATAAAATTCTCATTGCGGAAGGCTCGCAAAAAGGAAGTATGCAGCAAATTATTGGTGCGGCGAAGGAACGCAAAATTCAAGTGCAAATCGTGCCAAAATCGAAAATAGATAAAATAGTAGAAGGTTCGCATCAAGGTGTGGCGGCTCAAGTGGCGGCATATCAATATGCGGAATTAGATGATCTTTTTGCGAAAGCGGAAGAACGCGAGGAAATGCCATTTTTCATGATTTTGGATGAATTGGAGGATCCGCATAACTTGGGCTCTATTATGCGTACGGCGGATGCGGTTGGCGCGCACGGAATTATTATTCCAAAACGACGCGCGGTTGGCTTGACGCAAACGGTTGCGAAGGCTTCGACGGGTGCGATTGAGCATATTCCGGTGGTGCGTGTGACGAATATTACCCGTACAATGGAAGATTTGCAGAAGCGTGGTTTGTGGATTTTTGGTACGGATGCGAGCGGAAGTAGTGATTACCGGACGATGGATGCGAATATGCCGCTTGCCTTAGTAATTGGCAGTGAAGGTTTTGGTATGAGTCGCCTCGTTCGGGAGAAATGTGATTTTCTAGTACATTTGCCAATGTGTGGGGCGGTAACGTCGCTGAATGCATCGGTTGCTGCGAGTGTCTTAATGTACGAGATTTATCGTAAACGTCTGCCGCTCGGTGAATAAAGATGAATCGCGTTATGCTAGTGGATGGCTATAATGTTATTGGGGCATGGCCAGAACTAGCGCGTTTGAAAGCCGGAGATTTAGAGTCGGCACGCAATCAACTGGTGGAGTGGATGGCGGAATACCAGAGTTACACTGGCTACCGAGTGATTGTCGTGTTCGATGCTCAATACGTCCGTGCCAAAGAGCGCAAATATAAGAAAAATAAAGTCGAAATTGTATTCACAAAAGAAGATGAAACGGCGGATGAATATATCGAGCAAAAAGCAATTGAATACAAAAATGTCAAAACGCAAGTCATGGTCGCGACGAGTGATTACACGGAACAGTGGGCGATTTTTGGGCAGGGCGCGTTACGGGTTTCGGCGCGTGAATTAGTTTTTGAAATTAAGGAAATGACCCATCAAATCACCCGCAAAGTGAAGCAAATCCAGGAAAATCAGCCTAAAACAGGTCTAAATATCGATTTTGAGACAATTCAGGCCTTGGAAAAGCTGCGAAGAGGCCGAAAATAGTCATTGACGAGCACTCGGAAACCCTTGTATAATGGGATTTACAAAGGAAATACGAAGCGTGACAAAGGAGGCTTTCTGAGAGTTCCATTGAAAACAAATGACAGTAAACAAGCAGAGATGAAAATGTTGCAGCTCGCGAGATCAGGCGATACGGAGGCCATTGAGCATTTTTTTAAGGCATATCAGTCTATCATTTATTGGAAAGCCACACAGTATTTTTTGCAAGGAGCAGAGCGCGATGACCTGATTCAAGAAGGTATGATTGGCCTGTTTAAAGCGATTCGGGATTACAAAGAAGATCGGGAAGCGTCTTTTCGTTCGTTTGCAGAGATTTGCATCAATCGGCAAATTTTATCAGCGGTCAAGCGGTCGATGCGACAGAAGAATTATGCGCTCAACAGTTCGGTGTCTATTGATACACCAGTAGAAGACGGTGATGCGATTGACTGGACATTGCTTGATGTCATTTCGGAAAAAGAAGCCATGACTCCAGAAGATTTCCTGATTCAGAATGAGAATTTAGCAGGCGTCGCACAAAAACTGGAAGAAGTAACAAGTGAGTTCGAGCGCGAAGTCCTCTATCAATATTTAGAAGGCAAAAGCTATCAAGAAATGGCCGCGCACTTCAATAAAAAAGAAAAAGCGATTGATAACGCGATTCAGCGGGTAAAGAAAAAGATGATGAAGCAAGTGGATGAATCGTTGTGATGCTAGTAACCGAATTGGGAATCCATTGGTTTGAGATAGACGCTTTTTTCAGTCTTGACTCTAATCAGCATTTAATGGTATATTATTATAGATGTAAAGTGTTGAATGGAGAGTTTGACGCTAAAAGCATAGAAATAAGCGGAGTTGATTGTGATTATGAAAAAGAAAACATCACTTGCCTGTTCAGAGTGTGGATCACGAAACTATTCCATTGGTGTCGGCGGCACAGCGCGAACAGAACGGTTAGAAGTGAAGAAATTTTGCAGACACTGTAATAAGCATACACTTCATCGCGAAACAAAATAGTGGATTTGGAGGGGTATAACATGTCAGCAGTTTCAAGGTTTTTCCGTAATGTAAAGTCTGAAATGAGCAAGGTTACGTGGCCAACTGGTAAAGAATTAAGAACGTATACGATTACTGTAATCATCGCTGTAGCTTGTATGGCTGTGTTCTTTATGGTTGTGGACTTTTTAATCGAAATGCTTATTCAGTTTATGCTATAATACTAGGCTTTTTTAACAAAGAATGCTATAATACAATTATTGAGATAGAACCCGGGACGTTTTTCGGGTTTTTTATTTTGGGTAGTTTTTATATCTGAAATTAATATCAAAGAGGAGGATGACCCCAATTTGGTGGCGGTCAAATGAGACAAATGGATAAAAGTTGGTATGTTGTACACACCTATTCTGGTTATGAAAATAAAGTCAAAGCAAACCTGGAGAAACGTGTGGAATCAATGGGGATGTCGGATAAGATTTTCCGCGTCATGGTTCCCGAAGAAGAAGAAACAGAAGTAAAGAACGGCAAAACAAAAACATTGAAGCGTAAAGTTTTCCCAGGTTACGTGTTAGTTGAAATTATTATGACGGACGATTCTTGGTACGTGGTTCGTAACACGCCCGGCGTAACAGGCTTCGTTGGTTCGGCAGGTGCTGGCTCAAAACCGACTGCGCTACTTCCGGAAGAAGCGGATCGGATTCTGAAGAGCATGGGCATGAACGAACGCCGTCAAGAAGCGGACTTCGAGCTTGGCGAAACAGTCATGGTCAAAGAAGGACCGTTTGCTGAATTCTCCGGTAAAGTAGAAGAAATCGACAACGATAAAGCAAAAGCGAAAGTCATGGTCAACATGTTCGGCCGCGAAACACCGGTTGAAGTTGATTTTGACCAAATCGAAAGACTGTAAAACAAGTGAGTTTCGGTCTAACTGCAGCTATTGTTTCAGCCCTAATTGTGGTCATTGGAGTTATCGCGATGTTTGTCTGCGGTTCTATCATATGGCGCGCGTTAAAAAAATAAACAAGAAAGACTTGGATCAAATGCGTCCAGGTCTTTCTTCGTCTCAAGGAGGTTCTGCGAATGCCAGACTACGCGAAGTCAATCTATCTACAACTAAAAAGTATCGCATCGCTTTATGACATTGATTTTCACCTTTATGTCAAAAGCTCTGGCGGTTTCGGTGAGCTTTGTATGGATTGGAACGAAGCGGAGGGTTATCTTTTATACGGCGACGAACGTGGCGAAAAGGTTAGTCTGTTTAAAACGCAGGATTTCGATACCTTCCAATACGAAGTTTTTCTACACCTCGCTTTTCGAATGGGACTAGAATATGAGCTAAAACACCGCGATCTTACTTATACCCGCAAAAACGACGACGACCTACAGGGCGATACAAGAAAAGTGGCGTTTGAAGAAACCATCAGGATACTAGCGACGATCAACACCGATTGGGCCAGAAAAGCAGCAATCCATTACGCCGAATACCTCAACATATGGCGCACCGAGAAAAACGTCCGATACGATTTTGACACCGCGACATTTACCACCAAGAAATTTTAAAAGAGAACAGACAAAAAAATCTTGCAATCCCGCGAGCTTAGTGTTATTCTATATGAGGTACAATTTGTGCTGTTTTAACGTGGGAGGGGAAATGATTAACCCCATTAAACCACATCACGGACTTAAGGAGGTGTGTCTCGTGGCTAAAAAAGTAATCAAAGAGGTAAAATTGCAAATTCCAGCAGGTAAAGCTAATCCAGCTCCACCAGTTGGTCCAGCACTAGGTCAAGCGGGTGTTAACATTATGGGATTCTGTAAGGAATTCAATGCGCGCACAAGCGATCAAGCTGGTCTAATTATTCCTGTTGTGATTTCTGTGTATGAAGATCGTTCTTTCACATTCATCACTAAAACTCCGCCAGCAGCAGTCTTGCTTAAAAAAGCAGCTAAAGTTGAAAAAGGATCAGGTGAACCAAACCGTAATAAAGTTGCGGTTGTGAAACGTGCTCAAGTACAAGAAATCGCTGAACTAAAAATGCCGGATCTAAACGCAGCAAGTGTTGAATCTGCAATGCGTATGGTTGAAGGTACTGCGCGCAGCATGGGTATTACGATCGAAGACTAATACCAATCATGTATTACGCGTATCAGGAATAAGAAAAAGAACAACTGAACGAAGCGGGTCGAACCGTTTATCATATTAGAGTAATACGTTCATCTTTTCTTATTTCAAATCAGATTTCGCATCTGATTTACGTGGGAGGAAATTCCGATATAACCACAGAATAGGAGGAAAAAAGAATGGCTAAGAAAGGTAAAAAGTATCAAGATGCTGTTAAGCTAATCGATACTGACAAAGCTTATTCCGTTGAAGAAGCTGTCGAACTTGCTCAAAAAGCAGACTTCGCTAAATTCGATGCAACTGTTGAAGTAGCATTTCGTTTAGGCGTTGACCCTAAAAAAGCAGATCAACAAATCCGCGGCGCTGTTGTACTTCCGAATGGAACAGGTAAAACACAACGCGTATTAGTATTTGCAAAAGGAGAAAAAGCAAAAGAAGCTGAGGCTGCTGGCGCTGATTACGTTGGAGAAGGCGATTACGTAACTAAAATTAACCAAGGTTGGTTTGATTTTGACGTTATCGTAGCAACACCTGATATGATGGGTGAAGTTGGTAAATTAGGCCGTGTCTTAGGACCAAAAGGTTTAATGCCAAACCCTAAAACAGGAACAGTAACAATGGACGTAACAAAAGCAGTGAACGAAATCAAAGCTGGTAAAGTAGAATACCGCGTTGACAAGTCTGGTAATGTCCACACTGCGATTGGTAAAGTATCATTTGATGCTGCTAAGCTTGTTGAGAACTTCCGTACTATTAACGATGTTCTTCAAAAAGCAAAACCTGCTGCGGCTAAAGGAGTATATGTAAAAAACGTAACCGTTACAACTACATTTGGTCCTGGTGTCAAAGTAGATCCATCTTCATTCTAAGTTTTTCTTAGATATGAGCTTGACGGCGTTGTTCTATTTTGGTAGAATAACAAAGTCGAAACAAAACAGAATATCCTAACCGTAGACAGCAGGCGCGTCTTGTACGCTTAATTTTGCCCGCCGAGGATTTTGAAAGTTAGTTCCATTGTGAAACTGGCTTGTGAACCCCTCACGTCTACGGTGTGAGGGGTTTCTTATATGCTTTGAAGTCGTTCGCGCGGCTTTGGAACAATCATGATGGAGGTGGAAAACAAAGATGAGTACAATTTTAGAATTGAAACAAGGTGCTGTTAATGAAATCACTACGAAATTCAAAGACAGTGCTTCTACAGTAATCGTTGACTATCGCGGTTTAACAGTTGCTGAAATCACCGAATTACGTAAACAATTACGTGAAGCTGGTATTGATTTTAAAGTATACAAGAACTCGTTAATGCGTCGTGCTGCTGAGGCTGCTGGCTTAGAAGGCTTGAACGAAGTATTGACAGGTCCTAGCGCTATCGCTTTCAGTAATGAAGACGTTGTTGCTCCTGCTAAAATCATTAATGAATTTGCAGAGAAACACGAAGCACTAGAAATTAAAGCTGGTATCATCGAAGGTAAAGTATCTTCTGTTGAAGATGTTAAAGCTCTTGCTTCTCTACCATCACGCGACGGCTTGCTATCTATGCTGCTTAGCGTACTTCAAGCTCCAGTTCGTAATTTGGCACTTGCAGCAAAAGCTGTTGCAACTCAAAAAGAAGAACAAGGCGCTTAATTTTCAAACCGGTGAATTTTCACCAACAACCAAATCGGCATAGTCCGAAAAAAATTATATTATAATGGAGGAATTTCAAAATGGCTTTAAACATTGAAGAAATCATTGCTTCCGTAAAAGAAGCAACTGTATTAGAATTAAACGATTTAGTAAAAGCAATCGAAGAAGAATTTGGCGTAACTGCTGCTGCTCCTGTAGCTGCTGGTGCTGCTGTTGGTGGCGCTGCTGCCGCTGAACAAACTGAATTTACAGTAGAACTAGCTTCTGCTGGAGATCAAAAAATCAAAGTTATCAAAGTGGTTCGTGAAATCACTGGTCTTGGCTTGAAAGAAGCTAAAGAAGTTGTAGATAACGCTCCTAAAGCTCTTAAAGAAGGCGTTACTAAAGAAGAAGCAGACGAAATCGTTGCTAAACTTGAAGAAGTTGGCGCTAACGTAGCTGTGAAATAAAAACGAAAAGTGAAATACGCTCGTTCAGCCTCGAAAGAAATTGTTAGGGGGCGCAGTAAAAGTCCTCGTTTGACTTTTGTGGAGGCCACGAAATTTCCGAGAGGCTAGCGTATGTAACTAGACAGGAAGAGCACCAAATTAGCCTAATGCTGATCTGGCGCTCTTCCTTTTTTTATACATAGAAAGGTGGTGGGAAATGTGAGCAATAAACATTACTATACGAAGAATAGCGATTTAGATCATAAACGCAAAACATGGACTTTTGAATTACGCGGGACCTCGATTAAATTCATCAGTGACGCCGGTGTTTTCTCAAAGACTACCGTTGATTTCGGTTCGCGGCTTTTGATCGAGAGTTTTGAAGCGAGTGATGCGGCTGGTAAAATACTTGACGTTGGTTGTGGCTATGGCCCGATTGGACTTGCATTTGCGAAAAGTTATCCCGAGGCGCAGGTCGATATGATTGATGTGAACGATCGCGCACTGGAATTATCTGCAGAAAACGCGGCGAATAATGGATTAGCGAATGTTCGTGTTTTTGAGAGTTCGGTGTATGATGGCGTGACAGATTGCGATTATACGGATATTATTAGTAATCCGCCGATTCGTGCAGGAAAAAAAATTGTGCATGAAATTCTGACGGGGAGCTTCGAACGACTGAAAACAGGTGGGAGTTTGTGGATTGTCATTCAGAAAAAACAAGGCGGACCTTCTGCTGCTGCGAAAATGGAAGAAGTTTTCGGGAATGTGGAAGTCGTTGCGAAGGATAAGGGATATTTTATTTATCGGAGTATGAAGGAGATATAGAAAAGCGAAGTCCTAATCATTGACGCCATCTTTTCACTATGATATTATAATAAGATGCCAAAAGAATCGATATCGCCATATTTTAGCGGTGAGTATTGAAGAATTGCAGTTTTAGCCTGTTTGGTTCACATAGCAAGAAAATAGTGGTTTTCTTTGAGGAACCCGCTTTCTTTTTGTCTTTTTTAGGTATTTTTGCCAAGTTCCATTGTACTATTTTTGTTGCAATGTGCTTAATAAATTTAGTTTATTTGAGAGGGTGAATGAGTTGTCAGGTCAACTAGTTCAGTACGGAAGACATCGCCAACGTAGAAGTTTCGCTCGTATTAGTGAAGTGTTGGAGCTACCAAACTTAATCGAGATTCAATCGAAGTCCTACCAATGGTTTTTGGATGAGGGATTACGTGAAATGTTCCGCGATATTTCTCCAATTGAGGATTTTGCTGGGAATTTGTCACTAGAATTTATCGACTACAATTTGGGAGATCCGAAATATTCAGTAGAAGAGTCGAAAAACCGTGATGCGAATTATGCAGCACCATTGCGTGTAAAGTTACGTCTTATCAATAAAGAGACGGGCGAAGTGAAAGACCAAGAAGTATTTATGGGTGATTTCCCGCTTATGACCGAGATGGGTACGTTTGTTATCAATGGCGCCGAGCGTGTTATTGTATCGCAATTAGTACGTTCTCCGGGTGTTTATTTTAACGGAAAACTCGACAAAAACGGTAAAAAAGGTTTTGGTTCTACTGTCATCCCTAACCGTGGGGCATGGCTTGAGTATGAAACAGACGCGAAAGATGTTGTTCATGTAAGGATCGACCGGACGCGTAAATTACCAGTTACTGTTCTTTTACGTGCGCTTGGATTCGGCTCCGATAGCGAAATTTTAGAATTAATCGGGGAGAATGACTACTTACGCAACACACTTGAGAAAGATAATACCGATAATGCGGACAAAGCATTGCTTGAAATTTATGAGCGCTTACGTCCTGGTGAACCACCAACAGTTGAAAATGCGAAGAGCTTGCTAGTATCGCGCTTTTTCGATCCAAAACGTTATGATTTAGCGAATGTTGGTCGTTACAAAATCAACAAAAAAGTGCATTTGAAGAATCGTTTATTTAACCAAACACTTGCCGAAACGTTAGTTGATCCAGAAACTGGTGAAATTATCGCGTCCAAAGGTGAAATTTTAGATCGTCGTAAATTGGATTCTATTATTGAGAATCTTGAAAATGGCGTTGGTTTCCGTACACTCCGTCCAACTGATGGCGTGATGGAAGATAGCGTTGTTGTTCAATCTATCAAAATTTACGCACCAAATAGCGAAGAGGAAAAAATTATCAATGTCATTGGTAATGCTTATATTGATGCGAGCGTGAAACATATTACGCCGGCTGATATTATTTCTTCTATTAGTTATTTCTTCAACCTACTTCATGGAGTAGGCGACACAGACGATATTGACCATCTTGGTAACCGTCGTTTGCGCTCAGTTGGAGAACTTTTACAAAATCAATTCCGCATCGGTTTATCCCGTATGGAGCGTGTAGTTCGTGAGCGTATGTCGATTCAAGACATGAGCACCGTGACACCGCAACAATTGATTAATATTCGCCCAGTTGTGGCATCTATTAAAGAATTCTTTGGTAGCTCGCAGTTATCACAGTTTATGGATCAGACCAACCCGCTGGCCGAATTGACGCATAAACGTCGTCTTTCAGCGCTTGGACCCGGTGGTTTGACGCGTGAACGTGCTGGTTATGAAGTACGTGACGTGCATTACTCTCACTATGGTCGCATGTGTCCGATTGAAACGCCTGAGGGACCGAATATTGGACTGATTAACTCCTTGTCCTCCTTTGCAAAAGTGAACAAGTTTGGCTTTATCGAAACACCATATCGTCGCGTTGATCCTGAGACGAACCGCGTAACAGATAAGATTGACTATCTGACTGCGGATGAAGAGGATAACTATGTAGTGGCGCAAGCGAACTCCAAATTGGATGAGCTTGGTACTTTTACAGAAGAAGAAGTTATGGCTCGTTTCCGTTCTGCCAATTTAGCTGTTGAAAAAGAACGCATCGATTACATGGACGTATCGCCAAAACAAGTTGTTTCGGTTGCGACGGCATGTATTCCCTTCCTTGAAAATGATGACTCCAACCGTGCGCTAATGGGAGCCAACATGCAACGTCAAGCTGTACCGCTTCTTAATCCTGAAGCGCCAATCATCGGAACAGGTATGGAACACGTTTCTGCCCGTGACTCTGGTGCTGCTGTCGTTTGTAAGCATGACGGTCTTGTAGAACACGTGGAAGCAAAAGAAATCTGGGTTCGCCGTATTTCTGAAGTGGATGGCAAAGAAGTTAGCGGTGGTATCGATAAATATACACTGCGCAAATTTGTTCGTTCGAATCATGGTACGTGTTATAACCAATCTCCAAACGTTGCAGAAGGAGACCGCGTAACAAAAGGCGAAATCCTTGGTAACGGACCTTCGATGGACTCTGGAGAACTTGCTCTAGGTCGTAATGTTCTTGTAGCATTCATGACTTGGGACGGTTACAACTATGAGGATGCGATTATCATGAGTGAACGTCTTGTAAAAGATGATGTTTACACGTCGATTCATATTGAAGAATTTGAATCAGAAGCACGTGATACAAAACTTGGACCTGAGGAAATGACGCGCGATATTCCAAACGTTGGGGAAGACGCATTGCGCGACCTTGACGAACGTGGAGTTATCCGTGTCGGAGCGGAAGTAAAAGACGGTGATTTGCTCGTTGGTAAAGTAACGCCAAAAGGTGTAACCGAACTAACAGCAGAAGAACGTTTACTGCACGCTATCTTTGGTGAAAAAGCCCGTGAAGTTCGCGATACTTCACTACGCGTACCACATGGCGGCGACGGCATTGTCCTTGACGTAAAAATCTTTACACGTGAAGCAGGCGATGAGTTACCACCAGGCGTTAACCAACTCGTTCGTGTTTACATCGTTCAAAAACGTAAAATTCATGAAGGCGATAAAATGGCCGGACGTCACGGAAATAAAGGGGTTATCTCTCGTATTTTACCAGAAGAAGATATGCCATTTATGCCAGACGGAACGCCAGTTGATATCATGCTTAACCCACTAGGTGTACCATCACGGATGAACATCGGACAAGTACTTGAGCTTCATTTAGGTATGGCGGCTCGTTACCTCGGCATTCACATCGCGACACCAGTATTTGATGGCGCGAACGATGACGACGTTTGGAGTACAGTTGCCGAATCCGGTATGGCGCCAGATGCGAAGACCACGCTTTACGATGGACGCACAGGTGAACCTTTTGATAACCGTATTTCTGTCGGTATTATGTATATGATTAAACTTGCCCACATGGTTGATGATAAATTGCATGCTCGTTCAACTGGACCTTACTCACTAGTAACGCAACAACCACTAGGCGGTAAAGCACAGTTTGGTGGACAACGTTTCGGGGAGATGGAAGTATGGGCACTAGAAGCATACGGTGCCGCTTACACGCTTCAAGAAATCCTAACGATTAAATCCGATGACGTGGTAGGACGTGTGAAAACATACGAAGCCATCGTTAAAGGAGAAAGCATTCCAGAACCAGGCGTACCAGAATCCTTCAAGGTATTAATTAAAGAGCTTCAAAGTCTAGGAATGGACGTAAAAATCCTCTCAGCAGACAAAGAAGAAATCGAATTACGCGACCTAGAAGACGAAGAATTCGGCGCTCAAAACGACGCTTTCAACATCGTATCCGAACCAGTGAAACCAGCAGGAATTATAGATTCGAATCAATAATATAAAGCTGAAAGAGCCCGTTTAGCCTCGACAGAAATTGTTAGGGGGCGCAGTGAAAACCCTCTTTTGGTTTTTGCGGAGGCCACGAAATTTCCGAGAGGCTGGCTCTTGAAGCTGGATTCAATAATATAAAGCTGAAAGCGCCGTTTTCCTCAAGAAGGTGGTGCAAGATGCTGAAAATAGAACATGAGTAACAAAAACATTAGACGAGTAAAAAGCGCCTAACCGTCTTTTGAACTTTCGGGTAAGACGTAAATTCTGCTTCACACAAATCGAGCGAAAGCGATTGTATTTCGTCAATTTTGTGGAAGCCGGAAGCGGAGTGTACTCGTGTACATGAGAACCGGAAGTCCGCAAAATTGGCGGAGTGCGATCGCTTGTCGCCGATTTATTTGGGATAGGCTACTCATCAAAAGTAGGAGGTAGACCACTAGTGTTAGATGTGAAAAATTTTGAGTATATGAAAATAGGTCTTGCGTCTCCAGATAAAATTCGTTCATGGTCACACGGAGAAGTTAAAAAACCAGAAACAATCAACTACCGTACGCTGAAACCTGAGCGCGATGGTTTGTTCTGTGAAAGAATCTTCGGACCAATGAAAGACTGGGAATGTTCTTGTGGGAAATACAAACGTGTTCGCTATAAAGGCGTAGTTTGTGACCGTTGTGGCGTTGAAGTTACGAAGTCCAAAGTTCGTCGTGAACGTATGGGACACATTGAACTTGCTGCACCAGTAACACATATTTGGTATTTTAAAGGTATTCCAAGCCGTATGGGACTTGCACTTGACATGTCACCGCGTGCGTTGGAAGAAGTCATCTATTTTGCTTCCTATGTTGTAACAGAACCAGGCGATACACCGCTTGAAAAGAAACAGTTGCTTTCAGAAAAAGAATACCGCGTTTACCGTGAGAAATATAGCCAATCGTTCCAAGCAGGAATGGGCGCTGAAGCAATCAAAAAACTTCTCTCAGACATCCAACTTGAAAAAGAAGTAAATGGCTTGAAAGAAGAATTGAAATCGGCGCAAGGACAACGTAGAACTCGTGCGATTCGTCGTTTAGAAGTTCTAGAAGCGTTCCGTCATTCCGGCAATGATCCAAGTTGGATGGTGCTTGACGTGCTTCCAGTTATCCCGCCAGAAATCCGCCCAATGGTTCAACTTGAAGGTGGACGTTTTGCGACAAGTGATTTGAATGACCTTTATCGCCGTGTTATTAACCGGAATAACCGTCTGAAACGCTTGCTTGATTTAGGTGCGCCTAACATCATCGTGCAAAATGAAAAACGGATGCTCCAAGAAGCAGTCGATGCTTTGATTGATAATGGTCGTCGTGGCCGTCCAGTAACAGGACCAGGTAACCGTCCACTTAAATCACTGTCTCACATGCTAAAAGGTAAACAAGGTCGTTTCCGTCAAAACTTACTAGGTAAACGTGTCGATTATTCTGGTCGTTCCGTTATCGTCGTAGGTCCGAACCTTAAAATGTACCAATGTGGACTTCCAAAAGAAATGGCACTCGAACTATTCAAGCCTTTCGTTATGAAAGAATTGGTTGGTCGTGGCCTTGCGCATAACATTAAGAGTGCAAAACGCAAAATCGAACGCTCTTCACCTGAAATTTGGGATGTATTAGAAGAAGTTATTCGTGAGCATCCAGTACTTCTTAACCGCGCACCTACTCTTCATAGACTAGGTATCCAAGCTTTCGAACCAACACTTGTTGAAGGCCGTGCGATTCGTCTGCATCCGCTAGTATGTACAGCTTATAACGCCGATTTTGATGGTGACCAAATGGCTGTCCATGTTCCACTATCTGCAGAAGCACAAGCAGAAGCGCGTATTTTGATGCTTGCAGCCCAAAACATTTTGAACCCGAAAGATGGTAAACCGGTTGTAACACCTTCTCAAGATATGGTACTCGGTAACTACTACTTGACGCTTGAACGTGAAGGTACAGTTGGTGAAGGTACGGTATTTACGGATATTAACGAAGCACAATTAGCATACCAAAACGGTTATGTTCATTTGCATTCGCGTATCGCCGTTGTTGCAGGCTCGATTGACAACGAAAGATTTACCGACGAACAACGCAAACAACTATTAATTACGACTGTTGGTAAACTGATTTTCAATACCATTTTGCCGACGACCTTCCCATATATTAACGAACCGACAGATTACAATCTGGAAGTGGAAACGCCTAAGAAATATTTCGTGGATACAAACGTTGACGTAAAGAAACACATTCAAGAACAAGAAATCGTTGACCCATTCAAGAAAAAAATCCTAGGAAACATCATCGCAGAAGTATTCAAAAAGTTCCATATCACAGAAACGTCTCGCATGCTCGATCGCATGAAAGATCTAGGTTTCAAAATCTCTACAAAAGCCGGTATGACAGTTGGTATCGCGGACATCTTGACGCTTGAAGAAAAGCATGACATTCTTGAAGAAGCGCATGATAAAGTAGAGAAAATCACCAAAACATTCCGTCGTGGTTTGATTACCGATGACGAAAGATATGAACGTGTTATTGCTGTCTGGAATGAAGCGAAAGACGTTATCCAAGGCAAACTGATCTTGAGTTTGGATCGCTTAAACCCGATCTTCATGATGCAAGATTCCGGAGCTCGTGGTAACATCTCCAACTTTACACAGCTAGCAGGTATGCGTGGTCTGATGGCCGATCCATCTGGACGTATCGTAGAACTTCCAATCACATCGAATTTCCGTGAAGGACTAACTGTCTTGGAATACTTCATCTCGACCCATGGTGCGCGTAAAGGTCTTACCGATACAGCCCTTAAAACAGCCGATTCAGGTTACCTTACTCGTCGTTTGGTTGACGTGGCGCAAGATGTTATCATTCGTGAATATGATTGTGGCACTGACCGCGGTCTTGAAATTGAAGCTATCCGTGAGGGTACTGAAATTATCGAGCCGTTGGAAGAGCGTTTGGAAGGTCGTTATGCACGTAAATCAATCAGACATCCAGAAACAGGCGAAGTTATCGTCGCTGAAAATGACTTGATCACAGAGGCTAAGTCTCGTCTTGTTATTGAAGCTGGCATTGAAAAAGTAACCATCCGTTCTGCATTCACATGTAATACAAGACATGGTGTATGTAAGAAATGTTATGGTAAAAACTTGGCAACAGGAACAGAAGTCGAAGTCGGAGAAGCCGTTGGTATTATCGCCGCGCAATCTATCGGGGAACCAGGTACACAGCTTACAATGCGTACGTTCCATACAGGTGGGGTAGCCGGAGACGATATCACGCAAGGTCTTCCACGTATCCAAGAGATTTTTGAAGCACGTAACCCTAAAGGTCAAGCGATTATTACCGAGGTGGAAGGTGAAGTTGTTTCTATTGAAGAGGCACGCGATCGCCAACAAGAAATCGTGATACAAGGTAAAGATGAAGACCGTCGTAGCTACAGTATTCCTTATACTGCACGCCTTCGAGTTAAAATCGGAGACATTGTGGACCGTGGGGAAGCACTGACTGAAGGTTCGATCGATCCGAAAGCATTGATCCGCGTTCGTGACGTCCTTTCCGTACAAGAATATCTACTTGCCGAGGTACAAAAAGTTTACCGGATGCAAGGGGTTGAAATCGGCGATAAACACGTGGAAGTTATGGTTCGTCAAATGTTACGTAAAATCCGCGTAATGGACACTGGTGATACAAACATCTTGCCAGGAACATTAATGGATGTACACACATTTACCGAGTCTAACCGTGACGCATTACTTGCCGGCAAACAGCCAGCAACTGGACGCCCAGTCTTGCTAGGTATTACAAAAGCATCCCTTGAAACAGATTCCTTCTTGTCCGCAGCATCCTTCCAAGAAACAACCCGTGTTCTTACAGATGCAGCAATCAAAGGTAAGACTGATGAATTGCTCGGCTTGAAAGAAAATGTTATCCTAGGAAAACTGATCCCAGCCGGTACCGGTATCCACCATTACCGCAAACTGAAATCATCCGTACTAGGAAAAGAACAAGAAGTAGCAGAATTAGAAGAATCGAAACATATTTAAAAATTAGATGCTAAGCGTGCCCGTCAGGACTGAAAGAACTTGGAGTCGCCGCAATAAAAATCCTCTTTTGATTTTTGTGGAGGGGATGAAAGTTCCGAAGGCCTGGCACGCGAAGCTCGATAGAAAACATAAAGAGTCACCTCCGAATTATTATTTCGCAGGTGGCTCTTTAATTATGAGTAACCAGAGCGGAAAACTACATACCATAAAGGAACGCCCCTAGAATATTATTTTAGATTCTGCGACCACCCCGGCTTTTTAATTCCTAATACATAGTGTAAAATAGATAACGATAATAAAAAAGAGGTGAAAGGCTTTGAAAATTGGATTGCGTACGGTAAAAACGGCTGTTGGTGCGACGCTTGCGATACTCATCGCCGAGTGGTGGGGTCTTGAATACGCGGTTTCCGCAGGCTTGATTACTGTTCTGAGCATTCAAAATACGAAAAAGGGATCGATACAACTCGCGGTGCAACGGGTATATTCGACGATTATTGCGCTGACGATATCCGCGATTTTCTTCCTGCTTCTTGGCTTCAACGCAATCGCATTCGGCTTTTATTTACTCGTGTTCATCCCGATTGCAGTACGACTCAAAGTAGCGGACGGGATTGTAGTGAGTTCGGTGCTTGTGACGCATATTTTGGTGGAGCAGTCGCTCTCGCTGTTCTGGTTTACAAATGAAATGCTACTCATGGCTGTTGGTGCGGGAATTGGTATTTTACTGAACTTATACATGCCGAAAATGGATACGGAAATGAAGCAGCAACGGCAAAAAATTGAATCGGTGATGCGCCAAATTTTCTTTTGTTTTGCGCAGGATTTGAAGCGTGAGCCAGTTTATTTGGATGAGAAAAAACTGATTAAGCAGTTGGCGGAGTACTTGACGGAGGCGAATGAGCAGTCGCGGCGCCATTTTGATAATCAGTTATTTGCGGATTCGCGGTATTACATTAAATATATCGATATGCGGATGGTGCAGCTTCGCGTGATTCGGCAAATGAATCTGTCGGTGCGGCAAATCAGTATTTTAACGGAACATGCAGGAAAAATGGCGAGTTTGGTTGAGAAAACAGCGCTGTCACTGTCAGAGCAAAACCCGGCGGACGATTTGGTCGCGGATGTGAACACGATGCTTGCTGATTTTCGCAAAAGTGAGTTACCGAAGACAAGAGAAGAGTTTGAAGGGCGCGCGTTGTTGTTTCAATTTCTCAATGATTTGCGCTATTTATTAGAATTAAAACGCGATTTCGCGAAGCAATTTGGAGAAGGTAAAGAATTAGTAAAGATTAGTGCTGGTTGAGCCATCCTTTGCTATAATAAAGAGGCAGTCAAAACGAGGTACAAAATGGAGGGAACAAGGTGCGTAGACAAAAAAAGAGTAACAAGAAATGGATTTGGATCAGCCTTATTGTTGTGTTAGTTCTTGCTATTGGCGGGGGCGCGACCTATTATTTCATGAACAGCAGTGCGAAGAATGAGAAAATGGCCAACGAAGCCGCGGAAAGTTTTACGACCAATGTTAAAAAACAGAATTTCACGAAGCTGTCGGATGATGTGACGAAAAAATCATTGAAGACGAGCGGTTTCACAGCGAAGGAAATGGAAGCGAAATATAAAACTGTTTTTACGGGCATCGACGCGCGTGATATCAAGGTTTCCGACTTGAAAGTGACGCCTGATGATGCGAAAAATAATTATAAATTGACGTATAGTCTGGAAATGACGACGACGCTTGGTGAGATGGCGAAGCAGAAATATAGTGCGACCATTTCGAGTGAGGATGACGCTTGGAAAGTGGACTGGCAGCCGAATTTAATTTTTCCAGGGATGGTGAAATCGGATAAGGTTCGCTTGACGACGGATGAGGCGAAGCGTGGTCAGATTCAAGATGTGAACGGCAAAGGGCTCGCGATTAACAAGAACGTGAGCGAGGCTGGAATTGTTCCGAATGATCTTGGTGAGGGCGAGGCTAAGACGAAAAACTTGGAGGCCATCAGTAAGAAATTCGATATTCCTGTCGCTGATTTGGAGAAGAAATTGTCGCAAAGCTGGGTGCATCCGGATACGTTTGTGCCGATTAAGGTGTTGACGACGGGCTCTCCTGTGCAGATGACGGGTGTCAGTTACGCCACGATTGAAACGCGGTACTACCCTCTAAGTCAAGCGGCAGCGCATTTAATCGGCTATGTTGGCGAAGTGAGCGCGGAGGATATCGAGAAAAATAAATTGCTAAACGCTGGCGATCTGATTGGAAAAGCTGGATTGGAGCGTTATTATGACAAAGCATTGCGTGGTGTGAACGGCGGCCGTATCTTGATCGTGAATGACGAGACGAAAGAGGAAACTGTTCTGCAACAAAATGAGAAGAAGGATGGCGACACGATTAAGCTGACGATTGATAGCCAAATCCAGCAAAATGCGTTTAACGCGCTAAAAGGTGAGGCTGGTTCTGCGACGATTATCAACCCTACAAATGGGAATCTCGCGGCACTTGTGAGTTCGCCGTCCTATGATACGAATCAGATGGTAGCGGGAATTTCTAGTGAGGATTATAAGAAATATACCGACGATAAAAAACTGCCATTCCTAGCTCGTTATGCGACGCGTTACGCACCGGGTTCTACTTTTAAAACAATTACGGCAGCAGTTGGGCTTGAAAATGGCACGACAAAACCGGATAAAGTTCGTGAAATCTCTGGTTTACAGTGGCAAAAAGATAAATCGTGGGGCAAGTATTTTGTGACACGTGTGCATGATATTCCAAAAGTGAGCATGGTGGATGCGCTCGTAAACTCGGATAATATTTATTTTGCACAAGAAGGTTTGGAAATGGGAGAAACGAAATTCCAAGATGGCCTGAAAAAATTCGATTTTGGCGAAGAATTTGATTTACCATTCAACATGGAATCAGCGCAAGTTTCCAATGACGGCATCAAATCGGACATTTTACTCGCGGATACGGCTTATGGGCAAGGGGAATTATTGATGTCTCCAATCCAGCAAGCAGTGGCCTACACGCCATTCGCAAACAACGGCAAAATGGTTTATCCGAAGTTGACGGCAACACAGGAGACGAAGGCAGCGAAAGATTCGATGAGTGCGGGGACAGCGAATGCCGTCAAATCAGCGCTCGTTCAAGCTGTTTCGAAACCTGAGGGAACCGCGCATAAACTCCAAATCGCAGGGCATAATATCGCTGCGAAAACGGGAACGGCGGAATTGAAGCAAAAACAAGGCGAAAGTGGTCTGGAAAATGGTTTCTTGCTCGCGTTTGATAGCGACAAACCGGATTACCTCGTGTTAGCGATGATCGAAGACGTAAATGGTCGCGGTGGTAGTGGGCTCGTGATTGATAAGATGAAACCGGTGATTGAATCGTTTTATAAGTAATGCTAGGGAAGCTTGAGAGGTCTTTGTGACTTTTCAGGCTTTTTTGTGTAATCACTTTACTTTACTATTTGAACGAGGTATAATAAGTGAAATATTAATTCCGAGTAAATAGATGCGAATTAAAAAAGGAGGGTGAAGCGAATGACGGCGATTATTGGTATTTCGGCAGCACAATTGACAGAACAAGTCCCGAATACGATTTCGCGTAACGGCACGTACGTTGGCGGGGATTACGTATCGGTTGTTGCGAAGAGCGGGGCGGCCCCATTTGTTATTCCGGTGACGGATACGCGATTGGTGACGACTTTTGTGGATCAGATTGATGGGCTCATTTTGTCAGGCGGTCAGGATGTTTCACCGGCTTTATACGGCGCGGATTCCCAAGCGAAACTTGGCGCTATCTGCCCGACACGCGACCTATTCGAGTTGGCGCTTTTGAAAGAGGCATTGCTACAAAAAAAGCCGATTCTGGCGATTTGTCGTGGTGCGCAGTTGTTGAACGTAGCGCTTGGTGGGACGCTGCATCAAGATACGAGCTATATTGAAAACGCGAATTTAGCGCATATGCAGCAGGACGGGGCCACGCGAGCGACGCATGACATTCAGATTGCCAAGGCATCGCGACTCCATAACATTCTCGGAAACACAGCGCGCGTCAATTCGTTTCATCATCAAGCGGTTGATAAACTAGGAACGGGCTTGAAAATCACGGCTACTGCCCCTGACGGCGTTGTGGAAGCGATTGAAAAGGAAGGCGCGCCATTCGTTGTCGGTGTTCAGTGGCACCCAGAGCTGATCGCGGAACGGGACGCATCGATGCAACACCTTTTTCGAGACTTTGTGAAAAACGCGGAGCTGGGCGCGCTAAAGCAGTTTTACAATGCACCGGCTAATTTTAAAAAGAGAGCTACTTTACGTTAGCAAAAGGGAGGAAACAACATGAAAAATGGGATACTTATCGCGATGATAGCGCTAATCGGTGTTGTCATCGCAGCGTGTGGCGGGGGAAATACGGACAAAGAGAAGGCCAGCGGGGATGCCGGACAGTCGATCAAAGTCACGTCCGCAGGCGAAATCGCTACGCTTGATAGCGCGCTATATAGTGACACGTTCAGCTCGGATGCAATCGGTCAAATTTCGGAAGGCTTATATCGCGTCAATCCAGACAATGACGCCGAACTAGGCATTGCCAGCGCGGAACCAACTGTGAGTGCCGATAAAAAAACCTACACATTCCAACTGCGCGATGACGCCAAATGGTCGAACGGTGATCCAGTCACAGCCGCCGATTTCGTTTTTGCATTCCAAAAAGTAGTTGATCCAAAAACGGCATCACCGAGCTCGAATCAACTGGACGTCATCAAAAACGCGAACCAAATCCGCAATGAGAAAGCATCACCAGACACACTAGGCGTCAAAGCAATCAACGACAAAACACTCGAAATTACACTCGAAAACCCAATTCCATACTTGCCAAAACTACTTACAGGAACGCCATTTTTGCCACAAAATGAGAAATTCGTGACATCCGCAGGCTCGAAATACGGCACATCCGCCGACACAGTCCTATCCAACGGTCCCTTCTTATTAAAAGACTGGTCAGGAATCGGCACATCATGGACCTACATCAAAAATAAAGACTACTGGGACGCGAAAAACGTAAAATTAGACAAAGTCGCTGTCCAAGTCGCTAAAGACACCGGAGCAGGCGTAAACCTCTATAAAACCGGTGACGTCCAATACACCGCACTAACCGACGAATTCGTCCAACAATACAAAGACGACAAAGCCTACCATTCCAAAGAAAAATCGCTCATCGGCTATTTAGGATTCAATGAAGACCGCAAAGCAACGGCTAACGTCCACTTGCGCAAAGCCCTCTCGATGGCGTTTGACAAAGAAGCCTACACAAACACTGTTCTAGGCGATGGCTCCAAAGCACTGAACGGCTACATCCCATCCGGTTTTGCCAAAGATCCGAAAACCAACCAAGATTTCCGGGCAGAAAATGGCGATTTCGTCACGTTCGACCCTGAAAAAGCGAAATCAGAATGGGCGACAGCCAAACAAGAGCTCGGCGTCGACAAACTCACCCTAGAAGTCCTATCCTCCGACACAGAAGTCTCCAAGAAAACCGTCGAATTCCTACAAAGCGAAATCGAAAAGAACCTACCAGGCGTGACGATCAAACTAAAAAGTGTCCCGCTAAAAAATCGCTTAGCACTCACGACAGCAGGAGATTACGATGTTTTCTACGGCACATGGACGCCGGATTACAGCGACCCCATCAACTTTTTGGAAGTATACCAATCAGATGGCGGTTTAAATTTTTCGAAATATAACAACGCGACCTATGATGCAGGGTTGAATGATGTCAAACAGGCCTACGCAACAGATCCTGAAAAGCGTTGGGACAAGATGCTCGAACTGGAAAAACAATTAATTCAAACAGATGCCGTTGTCGCACCATTCTATCAAGGAGCCTCGGCGTACCTGTTAGATCCAGCTGTCAAAAATGTACAAATCTACCCGTTTGGCAGAAACATCTCTTACAGGCTCGCATACGTCGCGAAATAAGTCATAAGCATAATAGCTGAAACCAACGATTCTGTCGCTGTTTTCGGCTATTATTTTCTATCTAAACAAACATAGTCGAAATGCTTGACAATCCCCCACGAAGAATGGTACTATATCCAAGGTGCCTCTTCCTTCGTGACGAGGTATAGAGAATAGAAACTGTTGCTAGGAAATATCCTGTCAGCAATTTTATTTTAAAGAAAAAATGAACCACCTGGATGTGTGGCTCTAGAAAAATCGGAAGGAGGAAACCAAAAAATGCCTACAATTAATCAATTAGTTCGCAAACCGCGTCAATCTAAATCTAAGAAATCTGATTCTCCAGCACTTAACAAAGGCCTAAATACTTTCAGAAGATCATTAACAGACGTATCATCTCCACAGAAACGTGGTGTATGTACTCGTGTTGGTACAATGACTCCGAAGAAACCTAACTCGGCGCTTCGTAAGTACGCTCGTGTACGTTTGACTAACGGACTTGAAGTAACTGCTTATATCCCAGGTATCGGACATAACCTACAAGAACATAGTGTTGTACTTATTCGCGGAGGACGTGTTAAAGATTTACCGGGGGTACGTTACCATATCGTACGTGGTGCTCTAGATACAGCTGGTGTTGAAAATAGAGGACAAAGCCGTTCTAAATACGGAACGAAAAAACCTAAAAAATAATAAAAACTTAGATGAAAGGAGGATATCCAATGCCTCGTAAAGGTCCTGTTGCTAAACGTGACGTATTACCAGATCCGATGTACAATTCGAAATTGGTAACACGTCTAATCAATAAACTTATGATTGATGGTAAACGCGGAAAAGCGCAAACTATCATTTATTCTGCTTTTGATATCATCGCGCAAGAAAGTGGAAAAGACCCTATGGAAGTATTTGACGAAGCAATCAAAAACATCATGCCAGTTCTTGAAGTAAAAGCTCGCCGTGTCGGTGGTGCTAACTATCAAGTTCCGATTGAAGTTCGTGCTGATCGTCGTACAACTCTAGGTCTACGTTGGTTAGTTAACTATTCACGTCTTCGTGGAGAGAAAACTATGGTAGAACGTCTTGCACACGAAATTCTTGATGCATCTAACAATGCTGGAGCTTCCGTTAAGAAACGTGAAGATACACATAAAATGGCAGATGCAAACAGAGCATTCGCTCACTATCGCTGGTAAGATTCGTCTTATCCGCGCGACTAGGTCAACGCTTGTTGCCTAACTAAATCGTTAATAATGGAAGGAGAAATACCCATGGCTAGAGAGTTCTCCTTAGAAAAGACGCGTAATATTGGTATTATGGCTCATATTGATGCTGGTAAAACCACTACTACAGAGCGTATCCTTTTCTATACAGGGCGTATTCATAAAATTGGTGAAACACATGAAGGTGCATCACAAATGGACTGGATGGAACAAGAACAAGAACGTGGTATTACGATCACATCCGCTGCGACAACTGCGCAATGGAAAGGTCACCGCGTAAACATTATCGATACACCAGGACACGTAGATTTCACTGTTGAAGTTGAACGTTCCCTTCGTGTATTAGATGGTGCTGTTGCAGTTCTAGATGCACAATCAGGTGTTGAACCACAAACCGAAACAGTTTGGCGCCAAGCAACTACTTACGGGGTTCCTCGTGTAGTATTTGTTAACAAAATGGATAAAATTGGTGCTGACTTCTTGTACTCAGTAGGTACATTACATGACCGTCTGGATGCAAATGCACACCCAATCCAATTACCAATCGGTGCGGAAGATACTTTTGAAGGTATCATTGACTTAGTTGAGATGAACGCTTTGTATTATCTTGATGATGTAGGAAATGATCCTGAAATTCGTGAAATCCCAGCTGACTTAAAAGAGCTTGCTGACGAATATCGTGGCAAACTTATCGAAGCTGTTGCTGATTTAGATGAAGATCTAATGATGAAATACCTTGAAGGTGAAGAGCCTACAAAAGAAGAGTTGAAAGCTGCAATCCGTAAAGGAACGCTAGCTGTAGACTTCTACCCTGTTGTATGTGGTACAGCATTCAAAAACAAAGGTGTTCAACCGATGCTTGATGCAGTACTAGATTACCTTCCAGCGCCAACTGATGTTGCTGCTATTAAAGGTATTTTACCGGATACAGAAGAAGAAGCGGAACGTCATCCTGATGATAACGAACCATTCTCTTCTCTTGCGTTTAAAGTTATGACTGACCCTTATGTTGGTCGTCTTACTTTCTTCCGCGTTTACTCAGGTACTTTGAACTCAGGTTCTTACGTTCAAAACTCATCTAAAGGTAAACGTGAACGTGTTGGACGTATCCTTCAAATGCACGCTAATCACCGTGAAGAGATTTCGATCGTATATTGTGGTGATATCGCTGCTGCTGTTGGTTTGAAAGACACAACTACTGGGGACACGCTATGTGATGAAAAGAATCAAATTATCTTAGAATCCATGGAATTCCCAGAACCAGTTATCTCGGTTGCTATTGAGCCTAAATCAAAAGCCGATCAAGATAAAATGGGTCAAGCTCTTGCAAAACTTGCAGAAGAAGATCCAACATTCCGTACAGAGACTGACCAAGAAACTGGTCAAACAATCATCTCTGGTATGGGTGAGCTTCACTTAGATATCCTTGTAGACCGTATGCGTCGTGAGTTCAAGGTAGAAGCTAACGTGGGTGATCCACAAGTTTCTTACCGTGAAACATTCCGCCAAACTGCCCAAGTCGAAGGTAAATTCGTTCGTCAATCCGGTGGTCGTGGACAATATGGTCACGTTTGGATCGAATTCGGTCCTAACGAAGAAGGAAAAGGCTTTGAGTTCGAGAACGCTATCGTTGGTGGTGTTGTTCCACGTGAATACATCCCAGCAGTACAAGCAGGTCTTGAAGGCGCACTAGGAAATGGTGTGCTTGCAGGATACCCGCTAATCGATATTAAAGCGAAATTATATGACGGATCTTACCATGATGTCGATTCCAATGAAATGGCCTTTAAAGTGGCTGCTTCTATGGCTCTTCGTAACGCGGCTAAGAAATGTAGTCCTGTCATCTTGGAACCAATGATGAATGTTGAAGTAATTGTACCTGAGGATTACCTTGGAGACATTATGGGTAACATCACATCTCGTCGTGGTCGCGTAGATGGTATGGAAGCACGCGGTAACGCTCAAGTTGTTCGTGCCTTCGTTCCACTTGCAAACATGTTTGGTTACGCTACGTACCTGCGTTCAAGTACGCAAGGTCGCGGAGTTTATACGATGCAGTTTGACCATTACGAAGAAGTTCCAAAATCCGTTGGTGAAGAAATCATCAAAGCTAATGGCGGAAATAACAAAGAAGACTAAGATCAGCGAATCGACAAACGCTCATCTCCGTCGTTAATTCCTGCGTTCCGGTGCTCACGTACCGATGTACGCTCCGCTCCGGTACTCGAAATTGCCTAGAATCTAAGCATTTGTCGATCCGCTGAGGTGTAGCGTTACAGGCAAGTTTGGCGTATGAAATGAACGGTTAGCCGATTGGATTGATTGCAAACTTTTGTTGTATCCTGTATAACTATAGTAACAAGATTCGCGCGGATTTGTTTCCGCGTGTTATCAATAATTTTTTTAAACATTAAGGAGGAAATATTAAAATGGCTAAAGAAAAATTTGACCGCTCAAAACCCCATGTTAACGTTGGTACTATCGGACACGTCGATCATGGTAAAACTACTTTAACAGCTGCAATCACTACTGTACTATCTAAAAAAGGTTTTGCAGAAGCTTCTGCATACGACCAAATCGATGGTGCTCCAGAAGAAAGAGAACGTGGTATCACAATCTCTACTGCTCACGTTGAGTATGAAACTGAAAACCGTCACTACGCACACGTAGATTGCCCAGGACATGCCGATTATGTTAAAAACATGATCACTGGTGCTGCGCAAATGGATGGTGGTATCTTAGTAGTATCTGCTGCTGATGGTCCAATGCCACAAACTCGTGAGCACATCTTGCTTTCACGTCAAGTTGGTGTTCCTTACCTTGTTGTCTTCATGAACAAATGTGACATGGTGGATGACGAAGAATTACTAGAATTAGTTGAAATGGAAATCCGTGATCTATTAACTGAATACGAATTCCCTGGTGACGATATTCCAGTAATCAAAGGTTCTGCTCTTAAAGCTCTTCAAGGTGAGCCAGAGTGGGAAGAAAAAGTTAACGAACTTATGGACGCTGTGGATAGCTATATCCCAACTCCAACTCGTGACACTGACAAACCATTCATGATGCCAGTTGAGGATGTATTCTCAATCACTGGTCGTGGAACTGTTGCTACAGGTCGTGTTGAACGTGGACAAGTTAAAGTCGGTGACGAAGTTGAAGTTATCGGTCTTGTTGAAGACACTAAGAAAATCGTTGTAACTGGAGTAGAAATGTTCCGTAAGTTACTTGATTACGCTGAAGCAGGCGACAACATTGGCGCACTTTTACGTGGTGTAGCTCGTGAAGATATCCAACGTGGCCAAGTATTAGCTAAGCCAGGTTCGATTACTCCTCATACAGTTTTCAAAGCTGAAACTTATGTTCTATCAAAAGAAGAGGGTGGACGTCACACTCCATTCTTCAATAACTACCGTCCGCAATTCTATTTCCGTACTACTGACGTAACAGGTGTTGTTACACTTCCAGAAGGTACTGAAATGGTTATGCCTGGCGATAACGTTGAAATTTCAGTAGAACTAATTGCACCAGTTGCGATTGAAGAAGGTACTAAATTCTCTATCCGTGAGGGTGGACGTACTGTAGGCGCTGGAGTAGTAGCGACTATCTCTAAATAATATCCATTTAAAAATCCGGTTCCTCGTTTGGGGAGCCGGATTTTTTTGCCATAAAAAGAAACATTTAATCCGCGTGGACTAAATGTTTCTTTTTAAAATAGAAGATGTGAGGCCGTACATTTGATCACGATAATCGCCAGCTGGGAGTTGCTTGATTTCCCGGAGCGCTTTTTTGGTGTATTTATCGGCTAGTGTGAAGGCTTGCTCCACGCCTTTGTATTTTGTGATGAGTGCGAGTAGTTGTTCCAAGTCTGCATCGGACATATCAAGCTGTTTTTCGAGTAGTGGTTGGAATTCGGCTTGGTGTTTCTGCATGGCGTAGATGAGTGGAAGTGTGTAGACGCCTTGTTTGACGTCGTTTAACACAGGTTTTCCGAGTCCGTCATCGGAGCTTGTATAATCCAGCACATCGTCGATAATCTGAAAAGCCATGCCTAGATAGTGGCCGATATTCCAGGCGTTGCGTACTTGAAAACGAGTGGCTTTACTTTGAGATGCGCCGGAAAAAGTACTCAGCGCGAAAAGTTGCGCCGTTTTCCCGGAAATGCGCGACAAGTATTGGCGCACCGTCACATCGATATCATAGCGCATCCGCATTTGATCAAGTTCGCCCATCAGGATTTTTTCGATGTTTTTACTGTTAAATTCGATGTTTTCAACCGAGCTAGCGTGACTCGATAAAATTTTAAAACAGATGCAAAATAAATAATCGCCGGTATAAACTGCGTAATTGCGTCCGTATTTCGAGTGAATCGTCGGAATGCCGCGTCTAGTCGGCGCATCATCCACGACATCATCATGAATCAGCGTCGCCATATGTAGGACTTCTAGGGCACCGGCAACCGCGATAGCGCGATCACGATCCCAATCAGGACCAATTTGAGCCGCGAGCATAGCGTAAGCAGGGCGCAACAGTTTGCCGCCAGCGTGAATCAAATCTTTCACGTTTTTCTCCACTTGCTTATCTCGGATTTGGATACTTTTTTCGATAGTTGTGAGTACATCTTTCAAATCGGTTTGCAGATTTGGATAGGCGTCCCACATCGGGTGAAGTTGCATAATTCATCCTCATTTCGCTTAGTTTTGAATAGGTTCATTCGTTTTATTGAAAGCACGTAGCGTCTGTACATTTTTAATTAAATAATTGGCCGCGATTCCGACCGCAATCCCTGATAGTATCCCGATAAACGAGAGGACAGGCAGGTAGAGCATGACGTTCCAGCTACCGGCGATCCAACTTGCAATCACGAGCTGACCGACATTATGTAGAATCCCGCCAGTCGTGCTGACACCGATAATGCTGACACGTTTAGGCCCCAGTTTCTTCACCAACCACATACCGCCAAAACTCAAAATCGCTCCGGCCGCGCTATACATAAACGTCGAAATCGTCCCGCCGAGCAAGGTAGCGAGTACCAGCCGAATACAAACAATCATAAAAGCGTCTTTCGTGGATAGCGTGTACAAGGAAATACACGTAATAATATTCGCCAAACCGAGCTTGGCACCAGGCGCGAAGGCGAACGGGAATGGTATCGCGCGCTCCAACAAGCTAATGACAACCGCCTGAGCGGCCAGTAAAGCAATATAAACTAAACGCTTATTTTTAGTCATGCACACACCTCCCATTTTTCAAAATTAATCTTAAGACGGAATAACAATCCCATCGTCCGGCTCCGTCTCACCAGTTGTGGACTGCACTTCAATCACGACCTTATGTGGCAAACAAACGATGGTCTCGCCGAGTTTCCCAATCGCGCCAACACGGACGCAAACTTGGTCATTACAATTCGCCGCACTAATCCGAATCCGCTCATCCTTCACTTCAATCTCGTTGTAATCCCCATCATCCGCCGTCACCTTAAACGTATCAACGCCTGTATGACCGGTCAAATCGACGCGCTTAAACTCTTTGCCATCGACTTTAATCACCGCGACCAACTTCGACTCCGAGCCAGCTGGTGGGGCAGGTTCTTGAGATTTCGCGTAAGTAAAAATAGCTAGAGGCAGAAAAGAAAGCACGGTCAAAAGCACAATGATAATAACATCCCAACGCTTCACCATATGTAAATATTCCTTCACGTTTCTTTTCCCCCTCTAACTAGCTTTATGTTCATTGTAATACACTAAGCCAAAAATATATAGCGAAAGGCAGTTTTTTTCGGCTGCCTTTCGCTATGAATGAATCGTATAAAATTACTTGTCGCGGTAGATGGAACTTTCCTTGCCGTACCACCAGCGCCCAAGATGTTTCTGTAACCAAGGCATAGCCCAATAATCTAAACCAAATGTACGTCCAGCGCCATTTAGTAAAGCGATCGAAGCAGGTAACGCCCAGAATTTGTCCCAACCAAGCATAGCGCAGAGTGTGAACATAACTAGGAATCCAGCGCTTCCGATACTAGCTAACCAAGTGAATAGACCAACAACAAGCGCAAGACCGATTGCAAGTTCTACAAACGGAACGACTTTTTGCATGAAAAGAGCAACGTCGAGGTTTGGCATGATAAGTTTCATGATCCATTCAAACCAACCAGGCATATGCGCAAAAATTGGTGTTGTTACGTTTGTTGCAGCAGCACCAGCAGCATCGCCGGCCGCTTGTGACGCGCCAGATGTTGCGTCTGTTTGTAACCACTCGAATGGCATTTTTGAAGTTGTCGCAGTTAACCATGAATCAGGTCCGAGTCCTTGGAATAACGGTTTTAAGTTCGTCAGGCTAACTTTATCCCACGTCGTTTCACCGTAAATCTTAGAAAGAGCCTCGTCAACCCAGAACCAACCGACATAAATACGAAGCGGCAATGTCCAAAGTACGTTACCATAACGAGAAGTCCAACCGCGGAAAATATTCCGATTATCTCGAATATGGAAAAATTCATGGGAAACGTATTGCGCCATATAATAACCACTACGGATTCCAAAGAAGTAGTAAAGGTTAACCATGTGTTTCATGAAAATCGCGAACCAACCGTGCAAGCGTAATCCACCTAGGTTAGCGACGCCATATTTGGAGCCAATCGAAACCATGACACCGTGATATTTCCCTTTATACGCTTCTTTTTCCGTCCCGCTGATTTCTGAGATGATACTTTTAGCAGCAGTCATCCCGGTTTGTTCAGCAGCTTCAACGATTTGAGGAGTCGGTTTGCCTTCTTCCTCTTCATAATAAGCCAAGTCACCTATAACGTACGTGTTTTCGAACTTCTCAGCTTCCATGTATTCATTAACTTTCAAACGACCAGCACGCGCTGTTTCCATACCGTAATCTTTCGTATCAGAATTCGCACGAACCCCAGCAGTCCAAATTAATGTATGCGTTGGAATTTCTTCGCCAGATTTCAAAACGATGCTTTCCGCTTTAACTTCAACGATCGCAGCATCTTTCAGAATCTTGATGCCTTTTTTCAGCATGAAGTCTTCCGCTTTTTGAGCATCTTTCCGATCTAGCATGTTCAGAATCGTTGGTGCCGCTTCGACAACAATCAATTCAATCTCAGAAACATCGACCTTATTATCTTTCGCAAGACGCGTTTTCCAGTCAAGCAATTCTCCAACCATTTCGATCCCAGTAAAACCAGAACCACAAATAGCAAAAGTAAGCATGGCTTTGCGTTTCGCCACATCTTGTTCTTCCGATGCGTCATGCACAACCGTTTCGATATGTTCGCGCAACTTCACCGCGTTTTCCCAAGACCAAAGCGTGAATCCGTGTTCGCTAACACCAGGCGTGCCGAAGTCATTAGGCTCGCCGCCCATACCAAGAACGAGGTAATCAAACGGATAGCTACCATTTTCGGTCGTTACTGTTTTCGTTTCGTGATCAACGTGCGTTACGTTGTCCGTCACTAATTTGACTTTCGTACGATTAAACAAATGACGCAAATCATACTGTATCGCTGTTGGCTCAACACGTCCCCCAGCTACTTCGTGCAACTCAGTCATCATCGTATGATAGGAATGTCTATCAATCAACGTGATGGTTACTGATTCGTCTCTCTTGTACTTTTTCGCTAATTTCTTAGCCGCATGTACACCTGCATATCCCGCCCCTATTAAAACAATATTCTTTTCAGGCATATGCTTTCTCAACTCCTTGTAAGTATATTCACAAAAATTATAAGTCCTGCGTTCCAAAACATTATAGTAATAACCTAACCCAGTTTAACAGATAGAACAAAGGCTGTCTAGGGTCTTTACCCTCAAAAAATGAGAAACAAACGCGAATTAATAGGTGAAAACCTTCACAGGGCAACAAACCCCATTTGAGTGGGAAAAATTTAAAAAAATCATTGCAAAATAAGAACGTAATCGCTTTCTGAAAATTCTTGGTTTTCGAATCATGCATACTGTGTGTAGACAAATTGAGACAATAATGTTATATTTAAGTGGAATTAAGGTGAGCTTGTTGATTTCGTGTCAATTTTATTGTTCATGTCATCACAAGTAATATTTTAAAAGGTGGGAGCAAATTTTATGAAGAAGAAAAAGTTGGTAATGGCCCTGACGGCAGTAATGGCTTCAAGCATGTTGTTAGTAGCGTGTGGTAATGACAATAGTAGCGACGGTGACAGCAAATCTAGCGACACGAAACAAACAGATACGAAGAAAGCGGATGCTAAAACAGATGGTACAATGACAGACGGTACTTACAAATTGCAAGAAAAGAACTTTGACGACAAAGGTTGGAAAGCCTTCATGACGATCACAGTTAAAGATAATAAAATCACAGAATCTGATTACAACTACAAAGATAAAGACGGCAAGCTAAAAACAGACGATGCTGACTATGAGAAAAACATGAAAGCTAAAGTAGGCACAGGCCCACAAGAATACATCCCAGCTTTGAATGATTCTCTAGTTTCTAAACAATCAGCTGCAGATGTAGAAGTAGTAACAGGAGCAACACATTCTTCTGATACATTCATCAACTACTCTAACCAATTGATTCAAGCGGCGCAACGTGCTGACACAGCGACAATTGAAATCAACAATGGTGCAGATTTACAAGATGGTAAATACTCATTAGAAGAGCAAAACTATGCTAACAACTACCGTGTCGTGTTCAACATGGAAGTAAAAGATGGCAAAATCACGACATCTGACTACAACTATGTGGACAAAGATGGCAAGTTAAAAACAGACGACGCTGACTACGAGAAAAACATGAAAGCAAAAACTGGCGTAGGTCCACAAGAATACATCCCGACATTGAACAAAGAGTTGGTTTCTAAACAAAATCCAGCAGACGTTGCAGTAGTAACTGGTGCGACACATTCATCTGACGCATTCAGAATCTACGCAGCACAACTTTACAATGCAGCGCAATCTGGTAACACAGATATGATTAAAGTTTTCAATAAAGTTGACTCTGAATAAGTAAAATAGCAAGGAACGAAGAAGGGCTTCAGGGCGAAAACTCTGGAGCCTTTTTTGTTGGGGTTACTCGACTTCCTTGACAATGATGCGAATCACCGATACATTAAAATAGCGACAAAGGCATATTATATTTCATTCCAAACAAGGAAAGGTGCAATCCAAATGAAGAAATTTTATATTTTAATCACGCTCATGCTTTTAGCGGTCGTTGTTACAGCATGTGGGAACGACGATACGAAGAAAAGCAGCGCATCAGAAGATAATGATTCAGAAATACTTGCCCAACCATATACAAAAACCGATTTTTTAATGGGGACAATCAATGTAGTTAAAATTTACGACAAAGGAAAAGAGGACGTCCTTCTCAAAGCCTTTGACCGAATCAAGGAGCTAGATAAGCAGATTACGACGAGCGATAGCGGTAAAACTTCTGAAGTAGACAAGGTGAACTTGGCTGCCGGTAAAAACCCTGTGAAGGTGAACGATGATGTTTACTATCTTATTAAAGAAGGCTTGAAATATAGCGCGAGCTCAGGTGGTAGCTTCGACATCACGATTGGCCCGCTGACTTCTCTATGGCACATCGGTTTTGATGACGCGAGAAAACCGAGCCAAGCAGAAATCGACGCAGTTTTGCCACTAATTGATTATAAAAAAGTGAAGTTAGACGATGCTAAAAAGACGGTTTACCTAGAAGAAAAGGGCATGGAGCTTGATCTCGGCGCTATTGCTAAAGGTTACATTGCAGATGAAGTAGCCGATGTGTTAGATGAAAACAAAGTAACGACAGCGATTATTGATCTCGGCGGAAATATCATCGTGAAAGGTGACAGTCCTAAAGGTGGCGACTGGGTTGTGGGTATTCAAGATCCATTCGAATCACGCGGTACAGTCATTGGTACGATTCCAGAAGCCAACAAATCCATCGTTACATCAGGGATTTACGAGCGTTTCCTAGAAGTAGATGGAGTGAAATACCACCATTTACTCGATCCGAAAACAGGTTATCCATTCGACAACGACATTGCAGGTGTGTCCATTGTCTCTAAGAAATCGATTGACGGCGACGGCTTGTCCACAGCGACATTCTCCAAAGGCATCCAAGGCGGTATGGACTTCATCGAGACATACAAAGGCGTCGAAGCGATTTTTGTAAGTAAAGAGAAAAAGGTATACATCACGTCTGGCTTGCAAGGGAAGTTCAAATTAACAGATAAGAATTTCAAAATGGCGAATTAAAAAGGAGTGTCAGAAGTGTCGATACCAGCATTTTTGAAATTGGTAGAAATCCAGACGAAGATTGCGAGTGTTTTTCCATTTATCATTGGTACGTTATTCGCGGTATATCAATATGATTTATTTAATTGGGAGAACACGCTGATTTTCTTTGGTTCGATGTTGATTTTCGATTTAACGACAACGGCAATTAATAACTATATGGACTACCGGAAAGCGACGAACAATCACGATTATGACTACAGGACGACGAGTAATGTCATCGGTCAAGAACGAATATCGGAAAAAACAGTGATCATCACGATTTTTGTCATGTTTTTAATCGCGACAGGACTCGGTGTCTGGCTTGTTGTAGAAACGGATTTACTAGTCCTGCTGGTCGGATTCGTCTGTTTTTGCATCGGGATTCTATACACGTTCGGCCCAGTCCCATTGTCGCGCATGCCGCTTGGAGAAATTTTTTCTGGCGTGACGATGGGGTTTGGTATCGTGTTTCTAGCGATTTACGTGAATGCCTACGATGCAGGAATCGCAAACTTGATTTGGTCAGGCGAATGGGTTACTGTGAAAGTGAATATAATAGAAGTTATCCGAATCGCCGTCGTGTCCTTGCCGTGCATTTTCACGATAGCCAACATCATGCTAGCCAATAACATTTGCGATTTAGAGGAAGATATCCGGAACCACCGTTACACGTTGCCATACTACATCAGCAAAAAATACGCGGTAATCTTGTTTAATGCGCTGTACTATGCCTCTTTTGCGGCGATCATCGTTTCCGTCATCATCGGATTCCTTAGCCCAATCATGCTAGTAACGCTACTCGCGATTATCCCGGTATTTAAAAATTTACAGAAATTCAACGCCGAGCAAATCAAAGCGAAAACATTCGTCATCTCCATCAAAAATTTCGTTGTCATGAACAGCGCAATTGTCGTTTGTCTCGCCGCAAGTTTAATCTTCAAATATATATAATGAGAAAAGAGGGGATTTCTGATGCTTGATAAATTAATATTTGGGCGCTTTATGCCTGGGGAATCCCTTATCCATCATTTAGACGCAAGAACAAAACTGATCGCCGGTTTTTACTTCATCGGCATTCTATTTCTAGCGAACAACTGGCAAACCTACGCGCTACTAACGCTTTTCTCGTTTTTAGTGATTTTCATGACCGGCATATCGTATCGCTTTTTCATTAAAGGAGTGAAACCGCTAATCTGGCTAATCCTTTTCACGGTATTACTACAAGCCCTATTCACGAGCGGCGGAACGATCTATTTTAGCTGGGGACCATTTGCCATCTCCTCATTCGGCATAATCAACGGCATATACGTGTTCGTCCGGTTCATGCTGATAATCTTCATCTCGACGGTAATCACGCTGACAACGACACCTATGGACCTGACAGACGCCATCGCTTACATACTACGGCCATTCAAAATTTTCAAGATGCCAGTCCAAGATATTGCCCTAATGATCTCCGTAGCTTTGCGATTCATTCCAACTTTAATGGAAGAAACCGATAAAATCATGAAAGCCCAGCGAGCAAGAGGCGTTGATTTTGGCGAAGGGAACCTATTCGAACAAATGAAAGTCGTCGTGCCCATCTTCATCCCGCTATTCGTCAGCTCCTTCAACCGAGCCGAAGACCTAGCAGATGCAATGGAAGCAAGAGGATACCAAGGCGATAAAAAAAGAACCCGATTCCGCATCCTGCATTGGCACTGGTGCGATTTAGTAGCAGCTCTCGTATTGGTTGCCCTAACCACGGCGCTTGTGACGCTAAGAATTTCATAATAAGCAATGGCAAAAAGGCTATGAATCAACCCAACGATTTTAAGCCTTTTTGCACGCCTAAAAATCACAAAATCAGCAATAAAAAAGTTTTTTCACAAAATCGTTGAAATTACTAGGGCGGACGTGTATAATAGATAAAGTGCAAATGAACAGGGATTGCTCTGTCTATTTCGTGCAACACCCCCACTAGTTGGGGCTGTAGATGTGATGAAGTGAGAGGTTGCTGACACACCCGGCCGCTTTGCCATGGCGAGTGTCCAGGAGATTTTCACGGAGAATGTCTATTTTAAAAGTAGGCGAAAAGGAGGGAAAATAATGGCAAAACAAAAAATTCGTATTCGTTTAAAAGCGTATGATCACCGTATCTTGGATCAATCGGCTGAGAAAATTGTAGAAACTGCGAAACGTTCTGGTGCTTCTGTATCTGGTCCGATTCCACTTCCAACAGAGAAGTCAATCTACACAATCTTGCGTGCGGTTCATAAATACAAAGATTCACGTGAGCAATTCGAAATGCGTACACACAAACGTTTAATCGATATCGTTAATCCAACACCACAAACTGTTGATAGCCTTATGCGTTTAGACTTACCAAGCGGTGTGGACATCGAAATCAAACTATAATAAAAATCCAAAATAACAGGAGGTGTGACTCATGACCAAAGGAATCTTAGGTAGAAAAGTAGGGATGACACAAGTTTTCACTGAAAACGGCGAACTTATTCCAGTAACAGTTATCGAAGCAGGTGCTAACGTAGTACTTCAAAAGAAAACAGTTGATACGGACGGATATGAAGCAATTCAAATCGGTTTCGAGGATAAACGCGAAAAATTGTCAAACAAACCCGAAAAAGGTCATGTAGAAAAAGCCAATACTACTCCTAAGCGCTTCATTCGCGAATTACGCGATGTAAACTTAGACGAGTATGAGATTGGTGCAGAAATTAAAGTAGACGTATTCGCAGAAGGTGACATCGTTGACGCGACAGGCGTATCGAAAGGTAAAGGTTTCCAAGGTGTTATTAAACGTCACGGACAATCCCGTGGCCCAATGTCCCATGGTTCTCGTTACCATCGTCGCCCAGGTTCAATGGGTCCCGTAGCACCTAACCGTGTATTCAAAAATAAATTACTTCCAGGTCGTATGGGTGGAGATCAAATCACTATCCAAAACCTAGAAATCGTCAAAGTTGATGTTGAGAAAAATGTTCTTTTAGTTAAAGGAAACGTTCCAGGAGCTAAAAAAGCACTTATCCAAATCAAAACAGCTAACAAATCAAGATAATTTAATTGGAAAGGAGGACTAACAAAATGCCCAACGTAGCTTTATTGAAACAAGATGGAACAAAAGCTGGCGAAATTACACTTAACGATACTATTTTCGGTATTGAACCAAATGAAAAAGTGGTTGTTGATGTAATTTTGAGTCAACGAGCTTCCTTACGTCAAGGAACTCATAAAGTAAAAGGCCGCTCAGAAGTACGCGGCGGTGGACGTAAACCATGGCGTCAAAAAGGTACTGGTCGTGCCCGTCAAGGTTCGATTCGTTCCCCACAATGGCGTGGAGGTGGAGTCGTATTCGGCCCAACACCACGTAGCTATGCTTACAAATTACCTAAGAAAGTTCGTCGTTTAGCGATCAAATCGATCCTTTCTTCTAAAGTAAAAGAAGAGAGCCTAGTAGTATTGGAAGGTTTAACTTTCTCTGCTCCTAAGACTAAAGAATTCACGGCTTTCCTTAAAAATATCTCTGTAGATACAAAAGCATTGGTAGTAGTAGCCGATGAAAGTGAAAATGTAGAACTATCTGCACGTAACTTACAAGGCATTAAAGTTATTCCAGCTCAAAGTATCTCAGTACTAGATGTTGCTAAACATGATAAGTTAATTATCACGAAAGCAGCTCTTGAACAAGTAGAGGAGGTGCTTGCATAATGGATGCACGCGACATCATTAAGCGCCCAATTATCACTGAGCAATCAACAAGTGTTTTAGACGACAAGAAATATACATTTGAAGTTGATACACGCGCTACTAAAACGCACGTAAAAAAAGCTATCGAAGAAATTTTCGAAGTGAAAGTTGCGAAAGTAAACGTAATGAACTACAAAGGTAAAATGAAACGCATGGGCCGTTACGCTGGCTATACAAACAAGCGTCGTAAAGCTATCGTGACACTTACTGGCGATAGCAAAGAAATCCAATTTTTCGAAGTTTAATACTTCTATGAATTGAACTAATAGAGGAGGGAATACAATGGCGATTAAAAAGTATAAACCTACCACAAACGGCCGTCGTCACATGACGAGTTCAGATTTTGCTGAGATTACTACAAGTACTCCAGAAAAAGCTTTACTACGTCCTCTGAAAAAGAAGGCTGGTCGTAATAACCAAGGTAAGTTAACTGTTCGTCATCACGGTGGAGGACATAAACGTCAATACCGCGTGATCGATTTTAAACGTAATAAAGATGGTATTCCAGGACGCGTTGCTACGATCGAATATGATCCTAACCGTTCTGCAAACATCGCATTAATTCACTACGTTGATGGAGAAAAACGCTACATCATCGCAGCGAAAGGCTTAGAAGTAGGCCAAACAATTTATTCAGGTTCAGAGGCGGATATCAAAGTTGGTAACGCGCTAGAACTTAAAGATATTCCAGTGGGTACTGTTATCCACAATATCGAAATGAAACCTGGTAAAGGTGGACAATTAGTACGTTCAGCTGGAACAAGTGCTCAAGTACTTGGTAAAGAAGGCAAATACGTATTAATCCGTCTTAACTCTGGTGAGGTTCGTATGATTCTTTCTACTTGTCGTGCTACTATCGGCCAAGTTGGTAACGAACAACACGAACTTATCAACATTGGTAAAGCAGGTCGTTCACGTTGGATGGGTAAACGCCCAACAGTTCGTGGATCTGTCATGAACCCGAACGATCACCCACACGGTGGTGGTGAAGGTAAAGCACCAATCGGACGTAAATCACCAATGTCTCCTTGGGGCAAACCAACACTTGGTTATAAAACTCGTAAGAAAAACAATAACTCCGATAAATTTATCGTACGTCGTCGTAAGAAAAAATAATTGGATTTGTCATTTAAACGAATTTATAGGTAGCAGGAACGGGCAAGCTCAAGCTTTCCGATTCCTGACTATGCGAAGGGAGGTTCCGACATGGGTCGTAGCTTGAAAAAAGGACCTTTTGTAGATGATCATTTGATGAAAAAAGTTGAGGCAGCGGATGCAAGCGAAAAGAAACAAGTTATTAAAACTTGGTCTCGTCGTTCAACAATTTTCCCAGTATTCGTTGGTCAAACGATTGCTGTATATGACGGTCGCAAACACGTTCCAGTCTATATCCAAGAAGATATGGTAGGACATAAATTAGGTGAATTCGCACCAACTCGTACGTACCGCGGTCATGCGGGCGACGATAAAAAAACAAGACGTTAATTGAGAGGAGGATATCCTGATGACAACTGCAAAAGCCGTTGCAAAAACTGTTCGTATTGCTCCTCGTAAAGTTAGATTGGTAATCGATCTAATCCGTGGTAAGCAAGTCGGCGAAGCCGTTGCTATTTTAAAACTTACTCCAAAAGCAGCTTCTCCGGTTATCGAGAAAGTTTTAAAATCAGCAGTCGCAAACGCTGAGCACAATTATGATTTAGATGTAAATAACTTAGTAATTTCTGAGGCATTCGTTGACGAAGGCCCAACATTGAAACGTTTCCGTCCACGTGCAATGGGACGCGCAAGCGCAATAAATAAACGTACAAGCCACATCACAGTCGTGGTATCTGAAGTCGAGGAGGGATAATTCGTGGGCCAAAAAATACATCCAATTGGTATGCGTGTCGGTATCATTCGTGATTGGGATTCAAAATGGTATGCTGGTAAAGAATACGCGAACTTCTTACATGAAGATATACGTATCCGTGATTATATCGCGAAAAACTTATCAGATGCTTCTGTATCTCGTATCGAAATCGAACGCGCTGCAAGCCGTGTAAACATCACAATCCACACTGCTAAACCAGGAATGGTTATCGGTAAAGGTGGATCTGAGGTTGAATCTTTACGTAAAAACCTAAATGAACTTACAGGTAAACGAGTTCATATCAATATCGTAGAAATTAAAAGAGCTGATCTTGATGCTAAATTAGTTGCTGAAGGTATCGCTCGTCAATTAGAAAGCCGTGTATCGTTCCGTCGTGCACAAAAACAAGCTATCCAACGTACAATGCGTGCGGGTGCTCGTGGTATTAAAACTCAAGTTTCCGGCCGTCTAGGTGGAGCGGATATCGCTCGTGCGGAACATTACAGTGAAGGAACAGTTCCTCTTCATACATTGCGTGCCGACATCGACTACGCATGGGAAGAAGCTGACACAACTTATGGTAAACTAGGCGTTAAAGTCTGGATCTACCGCGGTGAAGTCCTTCCTACGAAGAAAACAAATGTGGAAGGAGGAAAATAATAATGTTAGTTCCAAAACGTGTTAAATACCGTCGTGAGTTCCGTGGTAACATGCGTGGACGCGCAAAAGGCGGAACAGAAGTAGCATTTGGTGAGTATGGTCTACAAGCAGTTGATGCTTCATGGATCACTAACCGTCAAATCGAAGCTGCCCGTATTGCAATGACTCGTTACATGAAACGTGGCGGTAAAGTTTGGATTAAAATTTTCCCTCATAAATCTTACACATCTAAGCCAATCGGCGTTCGGATGGGTAAAGGTAAAGGTGCTCCGGAAGGTTGGGTAAGCCCAGTTAAACGTGGCAAAATTATGTTCGAAATCGCAGGTGTACCTGAAGAAGTAGCGCGTGAAGCATTACGTCTTGCAGCACATAAACTACCTGTTAAAACAAAAATCGTGAAACGCGAAGAAATTGGTGGTGAAGCAAATGAAAGCAACTGATATCCGTGAATTGTCCACTACTGAAATTCAAGATAAAGAGAAATCTCTAAAAGAAGAGCTCTTCAACCTGCGCTTTCAATTAGCTACTGGCCAATTGGAAAACACTGCACGTATCCGTGAAGTACGCAAAGCGATTGCTCGTATGAAAACAATCGTTCGTGAAAGAGAACTTGCCTAAAATTAATTCAGGAGGAGGTTTTAATACATGTCTGAACGTAACCAACGTAAAGTATATACAGGACGTGTTGTATCCGACAAAATGGATAAAACAATTACTGTCGTTGTTGAAACGTATAAGAAACACACGCTTTATGGCAAGCGAGTGAAGTATTCTAAAAAATTCAAAGCGCATGATGAAAATAATGTAGCTAAAACAGGCGATCTAGTACGCATTGCTGAAACTCGTCCATTATCGGCGACTAAACGTTTCCGCTTACTAGATGTTGTTGAGAAAGCTGTATTAGTTTAAATCGTGACTCGTAATAATCGTTTTACTAGGAAAAATAAATTTCCTGATTGTAAGTCTGGAAGGAGGGTATCCTAATGATTCAACAAGAAAGTCGTTTGAAAGTCGCTGATAACTCTGGTGCTCGTGAAGTATTAACTATTAAAGTACTAGGCGGATCAGGACGCAAAACTGCGAATATTGGTGACGTAATCGTGTGTACTGTTAAACAAGCAACACCAGGTGGCGTTGTCAAAAAAGGTGAAGTAGTTAGAGCGGTAATCGTTCGTACTAAGAGTGGAGCACGTCGTCAAGATGGTTCTTACATCAAATTTGATGAAAATGCATGTGTTATAATCCGTGACGATAAAAGTCCTCGTGGAACACGTATTTTTGGACCTGTTGCTCGCGAACTTCGTGATAGCAACTTTATGAAGATCGTTTCTTTAGCTCCAGAAGTTCTTTAAAATACTGTAGTTTCAATCTCAAGGAGGTGCTAGACCCAATGCATGTCAAAAAAGGTGATAAAGTTCAAGTTATTACTGGTAAAGATAAAGGTAAATCCGGCAAAATTATCGCTGCGTTCCCTAAGAAAGATCGCGTGATCGTTGAAGGACTTAACATGGTTAAAAAACATACAAAACCATCAAACGTTAACCCGCAAGGTGGAATTTTAAATGTTGAAGCACCGATTCACGTATCTAACGTAATGCTTATCGATCCTAAGACTGGTGAACCAACTCGTGTGAACCGTGAAATCAAGGATGGTAAGAAAGTACGCGTAGCTAAAAAATCCGGTGAAGTTATAAAAGACGCAACTAAATAAAAGTATTTGAGGAAGGAGGGAATATTACATGAATCGCCTTAAAGATAGATATCTTAAGGAAATTGTTCCTGCTTTAATGAGCAAATTCAATTATGACTCCGTAATGGAGGTACCAAAAATCGACAAAATCGTAATCAACACTGGTGTTGGTGACGCAACAGCAAATGCGAAAGTTTTGGATAGTGCAGTGGAAGAGTTAGCTCTAATCACTGGTCAAAAACCTGTAATCACAAAAGCGAAAAATTCAATCGCTGGTTTCCGTCTTCGTGAAGGAATGCCAATCGGTGCGAAAGTAACGCTACGTGGAGATCGCATGTATGATTTCTTAGACAAATTAATTACTGTTTCCTTACCACGTGTTCGTGACTTCCGTGGGGTTTCTAAAAAAGCCTTCGACGGTCGCGGTAACTACACGCTAGGTGTTAGAGAGCAATTAATTTTCCCTGAAATTGATTACGATAAAGTAAGTAAAGTTCGCGGAATGGACGTAGTAATCGTTACTACTGCCAAATCTGACGAAGAATCAAAAGAATTACTGACACATGTTGGAATGCCGTTTCAAAAGTAATCCAAATAGTAATCAATAAATAAGTAGGGAGGCGCAAACGTGGCTAAAAAATCAATGATCGCGAAGCAAAAACGCACACCGAAACATCCTGTTCAAGCTTACACTCGTTGTGAACGTTGTGGTCGTCCACATTCCGTTATTCGCAAATTTAGACTATGCCGTATCTGCTTCCGTGAACTTGCCTATAAAGGACAAATTCCCGGCGTCAGAAAAGCAAGCTGGTAAAAACCCAATAATGGGAAGGAGGTAAATTTTTCATGGTGATGACAGATCCTATCGCAGATTTTCTAACTCGTATTCGTAATGCCAATATGGTACGTCACGATAAATTAGAAGTTCCTGCTTCAAAAATCAAAAAAGAAGTCGCTGAAATCCTTAAAAGAGAAGGTTTCGTACGTGATGTTGAGTATATTCAAGACGACAAACAAGGTACAATCCGTGTTTTCCTTAAATATGGTGCAGCTAACGAGCGTGTAATTACTGGACTTAAGCGTATCAGTAAGCCAGGTCTTCGTGTTTACGCTAAAGCTGATGAGGTACCAAAAGTACTTAACGGTTTAGGTATTGCAATTGTATCTACTTCTCAAGGTTTGTTAACTGACAAAGAAGCTCGCGCTAAACAAGTGGGCGGAGAAGTTCTAGCATACGTTTGGTAAAACAAGAAAATCACAAGGAGGTGCAATAAATGTCCCGTATAGGTAAAAAAACAATTGTTATCCCAGCTGGTGTTACTGTAACATTAGATGGTTCAACAGCAACTGTTAAGGGTCCTAAAGGTGAGCTTGTAAAAACTTTTAACCCAGATATCTCAATCAATATCGAAGGCAGCGAGATCAATGTGACTCGTCCTTCTGACAATAAAACACACCGTGCTCTTCATGGTACGACACGTGCTATTCTAAATAACATGGTTGTCGGTGTATCTGAAGGCTACGAAAAAACTCTTGAGCTTATTGGTGTCGGTTACCGTGCTGCAAAACAAGGTACTACTCTTGTTTTAAACGTAGGTTACTCGCATCCAGTAGAATTCGAAGCTCGTCCAGGTGTTGAAGTGGAAGTACCAGCGAATACGAAAGTTATCGTTCGCGGTATTAACAAAGAACACGTTGGCGAATTGGCTGCAAATATCCGTTCCGTACGTCCACCAGAGCCTTACAAAGGTAAAGGTATCCGTTACGAAGGCGAATTTGTACGTCGTAAAGAAGGTAAAACCGGTAAATAATGCCGCATAAAGCTAAGAGAAGAGGTGAGTCGTGTGATTACCAAAATCGACAAAAATAAAGTGCGTAAAAAAAGACATGGTCGTGTTCGTTCTAAGATTTCTGGAACAGCAGCTCGTCCACGTTTGAACGTATTCCGTTCGAACAAGAACATTTATGCTCAACTTATCGATGATGTTAACGGTGTAACAATCGCTAGCGCATCTAACGTAGATAAAGATTTCCCTAAAGCTGAGTCAAAAGTTGACGCTGCTACAAAAGTAGGCGAAATCGTTGCAAAACGCGCTACAGAAAAAGGCGTTAAAGCTGTTGTATTTGACCGCGGTGGTTATTTATATCATGGTCGCGTAAAAGCTTTAGCTGAATCTGCTCGTGAAAATGGATTGGAATTTTAATAAGAAGGAGGGACAACTTACATGCCTCAACAAATCGATGGAAACAAATTAGAATTAGAAGAACGCGTAGTTACTATCAACCGTGTTGCGAAAGTAGTTAAGGGTGGTCGTCGTTTCCGTTTTTCAGCGCTCGTAGTCGTTGGAGATAAAAACGGTCATGTTGGATTCGGTACTGGTAAAGCGCAAGAAGTTCCAGATGCGATCCGTAAAGCAATTGACGATGCTAAGAAGAATATGATCTTCGTACCAACTGTTGACACTACAATCCCACACACAGCAATCGGTCATTTTGGTGGTGGAGAAATTCTCCTAAAACCTGCAAGCGCCGGTTCTGGTGTAACTGCTGGTGGTCCAGTTCGTGCCGTCCTTGAGTTAGCTGGTGTTGCTGATGTGTCTAGTAAATCACTAGGATCTAACACACCAATCAACATGGTTCGCGCTACATTCGATGGTATCAAACAACTTAAAAAAGCTGAAGATGTTGCGAAATTACGCGGCAAAACAGTTGAAGAATTACTAGGATAAGGAGGGAATAAACGTTATGGCGAAATTAGAAATTACTCTAAAACGTAGCTTAATCGGACGCCCTCAACCACAACGCAAAACAGTTCAAGCTCTAGGCTTGGGAAAAACTAATTCTGTTGTTGTAAAAGAAGATAATCCTGCAATTCGTGGGATGATCACTAAAGTTAGTCATTTAGTGGACGTTAAAGAAGTTTAAGCTATTACTACAATTTTTAAATGAATAAAATCATAAATTAGGAGGAGGTGCTTGACATGAAACTTCACGAACTTAAACCTGCAGAAGGTTCTCGTAAAGAGCGTAATCGTGTTGGTCGTGGTATGAGTTCTGGTAACGGTAAGACATCAGGACGCGGTCACAAAGGTCAAAAAGCACGTTCAGGTGGCGGTGTACGCCTAGGCTTTGAAGGTGGACAATTACCATTGTTCCGTCGTATTCCAAAACGTGGTTTTACAAACATCAACCGCAAAGAGTATGCTGTTGTGAACATTGATGTTTTAAATCGCTTTGAAGAAGGTACAGAAGTAACACCTGAATTATTAATTGAAACAGGTATCGTTCGTAACGCAAAATCTGGAATTAAGATTTTGTCTAACGGCGCAATCGAGAAAAAACTTACAGTGAAAGCTAACAAATTCTCATCAGCTGCTAAAGAGGCTATCGAGGCTGCTGGTGGAAAAACTGAGGTGATCTAATGTTTTCGACGTTGATCAATTTTTTCAGAGTTGCAGACATTCGTAAGAAAATCATGTTTACGTTAGCTATGCTAGTCATTTTCCGTATCGGAACATTTATTCCGGTACCGGGAGTGGACGCAGCTACAATTCAAAAATCGATGGAAACAGGGATTTTAGGATTCCTGAATACTTTCAATGGTGGTGCGCTGAAGAACTTCTCTATCTTCGCGATGGGTGTTATGCCTTACATTACCGCATCGATTATCGTGCAACTATTACAAATGGATGTTGTGCCCAAACTTACTGAGTGGTCAAAACAAGGTGAGATGGGACGTAAGAAATCCAACCAATTGACGCGGTATTTAACTATTGGACTAGGACTTGTCGAAGCTTTCGGTATGGCTTTTGGTTTCAATAGATTGGCGGGTTCTGGCTTTATTATTGATCCTTCTATCCCTCAATACTTAGCAATTGCGGTTGTTCTTACAACTGGTACAATGTTCCTGATGTGGTTAGGTGAACAAATTACTGTGAGTGGCGTTGGTAATGGTATTTCCATTATTATCTTTGCTGGTATCGTGGCTCGTATTCCGGATGGCATACGTTCTCTCTATGTATCACAAATTGAAGACGCTGGTGATCAGTTGTTCATGCGCGTTCTGATTCTTATCGCCATTGCCGTGGCAGTTTTAGCGATCATTGTGCTCGTTATTTACTTCCAACAAGCATTGCGTAAGATTCCAATTCAATACTCAAAACGTGTCGCTGGTGCAAAAACTGGTGGAGCGCAAGCAACGCATTTACCGCTTAAACTTAACTCTGCTGGGGTTATTCCGGTAATCTTTGCAAGTGCCTTTATCATTACACCGCAAACTATTTTGAGCTTTGCCTTCGTTGACTCAACCAGCCAAGTCGTGAAAGTCTTAAAACAAATTTTTGACTATACGCAACCGATTGGTATGTGTCTGTACGTGGCCTTGATCATCGCATTTACTTACTTCTATGCGTTCATTCAAGTGAATCCTGAGAAAGTTGCAGATAACTTGAAGAAACAAGGTGGCTATATTCCAAGTAAACGTCCTGGCCGTGAAACACAAGAGTATCTTACTAGTGTGCTTTACCGCTTAACTTTTGTTGGTGCGCTTTTCCTTTCTGTAGTTGCAATCATGCCTACAATCGGAGCTGCTGTATTCAATCTTCCGCAATCTATCGCCATTGGTGGTACGAGCTTGCTGATTGTTATCGGGGTAGCCCTTGATACAACAAAACAATTAGAAGGACAACTTGTGAAACGAAATTACCGAGGATTTATCAAATAAACACGTGGGTCGGCTGAGGATCAAACCTCATGCCCCGACGTGCTACTAAATAAAGGGGCGATACAGTTGAAACTAGTGTTAATGGGACTGCCCGGTGCCGGTAAGGGTACGCAAGCTGAAAAAATTGTAGCGAAATACAATATTCCTCACATTTCAACTGGGGATATGTTCCGCGCAGCAATAAAAAATGGCACAGAATTAGGTCTGAAAGCTAAATCCTTTATGGATAGCGGCAATCTAGTTCCTGACGATGTGACAAACGGTATCGTTCGTGAGCGCTTAGCTGAAGATGATGCTAAGAATGGTTTCTTGCTTGATGGGTTTCCACGTACTGTTGAGCAAGCCGAGGAATTAGAAAGTATTCTTTCGGACCTTGGAACAAAGCTTGATGCTGTTGTTAACATTCAAGTAGATAAAAGCAGCCTGATGAAACGTCTGACTGGTCGTTGGATTTGTCCAACATGTGGTAAAACGTATCATGAAGTTTTCAATCCTCCGAAACAAGCGGGGATTTGTGACATCGATGGTGCTACTCTTTACCAACGTGAAGACGATAAAGCAGAAACTGTGGAGAATCGCTTAAATGTTAATATCAAACAAACGCAACCATTGTTAGATTTTTATGGTGAAAAAGGAACTTTGTTTGCGGTTAACGGAGAACAAGATATTGATGTCGTGTTCGAAGACGTAGATAAGATTCTAGCTTCATTTTAAGAAATCATCGCTTATTTTACAGTCGGTACCTATGTAGTGCAAAATGTTTTGTTTTGTAGTATAATGGGTAATTGGCAGTGCAGTGAGTAACAACTATGCGAAACATGATGAACGAGAGATTGTCTGAAGATCATCTGGATAAATAGGAATGCTACTGGAAATAGTGATATGAAGGCGTTCGAACTCGAGCCAGATGCACTTGTACTTCCATTTTTGCGGGACCGTACTTTTACCGATTGTCTGAAGATGTATAAAATTAATTCCTTGTCGTGGGGAACGATTTTGGTATGTCTAGCGTTTTTTCATGTAATAAAATTTTACGCGAAAAGAAATGGCAGACCTGTAAATGGTCCAGTTAAAAGAGTAAGGAGGTAGCAACTTATGGCAAAAGAAGATGTAATCGAAGTGGAAGGTACAGTGGAAGACACATTGCCTAACGCGATGTTCAAAGTTGTACTAGAAAATGGTCATACTGTTTTAGCTACAGTTTCTGGCAAAATCCGTATGCACTATATTCGTATTTTACCAGGTGATAAAGTAACGGTGGAGCTTTCCCCGTATGACTTGACACGTGGCAGAATCACTTACCGTTTTAAATAAGAAATTATCGGAAATGAAATTATATACCGGTCTGGTTCGCCAGCTATGTTTTAATCGGTTTATAGAGACATTTTCTCTAGTAAACAAGGAGGTATATCTACATGAAAGTAAGACCATCAGTAAAACCAATCTGTGAGAAATGTAAAGTTATTCGCAGAAAAGGTAAAGTAATGGTAATTTGTGAAAATCCGAAACATAAACAAAAACAAGGATAAGAGGAGGTGCTTTTATAAATGGCACGTATTGCAGGTGTTGATGTTCCGCGCGAAAAGCGTATCGTAATATCTTTGACTTACATCTATGGTATCGGTAACCAAACGGCTAAAGATGTATTAAAAGAAGCAGGTGTTTCTGAAAATACTCGTACTCGTGATTTAACTGAAGAAGAACTTGGTAAAATCCGTGAACTAGTTGACAAAATTAAGGTTGAGGGTGATCTTCGTCGTGAAGTGAACTTGAATATCAAACGTTTGATCGAAATCGGTTCTTATCGTGGCATGCGTCATCGTCGTGGTCTACCAGTTCGTGGACAAAACACGAAGAACAACGCACGTACTCGTAAAGGCCCATTAAAAACGGTCGCAGGTAAGAAGAAATAATTATTAGTAAGTAAAGGAGGTAGTTTGTGAATGGTACGTAAAACTAATACTCGTAAACGTCGTGTGAAAAAGAATATCGAAGCTGGTATTGCACACATTCGTTCTACATTCAATAATACAATTGTAACGATTACTGACATGCACGGTAATGCAGTAGCATGGTCAAGTGCTGGAGCTTTAGGCTTTAAAGGCGCTCGTAAATCAACACCTTTCGCAGCGCAATTAGCGGCTGAAACGTGTGCAAAAGCTGCACAAGAACATGGTTTGAAAACTTTGGAAGTAACAGTTAAAGGACCAGGTTCAGGACGTGAAGCAGCAATTCGTGCTCTTCAAGCGGCAGGTCTTGATGTAACTGCTATTAAAGATGTGACTCCAGTTCCTCATAACGGATGTCGTCCTCCAAAACGTCGTCGTGTCTAAGTAGTCGTATTTTGTTCGCAACTTTGAACTATTGTCACGAGATTCTTCATAAGGATCTTAGCCAAAGAGACGTTTTGAAGGAGGGTAAATTTGAATGATCGAAATTGAAAAACCGAAAATCGAGACGATTGAGATCAGCGATGATGCCAAGTATGGAAAGTTTGTTGTAGAGCCACTAGAGCGTGGATATGGTACAACTTTGGGTAACTCCTTACGTCGTATTCTGTTATCTTCTCTTCCTGGTGCTGCAGTGACATCTATCCAAATCGATGGAGCGTTACATGAGTTTTCTGTAATCGAAGGTGTAGTAGAAGATGTAACAAGCATGATTTTGAATATCAAGAAACTTGCGCTTAAAGTGTATGCCGAAGATGACAAAACTTTGGAAATTGATATGCAAGGTCCTGGGGTAGTAACTGCCGGCGATATTAACTATGATAGCGATGTTGAGATTCTGAATCCAGATCTTCATATTTGTACACTTAGTGATAACGCGAAATTCCATGTTCGCTTGAATGCGGCGCGTGGTCGTGGTTATACACCTGCGGATCAAAACAAACGTGAGAATATGCCAATCGGTGTGTTGCCAGTTGATTCGATTTTTAGCCCGGTTATCCGTGTTAACTATCAAGTGGAAACAACACGTGTTGGACAATCCACAAATTATGATAAGCTAACTTTTGACGTTTTAACGGATGGAAGTATTAGCCCTGAAGAAGCTGTTTCCTTGGGAGCAAAAATTCTTACAGAGCATTTGAATATTTTTGTTGATTTAACGGATGAAGCCCAAAAAGCGGAAATCATGATTGAAAAAGAAGAAAGCCATAAAGAGAAAGTGCTTGAGATGACAATTGAAGAATTGGACTTATCTGTTCGTTCTTACAACTGTTTGAAACGCGCTGGAATCAATACAGTACAGGAATTAGCTGACAAATCTGAGGATGATATGATGAAAGTTCGTAACTTGGGTCGTAAATCTTTAGAAGAAGTAAAAGTGAAACTGTCTGATCTTGGCTTAGGTTTACGAAACGAAAATTAATTTTTACTTTGTGAAGGAGGGAAATCCATGGGTTACAGAAAATTAGGTCGTACTAAATCGCAACGTAAAGCATTGCTACGTGATCTAGCGACTGATTTAATCGTTTTCGAACGTATCGAAACAACTGAAGCGAAAGCTAAAGAGATTCGTTCTGTCGTTGAAAAATTGATCACTTCTGGTAAAAAAGGAGACTTGCATTCTCGTCGTCAAGCAGCTGCTTTTGTTCGCCACGAAGTTGTTAACGTGGTACAAAAAGAAGTGAAAGATAAAGATGGTAACACTGTGACAAAAAATCGTCCAGTTTACGCTTTACAAAAATTATTTGATGATGTTGCTCCACGTTACGCGGAACGTCAAGGCGGATACACTCGTATCATGAAAAAAGGTCCTCGTCGCGGTGATGGCGCACCAATGGTTATCATTGAATTAGTATAATGCATGTGTTAAAGCAAGTGGAGTGTTATGATAGAGCGGTTCGCCGTCTTTGTCTAGCTCTGTGTGTCTTCTCTCTCGCAAAAGGTGTGGAGAGAAGCGCAGGCTTTTTTTTGTTGTGAATCAAGGGGAGACCCTTATTCACGATCTTACATATGCGAAAAAGACTTATCGGCGCTAAGCTGATAGGTCTTTTTTGTGCGTTCTTGTTTAAATGACAGTAGTCGGATATAATGATTTATAGGACGAAAACTGGATAAAGTGACTGGAAAAAGGGATGCTGTTTCTGGTATGATTGTAGAGTTGGATGAATATACTGATTTTGCTGACAAAGGAATAGTATACATAATAGGGAAGGGTGTTTTTAGTATGACGGAGCGAATTTCTGGGAAGACGCAGTTGATTGGGTTATTGGGTACGCCGATTTCTCATAGTTTATCACCAAAAATGCATAATGAGGCATTTGCGAAATTGGGATTGGATTATGTTTACTTGGCTTTTGATGTTGGGACGGAGCAGTTAGCGGATGTGGTGCAGGGGTTTCGGGCTATGGGAATTCGTGGTTGTAATGTGACGATGCCGAATAAGGTGTTGGTGAAGCAGCATTTGGATAAGTTGTCTCCGGCGGCGGAACTTGCGGGCGCGGTGAACACGGTTGTGAATGATGATGGCGTTTTGACGGGGCATATTACGGATGGAACGGGGTATATGCGGGCTCTCGCGGAAGCTAAGATTGATATTATTGGGGAAAAAATGACGATTGCGGGTGCTGGTGGTGCTGCAACGGCGATTTGTATTCAGGCTGCGCTTGATGGTGTGAGGGAAATCTCGATTTTTAATAGGAAGGACGAGTTTTACGAGCGGGGAGAGCGGATGGTGCGTGATATTAATTCGAAAACGGATTGTAAGGCGCAGTTGTTTGATTTGGCTGATTTGGAATCCCTACGGAGCGAAATGGCGAGCAGTGCTATTTTTGTTAATGCGACCTCGGTTGGGATGAAGCCGCTTGTTGGGCAGAGTGTTGTGCCGGATGTGTCTTACTTGCGTCCTGGTTTGATTGTGTCGGATGTTGTGTATGTGCCTGCAAAGACGCGTTTGTTGGAAATGGCGGATGAGGTTGGGTGCACGACGGTAAATGGCCTTGGAATGATGCTGTGGCAGGGTGCGAAGGCTTTTGAAATTTGGACTGGGGAAGATATGCCGGTTGAGGATATCAAGGCGTTACTTTTTTGAAAGGGGGAGCGGAGATGAGGACTGTTTCGGTGAGAGATGTCGTGATCGGTGAGGGTGCGCCTAGTATTTGTGTGCCTATGGTCGGTGAGACGGCGGCGCAATTGATCGAGGAAGCGCGGATGTTGGTGGATCTTGATCTGGATGTCGTGGAATGGCGTGTGGATTTTTATGAAGACGTCGCGGATACGGAGAAAGTGAAGGTGACTTTGCAGGAGATTCGTGGGATTTTGCGGGAGATACCGCTGATTTTTACGTTTCGGAGTGCGAAAGAGGGCGGTGAGCGTGATTTTCCGGTGGCGAGTTATGTGGCGCTGAATCGGGAAATTGCGGCGACTGGCATGGCGGATATCGTGGATGTGGAGCTGTTTACGGGGGACAAGGAAGTGGCGGAACTTGTGGCGGTGGTGCATCAAGCGGGTGCGAAGGTGATTATGTCGAATCATGATTTCGAGAAGACGCCGAGTGAGGATGAGATTGTGGCGCGGCTTGTGAAGATGCAAGAAATGGGCGCAGATTTGCCTAAAATGGCGGTGATGCCGCAATCGGTGGCGGATGTGTTGACGTTGCTTAGTGCGACGAATACGATGCGTGAAAAATATGCGGATCGTCCGATTATCACGATGTCGATGGCGGGAACGGGTGTTATTTCGCGTTTGGCTGGAGAGATTTTTGGCTCGGCGTTGACGTTTGGAGCGGCGAAAAAGGTTTCTGCGCCTGGACAGGTTCCTGTGGATGAGTTGCGCCGAGTGTTGACGTTGTTGCATAAAAGCGTGAATGGATGACTAGTGCCTCTTGGGAAAATGGCTTTTTTCTTGAGAGGTTTGGCTTCATTAGTGAGACTGGGAGGGAAAAGGATGGAGAAGCAGATAGAACTCGGCAAAGTTATCACAACAAAGAAAAAATTTAGATATTGGATCGGCTTATTACTTGGATTTGGCTGTTTGGTGAACTATTTTGATCGGATTAATTTGACGGTTGCTGGGCAGGTTTTGATGGATGAACTGAGTATTTCGCCGGCGATGTTCGGTATTTTGTTGTCGTCTTTTTCTTGGACGTATGCGTTGATGCAGATTCCGATGGGGGTTGTGCTGGACCGGATTGGTGTGAAATGGCTGAATCGGGTTTGCTCGATTGTCTGGGTTTTTGCGACGGGATTGACGGCTTTTATTAGTGGATTATTGCCATTATTTATTTTGAGATTATCGCTAGGTGTGGCGGAGGCTCCGGCGTTTAGTGCGGCTTCGAAGGCGACGGGATACTGGTTTCCTCTGAAGGAACGTGGATTTGCGACGGCGATGTTTGATATGTCTTCGAAGTTGTCGAATGTGATTGGTGTGCCAATGGTGGCTTTTATTATTGCAAAATGGGGCTGGCGTGAGGCTTTTCTTGTGACGGCGCTGATTAGTATTGTGTACTGTGTTTGGTTTTGGATGTTGTATCGGGACCCTGAGGAGCATCCGCGGCTTTCGAAGGAGGAACTGGATTATATTCAGTCGGGTGATGTGCAAAAGCAGGTCGCGCCTGGTGAGGGGAGTCGCTTGGTATATTTGATGAAGCAGCGGAAGTTGTGGGCATTGGCGATCGGTGCGGCGGCGTATAATTATTCGTTCTTCTTGTTCTTGACGTGGTTGCCGAATTATTTGATGCGGGAACTTCATTTGGATATTATGAAATCGGGACTGTATACGGCGATTCCGTGGGCTTGTGGTGCGTTGTCTAGTGTCTTGATTGGTGGGCTGTTCGTTGATTTTCTGATTAAGCGGGGATTTGATCCGTCGAAGGTTCGGAAGTTATTTTTGACGATTGGCATGTTGCTTGGGCTTGCGGTGATTGGAGCTGCAACGACGAAGGACACGCAGACGGCGATTATTTATTTTAGCATTGCGGTGTCGGGAATTTGTATCGCGTCTACGATTAACTGGTCGATGCCGTCGATTCTAGCGCCGAATGGTTCGGTTGGGACTGTGGGCGGTTTTATGAACTTTATTGGGAATTTGACGGCGATTGCTGCTCCGATTGTAACTGGGTTTATCGTTGGTGCGACGGGAAGTTTCGCGATTGCTTTTGTTGTGGCGGGCGTCGTGATGCTGGTTGGAATTTTATCGATTACGGTGTTCTTAGGGCGCATTGAAAAAATTCCGGATGAGGAGAAAAAGACGATTTCGGACTGATTGCTAGGCTCGGCGTAGGCTGGTGTCGTCGCATTTGATGACGGCGAGAATGACGCCGAGCGCGATCATGTTGCCGAGTGTCGAGCTGCCGCCGTAACTGATGAATGGCAGTGGAATCCCGGTTAGGGGCATGAGGCCAATGGTCATCGCGATGTTTTCGAAAATATTGAAGGCGAACATCATGGCAAAACCGGCGATGACATATGTGGAAAAACTGCTTTTCATGTGTAGTGCGGCGATGATGAGTTGGTGGATGAAGAGCATGAACAAGATGAGCAGGAAACTGGCGCCGATGAAGCCGAATTGGTTGCCGATGGTGCTGAAAATCATGTCGGTGTGGCTTTCTGGGATGTAGACGGATGGTGAGTTGCTGCCAGACATGGTTCCGGAGCCGATTGCTTTTAGGGAGCGGTCGACTTGGTAGAAGGAATTGGGATCGCTTGCTGGGTCGAGCCACGTGTTGATGCGCCGGAATTGGTAGCTTTTGAAGCCGATTTTTTCGAGTAGGTGGACGTGGTAGACGACGAGATAGAGGCCACCGCTTACTGCGACGACGAGTGATGTTAGGATCGTGATGATGAGTTTGCTGGATTTTAGGGCTAGGATGCTGATCGTGAAGGCGCTGACGAAGTAGACGATGGTTGTGCCGAGATCGGGCTGTTTCATGATTAAAAGGAGAACAACGCCGGCGAGCGACCACGTGATGAGTAGCTGCTTCCAAATGACGCGTTCGTATGTTGCCGCAAAATGGGCGATGACGACGATGAACATCGATTTGGCGATTTCTGATGGTTGTAGGGAGAATCCGGCTAGCTGATACCAACGTGTCGCGCCATTAATTTTTGATACGAGTGGGTTTGGAATGAGGATACCGGCGAGCAGGATGAGCATGGCGAAGTATACCCAGAGAATGTTGGCGCGGACGAAGGTCATGTCGAGTTTTGATAGGAGAAATACGGCGACGAAGCCAGCGATGATGAAAATCACTTGCATGCGGAAGAAGTTGGCGTCGTATTGATTGGTTTGTTGGGCCATGAAAATTGCTAGGCAGCTAATCATGGATAGTAGGCAGATGATGACGACTAGGCTTTCGCGGAGTCTATTGTTGGTTTGCATGGAGATTCCTTCTTTCTGTGAGGGTTATTTGGCGTTCGGCGCTGATGAGAAATCCGACGCCGCACGATAGGGTGATAATGGAGGTGCCGCCGAAGCTGATAAATGGCAACGGGACGCCGGTGAGTGGGATCATACCGCTGATGCCGCCGAGGTTGAGTACGGCTTGGACGGCGATCCAGGTCGCAAAACCGATACAGACGGAAGTGTCGAATGCTGATTGGCTGCGAAGTGCGATGTGGAAGGCTTTTCCGATGAAAAACAGGATGAGACTCATGGTCACAAGAATGCCAATGATGCCAAGTTCTTCTGAGATGACTGCGCTGATGAAGTCGGTATGGGATTCGGGCAGGAAACCGAGTTTTTGGACGCTTTGGCCGAATCCTTTGCCGAATATGCCGCCGTCTGCAATCGCGTAATAGCCGTTTCTGAGTTGGTAGGAGGCGTCGAGATTGGCTTCGCTGAACGGGTCAAGGAACGCGAAACGACCAAGCCGAGCCTGACTGAAAAAATCGGGATGGAGCAGGTACGTGATGCCTAGGCTGAGGGCGACGAACAGGATGACGGTGAGCGCGAGTTGGCTGAGTCTGCGTGCGGATAGCCCGGATGTGAGCAGTTGGGCGGCGAAAATACATAGAACGATGAAGCTTGTGCCTAAATCAGGTTGCAAAATAATGAGACCTGCGCATACGAAGATGTAGGCAATGAGTAAGTACGTGACGCGATTGGAGCGCGCCATCGTTGCAAAGTAGTGGACGATGAAGTTGGCGGTAACAACGATGAGTAGCATTTTGACGAGTTCGGTTGGTTGAAGTGTGGCGCCACCTAGTTGAATCCAGCGCTGGGCGTTGTTGGTCGCTGTACCGGTAAGTAGAACGAGAAGTAGCAGGAGGACAGCGACGCCGCCTGCTATTTTCATCGTTTTTTTAGAACAGAATGGTGTTGTTTTTAGTTTGGCAAAGAAGAGTAGGCAAGCGAGGCCGATTGCGTAAAACATGGCTTGACGAACGGCGAAATGGTTGCTTGCTACATCGTAACGGTTGCCTGCGGATGCATAACTGGCGCTGTAAACCATGAGGCAACTCCAAATTCCTGTGGCGAGATAGGCAATAATAAGGATGCTATTCTGTTTGGTAAACATCGGCTTAAATCCAATCATGGAATTTCTTGATGTAGAGATTTTTGGCGATTTGGACGGTTATCATGTAGCCTACAAGAATCGCGATGAGCCACGGGAAGTAGCTGAGCGGTAGGCTGACAAGTCCGATGTTGTGACCAAGCGACGTGAATGGAATGATAATACCCAGACCCATCACGATAAGGGTGGAAATCATCACTGGCGCAGCTGCGCGACTTTGGATGAATGGAATTTTTTCTGTGCGAATCATGTGGACGACGAGCGTTTGTGTGAGCAGGCCGACAACGAACCAACCGCTTTGGAACAGTGCTTGTTCCGCGATCGTATTGGCGCTAAAGACGAACCACATGAGGGCGAACGTGAGAATATCAAAAATCGAGCTGACTGGGCCAATCAGAAGAATGAAGCGCAGCATGTTTTTGCGGTCCCATTTCCGTGGCTTTTTCAAGAAGGATTCGTCCATTTTATCCCACGGTAGCGTCATTTGCGACACATCGTACATGAGGTTTTGCAAAAGTAGATGAATCGATAGCATTGGTAAAAATGGCAGGAAGGCGCTGGCGACAAGCACGCTAAACACGTTTCCAAAATTGGAGCTGGCTGTCATTTTCATGTATTTTAGAATGTTTCCGAAGACGTTACGACCTTCCGTTACGGCATCGTTTAGTATCGTTAAACTCTTTTCGAGTAGAATAACGGAGCTTGCGTCCTTGGTTATATCGGCGGCAGTATCAACAGAGATTCCGACGTCTGCTTTGCGCAGGGCTGGTGCATCATTGATTCCATCACCCATAAAACCAACTGTGTGGCCGTCTTTTCGAATCAGGTGAATGATGCGGGATTTCTGAGTTGGTGTGAGCTTGGCGAAGATGTGGTGGGTCCTCGTTGCTTCGGTCAGTTCGTCATCATATAGGAAATCAATATCGGAACCGAGCAGGAATTTCTCTGACGGAATGCCGACTTGCTTGCAAATGGTTTGCGCGACGATTTCGTTGTCACCTGTGAGAACTTTGACGGTAACGCCGTGATCATGCAAAGAGGCAATCGCGGGTTTTGCAGATGGCTTGGCGGGATCTAGGAAACCGAGGAAGCCAATTAGTGTCATATTTTGCTCATCGATGACGGAGAAGGTTTCTTTCTCGGTCTTGGTTTTCGTCGCGATGGCGATGACGCGCATTCCGTTGCGATTCATTTCCTCACATTGCGTGTGGAGGCGTTTTTTGATTGGGTCTGTGAGCTCGATAATCGCGCCGTTTTCTTCAAGTGTGGAGCAGACGTCGAACATTTCGGTAATCGCGCCTTTTGTAATCATTTGCAGGCTGTCTTTTTTGCGCAAAATAACGCTGAGACGGCGGCGGGCAAAGTCAAACGGGATTTCGTCGATTTTTTCTGGGGTTGTGAAACGTTTGCTATCACCTGTTTTTTCCATGTGTGAAATGATCGCGTGGTCCATGATGTTTTTCCAGCCGGTTTGGAAGTGGCTGTTTTGGAAGGCGAGCGCTAGGACTTTATCGGACGTTTCGCCAGTCGTATCAATGTGTTCGATGAGTTCGACTTTATCTTTGGTCAGCGTGCCGGTTTTGTCAGTGCAGAGAACGTCCATCGCGCCTAGGTTTTGAATCGCGCTCAGCTCTTTGATGATGACTTTCTTTTTAGCCATGCGAACGGCGCCTTTTGCGAGATTGGTGTTGACAATCATCGGAAGCATTTCGGGCGTAAGTCCCACGGCTACAGCAACGGCGAACAGAAGCGCTTCGGTCCAGTTACCTTTCATGATGCCATTGATCAAAAAGACGATTGGAACCATGACAAGCATGAGGTACATCAGTAGTTTGGAGATGGATTTGACGCCTTTATCAAAACTGGTTTCGTCACGTTTGGCGAGAGCTTCTTGAGATAGGGAGCCGAAAATCGTGTGGTCGCCGGTCTTAAGAATTAGCGCCTTACCTTGACCGCTAATCACGTCGGTGCCCATGAATGCCAAATTGTCTCGTTCAAAAATGCTGAAACTTTTTTCGGTGGCTTCGACGAATTTTTCAACGGGAATCGATTCGCCAGTGAGTGGTGATTGGTTGATAAATAGGTCTTTGGCTTCGACGATTCGCGCGTCCGCTGGGATAATGTCGCCGGTTGAGAGGAAAACGATATCGCCTGGAACGACATCCACAATCGGAATTTCGCGTTGCATGCCGTCACGAATAATCGCGGTCGTATTTTCTATCATATTTTTCAAAGCGAGACTAGCTTTTTGGGCGCGCATCGATTGGGTGAAGCTCAGAATGACGCTAAATAGGATCATCAGAGCCATAATGATGGTCGCCTCGATGTCGGCCGTTACGTAAGAAATAATCATTAGGAAGGCAAGAATATAAATAAATGGGTTGTGAAAAGCCTTGGCCAGATTGACATACCACGGTGTTGGCTTCTGTTCGGCGGTGATATTTGGGCCAAATTTAGTGCGACGTCTCGTAACTTCGACTTCGTTTAGGCCTTGTGTCGTTGTTTTGTATTTCGCGATCGTCGCGTCTTTGTTTGCTGTGGAATCTTGGAGTAGTGTCCGGTTCACTTCTTGTTCATTACGTAACTTGTTTAGTGCTTTTTTCATTGTATTATCCTCCGATTCAGTTCGAAACTGTCACGGCTTTTTTAGGTTTCTGGTGGAGTAAAAGCCATTCCAGTCCGTTATTACGTTCGATGATTCAGGTTCTGCAGGGTCGTCTTCTAAAAATTGTGGCATGTTACTCCACCTCCGTTCTATATAAATTGACAATAATAAATATAATAGCAGAATTTTCATTTCATGCTTTATTACGCACAAAAAATCCCTACCCGTCTAGTGACTTTGGCAGAGATTCAGAATTTTATGCGCATAAAAAAACATACTATTCCCCTCGCTAAAGATTTGGCACTATACAACGTAAAGAAAACTGGTTTCTTAGCCACATTATGGAAAGCCTTAATCCGACAATCCCTGTTCAACCCATTGGCGTCTTTGGACATTTTTGGGCAGTGGCATATGTTCATATAGGAGCCTCACTATACAGGTCGTTCAGCGTGCCCACAAACGCTCATTTGCGTCGTTAAAAGTTCCGTTCCGCTGCTCTCGTACAGTCGTACGCTCCGCTGCGGTACTCACTTTTGCCTAGCAACTAAGCATTTGTGGGCACGCTGAGGTTTGGAGGTGCGGTCTGAATTGGCGTTTGGAAGAGACTTTTTGGCTTGCTGATTTTTTTTATTATTGTTCTTACTCTTTCTAGGTTAGCATCGATGTTTTTTTGTGTCAAGGGGGTTTCCCTAAAAAAGTTGCGCGGGGGCAAGATAATTGTTGGGGGAGGAGGGGCGTGAGAAGGGCTTGGGGGATTGGATGGGATTTGAAATTTTTTATTTGTGTTTTGTGATTATATCGGGTTCTTTAAATTTTGTTAAGGAATGTATGGGGGATTAAATATTTCCTAAAGATATGCGGATTGTCATTGTTCGGATTCGTGATTTATGATACTTTTAGGGTAGGTTATGGAAAATTCGTGAAGTGTGGAGGCAGATGATATGAAGAATAAGTACAGTTGGATGTTGCTAGGGCTCGCTGTGATTGTGGGTGGATTTTTTATTGGGAAGCATTATTATACGAAGGCTTACGCGGAGAGGGAAATCGATGCGTTTATTCAGGAGCAAAGTGTGCCGAATAAGGCTATTTATGATGAGAAATTTGTGTGGGATTGGATGAAAAGTGGGGATTATGTGAAGAATTTCAAGGTTCGGGGAGATTCGGCGGATATTGTGTATCAGTATATTTTTATAGGTAAGGGGCAGGATGTGTTGTTTATGCCGTATTCGTTTACAAGTGATGAGCCGGATGTGAAGTATCCACTTGCGAAAACGGAGGATGATTTTAATTTGTATCTTGGGGAGGCTTATGAGGATGGAGGTTCGTCGCTTTATGTGCAGCATTTGAAATTGTTTACTGGTATGGAGCCTAGTCTGGATGATGGGAAGTATGTGTTACATAAGACTAGTGATATTTTTGACGCGGATGGGAAAAGGATTGAAGCGGATGATATTAAGAAAGGCGATGCGTTGAAAATATATTTGTCGGAAAATACGGCAGTTAAGGAGACGTCTCCTGCGCAGATTGATGGGGAATATATTTTTAAGATTGTGAGGGAGAAATGATGGATGCGAAGAAAAAACGAGTGGTGGTTGTGATTGTGGTTTTACTCGTTTTAGGTGTGGCTTTTGCGATAAATAAGGTTGTGAAGGCGAATAAGGAATTGCGTGTGCAGGTGGTGAACGAGAAGGATCGGACGCGGTTTATCGGTGAGGATGGGGTTGGTTTTTACTCCATGGTGGATACGCGGGATACGATTTATACGTTGGTGGATACGGAAGGCGATACGGACAGTTACAACATCGCGAAGGCTGTTTATGGGATTGATAAGAAGACTGGCAAAATGGAGATGGTGCCAGGTTCTAGCAAGATGAAGTTTGGCATGGACGGGATTGATTCGACTTTTGGGAATGAGGATTATCTTGGTTGGGTGGAGGCAGACGCGGACGGTGCGACACGGACGGTTATCTATGACATCGAACAGGAGAAAATTTTGAAGAAATGGAAGGGCAGTGATGCGCACTCATTTTTCGATTTTCATGTGATAGGTCACCGGGTTTATTGGTTGGAGTCTAATGGGAAGACGGGATTGGTTATGTCGTATGATTTGAAAACGGCTGAGGAGGAGCAGCTTGATGAGGTTGGAGCGGACGGGACGGTTCTGGCTTTTTCAGAGCATAAAATGTGGTATCGGGATATTCGGCGAGGAAGCGGGCATTTGAAGTGTTATGATCTGAGGTCTGGGAATTACGAAATACATGATTTAGGCGTGGATTATAGTGATTTGAAGCCAGTTGGTGATAATTTGGTGGCTTATTCCAAGGGTAACGGGCTTTACTTGTACGATACGAAACTGCAAAAATCGGTGTTGTTGAATGGGGAGGATAATGGGATTAAGGCGAATTATGATGGAAAGGGGCTTATCGTTACGGATCAGATGTCGTATAAAATAGAGCATTTGGATGGGATTCGGTATAGTAATATGATCGAGTCGGAGTATCCGGATAATCATCTTTTTTCCACGGCAGAGCGGATTCGGTCATTGCTGTTTGTCACGAATGTTGGGGAGCATGAGGAGATTATATCGATGAGTCAGGATGCTTTGCGGTGGTTGGATAAGTAATAATAAAACACCCCAAAATCAGAGTTTTAGTCTAATTTTGGGGTGAACATTAGATGGGGAGCATCGTTTGTTTTTAATGCCTTATTTTGCGTTCTCAGCGGCCATTTTTACTTTATAATCAGCGGCTGTTTTTTCGTCATATTTTTCGCTTGTTGCCTTAGTTGCTGCGTTTTCTTCGCTCATCTGTTTTTTCTTTTCTTCAGTAGCCGCGGCCATTTTTTTGTTGAAAGCTGCGTCTTCTGCTTTCTTAGCTGCGTTTTCCTCAGCCATTTGTCGTTTCTTCTCTTCGTATGCTGCATCTACTTTTTTGTCGATTTCTGCGCTTGTTACTTCCTCAGTGGCATTGTCGCTCGCCATTTTTGCTTTATAATCAGCAGCCATTTTTTCGTCATATTCTCCGCTTGCCACTTTATCTGCTGCTTCTTGTTTTACGGCTTCTTCTTTTTTCATTTTGTCTGCCATTTCTTGCTTTTGTGATTCGGTTGTTTCGGCCTTTACGTCCACTAGAGAGAACGCGGATACGCCCAAAATAGCGATGAAACCTACTGCTGTTAATAGTTGGGATTTTTTATTGAATTTTTTGATCATAATGATTCTCCTCTTTAATCTTAGTTTGTTTTTACTGAAATGTGCCAATGTGGATGGCTGGTAGTACGTCGAATATTGCTCTACTAATGTAATAATGGTGTGCCCGTAAGCGGTTCTTTCTGCGGGATTGATGAAGGTCAGGGCCATGTTATCGCAGGCCATTTCTTGATCTTCTCGCATGGCGCGATTGGCGTACCAAAGAACCGGGTTGAACCAGTGGACAATAAGCAGGCAATTCATCAGTAAATTAATGCTGATATCTTTTCTTTTATAGTGGGATAATTCGTGATAAAAAATGTATTTTAGTTGATCGTTATTTAGATGCTTTACGTGTTTTTCATCAAGCAAAATCCTAGGTTTGTTCATTCCGAATAAGGTTGGTGCTGAAATTTTTCCAGAATAATGTAACGGGATGTCTTTTTTAATGGACATATCTTCCTTGCATTGGCGATAAATGGCCAAAACTCGTTTGTCTGTTATTTCGGGTTGCTTACTTATATAGTTATATAGACGTCTGTTTGTCAAGATTATGAAAATTCCAGCAATCAGAACGCCTAGTATCCAAATACATAAAAAGATAGTGTATACGTTGATTTCGACAGGTACGTCTTCCGTTATGACGGGTACTTCTGCGATGGCTTCGGGTGGTATTGCTGTGCTTTCTTGGCTAACAATGGGAGCGGGCTCAGGGTTTATTGGTAGTATGGAGTAGATGCTGAACGAGCTTTCTGGGAACCATGGTAGTACAAGCCTTGCTATTAGAATTAGCCATAATGCGTATTTCCATTGCGGTGTTAGCCATTTTTTTAATGCGAATCTGATGCACAGAAGGAAAACGACTAACACGCTTGCCAAAATAGAAGTTTCGATAACCCAGTCAAAAATGGAGGGGAGATACGTGTGCCATAGCGTATGAACCATAACTAGTTATCCTTTCTGGGATTGGACTCAGTTTTATCATCTAAAAGTTGCTTTAATTCATCGATATCTTCTGCGGATAGCTTTTCCTCTTTTATAAAGTTAACGAGTAATGGTTTGAAAGCTGCGCCGTAAAAACGGTTTAATAATGATTTTGTTTCGCTTTGCATGTAATCTTCTTGGGAGACTAATGCGGTGTATGTGTGCAGTTTTCCTTTTTCTTGATGGGAGGAAATAGCTTCTTTTTGGACTAGTCGGTTGAGTAACGTTCGTATTGTTTTAGGACTCCACTCGTGTTCTTTTTCCAAGGCTTGAATTATTTCACCGGCCGTTAATGGAGATTCTTGCCAAATAACTTGGATAACTTCTAATTCAGCTTCGGATATTTTAGGTAAGTGTCCCATGTGATGCCTCCTTTCTTCGGACTACATTTGTAATCCGTGAATAAATAGTAACATGCATCGTTATTGGAAGTCAACCCCCGTTCTAATACTTGTGTTGCATCTAAAGGTTTTATGGAGTAGAGTAGCATGTATAAATGAAAATACAAAGCAAGCAAGGAGCGCGATCAAAGATGAATGTACTACTAATTTATACGTATCCAAATCATGAAGGGTTAAATTATGCCATTAAGGAGACGGTGGAAAAAGAGTTGGGAAAGAAAAATATCGTCAAGGGAATTGACCTTTATAAAGAGGAGTTTGATCCTGTTTTACGTTTTGATAGTATGAATAAGCGTCGAGATTTACATAGAGATGCGTATACAAAGGAGTATAGAGAGCAGCTTCTTTGGGCGGATTTTTTGATTTTTATTTATCCGATTTGGTGGAGTAGCACGCCGGCGATTTTAAAGGGATTTATTGATAAGGTGTTTGCGAAGGATTTTGCGTATAAGTATAAAGGGATTCGGCCGATTGGGTTGCTGAAAGGGAAGCGGGCTTGGATTATTAATACGCACGATACGCCAGCGGTTTATGCTAACTTTATTCAAAAGGATTATGGGCGAGTTCTCAGTAAGCAAATTCTGAAAATGTGTGGTATTTCGACATATAAGCATACTTCTTTATCGTATGTAAAAGGTTCTAATGAAGTCAAAATAAATAAATTTCTGCAAAAAATTGCTAGGATTAGTAGTACTATTTGATATGGGTAATGTGTTCATGATGTGGGTTTAAGGTAAAATTAGATAAGAATCTGGATGGTGGGAATTAGTCCCTATTAGCACTAATTTTCACAATCTGGTAGGTGGTGTGAAAAGGGCGCCAACACGTGATTGAGAACGATTATCAGTTAACTTTTTGCTATTCAATTTTCACAATAACTGATATAATGAAAGGTGAATGGAAACGCTTCCTGAAGAATAGGATGCTAGCTGGAATACAAACGCTTTCGCTCGATTTGTTGGAAGCGGAGTGTGCATCTTACCTGAAGATAAGGTTTGGTATTTTTTATCTTATTTGTGAGGTGGGTCAAGCGTTTTTCGATAAATGGCATGAGTTTTTAGTTTTCAAGGAGGGATTTTTGGATGAGTGCGAAGGTGAAAGTCACGGTGAAGATTAATGGCAAGGCGCATGATGTGGAAGAAGGAACGCGAATTTTAGATTATTTGAATGATGAGGGCGTGCATCATCCGCATATTTGTTATAGTAAGCAGATGGGCGCGATTCAGTCGTGTGATACGTGTATGTGCGAGGTTGACGGCGAGTTGATGCGGGCTTGTAGTACGGATTTCAAGGATGCAATGGAGATTAAGTTGGATTCGGAAAAGGCGAAAGAGGCGCAACTTGAGGCGATGGACCGGATTTTAGAGAATCATATGTTGTATTGTACGGTTTGTGATAATAATAATGGGAACTGTCGGGTACATAATACGGCGGAACTGCTTGAGGTGGATTCGCAGGAACGGCCATTCCGTGAGAAGGGCTATATCAATGACTTCTCGCACCCGTTTTATCGTTATGATCCGGATCAGTGTATTCTTTGTGGGCGTTGTGTGGAGGCGTGTCAGAGTGTGCAGGTGAATGAGACACTTTCGATTGACTGGGATCGGCCGCAGCCCCGGGTTATTTGGGATGATGATCGTCCGGCGAATATGTCGTCGTGCGTGTCGTGTGGGCTTTGCTCGACGGTTTGTCCTTGTAACGCGATGATGGAGAAATCGATGCTCGGCCAAGCTGGATTTATGACGGGAATTGGCGAGGAAGTGCTGGAGCCAATGATAGATATGGTGAAAAAAGTGGAGCCGCCGTATCAGACGGTTTTCGCGTTGTCGGAAATGGAAAAATCGATGCGGGATACGCGGACGAAGAAAACGAAAACGGTTTGTACGTTCTGCGGGGTTGGGTGTTCGTTTGAGGTTTGGACGAAAGGTCGTCAAATCTTGAAAGTGGAGCCGACTGGTGAAGGTCCTGTGAACAAATTTGCGACGTGTGTGAAGGGTAAATTTGGTTGGGATTTTGTGAATAGTGAGCAGCGTTTGACTTCGCCGTTGATTCGCCAAGGTGATGAATTTGTGGAGGCATCTTGGCAGGAAGCGATTGCTTTGATTGCGGAGCGTTTGGGCAGTTTGCGTTCGGAGTTCGGCAATGATTCGCTTGGTTTTATTTCTTCTTCTAAGACAACGAATGAGGAGAATTATTTGATGCAAAAATTGTCTCGCCAAGTGTTTGAGACGAATAATGTGGATAATTGTTCGCGTTATTGCCAAGCGCCGGCGTCGGATGGTTTGACGAATACGGTCGGAATTGGGGCGGATTCGGGAACGGCGGAGGATATTGAGACGGCCGGACTTGTGATTTTGGTCGGTTGTTCGCCGGCGGATGGGCATCCGGTTCTTGCTAGTCGCATGAAGCGTGCGCAGAAATTGAACGGCCAGAAATTGATGGTTTCGGATCTTCGGAAGCATGAGATGGCGGAGCGCGCGGACTTGTTTATTCGGCCGAAGCAGGGTACGGATTTTGTGTGGTTGACGGCGGTTGCGAAGTACATGATTGATATGGGATGGCATGATGCGCCGTTTATGGAAGCACGGATTTCGAATGTGGCGGATTACATGACGTTCCTTGAGCCGTTTACGCTTGAGTACGCGGAGGCTGAGACGGGGCTTTCGATTGAGACGCTGCAAAATGTGGCGCAAATGGTACACGAGGCTGATGGCACGGCGATTTGTTGGGGTATGGGTGTGACGCAAAACATTGCGGGCTCGCATACGTCGGCGGCGATTTCGAACTTGCTGCTTGTGACGGGGAACTTTGGTCGTCATGGCGCGGGCGCGTATCCGCTTCGTGGGCACAATAACGTGCAGGGTGCGTGTGATATGGGATCCTTGCCGAACGTATTGCCGGGCGTGCAGTCGATTTTGAATCCAGAAGTTCGCGCGCGTTTCTCGGAAGCGTATGGCGTGGAAATTTCGGAAGTACCGGGTCTTAAAAATAACGAAATGCTTGACGCAATCGAGGCTGGGACGCTTAAAGCGATGTACTTGATTGGGGAAGAGATGGCTTGGGTGGATTCGAATACGAACCATGTCCAAGATACGCTCGCAAAACTCGATTTCTTCGTTGTTCAAGATGTCTTTTTATCGAAGACGGCGCAGTTTGCTGATGTTGTTTTACCGGCATCGCCTTCGCTTGAAAAAGAGGGGACGTTTACGAATACGGAGCGTCGTGTGCAGCGCTTGTACGAAGTGTTAGAGCCGCTTGGTGATTCGAAACCGGATTGGTGGATCATTCAAGAAGTGGCGAACGCGTGTGGTGGTGATTGGAACTTTACGCATCCGAGTGAGATTATGGATGAGGTTGCTAGTCTGGCGCCATTCTTCGCGGGTGTGAGCTATGATCGGATGGAAGGTTTTGATAGCCTTGTTTGGCCGGTTTCGGCGGATGGTGTCGATATGCCGCTGCTTTATGAGGATCGTTTTAACTTCCCAGATGGCAAGGCGAAATTGTCTGTATTGCCTTATATAGCGCCGATTGAGTTCCCGAAAGAGTTTGATTTAACGCTTAATAATGGTCGTTTGTTGGAGCAGTTCCATGAAGGGAATTTGACGCATAAAACGAAGGGCTTGGATTATAAATTACCGGAAGTTTTTGTAGAGGTATCGAAGGAATTGGCGCAGAAACGTGGTGTGGAGGACGGTTCGCTGGTACGATTGACGTCGCCATACGGTCACATTAAGGTACACGCGGTCGTGACGGATCGGGTTCGCGAAAATGAGGTTTACTTGCCGATGCACTCAGTCAGTCACGAAACGGCGGTCAACTTGTTAACGTCGAGCGCGGGTGATGTGCGGACGAAGACGCCGGCCTACAAACAAACGAAGGTAAACTTAGAAGTATTGCAAAAATGTGGCGAAAATCCGCTACCGAAACATAACCCACGAAATGCAGCAAGGTTCCCGCAAAATGGTGTGGAAATTGAGCGCAAGTGGGCACGTGCGGACTACAAACCGATTTCGAAGCATAATTGTGCTTGTGGTGGAAACTGTGCGTGTAAGAAAGGGAGTGACGCGTGATGGCAGAACCGATTTCTAAAATCCGCCGTGTGGAAAAAACAGAAGATCAGATAAAACAGGATAAAATGACGGCAATAAAAGACCAGATTGCGACGGATGATGCGGCTTTCATGGAAGTTTTGGAGTTAGTGAAGTCGCTGCATGATTCTGGGGCGCTGGATATGTTGAACAGTGCTTTGAAGGCGAAAGAGGATATCGCGACGACCTTTTTGAACGAGGCGCGGAAGGAACCGGCGACGAATGCGATTAATAATTTGATGATATCGAGTAAATTATTGACGGAGACGAAACCGGAGCAGACGGAGCAATTGTTGGCTGGACTGGCGAACGCGCAGGCGAAGGCGAATGAGAGCTTGAAAGATGACACGACGCTGGGACTTTTCGGCTTGGCAAAAGCGATGAAGGACCCTGATGTGAACCGGGCGTTGCGCTACGGCTTGGCATTTTTAAAAGGCGTCGGCCAGGAACTGAAATAAAAATTAGACTCCAGATGGTGCTTACAAATGCGCATCTGGGGTTTTCGTTAGGTGGGGGCGAGGATGGAAACGACTGCGGGGCTTGGGATTCGACGTTTTAAAGAGGGGCATATGTTTGATGATGTGGCGACGGTGGCCGTGGAGTATCCGCTGACGATTTATGTGAACGAGGAGGAGCTGGTGACGATTGTCTGCACGCCGGAATATGCGGAGGATTTGGTGATTGGGTTCCTGACTTCGGAGGGGATTGTGCGCGGTGTGGCGGATATTGATCGCGTGGAAATCATTGAGGCGACGGGTCACGCGAAGGTGACGGCGAATTTTGTGAATAAATTTAATGCGAAATATCGCGCGAAACGTTACATCACGTCTTGTTGCGGGAAGTCGCGGGAGAATTTCTATTTTCAATCGGATGCATCGCTGGTGGAGACGCGGAATGAGACGGATTTGGTGTTGCGTCCGGCGGAAATTTTCGATTTGATGTCGCGATTTGAAGCGGATTCTGATACGTTTCGCAAAACTGGCGGAGTGCATAACGCTGCGCTTTGCAGTCGTGATGAGGTCATTTGTGTGCGGATGGATATTGGCCGGCACAACGCGCTTGATAAAATTTATGGACATTGCTTGAAGTCAGAAATTCCGATGACGGACAAGGCGATTATTTTTAGCGGTCGGATTTCCTCGGAGATTTTAGTGAAGACGGCGAAAATTGGTTGCGGTATTATTTTATCGCGCTCGGCACCCACAGAACTAGCGATAGAAATGGCGCGGGAACTCAATATCACGGCTGTCGGCTTTATTCGCGGTAATGAATTTAGTGTGTACAGCGGGCAACATCGGATTTTGGAGAATTAGAAAAAGCGCCAGACCTCAATTTAGAGATTTGGCGCTTTTATCATAGAAATGATGTCCGATAATCTGCAATATACTGATCGATAGAAGTCAGTTCACGTTTTAGAAGTTCGTTCGCAGTGACCGTGACTTTCTTCGCGTTTCCCATCTGCGTAATAAAATACAACATCGTCATCACATTCGCATACTCTTTCGGAATACCACGCTTGATCATCGTCGACCGGAAATACCGCAGTGACGGCTTACTATACGTGATTTTTTTTCCTAGAATTGCAGTCATTCTATCCGCAACTTCATCGTAACTCACGGCTTCCTTCCCAGTAATACTATATTTCTGATGCAGATGATCAGGCGTATTCATGAGACAAATCGCCGCAATCTCACCAATATCCCGCGTATCAATAAAACTAGTTTTTGCTTTGCCAGCTGGGATAAACAAATCGCTGTGCTTCTGAATATCCTCCTGATGAGTCGTATTCAAGTTCTGCATGAAGAAACTAGGTCGCAAAAAAGTGTACGGCAACGCAAGGCGCACCATCTCTTTCTCGATTTTATGATGCGGCGTGACTGGATTTTTCTCAACTCCAATCAAAGAAACGAAAACGACATGAGCTACAGAACGCTCTTTTAAAAACCGCAAAAATGGAAACATATCCTCTTTCGGTTTGGAAAGCTGCGGAGGGCGGACAAAAAACACTTTTGTAATACCTTCTAATGCACTAGGAAAAGTAGCGGTGTCCAAAAAATCGAAATGAATAACATCGACTAATGCGTTATCTGCCCATAATGTTTTACTTTTTTCAGGATTCGAGACCCCAGCACGCACTGCTATACCGTTTTCCGTTAACTTCTGAACTACTGTAAAACCGATATTTCCTGTGGCGCCAAGCACTAATATTTTCTCCAAATCACTCATCCCTTTCTAGTTTTTTCTGCAATAATGCCACAAAAATGCGCTGTTCTTCGGGTGTGTAGATTGATAAAAAAGAGGCGGTTACTTCCTGACTGGTGGCTTCGAGTTGCGGCAGGATTTCATGGGCACTTGGAGTCAGTTGTAAGGAAAAGGAGCGCCGATCTTGCGTATTTGCCTGTTTTGCAAGAAGTCCTTTTTGCTCAAGCCTAGAAATAATACCAGATACAGTCGGCTTATCAAAACCAAGTCTGTCTGACAGGAGGCGACTCGTAACTGCCTGCCCATCAAGGATTTGAAGATGTTTCAAAATAGCCCACTGCGCACTGGTGACGTCGTGTTTCTCCAAAGCGACATTCAAAGCATGACGCAGCTTTTTCGCGCTGTTCATTAATAAATAACCAAATTCGTTCATCATATCACCTGTTTCGTAAATAATAAAAGCATATAGTTAGTATACTAACTATATGCTTTTATTGCAAGGTTTATCAGATTCTATATTATAATGAATAGCAGGAGGTGTCTCATGAATCCGCTAGAAAATTATTTCCCGTTCCAAGTGAAAAGTCTCTTCCATGTCATTTCCACCGAAGCAAATATTCTTAAGAAACTGCAACACCAAGCCTTTCATGAAAGCAATATCTCGATTATAGTCACAACGAAAATTTGGAAATTAGCAGATTTTCAGATGGAGTTTCCAGAACTCGAATGCGAAGAATTGTCACTCAAAAAGAAATACATACTCATCAAAAATGTACCATCCAACTATCCGAAGATGCTACATTTGATGGAGATTTATAAGAATTCAGGATTAGAAATGTATATCTTTCTAACAGACAATTTGCAATACCATTGGGTGGAAGAAGAAGTGATGACACCAATTTTGATGCGGAAAAAGAAGAAGTCGCAGCTAGTGATTAATCTTGGGAATAACGATTTAATGCTGTTTTTCAATCAAGACGGAAGGAAGACGCACGCGATTGGAGTAGGGGAACAATGGCTGGCAAAATTGATAAGCTTTCATTAAATATAAGAAAAAGCACCAAATTTGAATTTGGCACTTTTTAGGATTAACGCTCTGACGGCCTGTATCCTGCAGCTTCAGCCTCGGCGGTTGTTTTGAACCAAGCAACGACATTCTTTGTACGGTTATAGTAGGTTCCACCAGGTAAGTGGTAGATGCCGTTAACGCTACCTTTTATCGTTCCTTGACCATTCGAATCGACATATTGATTCCCGCTTCCACCATCGTTACTCGCAGGCGGAGAGGCTTGTTTTGCTTGAGCTTCTTGCTTTTCACGCTCTTGTTGATCCTTCAATGCTTGTTGCCGCTGTTCTTCTTTTTCCTTCGCTTTTTGAGCTTCTTCCGCTGCTTTTTCTTTCTCTGCTATTTGGGCGGCCTTTTGTTCTGCCTCTAATTTTGCTTGCTGCTCTTGCTGGATTTTTAAGTCTTTCGCTTTCTGTTCAGCAAGTGCTTTATCTTTAGCCAATTGCGCCTGTTCTTTTTTCAATTGTTCAGCCTGTATTTTGGCTAGTTTTTCTTGCTCTTTCTTTAGCTCAGCTTGTTCTTTTTCAAGTTTTTGCTTAGCTTCTTCTTGTTCCTTCGCTAATTTATCCTTTTGCACTTCTTCGCTCTTCGTTTCGACTTTAGGCTCTGCGGCTGTTTGCGTTGTCGGTGCCATAGTAGCACCAATAATCGCTAAAACAAACGTCCCTCCTAAAATAATCAAATTCAGCTTCGGTCTAAAAAGTTTCTTTCCACGGATAAAGATTCCTAAAATTAACATAACAAGAGCATAGAAAAAACCTAAAAATGCAATCAAAAATAAAAATGTCCCCATAAAACTGTATCGCTCCCTTTAAAATAAGTTTTTATTGTTCCCCATCATAGTATACTCTATAGAAGCGCAAAAAAACTTTTTAAGTCGTGAACGTAGCTATTTCGTTCGTAAGCGTTAAAAATTGGGGGTTTTTAAGTTATAATCATATCTTTTGTAAGAATTCGGAAACAAAAAAGACGCAAAATCTGATTTTGCGTCTTTCCCTATTTTTTATGAACGTTTTCTCAGGTAGAATAAAGCTGTTGCGGAAATGAGTAGACCGAAAGCCACGAATCCGTTTGTGCTGGAATCTCCTGTTTTTGGTAGCTCATTTACTCTTGCAGGTACGATTTCGTTTCCAGCTGCTTGTGCTTGTTGTGTCGATTGCTCAGACTCTGAGTTAGCTGGTGTTTTAGAAATAGTAGCTGACTTCACTTCTTGCACTTGTTTCGTACCATAAGTGTAATGTGTAACGTCACTGACACCACCGTTATCATCAACTGCAATCAGATATGCTGTTTCGCCTGGTTGTAGCGGACGATCAAGAACGGCATGGTAGCTGCCAGAGTAGTCCACGCGTGTTTCAGCAAGAACTTCTTCGCTTTCCTCTGTGATAACGAAAAGCGTTGTATCCGGCTCTGTACCACCGTAAATGTCTGTGTCTGTACTCATATCGAAGTTAACAGAAGGGGCGGAGTAAAGCATGATGCCCATTACCGAGATAACTTCATATTGGAAATTAAGAGTAGAAACGTTGCCACTAGCGTCTTCAGCTACGATAACCGTACTGTTTGCGCCAATGCTTGACGTGTCTAAATGTGTTGCGCCATTTTGGAAATAAACTTTCACGTAGCCAGAGTTATCTGTTGCGTTCACTAGCTCTTCTGCTGTCCATTCCTCACCAGGCCACACGTAGAAAACATCCTCATCTTGGCTGATAAATGGTTTCGTTGTGTCTACCACTGTGTAATTAACGGTTACAGTTGTTGTAGTAGAGCCTTTTGTTGCCGTAATTTGCACGGATTGTGCGCCGATTTTGTCAGTCACTGGTTGTGTTTTGAAGGAAAGTTGCACGTTAGCAGCACTCTTAGTTACAAAAGTACTTGGTGTCGCTGTCGCATCATTTAGCTCCAATGTGACGTTGTTTTTCGCTGTAGCAAGTACAGTCGTTTCTGGTTTCACTGGTTGCTCAGGATCTGTTGGTTTAGGATCAGGAGTTACTGGTTTTTCTGGATCCGGTTTTGTTGGTGTTTCAGGATCTGGTTTCACAGGCTCCACTGGATCAGGATTCGGCGTTACCGGTTTTTCTGGTTCTGGGTCCGGCGTTACCGGAGTCTCAGGGTCAGGCTTCACAGGTTCCACTGGATCAGGATCAGGAGTTACTGGTGTTTCAGGATCTGGTTTCGGTGTTACATTCGGATCTGCATCAACGGTATAGCTGACCGTGATTTCTTCCGATGTTCCGTCGTTGTAAGTAACGACAATCGTTGTTTCAAAAGTGCCTACTGTGTCGTTCTTTGCTACTACACCATCCTTGTAAGTTAGGACTGGAGCACGATCTTGGCTAAAAATTTGCACAAAATCAGCTGGAATAATGTAATAACCTTGTGTTACATGAACATTTGGTTTAGCTGCGACTTCAGTGGTTTCCCAACCTGCTTGTTGCTGTGCATCTTGTTGGGATGTCATTTCCTCGGCAAATACAGGACTTACAGTTGAAAAAGTTAGTCCAAATACTAGCGCGATGCTAATCGATTTTTCTTTTAGGTACATGAGTGTCTCCCCTTTTTAATATGCTTAGTTTCTATTGTACAAGGTATCAATTTCTTTGGCTAGAGAAAAAATGTACATTTGACGGCAAAATTTATCAAGTTCACAGTTTGTTCACATTTAAATTTAATGTAGGGACAGGCGCTGGTTGTAGGTGGGGGACGGATTTTGGTGAGGATAGATCGTTGTGTGCCAGTGGATTTGCCTTCTTTTGTTTGCACTTAGAGTTAAGATATATGCCTATTTGTAGTAGAGTTAGGAAAACAGGAGAACAAATCGGTATATTTTTGTTTTATAGATTATATGTGAAAATTGATTTTTTAGCGAAAGCAACACCAGTGAAATATAGCTCGATAGTTTTGTAATGAGGGCTTGGGGTGAATATTAATTTAGACGTAAGGCAGTAAATGTGGAATATTTTAGCAGGGAGATAAAAGAGGCGATTAGAATGAAAAAATCATTTATAGTTGCCATTATTTCAGCATTAGGACTCTTGTTCCTATGGATTTCTACTAATTCTATAAATGCCAAAGCGACAACCGTGCTAGACTTAAAGCTATTGATTGAACAGGCGGGGAGCGGAACTTTGCTTTTAAAGGACAAAAAGGACGTGACGTATGTGGTAAATGAACAAATTACGAATGTCCGATGCACGATTCAAGGCGCGCCGGGAGGTTCTTATGTAAAGGCGAACTTCAAAGGATACGGCGATCAACAAACACCGTTCTTGCTTCGATATCAAGCAGGCATTCACAACATCTCCATCAAAAATGTTACCTTTGATTTAGCGCTTATCGGCCGAGGAGCTGTTTATTTTGAGCAAAATAATAATATCACGATTGAGAACAGTGGTTTTACAGGATATTCGAAGCAATACGGCTGCAACAAAGTCGACAGCTCGATTTCATTTACAAATTGCAAAAACATCATAATCAAGAAAAAACGTTTTTTCAACAACGGCTATCAATACGGAAAAGCCACTAACGAGTTAAACCGTTCCATCACACTTCAAGGAAATAAGTTCTCGAAGGTGAATCAAGCTATTGTCATTCAAGGAAGCGCTATTTTTCAGCTGAATATTCATGATAATGTATTTAATCAAATAGTAGATAATAGTCTTTACTTGATTAAAATACCGGTGGCGAACGTCTACAACAATGATTTTAATAAAGGCCAGAAAACAAGTTCAGGAGATGAAGGAATTGTTCTTGACGGGGGCAATTTTAAGATTACGAACAACCGAGCTTACAATGTTTTGAACAAGTTTATCGCGATTAATGGCGAGACAAAAAGTGTAGAAATCAGTAATAATTACATCAAAAATAAAAAAACGAAAACGCGTCCAGCAGTCATTGCTTGGAGAAATAATACTGCCTATACGGTGCAACAGCTCAAATTCATGAATAATAAAATTGATACAGACACAGCGCCAGCGAACTATGATGTCATTCCGATTGGGAAGGTTCGTAATTTAACTATTAAAGGCAACCAGTTTACATTGCAAGGGCTTTCCAACTATCAGAATGTATTCAGCTTCATGGGACAAACTGCCATAGATAGCGTTGACATTAGCGGAAATACCATCCAATCACGAAAAGGCACGACCATCTCCAATAAATCATTCTTTCTACGTGAAAAAGCACCAATCATACCTCGCATAAATCATCTCGTATTTATAGATAATGCATTCCAAGGCAAATACCCAGCGATTCTGAACGTCTTAAAAGGAACGATTGTACCAAATGTGTATCAAAAGAAGACGGCTTATATAACAGGCGTTTATATTGGACCAGTCGTAAAAGCACGACTCCTAGTAAATGGTGTAGCAAAAAGTTGGGGCGGGCAGTTTAGTAAAGGGATTTTTAAATATTATGTAGGCGCAAAAACAAGCTACAAACCTACCGACAAAATCGAGTTAGTTGTCTATAATGCAAACACGAAGCAACTCGTAAGTTGGTGAAGGTGAAATGAGCGCATAGTTGAGATGTATCAAAAGAGGTTATCCGTGGGTTTGGATGGCTTTTTTTGTTGTGATTAGATGCAGGCAGTTTTGAAGATTTCAGGGCGTTGAATCGCATCGGATTACGTGGTTCATTACATAGGAATATTGACCTTGCAACTTTTTTTGAGTTCTTGAAAATCCGCTTCACGATCTGTACAAAGCTTTCGGATTTCATTTTGCAGTTGTGAGCTAATCGCGTCACCGGTTTTACTTTCGAAGGAGATGCCGAGTTGACTTTGAATGCGGGTAAGTTCGCGACCCCAATCATCAAACATCGTTTCCTTGCCGTGCAGGATTTGAGCGGAATCTTCGGCTAAATGGTTCGCGTCACGTAACATGTTACGTTTCAAAGCCGCGAGTTGAAGTTGCCGTTCGAATTCTGTTTTTTGAGATTTTAAAGCGCCAACCGTTGCATCCGCACCTGCTAGAATCGCCTTAGCAATCTCAACTTCTATTTGTCTAATTTCATGAAATAAATCCATTTTGTTCCCCCGTTTTTCTATCTTTTTTTACTTGAAAAAATTCACCGCGTTACCGGCCGCGATGCCAACAAGACTACCAATTGTACGATCTAAGTCATGACCGAGATTGATATCTGTTTGCTGCATCTGGTGTCCCGCATTGCCTATTTCATTTGCGAATTGTTGCAGGTAATACTGCCGTTCTAGCAATTTATTAAGTAAATCATGCAAAATTTCTTCATTATGGAAACGATAGACGCCTTCTGTTTTTTTGACAGCGAGGTCGTGCATCACATCGTCTACATCGTTTTCATTTAGCAAATCATATTCACCGCCATATGTAGCATCGTTGAACTTACGCACCATCTTCTTGACTGCGTCGCTTTCGGCTTGACGAAAATCTTCAATGAGGCGAACCATGCGATCGATGTCTGCGGCTACATCCTTCATTCTGTTCGCGAGCGCTTTAATTTCATCGGGAGAGATGGCAAGTTTTGTGGCACCATTACTGCCAAACTGTTTACGAAAGCCTTTTGTTAAGTGAGCGTTTAGTGGATCGCTGGCTGCTCCGTTTTTGGAATAATATTGTTGGTAAAAAACGAAGGCATCGGGTGGGAGTAATCCTACAACGTCGCCGTGGTGTCGGAAATCTTTGATGAGATGGAAGTATGCGCCGTCTTTTGCTTTTGCTTGTTCGTCAGGTGTTAGTTTATTGAATGAACGGGCCGCGGCGAATGTTACGGCGGGTTTGGTATGTTTGACAGCTTCGTATTGAGCGAGTGCGCCGCCGAGACTGTGACCTGTGAAGCTGTAGTCTTTGGTTGTGTGTTTGGATAGAGTGGTGTTTACGAAATTATTGTAGGTGATAAATTGGTCGTCTTTTTGGGCGGGTGAGGCAGTTGCTAATTTGATGTTTTGGTCCCAATCAGCGTCTTCCTCAGAGCCTCTTGACATGAAGACCATATGGCTAAACTCTTTGATAGAACCTGCTTTCCATGCTTTATATTCGCTAAGCGGTACAACCGCGGCCGCTTGTAAACCGTTTTTATTATCTACTGAATTTACTGTAATCCATTTTGTTTTACCGATATCTTTCAGTGTTAGTACGTTGTCTTTCCTTAGTACTTCACTGTCATACACAGCATCGGCTAAATAAAAATTAGTTTCTTCTGTTATTTTCATCTCCATTTTGCTCCCTTTATGTTATGATATGGTGGGGTGATTACATGAAAAAATGGTTAATTGTTTCTAGTATTTTACTGGTACTTATTTTCATTATAGCAGGAGGAGTATACATTATGAAAGAAAAAGAAAATCAAAAAGCGGAAGATGAATTAGAAAGGCTAGTTTCTGTAGAGAAGCCACGTATTGAAAAATATTTTAAGTATAATTTTACGGGAGTGAATAAGGTAACTGTGACTGGGGCGGAGATTCACCCAACTGGTATACCTCATATCAAGGGTTATGTGAATGATGATAAAGATCTATATTTTAATGCAGCAATACATAAAGATCATTTTGAAGGGGATTTGAGTATTCCGTATGGGCTGGAGGAGATGCAGAAGAGTGATTTGTCTGTTTCGGAGATTCAGGAACGTGAACAGGGGAGTAAGGAATGAGAATGAGTAGAATTATTTTTCTAGCGCTAGTAGCATTCTGGTTATTTATCATCGCAGGCAGTTTTCTCTTTGTGAAGGCAGAAATCGATGAGCGAAAATTAGCGAGAGAAGAAGCGATTGAAAAATTGATTGCGGAAGAAAGCCCACGGGTAGAAAAATACTTAAAATATAATTATGAGAACATTGATTCTGTCACAATTACGGGTGTAGATGTCAATCCAACGGGGATTCCGCATATTATGGGATATGTGAATGGTGATAAGAAATTATCTTTTGATGCCGGTGTATATGATGAACATTATGAAGGAGCACTAATTATAAGCGGTGAATCATTTCCTTATACAAAGAGTTTAAATCAGGATGTGCTGTCTGTTTCAGAAATTGAAGAGATAGAGAAGAATGAATAGTATGTAAAGTCACGATGATTTTGATGCTGTGACTTTTTCTGTCGCAACCCGTGACAACTCGCCAAAACTCCTTTATAATTCGAGTAGTAATGGCGTCCATTGATGAGGCGTTTCAAATGAGTGTGGAAGGGTGATTTTGTAATGGAAACGGTTGTAACGGATATGGACGGAACGCTGCTGGCTAAGGGTGGTGCGGTGATTCAGCCGCTGAATAAAGAGGTTTTGCTGGATTGGCAGAAGCAGGGGAAAAAATTGGTGCTGGCGACTGGGCGTTTGGATTTGGCGATTATGCCGTTTATTCATGAGCTTGGGATCACGATGCCGGTTATTTCTTGTAACGGTGCGCTTGTTCGGGATTTTGGGAAGAATGAAATTTTGATGAAAAGTGATATTTCGTATGATTTGCTGGGGCAGGTGATCGAGCTGGTGCGCGGGTTTGGCGTGGATTATCATGTGTACACGACGGAGCGGATTGTTGGGCCGACTGTGACGGGGAAAATTGCTGGGTTTGTCGAGGCGAATAAGACGCTTCCTGAAAATGAGCAGGTGCCATTGACGGTGACGGCGGATGTTGTTGGGGAAATTGAGCGTTCTGGCGAGTTTGCGCTGAAGGTTTTGGTGCTTTCGGATGATCCGGAGAAACGTGTGGCGGTGCGCGAAGCTTTGGCGGAATTGCCGCTTTCTGTGATGGCTTCTGGCACGACGCTGATTGATATTATGAATGTTGGTATCGATAAATCGCATGGCCTCGCGTATTTGGATGAGGCTGGCTGGCTCGATTTGGAGACGACGATTGCGTTTGGCGATAATGAGAATGATATCGGCATGATCGAACTTGCAAAAATGGGCGTGGCGATGGAGAACAGCATTCCAGAGACGTTGGCGATTGCGGATTATGTCGCGGGTCATCATGATATCGGCGGGCTCGGTCAGTTTTTACTTGATTTTGAGAAGTAACGTGTTATGCTGAAATTGGAAGAAATTTTATCTAGGGAGCTGATTCAACATGGAAGAGGAAGAACGCTTTGATCTAGGACACACGGTGAAGAAAATTTTCGTGATTGGTATCGCGGCCGGGCTGATTTTCATTGGCTTTATCGCGCTGATGACACTGATCGGGATCGTTATCGCGATTCCACTACTGAAAAAAGCTTACGGAATGATGACGTCGTATAGTGGCGAGTCGTGTGGGCACGGGAAACATAAGATGAAATGGTCAAGATGTAAGTCGAAATTTGACGGCGATACAATCGAATAGTAATTAAAAAATGTGATCAGGGACTCACGCTAGATTTGGCGAGGTCTGATCACATTTTTCGTTTTATTGTAGGTAGGTTTTCTTGAGTTTTTTGATATCTTTGTCGGTTAAGCCGAGTCCTTGTTTGAGGAATGCGTCGGTGCTGCCGTATTTGGCGTTGATTTCGTCGAACGCGGCGTTTAGATAGGCTGGGCGGACGTCGAGAATGGCTTTCATGCCGGATAGGATTTTTGGATTATCAGTTTGTTTTGCAAGGGCATCAATGGTTTTCTGATTCTCGGTCGCGCGGTATTTATTGGAAAGTAGGTAGTCGTTCATAATCGTTTTTTGGTCGACACCAAGTGCTGCGAGGACAAGCGCGGTCCCAAAACCGGTGCGATCTTTGCCGGCGGTGCAATGCCAAAGTACGGCGCCTTCTTTATTGTTCAGCAGTTCTTGGAAGAAAAGTTTGTAGCCGTCGATGGATTGCTGATCGGTGACGAAACTTTTATTGGCGCTGATTAGGAATTGTTCGGGATTGTCCATTTTGGCGAGACTGGCCATCATATCTTGGGCGCTAGTTGACGAACCGTTGTCTTTCATGATCGAATCGTGGATATAGTCGACGTTTTTGATGACTGGATCGGGCTTCGCTTTCACTTCGGAATTGGTACGGAAATCAATAATTTCAGCCAGACTATATGTAGAAGTCAGCTTTTTGATGTCGTTTTTGGAAAGATTGGCGAGTTCGGCGGCGCGAATCAGTTTGTGAGGCTTGACAGTTTTGCCATCGGTCGTTTTGTAACCACCAAGATCGCGAATATTCACGGCACCGTCTAGCTTAATTTGACCACCTGGCTTGACTTGCGTTTGGGTTTCTTTTGCGGCGAGCGAATTCACATCACTTGGACCACAACCTGCGAGTAATAATGAGCTTCCAACAACGATAACACCAGTAATAGTAACGATTTTATTCAAATTTTCCCCCTCCTCATACGCCTTATTATAGCGAGCGAAATGACGATTTGTTTGGAGGTTCTGTAAAGAGGATGTAAAAATGGAAATTCAAATTATAAAATATTATATAGGGTTAAGCAATAGGATTTGTCGATATATTGTCTAAAAACGTTTGAAATATAAATAACCTAAAAAAAAACCGTAAAAGACTTTTAATATTTCATATTATAGGGTAAAGTGTTATTATGCGATAACATCTATTGTCTTGATTATAAATTATACCTATTGTATAATTTATGTATGCATTTTATGGCAGGAGTGTTTACATGAACAGTACACCAGTGGCAGTTGAAAGAGTTATAGAGAAATTTAAAGACGCTGTGGCTAATAATCGTTGTAATATGGCGAGAAGGTCTAAAAATGATGATTTTTTGAGTCTGATTGGTTGGCTGCCTACCCAAGTATTTTCATATTTAGAAGAAACGCTTACGTGTAAACATTATGTTTCTGGGCCAGATATGAATATAGGTAGCAGTGGCCCTAAAAAAGGTGGAGTATGGGTGTTTGGAGTTGACATAGAGGGGTACGAGGTTTATGTTAAAATGCATGATCTTCCAGTTCCGGGTGGTCCCAGCTTTTGTTGCATATCTTTCCATGAATCAGAAGGGGGAAAGAAACTTAAATATCCACATAAATGAGGTGTAAGATATGAAGAAAATATTTTGTATTAATTGCTATGAGGAATCTAAACATGATGAAAAGTTTGTAGCTGAAATAGTAAACGTACGAGGATTAGATTTAGAGGTTGAGCATAGGTATTTGGAATGCACGATTTGTGGGGAGCTTATGGAAGATCCATCTAATTTAGACTACAATTATATAATAGATTTTAAAGAATATAGAAGAGTTAAAGGTTTATTACAGCCAGAAGAAATTAAAATGATTAGAGAAATGTACAATATGAGTCAAAGAGATTTTGCAGATGTTCTGGGGATGAGTCATGCAACTCTTTGTAGATATGAGGGTGGGGCACTTCAAACGGAGCATCATAATTCAACATTTATTTTAGCGACTACTCCAAATGCTCTTCATAAACTTGTGTACATGAAGTTTCAGGCTACTGGAAATGAGAAATATGAAAATATGTTGGAAAATATAGCACGTGTCGCTGGTGATATCCATAATCTCTCCAGCAACAAATCAGATCATTTGGAGTTGGAGAGGATGAGGGGGGAACTTCTGGGATACACTAATAAATTTTCTAAGACTCAAAGTATTGGAACTCATGTAACTAAGTTGCTAAGTGGTAAACATATAAAAATTCATGAAGATCGCAGAAAAGTAATGTCAAACTTCAAAGGAGAGTCAGGATGGAAAGTTTAGAATTAGACTTGACGATAGAGCAAATTCGATTAACTAAAGTAGAAACGAATATTTCTGTGGATAAAGGCTCTCTATCAAGAAAGAATGAAATAGAGTTTAGTTTAGGTAAGGGTGAAAATAATATATTATTGGTTACCGATAAAGAGAGTATCTACGATGCGGATACGGATAATACACTACTCTATTTAGAAGTAGAAGCAACGTATCTAATTGACGGCGAATTTTCAGGCATTGAAGAATTGTCTGGTGACAGTGAGGTAAGGACTCACCTAACTGAACCTGTTTTAGAACAAGCAAGCTTGATAGTAGGTTTCCTCACAGAAAAAATATTTTTGTCTCCTATGATAGTACCTCCAGTTGAACTTGCTGTTATGGAGGCAAGGATAGAGAAATATCTTGAAGAGCAAGGCATTGAAAATAATCGTAATTGAAGAATCTGAAACTTCACTGAAATTTAGCATAAAACTTTAAAATGGATAGGCAGGAATTTTTGTATGTACCATTTATGAAGATGGAAGATACAGGGTTTCTGCTTATTTGTAATTTGAAAGACTTTGCTTCAGCTACTAGTAAAGTAACAAAAATTGACTCTTTATCAATGGGCGGGTGAAAAATGAGAGAATGTGTGGCTTCTATTGTGGCGTGTATGCTTCGGGATGCGGCGTCGGATGAGATTCAAAATGTACAAACAGGGCATCGCATCAAGCTTGCGGAGTTCTGGGGAATAAAAGAGGGCGATAAGGTGCTGGAGGTCGGTTGTGGACAAGGCGACACGACGGCGGTATTGGCGTATCATGTCGGTGAAACTGGCTCTGTGTGTGCGGTGGACATTGCGTCACCAGATTACGGCGCACCATTCACGCTCGCGCAATCGACGTATCATTTGTTGCAGTCGGAGCTTGGATCGCGCATCGAATTTAAGCTCGAAACGGATATTTTGCGTGGTGATTTGGCGTTTGAAGACGAAGCGTTTGACGTCGCGGTGATCTCGCATGCGTCCTGGTATTTCAGATCCAAAGCTGAGCTTCTTGAAATGCTCCAAGTGTTGAAAAAGTGGGCGAAACGGATTTGTTTTGCGGAATGGAATCCACATCTCACGGATCCGCGGCAGGAATCGCATTTGTTGGCGGTGTTAGTGCAGGCGCAATACGAGGCGTTTAAGTCAGAAACGGAATCGAATGTGCGGACGTTTATCACGCCGGGTGATATCGCAGAAATGGCGCTGAGTCAAGGTTGGCAGGTGACGAGTGAGGGCGATATTTGGACGCGGGAAATGCAAGATGCGGGCTGGGAGGCGTCGTTTGTCGTCAATCATATCGCGGAGGAAATCGCGAAACAAGAGGCGTTACCAGCGAAGTTTAAAGAGTTGCTGTTGACGCAGGCGAATTTGATTCGGGTGGACACCGTTTTGCCGATGAGTTCGTATTGTTGTGTGATCGAGGGGTAAAAACATTATTTATCACGCTCTAACATCTTTTTCAAGTATACTTCGAGTAAAATATCCGCCTGAATCATAAGCCCAGAACGCGATGTAATATCATATCCTGCGTAAGAAACGGTCGGGATATCGCTGCTCAGATTCGTATCCATAAGTTGCGAGAGCGCGCTATCCCCGTGGTTTGTAATCGCGAACATGAAGCAACCGCTATATTCCAGTTTCTGTGCGGCCTGAACGAGCGTCTTCGTGTCGCCGCTCATCGATACGAATAAAATCACGTCGTTCGGCTTAATAAAGCTCGGCAAAAGGTCAATAATATGGGATTCATAGGCGTACATCGTCGGTTTCTGAACTTGAATCAACCGCTTCCCGATGTATTCCCCAATCATTTTAGTCAAACCAACAGAAACGACAATAACGGTGCTCGCGTTCAGAATTTTCGTGGCGATATAATCCATTTTTCGCAGGTCAATGGCGTGAATGGTCTGGGTCAGCTGGGCCAAATAATCTTCTTTGAGACTACCGTTTTCGCGAGTCTTTTTTTGATTGCTAAAACTGGCTAGAATAAATTTGAATTCCGAAAAGCCTTGCAGGCCAAGCTTGTGGCACATCCGGATAATCGTGGTGTTGGACGTGTTTAGTATCTCGGCCAGGTTGGTTAGCGTGATGTTTTTCACCTGTTCGATATGGTTATCCGCGTAATAAAAAACATATTTCTCCGAGTCGCTCAAATTTGAGATATCCTCGACAAAACGTTCTGCTACTTTTCCCATTCAAAAAACCTCCAATCGCTTCAATTCCTACTTTATCACGATTTGAAAGAGATTAATAGTGTGCGCCGTACAATTATACGGATTCTGTATGAAAAGGCTTTCGGCTTTATGCTATACTTCGATTATACTTTCGAAAGGTAATCTGTAAGCGAATTCATGAACTTAGAAAAGAGGATTGACAATGAATTTAAAAGAGATGACGACGCAAAATTTGGTTTTCTATGACATCGAAGCTACGTCAAAGGAAGAAGTAATCTCATTTTTAGTGGATCATTTAGACAAGGAAGGCTATATATCAGATAAAGCGGCGTTTCAAAAAGCGGTTTTGGAGCGTGAGGCGCATTCGGCAACTGGAATGGAGCGCGGTTTAGCAATTCCACACGGCAAATCGAGTGTCGTGAACAAAGCCGTTTTCACTGTGGCAAAACTGAAAACACCATTAGCGGCGAACGTTTGGGAGTCTGTGGACCCGACGAATCAGGTTTCGTTAGTGTTTTTGTTAGCGATTCCAGACGAGGAAGCAGGCACGACGCATTTGAAATTGTTGGCGGAGCTGAGTGGTCGCTTGATGAATGCATCGTATTTGGACGGATTGCTTGCGGCGCCTAGTAAAGAGGCACTTTTTGCAGCGCTTGGTGAGGAAGCAGTGACGGAAAACGTGGCTGGCGATTCGGCTTATGCTGGGAAATCGGTGTTGGCGATAACGGCTTGCGCGACGGGCATTGCCCACACTTACATGGCGGCGGAAGCGTTGGAGCAGGCCGGGAAAGAGCTAGGAATCGATGTTCGTGTCGAAAAACAAGGCGCGAACGGGATGGAAGACACGCACGACGCAGCAGCAATTGCAAAAGCAGACGCAATTTTGTTCGCCGTGGATACGAAAGTGAAGGAAAAAGAGCGCTTTGTCGGCAAAAATTATGTCGAAGTCAAAGTCGCTGATCCGCTTCGTCACGCGAAGGAAATCCTGATTCGGACGCTATCAGAACCGGATGGCACGGTGACGGCGAGCTCAGAATCGGAAGGCGTTGTCGCGAGCAAAACGCAAAAAACAGGCTGGAAAAAAGTCGGCGCAGATGTGACGGCAGCTATCATGACTGGGATTTCGTACATGATTCCGCTTATCGTTGCGGCAGGCTTGATGCTAGGTATCGCGAAGCTGACGTGGGTTTATGCGCTTGGCCTTGATATCGGCATGATTGGCGACCCAACGTACAACAGTGTTGGCGGTTTGCAAGAATTCCTCCATTATCTTGACGGCTTTGGCAACATGCTCTTCAAGTTCATTTATCCGGTGTTCGGGATGTTCGTGGCGTATGCGATTGCTGACCGCGTTGGCTTGATCGCTGGTTTTGCGGGCGGTTTGTTCGCAGGTGGCTTGCATTATACGTTTTGGGGCATCGAAGGAGGTATTCCGAGCGGTTTCCTAGGCGCGCTAATCCTAGGTCTAACAGCAGGTTACGTGGCAAAATTCCTAAATCAACGCGTCAAATTATCGAAAAATCTGGCGGCGATGAAGCCGATGTTAATCGTGCCGGGAATCAGTGTTTTGGTTATTTTTATCTTGAATTTATACGTTATTGATCCGGTTTTCGGACATCTTAATAAGTGGATTGCGGACACGATTGCGAGTATGAGTACGTCTGGAACGCTTAGTCTTTCGGCGATGATTGCTGCTGCGACGGCGTTTGACCTCGGTGGTCCGGTGAATAAAGCGGCGGGTGCGATTGCGATTGGGCTCTCCGCAGATGGTATTTTCCCGTTGACACCGCGTGTGTTGGCGATCGTTATTCCACCGCTAGGCATTGGTTTGGCGACGATTATTGACCGCTTCGTTGTTGGACGTCGCGTCTTTTCACAAGACTTGCGTTTGCTCGGAAACACGTCATTCTTGCTCGGTTTTCTAGCGATTTCAGAAGGCGCGATTCCGTTCATGCTGCGCAATCCGCTGATCACGATTCCATTAAATCTAATCGGCGCAATCGCAGGCGCATGTACAGGTGTGGCACTCGGCGCGGTACAATGGCTACCACTTCCAGCTATCTGGGGTTGGCCACTCGTTGAGAATTTGCCGGCGTATCTTGTCGGCATGCTAGTCGGTGTCGCGATTATCGCGTTTGGTAATATTTTTATTCGATACGCGATTATTAAACGAAAAGAACGCAATGGCGAAAAAATTGATTATTAAATAGACACGTTGGGACTCAGCAATTTGGGGTCCCAATCCGTTTTTATATGGAGATTGTGAGGGTTTAAAAATGACAAACGAAGAAAAAATAGTTCACGTGGTGCCGCATGCGCATTGGGATCGTGAGTGGTATTTTACAATAGAGGATTCGAACGTGATGCTAATCGAAAATTTGCGTCATTTGATGGATGTTTTGGAACGGGATGAGGATTATAAATCGTTCGTATTTGATGCACAAATGTCGGTCATTGAGGATTTCCTCGCGATTTTGCCGGAGAAAAAGGCGAAATTGGAGGAGCTTATTACGCAAAAACGGCTTTTTGTAGGGCCTTGGTATACGCAGACAGATACGTTACTTGTGCATAAGGAGTCGATGATTCGGAACCTGCTGTATGGATCGCGTGCGGCTGCAGAGATGGGACATAGTATGAAAATTGGTTATTTGCCGGATATATTTGGACAAAATGCGTATTTGCCGTCTATCTTTCAGTCTTTTGGGATGGAATACGCGATTTTGCAGCGTGGTCTGTACACAGATGATGTGGCGACGGATTTGAATTTTCGCTGGGTCGCTCCGGATGGCGTGATTTCGAAGGCGAATTATATGTATTTTGGATACGGACCAGGGAAATTTTTGGCGTCGGATGCGGCATATGTGGCGGGAACGTTGACGCCGATTTTGGATACGTTGCGGAAAATGAATAAGTCGACATCGCATATGTTGCTTCCGGCGGGCGGCGATCAGGTGTTGGTGCGGGAACATTTTCCGGAGACGGTGGAGGCACTTAACGCCGAGCAATCGGATTATCGCTTCGTGTTGTCGGATTATGAGATGTTTATGGAAGCCACGTGGGAGAATGGGGAATTCGAGACGGTGATCGAGGGAGAACTGCTCGCATCGCAGAAGTCGCGGATTCACAATACGATTCGGTCGCAGCGTGTGGATATTAAGCTTGCGAATAGCCGGATTGAGGATAAAATTTATCACCAGTTGGAGCCGCTTGCGGTGATGGCGAATAAGTATGGCGCGCCGTACCCGAAACGCTGGCTGGATAAGGTTTTCAAATTATTATTTGACGTCCACGCGCATGATTCTATCGGTGGCTGTAATTCGGACGAGACGAACCGCGCGATTGGGCATCGTTTGGAGCAGGCCGAGCGTATTTGTGATAGCCTTATCAACGTTTTGAAAAAGCAAATCGCACGCGGAATTGGGACGGAATATGAGCAGGGCGCCGTTCTTGTTTTTCACTTGCTGCCAAAAGCGATGACGAAACAAGTCGAGACGGTCATTTTTACGAAAGAAAAAGCGGTGTGTTTGGCTGATGCGTCGGGCGTTGTTGTGCCGCAAACGATTCTGTCTCAAGACTACATTTCTGGTGGAAAAAAAGTGGTGGTGACGGCGGATGGGGAACGGGAAGTCGAAATTCCGGGATACTATCGCACGGTTGTAAGCGCCGAAATCGCGATGGAACCGCTTAGTTATCAGGTTTTGCAAATCATTGAAGGCGCGGTGAATCTCGTAACGCCAACAGCTGATGCCAAAATTACGAACGAATTTTATACAGTCGAGGTTGTTGCTGGAAAGCTGGAATTAACGACGCAATCGGGCGAACAATTCTCCAATTTCATGCTATTTGAAGACGTAGCGGATGACGGCGATTCGTATGATTTTTCTCCGCTTGCAGGGGATGTTGCGGAACTGGCGGGAACGGCGGAATGCATCGCGGTGAAGCAGTCGGAACTCGTTTCAGAAATGACGATTCGCCATACATTAACGCGCGGCGAAGGGACGGAAATCGAGACCACCCTCACGCTCAAAAAGGGCGAAGATACGCTGGGCATCAAGCATCGCCTCACGAATAAAACGAAAAACCATCGTATCCGCGTCAAGTTCGCAGCGCCGAAAAGCGAGGCAAGTTACGCCGACCAAGCGTTCACTGCCATCAAGCGCGCCAACCTGAATCCACATTTTGCGAATTGGCGCGAAAACCGTTTTGCCGAAGCGCCAGTCCCGATTTATCCGCTTGAAAATTTTGCCGTAAGTCTCAGTGATAAAGGCGCGATTGGCGTCGTGACACAAGGCCTGAAAGAATATGAGGCGACCACGGATTATCTTGCCCTCACGCTTTTCCGGAGTGTTGGACTGCTCGGTAAAGACAATATCGCGTGGCGTCCCGGCCGTGCCTCTGGTATCAATAATAAAGTCGTGGAAACGCCGGACGCGCAAATGCTTGGCGATCTAGAGTTCAGCTACCATTATCGTGCCACCGCAAGCTTCACGGCCACCGATTGGTTCCGCGCCACCGAACGCGTTCGCACGCACCAACTCAGCTACCACCTTCAAACGCTGAATAGTTTTGAAGAACGAGTGGAACGTTTCGAACTGCCACAGCCAGCATCAATGCGCGATTTACCAACATCCGCGAGCTTACTCACAATCAGCGAAAACGCCTTTTTCAGCGCATTAAAACAAGCAGAAGACGGCGACGGCATCATATTACGCGCTTTCAACCCAACGGACGAGCCAATCAGCATCGAGGCAAGCCGCACAAGCATCGCCGTAAATATGGCCGAATTACCAACAAATGGCCCAGCAGAAATCGCACCACAAAGCCATCTAACACTAAAAATGAAGGAGCTCTAAACCGATGAAGCGATCCGATTTAAATAAGCAACTAAACGACCACCTAGCTACACTTTTCGACGAGCCAAAACGTAGTGATATCAGCAATCGTCTGACAAAACTCATCGACGCGCAAGAACAACAACAAGTTCCGCAAGCCGCCGCGATCAATGAGAAAAATATGTACCTGATCACATACGGCGACAGCATTCAGTCACCAGGCCAAAAACCGCTACAAGCCTTGCGCGCGATGCTTGACGAAACCGTTGCCGATATCATCACGGACGTCCATTTACTACCAATGTTCCCCTACACATCCGACGACGGTTTTTCCGTGACCGATTATTTGCAAATCAACCCAGAACTCGGCGACTGGCCTGACATCGACGACCTCGCCGGGAATTACCGACTGATGTACGATTTCGTCGCGAACCACATGTCCGAATCCAGCGACTGGTTCCAACAATTTCTACAAGGAAAACCCGGATTTGAGCAAGCCTTCGTGGAAAAAGAAGCCGGATTTGACGCTACAAACGTTGTCCGCCCAAGAACGAGTCCACTCTTTCACACATACGGCGCGACCGAAAAGCAAGTCTGGTCTACATTCAGTAAAGACCAAGTCGACGTCAATATCCAGGACCCCGCGATGTTCATCCGCCTGACCGAAACGCTGCTCACCTACATCACGCGCGGCGCCACATCGATTCGACTAGACGCCATCGGTTTTCTCTGGAAAGAATCCGGCACGACTTGCATTCACTTGTCACAAACCCATACCGTCATTCAAATTTGGCGTTTGCTGACAGACTATTTCGCACCGAACACACAAATCATTACAGAAACCAACGTACCGCACAAAGAAAATATCAGTTATTTTGGCGACGGCACCAACGAAGCCCATCAAGTCTACCAATTCCCGTTGCCACCACTCACATTACACGCTTTCACAACGCACGACGCGACCCACCTAACAAACTGGGCAAAAACAATCACGCCGATGAGCCAAACCGCGACCTATTTCAACTTCCTAGCTTCCCATGATGGCATCGGCATGCGTCCAACAGAAGGCATTCTAACCGATACCGACCGCGAAAAACTAGCCGAAAAAGTCCTGCAAAATGGCGGTCAAATTTCCTATAAAAACAATCCAGACGGCAGCAAATCCATCTACGAACTCAACATCAATTACAGCGACGCGCTCCGAAACACCGGCGAATCCGACGAACTAGCGATTCAAAAAATGCTCGCCGCCCATCACATCCTATTCTCTGTCATGGGTGTACCAGCCATTTACTACCATTCCCTATTCGGCTCAAGAAACGACAAAGAAGCCGCCGAAACATCAGGAATCCCAAGACGAATCAACCGCGAAAAACTCGATTTGGCGACCTTACAAAGCGAACTCGAAACGAACCCATACCGCCGAGCCATTTTTACAGGATTAAAGAAACTGGCAGAAGTTCGCCAAGGAGAAACCGCGTTCAATCCGTACCAACCACAAGAAGTTATTTCGAGCGATAGCCATATTTTCGCGCTGAAAAGAGGCGATGTTTATTGCTACACGAATGTTAGCGATCAGGCGATTACGATTGAAACCGCGGGAACGAAAAACCTACTCACAGGCGAACAAATCAGCGATGGCAAATGTGACTTGCCGCCGTACGGTTATGTTTGGGTGAAATAGTATCAAAAAACTAAGCTTATTCATGTACGTCGAAATTCGGCAGCATGAGTAAGCTTTTTTTCATTGCTATGAGGTAATACAGAAGGAAAGATGAGGTCAACAAATAAAAGTTGGGTGAATAAACAAAGAATAATGCTGATATTAAGCTATCTATCGATGTATTATGTGGTAATATAAAGAAATAACAACTACGAATGAGGAGGTCATAGCCATGAAAAAAATTATAAATGAGGCTTTCGTTATTTTCGGTATGATGTTTTTAGTTCTACTAGTAGCGTCTTATTTCACGGAGGTTGGTGAGCTTGTACATAACGGAAGAACGTATTTGCTTGTTCTTTTTGTAGCCATCATTGTTGGAAGATATCTTAGATTGATAGTAAAAGCTAAAAAAAGTAGCTGAATATTCTTTAGTTCACGCTATAGACCCAGATACCAATAAATAGTGGCTAATGGAGGTGGGGGAGCATTGTATAAAAAGTGGAATGATTTTTATGAGGAGCATCCTTATTGGAGTGTTTGGATAATAGTTGGTGTAAGTAGTGGTGTAACTATTTTGATAGAATATATAGTAAATCGTGATTTTATAGTAAGTGGTGAATTTTTAGAATCAGGATTTTATGGAATGCTATTTTTGACTATGGGATTGTTATTGCTTGCTAGGAGAAGAACGAAAAGTAAAAAGTAGTTAATTTTAAGAAAAGGCACACTGAAAAGTGTGGCTCTTTCTTGGGAGTGTAAATAATGAATCCTAGGTTCATTATTTATGCAGTTTACTTTATACTCCGCGGTAATATTAAATAGAGCTTATTCGTGTGTGTCGAAATCGGCACCACGAATAGGCTCTATTTTGTCTATACTTCTAACCCAATCTCATATTTCTTTAAAAAATCTGAAAAATGCTTGTGTACTGTATTAAATTCTAAATATTCAAGAACAAGCATGTTTTTTCTTATTGTTTCATAAGTGTTCTCATCTTCTCCAAGCTTAATACAAGCGATAGCATGATTTAATTCAGAACAAATTTTTTCGTAGACAAGACGATAATTTTTTGCAGTTTTAATAGCATTTTTAGCGAAATTTTTTGCTGAGATGAAATCCCTATGCTCTAAGCAAAGTGTAGATAGATTTAAATAAAGATGTTGTTCAATATGTTGGTATTCAAGGAAGCAACGAAATGTATGCAATCGTTTGAAGGCTTTTCGTGAGAAGAAAATAGCTTCCTCAACTGTTAAAGAAAAGATAATACTTGAGAATAGCTTTAATTCGTAGATATACCAGTTATCCATGCTCATCAGATATTTTTTTATAGGTTCTACATGTTGAATCATAGTTTTATTAATTTTATTGCTTAGCCCGTATTCAATTACAGCTTTACATATTAAACTATAGTGATAATAGCTTATATTAGCATTTTCTTCATAGAGCTTATCTGCGTCTAAAGATAATTGTTGCAACTGACTGTAGTCATTGAGACTCGCCTTTTCATTAATATCAACTCTAAATTGTTGCTTATCGTGGGGCTGTAAATCATTTTGAACAAATAAAAATTCTTCAAAGGTAACATTTAATCGATCTAAAAGCATAAAGACACGATCATAGGATGGAAAGTAGTTGCTGTTCTCAACTTGCGATAAATGATTTCTAGCTAGTATACCTTCTGATAGCTGTGTTTGTGTCAGGTTTTTATCTGTTCGTATTTGCCTTATAGTCTCTCCAAAATTCATGATTGCCCTCCAATAGAATGTATTTGATAGAAATAGATAACACAATAACAATTTATATCAATAAACTAGTAACATAGATAGTGTAACGATGGTTATTTATACTATACAAAATATTTCCAATAATATCAAATTAAAATTTACTTTTTCTGAATTAGGAGGTGGATACTATGAAATCAATATAAATGCAAAGGAGGTGTTCATGAGATTTCATACTGAAAGTTTCTAGAATGCAATTATGCACCTAGCGTAAGGCATATTTTATTGGTAAAATATAAATATAACTAAAGGAGTTTAATTATGAAAATAAAAATGGGGAAAATATTAATCGCTACTTCAACTGTAATGGTACTTGGAATTAGTAGTTTATTAATTCCAACCAAGGCTGAAGCTGCCACCAAATTATTAACTTGGGATTTGGTTGACTCAGGAAAACATTTAGATTGGGGCGGTAGTACTAAATATCAATCTAATTTCAACAAGGGCGTATCAGTTTGGAATGCCTATAAAAAAGGAGTAATTAGAAAGGATGTTTGGAATACCATTGAGGATGTTACATTATCCGATTACTCTAAAAAAGATACTACAGCTGCGATGACTTCCCCCTCAGGCACTATTAAATACAATAAATATAACATGGATACTCTAACTACTAATGAAAAAAATAATGTATCGATTCATGAGTTAGGGCATGCGTTGAGATTAGCTCATAATGGGACATCGGATGTTATGTATTATCTTGTATCTACTAAAGTAACATTGAGCATCAATGATAAAGCTTCATATGATGCAGCATATAAAAAATATTAAAGGGGAATTAATACGATGAAGAATCATATATTGAAGTCAGGCAAAATAATTACGCTTTTTCTAATCAGTAGCTCTGTTCTAGGAGCATGTACAAACGACACAGTAAAGCCAAGTGAAACTGATAAAATTCCAACATCATATATGCATGGCTCTTTTGTAATAGATGTTGATAATCCAGAGGCAACTGTTGGTTTTAGTGATTATACTTTTATTGGCTATGTTAATAAAAAGACTGGTACGAGATATGAAGATGCACAAACGATGGAACAAGAGAATGGATCTACTAAAGAAGCATCTACTCCTTACACTCAATATAGTGTAACAGTAATTGAAAATATAAAAGGAGAGTTAGAGCAAGATAAAGAGATTTCTTTAGAAAAAGCAGGCGGAATCAATGAAGAAAACACAGAATATTTTTTATATGAAGAGGATTCACTTCCTAGTCAAGGAAAATATTATATATTTACTGCAAATGCGCAAGACGATGGGAGTTTATTAGTTTCTGGGCCTAATTCCAATGTGTTAATCGATGACATCAATACAAAAAATAAAGCTGCTGCGGAGGAAGAAGTTGTAGTGACCGAGACTGCAAAAGAATACACGGAAGCTTATGAAAACGAAATTCCTTACAAAAGAGATAGATCGAAGTCAGATTATGAGGCAGAATGATAGGCTTATGCATATTATTTATAAACTTTTAATGATGAATTGATATCGTATGACATACAGAATAGGAAGCCAGCGTAATGTGATGAACGCCTGGCTTCTTTCGCGTAGCGTATAAATGTTGAAAATAAAAGATTAACTAAGAGTGTTTAAATGTCCACCTCAATCTCATATTTCTTCAAAAAACTAGAAAAATGTTCATGCAAGTTATCAAACTCTAGATATTCAATAATAAGCATATTTTTCCGAATAACTTCGTATGCGTTTCCATCTTCACCAAGATTAATGATAGCAATGGCGTGATTTAATTCAGAGCATACTTTTTCATAAACTAAGGTATATTTCGTGGCCTTCTCAATAGCGATTTCAGCAAAATTTTTAGCAGCTTGAAAATCTCTATGCTCCAAGCAAAGAGTTGATAGATTGGTGTAAATATGCTGTTCAATGTGTCTGAATTCTAAAAAATATTGAAAGTTACCTAATCTTTTTAATGATGTACGTGCGAATAGTAAAGCTTCTTCAACAGTTAGAGCGTAGATAATATTGTTAAATAGTTTCAATTCGTATAGGTACCAGTTATCCATCCCAAATAAATACTCTTTTATAGGTGTCACAAATTCAATCATTTCATCATTTACGGTATGACTGATATTATATGAAATCAGAGCTTTGCAAATTAGCATATAGTGATAGTAGGTAATGTTATCTGTTTTATCATATAAATCATTTGCCGTAACCGCTAAGTTTTTGAGCTTTTCTGTATCATTCAAATTCGCAGCTTCACTAATTTCCGAACGTATTTGTTGATTGAAAAGCATTTTCTGGTCATTTTGAACAAATAAAAATTCTTCAAAAATAACGTTTAGTCTGTTTAGAAGTAAGAAAAACTTATCATAAGATGGATAATAATTATTTGTTTCGATTTGGGAAAGATGTGAGCGAGTGAGAATTCCTTCTGATAGCTCTTTTTGCGTAAAATTTTTATCTTTTCTAATTTTCCTAATGGTTTCTCCAAAGTTCAAGATAGCGCCTCCAAACTTTTTATTAATTTGATGGAAATAAGGAACAGAAGCAACAAAACTATACAGATTAGCTATAACATGATGGTAGTACTGATGAATATACAGAGGAGTGACATCTATGTTAGAAACGTTAATCTGGATAATTACAGAATAGAAATGCAGTAACTTGATTGTTCATGGATTAATTTTAATTTTTGAACAGCTTTTAAATGAAGTAATCACTGAGTGAAAAATAAGACTTAAATCCATTATATAACATACCACTTACTTCGGCTAGCACTTAAGTAAATAAAAATGATATATTTGGGTCTTATTTGGTAGATAAAGATACAATCACTAATTTTTGAGATGAATGTGATAGGGTTCGGTGAAAAGGGTTCAGTTAGTTTTCTATGTTATGTAGTGAACTTGCTTTGAATCCTTTTGTTATAAATGATTCTAAAAACAATGAGGGATGAGCATATGCGGGGAAGTTTATGGGGAGCGTTGCGGGAGTTAGGCGTAACAGCTATCGTGCTATGTCGGGAAGTTATGTCTTGGTTGGGATTATTCGTTCGATACCATATGAGATGTCCGCATCATGGTGGGAAATCTTACGGGAATAAAAAGGGGTAAATTTATGAAGGGGTGGAAGGCATGTCTAATTTGATGCATTTGTTTACTGGGCCGGTGATTGCTCATGAGATAAAAATAGAGAATAAGACAAGGCACACGCTTTTTGATACATATTTGGTGAATGGGAATCAGCGGCAGCGTGGCAATGATTTTGGAATTGGGGAGAAGCGGAGTATTTATTTGCCTGCCTCGAATTCGACGGTGTGTGAGCTGAATTTCACGATTCGTGGGGAGGAGTACCGCTTTCCTTTGCGTGAAAAAATTGATACGCGGAATCAGGCGCCGATCGTTGTGAATATCGTGACGGATGGGACGGCGAGCCTGGATGTGGAGACGTATCGGGAACAGCAGCAGGGACCCAATGGTCAGCTGGTTTGGAAGGGTTCTAAGATTATCTGGGGAACGGCGACGTTTTTCTTCGTTTTCTTTATTATTTGGCTGATGAACGTGCTCTAAAAATAGAAATGCAGAAAGCTGAAACTAGGATATCGACCTAAAAAATCGATGCCTGTTTCGGCTTTTTTTGTCGTTATTTTTAGTGGAATATGCGATAATCGATAACAAACGAAAGTAAATGAAAATAAATGATTGACAAAGTGAGGAAATAAAAATATAATGGGGAGGTAATCAAGAAAGCGCTTTAATAAAAAAGGAGATGTTCTTATGTGTCAAGAGAAAACAGGTCATGTTGTGTTAGGCAAAGATATCCCTCAAAAAATGAAAGCAATTGTTGCGTATGCCCCTGGTGATTATCGTTTGGAGGAGGTCGCTGTTCCTGAGATTGGGCCTCATGAAATTTTAGTGAAGGTGGAATCGTGCGGGATTTGTGCGGGAGATTTGAAGGCTTTTGATGGGGCTCCTAGTTTTTGGGGTGACGAGAAGCAACCTGCATACATAAAGGCGCCGATGATTCCGGGTCATGAGTTTATCGGGCACGTCGTTGGTTATGGGGACCAAGTGACGGAGTTTGAGCTTGGGAATCGTGTTATTTCGGAGCAGATTGTGCCGTGTTGGGATTGTCGTTTTTGTAAGCGTGGTCAGTATTGGATGTGTGAAAAACATGATTTATACGGTTTCCAGAAGAATGTAAACGGTGGCATGGCGGAATATATGAAATTTACGAAAGAAGCGATAAATTATTTGGTTCCGGAGGATTTGCCGATTGAAAAAGCGATTTTGATTGAGCCTTATGCGTGTTCGTTCCATGCGGTGCAGCGTGCGAATATTAAATTGGGCGATGTCGTGGTGCTTGCTGGTGCGGGAACGCTTGGGCTGGGCATGATTGGCGCGATTAAGAAGTCTGGTCCGCAGAAATTGATTGTGCTGGATTTGTTCGAGGATCGCTTGGAGTTGGCGAAGAAATTTGGCGCGGATATGGTGCTGAATCCGGCGAAGGACGATGTTATCACAATTATTAAGGATTTGACGGATGGTTATGGTTGCGATATTTATATTGAGGCAACTGGGGCGCAGAAGTCGGTGGAGCAAGGGTTGACGCTGATTCGGAAGCTGGGAACTTTTGTTGAATTTTCGGTATTTAAGGAGCCGGTTACGGTGGATTGGAGCATTATTAGTGATCGGAAGGAGCTGGACGTGCTGGGCTCGCATTTGGGACCGTATTGTTATCCGCTAGTGATCGAAGGCATTCAAAATGGGGATTTGCCAACAGAAGGTGTCGTAACGCATACATTGCCGCTCGAGGATTTTAAGGCTGGTTTTGATTTGGTGAGAAGTGGTGCGGAGTCGCTGAAGGTCGTATTGAATCCAAACTTATAATCGAAAGGGGAACGTGACATGAAAAGTTTAACGAACAGAATCGGTTTACCGCCAAAATTAATGATGGGATATGCGGGACTTGTCGTCTTCATGATGGGTGAAGGCTTAGAGCAAGGCTGGTTGTCGCCGTTCTTGATCAGCGGCGGACTTTCGATTCAACAGTCGGCGTTATTGTTTAGTGTGTATGGGATTGCGGCGGCGCTTGCGGCTTGGCTATCTGGTGTTTTATCGGAAATGTTTGGGGCGCAGCGGGTGATGACGGCGGGTGTGATTATTTTCATTATCGGTTCGGTGTTCTTTATTTCTGTCGGACTGCCGAGTCATAATTTGTACGTGATGTTGCCGACGTATGCTTTGCGCGGGTTCGGTTATCCACTTTTTGCTTATTCGTTCCTTGTCTGGGTAGCGTATGAAGCGCCTACGGAAAAACTAGGTTCGGCGGTCGGAATTTTCTGGTTCTGTTATAGTGGTGGGCTGAATGTGTTGGGAGCGCTGTACTCAAGCATTGCGCTGCCGTATTTGGGCGAAATGACAACCTTATGGAGCGCGCTAGTTTTCGTCGTGATTGGTGCGATGATTGCGATTTTCTTGAACCGTGAAAAAGTAGCGAAAAAGGCTACGGGCGAACGACCATCGCTTGGTTATTTATTGAAAGGAATCACGATTGCTTTTGAAAAACCGAAAATCGGGATGGGCGGTATTGTTCGGACGATTAATACATCGGCGGCGTACGGTTTCACGGTGTTTATGCCGCTGTTCTTCATGGAAATCGGCTTTACGCGTGGGGAGTGGTTGCAAATCTACGCGTGCCTTTGGTCGGTGAATATTATTTTTAACTTATTGTTTGGTGTGATTAGTGATCGGCTTGGCTGGCGGAATACGGTGATGTGGTTTGGCGGCATGGGTTGCGCGACGTTTACAGTGCTGTTTTATTACGTACCGCTTTGGTCTGGCGCGAACTTCTTGCTGACGATGCTGATCGCGGGTTGCTTCGGTGCTTGCTTGGCGGCGTACGTGCCACTTTCGGCGATTATGCCAACGCTTGCTCCTGAAAATAAAGGCGCGGCGATGTCGATTTTGAATTTAGGCGCAGGGCTGAGCACGTTTTTAGGGCCTGCTGTCGTGGGAATTTTTATTGGAAGTCTTGGTACGGTTGGGGTCATCTGGGTGTTCGCGGGACTTTACGTTTTTAGCGCCTTTTTGATGAAATTCGTGACCTTACCGAAAAATCAGGATTTGGTGGTGCCGGCTGGTTCGGTGGATTAAATGCATTGGAGTGTTGGAAAATGAGAATTGGAATTGGTGCGGATCATAATGCGTTTGGAATGAAGGAGGCGTTGCGGGGTTACATCGAGGATTCGGGGAACGAGGTCGTTGATTTTGGCTGTTTCTCGGAGGATGAGGTGGATTATCCGGATATCGCGTTTCAAGTGGGGACGGCGATTCAGCGTGGCGAGGTCGAGCGTGGGATCTTGGTTTGCGGGACGGGAATCGGGATGTCGATTGCGGCGAATAAGGTGCCGGGTATTCGTTCGGCGCAGTGCCACGATGTGTATTCGGCGGAGCGTGCCCAGCTGAGCAATGACGCACAAATTATAACGCTCGGCGCAAAAGTGATCGGGCTGGAATTGGCGAAAAAAATTGTGGACGCGTATCTGGATGTGGCGTTTGCTGGCGGCCAATCGAAACGGAAAATTGATCAAATTTCGAATCAGGAGAGAGCTTATTTGGAGACGGGGAGTGTGGAAGGATGAAGAAATTAATCAATGACGCGGATCATGTAGTGGAGGAAATGATTGATGGCTACGTGAAGGCGTTTCCGCAATATGTGACGCGATTGGAAAACCCGCGGGCGCTGGTGCGCTCTAAGCTTGACGCGGATAAGGTTGGTGTTTTGATCGGTGGCGGTTCTGGACATGAGCCGGCTTTTATGGGCTACGTTGGTTCGGGGATGGCGGATGGTGTTGCGGTCGGGAACATTTTCGCATCGCCGCCGCCGGGTCCGATTGTGGCCGTGACGGAAGCGATTGATCAAGGCAAAGGCGTAGTCTACGTTTACGGGAACTATGCCGGGGATATTATGAACTTCGGGATGGCCGCGGAAATGGCTGATTTGGAGCACGATATTGAGGTGACGTCTGTGGTTGTGACGGATGACGTTGCTTCGGCGCCTAAAACGGAGACGGAAAAACGGCGAGGTATTGCCGGTGAATTTTTCGTGACAAAAGTGGCGAGTGTGGCGGCTGCGAAGGGCCATGATTTGGCGGGTGTGACGCGGCTTGCGAATCGTGCGAATGACGTGACGCGGACGATGGGCGTAGGCTTGTCACCGTGTTCGTTGCCGCAAACTGGGAAGCCGAGTTTTACGCTTGCAGAGGATGAAATGGAAATCGGATTGGGTCATCACGGCGAACCTGGCATTGAAAAAGGTAAGCTTGAGACGGCGGACAACGTGGTAGATCGTCTTGTTGGGGCGATTTTGGAGGATATGCCAATTGAGACGGGAGAAGAGGTTGCTGTGCTCATCAATGGTTTGGGCTCGACGACACGGATGGAATTGCTGATTATGTTCCGGCGTGTGGAGCAACTTTTGAGTGAGCGTGGTATTAAGATTTACCGGTCATTTATTGGGGATTACAGCACGTCGCTTGAGATGGGCGGCAGTTCGGTGACGCTGATAAAACTAGACGCGGAGCTAAAGGAATGCATCGATTACCCGGCGGATTGCCCGATGTATGTTCAGAAATAAGGAGGCGTGACAAGTATGTATAATGCGGCGAATTTTCGCGATTTTTTAAATAACGTAACGGAAACGATGGAACGGGAAAAAGATTATTTATGCGAACTCGATCGAAAATTGGGCGACGGGGATCATGGCGTGACGATGTCAATTGGTTGGCAGGCGATCAAGAAGGAGCTGGCGCAACAGGAGGAACTAGATTGTTCGAAGTTGGCGGTGCTGGCGGGTAAAACGTTCTTAGAAGCAGTTGGTTCCTCGGTTGGCCCGCTTTATGCGACGGGATTTCTGCGCGGGGCGAAGGTGATTAAGGGTAAAGAAACGCTTAGCGACGCGGATTTGACGGCTTTTTGGCTGGCATTTATGGGTGGCGTGAAAGAACGCGGACAGGCCGAAGTTGGCGATAAAACGATGATTGACACGTTGGAACCAGCGCGAATCGCATTAGAACACGCATTTTTGGAAACAGGCAATTTTGAAGAAGCGTTTCGTGTGGCGGTTGTGGCGGCAGAAGCTGGCATGATTTCGACTATCGATTTACTATCCAAACGTGGCCGCTCCAGCAGACTCGGCGACCGATCTCTCGGCAATCAAGATCCAGGCGCAACATCGGCCTATCTGATTTTGATGGATTTTCTCGTGAGCTTACCAGAACGCGTATTAGATTGAAAATTAAAGCGAGGAGTGACAAATATGTTCGATAAAAATTTTGCATTAACAGATCAAGTAGCCGTTGTAACTGGCGGGGCAAGCGGGATTGGTCGGGCAATCGTGGAGCTGTTCTTCGAAAAAGGCGCGCGTGTCGTGCTCGTTGATATCAAGCCAGACGTAGCCGAAATCGCGCAACAAATCGGTGGGGCAAGAGCGCTAGGCATCCAAGCTGACATTACGAAAAAAGAAACCGTAGAACGCGTGATGGCAACCGTTTTGGAGCAATTCGGTAGCGTCGATATCGTGGTGAATTCAGCTGGCATCGCGCTTCTCGAAAAAGCTGCGGATCTACCCGAAGCTTACTGGGACAAGACAATGGAGCTGAATCTGAAAGCCTCGTTCCTCATCGCGCAAGCAGCAGGAAATGTGATGATCAAACAAGGCCGCGGCGGAAAAATCGTCAATATTGCCTCTCAAGCATCCGTCGTTGCGCTCGATAAACACGTAGCTTACTGCGCGAGTAAAGCCGCGATCGTTTCGATGACGCAAGTTTTGGCGATGGAATGGGCGCCTCACAAAATCAATGTGAACGCGATTTCACCGACCGTCATCCTGACCGAACTCGGCAAAAAAGCATGGGCCGGAGAAGTTGGCGAAGCGATGAAAAAACAGATTCCGATTGGCCGTTTTGGCTATCCAGAAGAAGTCGCAGCCTCAGCATTATTTTTAGCAAGCGACGCCGCGAACCTAATCACCGGTGAAAATCTAGTGATCGACGGCGGTTATACCATTCAATAAAAGGAGGACGCATATGTCACTCATGGATCAACAAATGATAAAAACGTTACGCGTGCTATCGATGGACATGGTCGAACAGGCGAACTCAGGGCACCCAGGCCTACCGATGGGCGCGGCACCAATGGCTTTCACACTATGGAAAAATCATTTAAAATTTAATCCGGCGCATCCGAGCTGGTTCAACCGCGACCGCTTCATCCTCTCGGCAGGCCACGGCTCGGCACTACTTTACAGCCTGCTTCACGTTTTCGGCTACGATGTCAGCAAAGAAGACCTGCGTAACTTCCGGCAAAAAGACAGCGCCACGCCAGGTCATCCCGAATTTGGCCACACGCCCGGCGTCGACGCAACAACTGGCCCACTGGGTCAAGGCATCGCGATGGGTGTCGGAATGGCGATGTCAGAAGCGCATCTTGCCGGGATGTTCAACAAGGAATCCCACGAAGTCATCGATCACCACACGTACGTTTTGTGCGGCGACGGTTGCTTGATGGAAGGCATTTCCTACGAAGCAAGCTCACTCGCCGGCCATCTGCAACTCGGAAAACTCATCGTGCTCTACGATTCCAACGATATTTCCCTAGACGGCGAACTCTCGCAAAGTTTTTCCGAAGACATCGATTTGCGTTTTCGCTCGGCAGGCTGGCAAACGTTGCGCGTCCCCGATGGAAATGACGTCGAGGCCATCAACAGCGCCATTCTCCTAGCGAAAGCCGAGACTAACAAACCGACCTTGATTGAAATTAAAACGGTGATTGGCGACGGAAGTCCGAGCAAAGCAGGCACAGCCGCAGCACATGGCGCGCCACTAGGCAAAGCAGAAATCGCCCAAATCAAGAAAAACTACGGCTGGGAATTAGAACCTTTCGAGCTACCAAAAACGGTCGGCTATCAAAAAGACTACTATTTATCTAAAGGAAACCACCGTGAATCGAAGTGGCTCCAAGCGTTCAACAAATACAGAAACGACTACCCAGAAGAAGCGGAGAAATTGCAACGCCTCATCGACAATCAAGAAACCGCGGATCAAGGACTCGTTTTACCTACCTACACGACGGACGATGCGCCAGTGGCAACACGAGACGTTTCTGGTACACTTTTAAACGAGCTAGCGCCTCAATTACCAAGCCTATTTGGCGGTTCGGCTGACTTGTCATCTTCCAACAAAACGATGCTTAAAAACAGCGGTGACTTCCTCGCTAACCATTACGAAGGCAAAAATATCTGGTTTGGCGTCCGCGAGTTTGCGATGGGTGGAATTTTGAATGGAATGGCTTTGCACGGCGGAATCAAGCCATATGGCGCGACCTTTTTCGTATTCTCAGACTACTTAAGGAGCGCGATTCGTTCGGCAGCTCTCATGAATCTTCCAGTAACATACGTGATGACGCACGATTCGATCATGGTTGGAGAGGACGGCCCGACACACGAGCCAATCGAGCACCTGGCCTCATTCCGAGCGATGCCGAACTTGGTCGTTTTAAGGCCGGCAGATGCGAATGAAACGGTTGCGAGCTACAAATACGCGCTAACACAACAAGAAAACCCAGTTATGCTCGTGCTCAGCCGTCAAGCGTTACCAATCTTGCCGACCACAGACACGAAAGCCGCGACAGACGTCGAAAAAGGCGCATACATCCTAGCCGAATCGCCGACCGCAACGACAGACATGCTCCTAATCGCAACTGGTTCCGAGGTTTCCTTAGCGATGGAAGTCCGCGAACGCTTAGCGACAGAACAAATCGGCGCCCGTGTCATCAGCATGCCGAGTTGGGAATTATTCGAACGCCAATCCGCGGACTATCAAGAAGCCGTCCTTCCAAGCGAAATCACACACCGAATTGCGATCGAAATGGCTTCATCCCAAGGCTGGCACAAATACGTCGGTGACCAAGGCAAAATCATCGCCATCGATACATTCGGAAAATCAGGTCCAGGCCCAGAACTCGCCGAAGACTTCGGTTTCTCCGTTGAAAAAATAGCAGATCAAATTTTGGCGACACTACAAAAGAATTGAGCAAAGAGAGTCTGAGCGTGGCGCATGCTTGCTTAGACTCTTTTTCATTTGCCAGATACTACAATTATTGGTAGGCATGTGGTAAAATGAAAGTGTGATTTATTGAAAGCAAATAGAAGGAAACGATGAATTACACTATTATATGAAAAAGTAGGTGAAAATCCATGTTCGCAAATCAACGTCGAAGTGAGATTTTACATAGGGTGCAAGAACAAAAAACAGTGTCCGTCAACGAGTTGAGCGAGAAGCTAAACGTCTCCGCAGCAACCGTTCGGGCCGATTTAAATGCCATGGAGAAACAAGGATTACTCACACGAACACACGGTGGCGCCATGATGAAAGAAAAAGACGACATCGACAAAAAATACGCCGTCCGCGAAAAGAAACACCGCTCCGAGAAACAACGCATTGCCGCCGCGGCTTTTGAATATATCGAGAACGACCAATGCATCATACTCGATGCCAGCACGACCTGTTTTGAACTCGCGAAATTCATCAAAGAATCGACGAAACGCCTAACGATTGTGACGAGTGGCTTAACGACAGCCACGATGCTAAAAGAAAATCCGAATTTGACAATAATCATCATCGGCGGCATTGTCCGTAGCGGTTCCAACTCGATTGAAGGCCTGATTGGGCACGAATTATTGAAGAAAGTAAACGTCGACATCCTATTCACGTCAGCATATGCCCTGAACGCATCGGACGGCTTAACCGATTTTAGCCTGTATGAAGTCGAACTCAAGCGCGAAATGGTTGCAACCGCCCGAAAAACAATCGCACTCGTTGATAATAGCAAACTCGGAAAAAGCTCCATCGCGACTTTTGCGAAAATAGAGGATATCGATGTATTAGTGACAGACCAAGTATTATCCGCTGAATTGGCATCCTGCTTGCAGTCTATAAATGTAGACATTGCGAACTAACATGTGATTCGATTCACTACAAAAAATAGTCTGGGACATAGCCGAAATAAATCGGCGACAAGCGCTCGCATTCAGGGGATTTGGCGGACTTCCGGTTCTGCTACGCTTAACTTCTTGCATGGTCGAGGAAACTACCCTCTCCCTGCTTTCAGTCATCACATACACCAGTATGCTCCGCTTTGTTGGGACTGTTCGACATGCAATGAGTTACAGTCCCAATATAAGCGTAAACAAAGTGAACGGTTAATCCTATCAAAATCCCCAGAATACAAACGCTTTCGCTCGATTTGTGTAACGCATTATTTTCGTCTTACCCCAAAATAAGGGTCAGGCGATTTTATTTTGTTTGGAGTTATGTCCCAGATATTTTTAAATATCAAAAACTAACTGCGAAACCTTGTCCCAATCCGTCGCATTCGGCTGTCTAGAACACGTATACGTCACGCAGTCAAAATGCTCATAACGCTCCTTATAATTCTTCACCAAAATATCCACGTCAAACTCCTTAATATAGTCATTCGTCACACGCTGATTCGACAAAAACGTCATTTTCGTGTTACTCCCCACAATATTCGCCGCAAAAATTTGAAGATAATTCAAATATGCCGTCTTCCCATCAAACGAAAACAAAATATGCTTCTTTTTCCCGTTATTCTTATTATTCACATACAGCGTAAACATGGTCAGATTAACGCTTACATCATCGATATGCGCGATATGCTGAAGCTCAGGAACCGCATTCCCCCTCAAAATATCATACCAAACCTCGAAAATATTCCCATGATTCTTCTTAATTGAAGCGTTCACCTCAAAGAAATTTTTCTGAAAAAGCGGTGAGAGTCTACTCAACAAAATAATATTACGCAGGAAAAACACAAAAATACTCAAAGACGCCTCATCCGGCTCCTCCAACCCATTCCGAACAAAATACTCCCGCACCATCGCGAACAAATTTTCAATCAACGTCACATTTTCCATATTCACGATCCCACTCGAAAACTGCTCCGTATACACATAATTATCCAACAAAATAAAATCCAAAAACAGCATTTCATTTCGGTTCACATCCGCATCAGAAGAAAGAACAAGGCCCAGCACCTCAACGGCTAATTTTTCAATCGATTTATACGTCATCGGCAACTCCTGCTGCTTCAACTGCACATCATCACTAATCTGAATATATTGCCGCAACTCAAGCCGCTTCGTGATCACCATAATCCAATACAGCACACTCCGATGACTCACATGCCCCTCCAACTCACTATGCTCCATAATATACTGAAAACTCTCTTCAAACAGATTAAAAACCCGCTTATCCGGCCTAAAATTCTGCGACACATCATCCGTACTATAGAAGAAATAATGAAAGAAATACCGAATATCCACCTCGCGTCCCTCAATCGCAACCGGCGACAACTGCAACTTCAAATGAAAATCCGCCAAAATCTCCTTAAAATGATTCAAATACCGGTACAACGTCGACGTCGAAATAAACAACTCATCCGCCCACTCATCAATATTCAAATACCGCCCCTCAAAAATACTTTTTGTAATCGCAAAAAGCGGCGACTTCTCAGCCAATTCAGCCAAAACAAAATCCACAAGCTCATTATCATCAATTTCCAGCATCGAAGCAGAATGTCTAATAATTAACTTTTCCTCCATACTTTCAATTTCCTGCACGTCCCTTTTTAACGTTCGCAATGACGTATTGAGCGTATCTGATATTTCATCCAACGTAATCGCATACCTAGCCTTGGCGACCTGCTCAATCAACAAAATTTGACGATGGACTTTTTTATCAGGTATTAACCGCAAACAAAAATGATTCATAAGCAACCCCCTCATTTCAAAAACGCCCAAAATTTAGGCAAAATAAAATGGCGATGACAAGCAAATTCCCATAAAATAAAAGTATCCCCAGTGAGACATGACGCATTTTAAACGCCAACTTTTCTATTCTTTTCCCCTAATGCCACTTTTTAATCTGTTAACCCCTCAAAAAAACTAACTGTCACAAATAATTCACAATTTAGAGCATAGGACCATTTTTTCAGGTAACAAACGTCAAAAATAATATGACATACTATTAATCATAAGGAGGTTGTGTATTTGGGTCAAAATAATCTATATTCCAGAGAAATGATCAAACAGGAATTCAATCAACCTAAACTTTTTAAATTATTAGTAGAAAACACATTCTTTCATATTGAAAAAATAAATATGACGTTCAAAAAGAATACGACTATTCCTTTATATCAAGACGATACAGAATATGTATACTACATTTGCGACGGGATTGCCAGTGTAAGCATAACGGACGAAGTGTTCGAATTCAAGGGCCCTTCCGAATTTATTGGCCTTTCAGATAGCATGATAAATACAAATAATGAAGATTTCAAAGTAACAACAATCACCGAAACAATCATTTGGCGCTTCCTAAAAAGTGATGTTATCGCAAAAATTATGAGCACACAAGAAGGCTATCTTTTTCACTATTTGAGCATGTTGGATCAATACAGTTTATTCACAAAGAAGCTCATGACGATGAAAAAAACACATAAAGAGCGCGTTTTTATAGCTTTGCAAGAAGTAGGGAAAAAGTTCGGCACACCCACCAACCGTTCTGATTACGTGAAAATTCCTCCCGTCTTTACACGGAATCTCATCGCGCAATATGTAGGGATTGGACTAACAAAGCTGAGCGATAGTTTGCTAGCCTTGCAAGAGGAAGACCTTATCCAGATGACCAGTAAACGTGAAATTATATTAGAAATAGAAAGTTTAATATAAAAATCAGATAATTTATTGATAGCTATTAGGAGGTGAGATATGATCATGAATGGTTCCTACCACCTACCTATATCTGAGGAACAGGTAATCGCGCAACCTCTATAAAAAAGCGAATAAGGACGTAGGTGGGGCGCTCATTCTGAGTACAACATATAAGGAGGTGATGGGCAAGGGGCCGCCCACTATGGAATACCAGTATAAAAAGTAATCAAACACAAAGGAGAATGAAAGTAAATATGTTAAATAATAAAATGAAAAAAGCAGCAAGTATTGTAGCTGTAGCAGCACTACTCGGAACATCGGTAACGACACCACTAGGAGCACTAACTGCCAAGGCGGCAGAATCACAGTCGCAACCAAGCACATTAGCGGTGCTTAACCCAAACTTATTAAGCCAAGATCTTTCTATCTCAGCCACGAATAATAAAAAATTAGCAGCGAACTGGAATCTAACATCTGGTGCAGATTATACAACGCTAGGATATGAAACTGGTAGTAGTCCAGGGGTAAGAGCGACAGATGCATCAGGTACTTTATTTCAAATAAGTAATGTGGACGGAGTTATGCAAACTACTTTTAAAGCTGGAAAAAATGCTTCTGTATCTCAGACAATCAATACAGAAATCGGAAAAGAATACACATACACGTCCCTGTTCTATCTAGATCAAAGCGTCGGTCCTGGTCCGACTAGAACAATGGTAAATAGAAATATTACGTTACAGATTAATGATTTGGCACCTAGAACATTGATTGGTTTAAATCAGGGAATCCTCAATGGTTATGAAGGTACTTTTAGCTTCGTGGCAACATCAACAAAAACAAACATCACACTAGCTTCTACTGGAACTGCTTCTACAAGAGATTATAAAGTATTCCAAGCTACGCAAAGCATTACGAAAAGTGCTAACCAAATGCAACAAGATGCCATTGCACAGGCTCAAAAAGCACAAGAGGCGGTTAATAATTTATTTAGTGGAAGCGACCCAGCCAATGATATTAAAGCTGGACTAACACAAGAGGAAATCAATGCAGCACAAGAGCTAATTAACGATGTAACAGATAGCTCGTTGCAAACGAAATTACAAAGCAGTCTAAATAAAGCGCAACAACAATTAATTGCTCGTGATAATGCAGAAAAAGAAGCACAAGAAAAAGCACGCGAAGCAGTAAATAACTTATTTGAGAATAAAGATCCGAACGGTAATATTACAGGAGTTGTGACACAAGGCGATATCGACAAGGCGCAAAATTTAGTGAATCAAGTAACAAATGAAACCGAAAAAGCAGCACTCCAAAAGGACTTGGATAACGCGAAGAAACAATTGACTGAGCGTATGGATGCAGAAAACAAAGCGCAAGAAGCAGTAAACAACTTGTTTGAAAATAAAGATCCACACGGTGATATTACAGGAAATGTAACACAAGAAGACATCAATTCAGCGCAAGACTTAGTGAATGAATTAACAGATGCAACGAAAAAAGCAGAGCTCCAAACAGCATTGGACGACGCAAAGCAACAATTGACTGATCGCATAGAAGCTGCCGAGAAAGAAGCGCAAGACAAAGCGAACGAAGCAGTAAATAATCTGTTTGAAAACAATGATCCAAATGGTGACATCACTGGGAATCTAACACAAGACGATTTGGATAAAGCACAAGATTTAGTCAATAAAGTAACTGACGAAACGAAAAAAGCAGAACTTCAAAAAAATTTGGACAAAGCAAAACAACAATTAACAGATCGTAAAGAAGCTGCGGAACAAGAAGCGCAAGAAAAAGCGCGTGAAGCAGTAAACAACTTATTTGAGAATAACGATCCAAACGGAAACATTTCAGAAAGCATGACACAAGAAGACATTGATAAAGCAGAGGATCTAATCAACAAAGTAACAGATGAAACGTCAAAAGAAGCACTTCAAAGCGACTTAGATAAGGCAAAACAACAACTAGCAGACCGCACAAACGCTGAAAAAGAAGCAGAAGATGCAGCTAAAGCAAGCGTGAGCGATCTATTCTTAAATAATGATCCAACAAAAGATATTAAAACGACAACGAACCAAGCAGCAGTTAACGCCGCACAAGATAAAGTAAACGCAGTGACTGACCCAGCGCTAAAAGCAACACTTCAAAAACAAGTAGATAAAGCGCAAGCACAAGTTTCAGCAAGAGTTGGGATTACAGGAGCCATTACAAAATACACAGTTGGTGACATGTACATCACTGGAACATATACTGGCCCAGCAACAGCTTTGAGCGTCGATGTCAATGGTAAACGTTACTACGGCGGGGATATCGCTAATGGTACTTTTAAATTCTACGTAGCAGACAAAAATCTAAAAGCCGGCGATGTTGTGATTGTGAATTTCTACGACAGCAGTAAACAAATCAGAACGTCTGTACAGGTACAAGTATATGAACCATTAAAAGTAACTGTGGCAGACTATAAAATTGGCGATGGCTATCTAACAGGAACGTATAACAACAATGTAGCCAAGGTTGGTTTAGTAGTCGACGGCACGAAATATTGGGGTGGAACTGTTGCTAACGGCACAGTTAGATTCTACGCAGCCGATAAAATTAGAACAGCAGATGCAGAAGCAATCATGAATTTCTACGATGAAAACAATACTGATGGACTTCATCCTAATGACGAAGGACAATATTTTATTGGTAACTCTGTGGCTACTTGGCTGAATAGTGTTTCGCATTATTAAAAGAGGAGAAACCCGCAACCCTACATTTTGACTAACCTTCAAAAGTGGCATAACATAGAATATAAATGTTACTGACACATCACAAAGGTGGTCCTAAAAAATGAAAACAAGCCAAACCGAAATACTCGGAGATCTCTACAATCTGCTGCTAAATCCAGCCACTCGCGACTGGGAACGTGCTCAATTGCGGGTGGCAAAGACGGCGATTGATGATGGTGCGCATTTTGACGATCAGATTGCGAAGCTTGAGGCGTTGTTGCGTCCATTGGCCCTAAGAGATAACTTGACGCCAGACGTGACCGATTTTTACTTAAAAATCACGGATGATCCTCTGGCTGGTAGCTCCTTCGATTTGTCTATCCATTACGAACAAGATGGTCCACATCAAGCGCGCGCGATTTTTGCTGGTGGTTGTTTTTGGTGTATGGTGGAGCCGTTTGAGACTAGGCCTGGAATTATTTCGGTGATATCGGGCTATACTGGTGGTCATATGGAAAATCCGACGTATGAGCAAGTGGTTGGTGGTTATACGGGGCATGTCGAAGCGGTGGAGATTATTTTCGATACGCAAATTTGGAGTTATAAAGAGCTGGTCGAACTTTACTGGCAGTTGACTGATCCGACTGATGCATTTGGCCAAATGGCGGATCGTGGTGACAGCTACAGGCCTGTTATTTTCGTGGCAAATGAGGAACAGCACCAAATCGCGGAGCAGTCGAAGCGAGATTTAGCGGAGTCGGGGAGATACAAGCATCCAATCGTGACAGCTATCGAACCAGCTACGACCTTTTGGCCAGCTGAAAATTTCCATCAACAATTCTATCAGAAAAACCCGAGAAGATACAAGAAACTCAAGCGTTCGCGCCAGCAGTTTTTAGCGTTTCAGCGGATGCAAACGAAATGGCGGCGTGGATGGAAGATATGGGGAAAGGATTAGAAGGGAATATCCGATAAAAACATGAATAAAGCGTACAAAGACTAGTAAGGTTATTGTGGTACTCTCTCTTACTAGTCTTCATACATGTATTTGCATGTCAAAATTTTGAAGCTGCAGTTTATCCTGATATAACGAATTATACTCCTCCTTCCAAATTTATTTTCTCGCGGAATTTATCTTGTATAATCGTTGTTAATTCTGCCCATCTTTCCATGTTTCTAGTTGAATCTAGGTAAAATACGTGTTTATCTGGTTTGGCTTTCTCAAGCGTATCCGTTACAATAATATCTGCTTTTGAGTAGTCGCTAGTAACGGAAATATTAATATTATTATACAGCGAAGATAGGCGATTTTTGATGACATAAATAGCGGTAAAATCCTTTGTCATTTGTAAATAAATCTTGATTTTAGGACTTCTTTCGGAATGCAATAAAGAATGCAAAAGATTACATATCAATTCTAGGTGGCTTTCATCATCTATGATAGGAGAAAGTGTCTCTCTTATAGCATCGGCCATAGCATCTTTCTTTGGTAAATAAATGACCAGCTTTGGGATATATAGTTCCACAAAACTGAGAAATGCGTTGCCAATTAAATTATAGGAAGAGATAATAAGTGACAAATAATAGATATACATATATTCTTTTTCTTTGGATAAAACTAAGGAAGTTAACGTAGAAAATCGCGTATAAATTTGCTTCGAAAGCACACAATAAGGGTGTTTTTGGACAGAAAAAGTTTTACCGAGCTGGATTTTTTGTTCCCTCTGAATAATATCTGAAATAAAAATTCTAGAAAGAAAATTAAAAACAAGTATTTCATTTTTTTTGTTAATTAAGCTCAGGTTACCAAACCCATTTTTGTGAAAAATTAACGCAGCATCAAAATTTTCTGTGATCAGCTCAAAAAAGGATAAAAGCTCTGGAGAATTAGGGTTTTCAATGAAGTTTTGTTCCTTTATTCTAGTATGAAGAACGGCATAAAGAATATAGAGAGACCTTTCTTTTGTATTAGATCTCTGATGAGCGGTTTGTAGAACTTCTGGAGGAACGGTGGATTTAATTTCATCGATACATATATTGGAAAAAGGCCATTCTAAATCTTGAAAAGAATCTTGCAAAAATATGTAGGAGAAGAGCCTGATAAATATTTCATTACCCTCAAGATAAACCCTGTTATCAGAGACAATTATTTTAATATTATATGGTTTCAAAAATGTATTTAATTTGTACGTTAACTTAGTAAAGTAGCTCTCTGAAATAAATAATAACTCGATTATCTCTTGTTTCTTAATAACGGATCTTGTTGTAAGTAAAACAGCATAATTGAATATAACTACCTGCTTCAGCAATTTTAATTTCAAAATATAAGAACATTCCACGGCTTGTTTCTCATACTGCCGTTTCACCCGAATAGTGCCAGTGTTGTCTGATGAAATGAAGTCCTTCATTTTTAGATACTGTTCAAAAGATTGATTGATTCTAACCACATTTGATTTTACAGTTTGCTTAGAAATACCTAAAGATGAGGATATATCCCTTAGCGAAGTATTCTTTTTTTTGATGACAAAGAATAAAATATTTAGCTCTTTTTGCAAATAGACTGGAATCAAAATAATACCTCCTCATTGCTATGTACAATTAATATCTAGCGCTAAACATTAATTGTACATACAAAGTCTCGTTTAATAATGTTACTATAGCAGAGTAGGATAAAGTTGTAAAATAAACACTTGTGTCAAAATATTACAAAAAAGCTAGCGACCAATGTACTTTACGACATCTTCTGGAGCAGCTACATAAGATCTAACAATAAAATAATATCATTATTCCTAATTTTTAAATAAAAATAGGCTATAAAAAATAATCGGAGGTTCGAGATGAAGAAATTTTTAAAAATAGGTATCGTTATGATGTTAATTTTTCCGCTTTTCACGTTTGTACTACACCCTGAACTAGCCCATGCAGCGATGGAGCAAAGAGTCGAACAAGCGAAAAATGAGTCAAAAGCGAAATTAACAGAAAATGTAAAACGAATTATTCAAGAGAACTCAGAACAGCGTATCCATACAGTCACAACACCGCTAACAGATAAATTTTCCTATAGGGGAGGAGAATCCACAAAGTATAGTGAGGGAGGCCCGACGTGGAAAAAAGAAGCCTATGTCATTAGTATGAACCCCATTTATTCTACAGTCGGTGTCGATACTAGCTTACTATCCATCGACTACAAGCGCCCAGGAAACGGAACGACTAACACAAGTCCAAGCTCCATATCGATTACTGCGAAAACAAATAAGAAAATCGACACCAGTTTTTTGCTAGAAGTTCGTAGCGTTTATACAGTATGGCACACATTCGAACGGGAAGTTTTTTGGGGAAGTTCAGAACAAACCTTGTATTCCCAAGATGTATTAGATAAACCGATATCTATCAGGGTACATGTCACAAAAGATAATGAAGAAGGAGCAGTAAAGGTATCTTACGTCGATGTGGATACAGGAAAATCGATCATGGTGGAAAGTGTCTTACACGGAAAAATTGGCAATCCCTACAATCAAGATGTTCAAAAGGACTACATAGCTAAAAAAGAATACATTAAGAATCAACATTACAATTATGTAGGTGAAAAAAATACGATGGGAAATTATCGAGATGGAGAAGTTAACGCAGAATATCAATTTGAAAGAGAGCCTGGTGGAAATGCGACAGTAAATCACGTTAACGCAGAATCCACTTTAAATGAGAAGCAACGGGAGGCATTTGGAAGCCCGACGCCTGATATCCTGACAGGCAAATATGGCGACACGGTAACCGCGAAAGCCAAAAATATGGTGCATTACGAAACACTCGATGGTAAAGAGGAGATGAAGATAAAGCTAGATGAAAAAGCACAACAACAAACGTTTAAGTACAAACTCAAGCAAGCAAAGCCGTTGATTGTAAAATATGTAGACGAAGATGGGAACCCCATTCCAGGAGTCGATAATAAAATAATAACTGGAAAATGGGGAGACCAATATACGGTGACGCCACGAGAAGAAATTCCCTTTTATACGCTTATAGATAGCGGTGAAAAGAAAGAAGGCTATTTGACAGATGATGATCAAGAAATCGTCTACCGATATAAAGTATCTGAGGGCGCTCCGGTAGTTGTCCATTACGTGGATGAAAAAGGTAAAACGATTCATGAAGACAAGAAGTTATCAGGCCTAAAATATGGTTCCAGGTTCAAAGAAAAAGCCATCAATATACAACATTATCGACAAAAAAAAGATGAGATTAGCGGCCAAGTAACAGATAAACAACAAGAAATTACATTTGTTTATGAAAAAAATGATGGTAAACCTGTGATTGCGCGTTTCAAAGATGATAAGGGCAGACTAATACACGAGAGCTACTTAATGTATGGAAAACATGATGAGGCATTCGATGGGTCTGAAAAAAACAAAGCCATTCAAGATATTTTAACGAAATTAAAGAGCGAACATTTTACACTGCAAGACGTTCAAGGCAACCCAAGTGGGAATTTTACCGATGATAGTGACGTCCAATATTCAAGTGAACTCACGTACTCCTTGAAAAAAGACGATGCTCCCGGCCAAGTAAAAGTACGCTTTAAGGATAAAAATAATCAAAAAGACATCGCCTCAGAAGAAATCTTAACGGGTAAATATGATGAACGATACTCCACAATGCCTAAGTTCATAAATGGCTATCATTTGGTTTATATACCAGATAATACATCAGGAACTTTCGGCGATAAGAGCAGTGAAGTAAGCTATCTTTATGAGCCCGATATTGGCGGTACCGTCGAATTACATTACATTGACAAGGATACAAAAGAGGAAATAAGTCCAGTAGATGTTAAAAGCGGAGGGGTGGGTCAAGCGTATGATTTTGAACCTAAAAATATAAATCGCTATGAATTATCAGACATACCCGATAATGCAAAAGGAACGTATCCTGATCCCAACCAAACAATCAAAGTCTACTATTCTTATACGAAAGCCAAAGCGAAACCAGTGCATGTTATCTACCAAAATAAGGAGGGTAAGGTGCTAGCGAAAGAAGAGTTGGATGGGGTTGATAAAAAATGGGGCGATTCTTTTGAGACAGAATTAAAATCATTTACAGGATACGAGTTGAAGGAGATTACCCTTGATGGCGTACGAGTTTCCGAGGGAAGCGGTGTATTCGATGATGCAAAAGAGCAAACTGTTATTTACAGTTATGACTGGAAGAAAGCGGCTCCGGTGTACGTACAATATATGGATGATGATACACAAAAAGAAATAGGATTACAAGATGAGATATTGGATAAGAACGCGATTTTTGGAGACCCTTTTGAGAGTAATATGAAAGATATACCGGGATATATTTTTCAATCAGGAGATTTAAATGGCCAGACACAGGAGGGAAATAGTATTGCGGGGAAATACACAGATCAGGCGCAACGGATTACGTATCACTATAAGAAAGACAAGACGAACATAGTTGTGAAAGATTCCATTGTTTATGTTGGCGGAAATTGGACTGCCTCTGACAATTTTGAAAGTGCATCAGATAAAAATGGTGATCCGCTCGAATTTCAAAACATGCAAGTCTCAGGGCTGGTTAATGTCAATAAGGAAGGGACTTATCGAATCGAATACGCTTACGAAGGGATGAAAAAAACGGCTTATGTAACGGTGAAATCGAATAAAGAAAGTATTGTAGCTCCAACTGTAGATAAGAACGGAAAAGTATTAAAAGATGCTGCAATCAAGGAGAAAGTTACAGGAAAAAAAGAGAATAAAAATGTAGTAACTAGCTATACAAGCAAGATAAACATGGGCGTATATGGAAACATTGATATGAGAATGCAACCTAAAGATAACCAAGCAAAAGTGCAAGCAGCTAAGCTTCCAAAAACAGGAGAAACAACGAATCAAGTAGCTCTATTAATTGGTGCACTGATGGTGATTGCCGGTTTGATTGCTCTGTATGTTCGTAGACTTGGAAAATTATAAATGATATAAAAACCGCTAAAAATCAGGTTCGATTTTTAGCGGTTTTTATATTAGCGGTAAATCTTATTTCTCAATCCCAGTCTGGCTGGTTGTTTCATCACCGACAATCGTATTTTGATACATTAAATAATACGCGGCGGAGGACCAGCTGAAGTTTTTCGTGCTTAGACCGTCACCGGTAAGCGGATCGTAGTTTTCGTGAATCGGTCCGTTGCCCATCAAGCCGTTCGCGTGATTAAATAGATTTTTCGAAAGGAAGGTTGCGTCGGACTTATAACCGTAATTTTGCAAGGCTTCGACTCCGAATAATGCTTGATCGAGCCAAACGGGGCCGCGCCAATATTCTGTTGCGCTGAAACGCGGGTTGTCTTTGGACGCAGTAGGAAACGGCATGTACGTGTTGAATTTATTTGGAGAAAGCATGTTTTCACGGACGCTTGCTGCTTTGTCTTTGTCGGATAGATTTGCCCAAAGTGGAATCCAGCCTTCTGTGCCTTTGCCGCGATTTACAAGCAGTTTTGTTTTGGAGTTATCGTCGTTGATTTGCAGGTCGTAATAGAAACCGGTGTCTTTGTCGTACATATTTTTTTCGATGTAGGTTTGTACTTTTTCGGCTTCTTTTTTGTATTTATCCGCGTCGTCTGTCTTGCCGAGCTCTTTTGCCATCGAGACTAAAAAGCCTTTTTCAGCGTATAGGTAGGCGTTTAAATCGACGGATTCTTGGTTGATGGAGTAGCCGATGACTTTATCTGCGCTATCTTTATTCTCAAAAACGAGCACGCCGGGATCATTTTTCCCAATGCCATCTTTGTCAAAACGGACAGCGTTATCCATACCACTTTCCCAAGCTGCGGCCTCGATAACGGCTTCATCATTCAGCTCATAATTGCCGTTTGCATCCTTGATATTCTTGTCGTTCGCGTCTTTTTTCCAGTTGGCGTCACTGACCATGCTGCCGTACTCCGCGATGCCGTTTTTGTTATGGTCGCGGTTCGTATACCACCAATCGTGATAAGCGACGAGCTTCGGATACATTTCTTTGAGGAAGTCTTTATCTTTTGTCTCCGTATAAATATTCCAAACTGCCCACGCGGAAAGTGGTGGCTTCGAATTGCGCTCATTCCAGTTTCCACCGTCCCCGCCGCGTTCTGGTGTTTTATTGTAGAAAATGGCATCAATAATCGCGCCGGAATCTTGTGGCAAAATCGGATCATCTTTCTGAATTTGATAATCGAATAGGGCACGCACGCTATTTTTCGCCAGTTCTGGGTTGAATTGCACTGTCGCGACGGCTTCTTTCCACGAATCCCAAGACCAGAGTCCGATAAACCATTTATAGGACATCGACGGAACAATGCCATCATGCTGAATCGCGCCAGCCGGACTGCGCCAGTTTGTTGTCAGCGTTTCGATTGTTTTCACGGCCGCATTTTTATATTCTGGATGGTTTTCGTGTGTCTTCTCAGCAAATGTTTTGTCTAAATAGCCTTGCCAGCGCTTGTTGTTATCTTGGAAAAGTTGATCTTGGTCCGCGATATACGAATCCCAATTGGCTTTTTCCGTCTGCAATTCCTTATCGGTGAACGTGTAACTTTCCACGGCATATGTCGCAAAATCCTTGCTCGGGTCAATCGTAATCGGATTTTTTGCCTTCGATGTATATGTATTCGCAGCCACATCATTCGTAACTGGCATGTCATGATAGATCGAATATTTCGTTTGTGTCGTTGAGAAGAACGTCCACATTTCTCTTATAGTCGGAAAATTGACTTGGACACCATTTGGCGTGGATTCAAGCGTTTGCTTCAAGTCGATTTGATTGCTGCCATCATTCAATTTATTAAACAAAGTCCCTTGCCACGAAAGCGATAAGTGAAGCGGTTTTTCCGTTTTATTCGTGATATTTGTTTTCACAAGCGCCGTCCGATTACTCGCAAAAATCAAGTCCAATTGTAACGTCAAATCATCGAGCTCATACGTTTGAACTAATTTGCCTGGATAGTATGCAAAATCGGTACTTGCTTTACTCAAATCATACGTTGTTTTCGTGTCATCATTCGCAATTTGGATTTTATCAAATGTTTTCGCTAAATTCGCCGGATACTCCTCAGCAAGGATGACCGGGCCAGCAAAACCGCCAAGTATTTCAGGTGTATTCCCATCAGGCAAATAATAACCGTGCCAAGCGCCTAAATCAGCGAAATTATTAAAGCGGTTGGTATCATAATTCCCATACATATTTTCTGTGGGATTTGCCGAGATATCAATCAGATTCTTAAAATTCGAGACTTCTGATTTTGGCGCCTTCTCGACCAATTCTGACGCCTGTTCCTGCTTTTTGTCTTTATTCCATACGTTAAAACCAGTGATTCCAGCTACGATCAGCAGGATAACACCTAAACCAATGAACCAATAACTCTTTTTCATTTCATACCTCCTGAGTATTTCTATATTTGTGATAACGCTTTCAAATAACGATACAAGTATAACTGATTTTTTGTAATAATGCTAGTTCCTGCGAATTTCCCTTAAAAATGGGAGTTCCAGTAGTTTATTTTTAAATATGAATAATCAGAATAATTAGATATAAAACGGATAAATACGCCTATTTTTTCTTTTTTTGTAATAGCCCAATTTGATAATGCCCACATGTTACATTTAGATTAAGAAAGCCAACCAAGATAGAGAGCAAGCCAATAAAGGCAAAATTATATAGGAGGTATACGATGCAAACATTCATAAATTTTCTATTAGATGATGAATTCCCAACTATCAAAGGTGAGCAGATAACGTTAAAAAGAGGCGAACAATTATTGCTAGAAGATGCGGGGAACAAGCCGCAATACGTATTCGGTATTTCAGAAGGAATTGCAGCGATTAAGAGCGAAGAAACCATCCTTGAATTCATTGGGACAGACCAGTTCATCGGGCTTTACACAGATGGAAAAGCAACCTTGCACGGTGAAATCGTATCTAAAGAAGCAACTGTTTGGAAATTCGAACTAAAAGATGTCCTATCAAAAGTAGCGCAAAATAAAAATGGTCTGCAACTTTACAACAAGCATATCACACATATCCAAGAAAATTTATTGAAAAAAAGCAGTATCATGATGCTGAACAAGTCGAACAGATTGCTCCTATCTTTAAGAATGCTCGCATCAAGGTTCGGTGAAGTTTCAGAGGATAAAGGTGTCATCAGACTTCCACAAGATTTCACTAAAAAAATATTAGCCAATTATACGGACATCAAATTAGCGACACTTACAGGAACGTTAAACAAGTTAAATGAGGAGGGGAAAATTATTCATGGCAGACGCGTGTTACTTATTTCTAGCTAGACCGAAAGCACTCTTAACAGTCGATAAAATTCAAAATCGGGAGGTTAAATTTTGACTATAAACAAGCTCTACAATATCGAAGCAATCAAACGGGATTTTAGTTTAGGAAAATTGTTATCCATATTACTAGATGATGAGGTCTACCCGATCAGGAAGCAAAAACTAGTCTTTGAAAAATCCGAAATATTTTACATGGAAAATGAGGAGGATTCGTATGTTTTTGCGATTGAGAAAGGTATCAGCTCGGTCTTTATAGGCAATCAACTCGTAAACTTTGTCGGGGCAGGAGAGTTTATTGGCTTGCATTGTGAAGGTAGTACGGACGAAACCAGATTTAGCGGGAGTGTCATATCAGACGAGGTTGTTGTCTGGCGATTCCATTTTCATGATGTACTAGCTAAGATAATGAATATCCAGGAAGGCTACCTATACCACTACAACTACATGATTAGCATCTATCCTATTTATTTAAATAAGATTCTGGCGATGGGAGCAGACGTTGAAGAAAGAGTATTCGGATTTTTAGAAATAATAGCTGATAAATTTGGAGAAGAAGATGGTCCTTTTGTTAAAATTCCGAGCTTTTTCACGAGAAAACTATTGAGCGATTATATAAACGTGAGCCGTATGACGCTTAATACAACGATAAAGCGACTAGAAGAGAGGGAGTTAGTCAAATTAGACGATCGGCTAATCTGTGTACGGATGCCAATGTCTTAGTCAGTCGCACGGTAAATCTAGTCTTAGAGAAGCACCATAAAGCAGGTTGGTGCCTCTTTAAGACTTACATAGAAAGAATTAAATGATGAATATTATCCCAATCTTTTAAGGAAGGGTGTCTGGCCGTATTATAGTAGGCACAATCGAATGTTTGCGATGTTTCTTTATAATTCGTAACAACCAAATCGACATGCAGCTGTTTCGCCAAATCATTGGTAATATGTTGATTAGAAATGAAAGTCATCTTTTTATTACCACCAATAAAATTACCAACAAATACTTCTAGGTAGTTAAGATAAGCCGTTTTTCCATCGAATGAAAAAAGAATATGAGAAGTATGCTGCAATGTTTGACTATTGGCGTAAATTGTAAATAACGTTAAGTTAGCACAAACATCTTCCATGTGGTGAATATTTTTGAACTCAGGAATACTACTCGAAGAAACCTTATCCATCCATTGTTTAAATAAAGCATAATGCGTGGACTTGACAAATTGGTTTACCTCGAAAAAATTCTTTTGAAAAAGTGGTGTTAGCTCAGATAACAAAAGGATATTCCGGATATAGAACACGAAAATATAAAGCGTATCATCACTCGGCTTTTCCAACCTGGCATCTACAAAAAAGTCGTTCACAAGCGCGTGCAATTCTTTGGTAAGGAAAGGATAAAGCCGTTCCTCGATTGGCCCTGCGACGCCTTCTTTATAAATGTAATTATCCAAAAGCAACATATCCATAAAAGCAATTTCATCTTCCGTTATATTCGATAAGCGTACAGTTGTAATAATTTCATGCGCCAGTTTAGCAATATACTCATAGGTCAATGATTGCATCTGCTTCTCTTTTATTTCTTCACTAATCACGACATGGTGGCCTTGTTCTAGTCGTTTATTCATAACCATTATCCAATAAAGCAAGCTACGATGCTGAATATAGCCTTCAATATGCGTATTTTCAATAAAGTAGTTATAGTTTTTCTCAAAAATATCAAATAATTCCTGACCAGGTCGATATTTTTCTGAAATGTCATTTGTACTATAGAAAAAATAGAAAAAGAAATAACGAATATTTACCTCAGAACCTTCTATTTTAACGGGATAATACGACAGCGTGAGATCGAAATCTTTCAATATTTTTTTGAAACCATTCAGATAGCGAGTAAGAGCAGACGAAGATATAAACAACTCATCCGCCCATTCGTTTACGTCTAAGAATATTTCTTCAAAAATATTTTGAATGATTATAAAAAGAGGAGACTGTTCTGAAATTTCGCTTAACAAATCATCAATAAGGCTATGGCTCTCAATCTCATATCCGACTGCTCTATGTTGAATAATGAAGTCCTTATCAACGGTACTGATTTCTGAAATGTCACGTTCCAGCGTACGAACTGAAATATCGAACTCATTCGCGATTTCTTCCAGAGAAATAGGATATTGAGAGGCATAAATTCGCTCCACCAGATGAAGTTGCCGACGAATTTTCTTATCCGCTATAATATTTAGGCAAAATTGATTCATAAATAAAACTCCTTAGAGTAACAAATTTCATATCAAGGAATAGCTACCATAAAGATTCAAGAAGGAGCATCTTACCTACGTGTCAAGTATAGATAAATGTAAGGGAATATACAAATATAATGTGATTTTTAAATATGTTTCAAAAATAATAATATTCAGTTTACAATGTTTTTTTTGTCATACAAATCGACAAAGTAGAGTTGTGAGCGAATATTGGATGCGATAAGATATTAGCATGCGAGCAGAGATTTACATAAAAATAAATGATATATAGAAGCTAGAAAGGAGAGATATCATGTGCTACAGAATTATTTTCCCTATATGCTTTTTATCAATAGCAAGATATCTGCGTTCCGAAAGAATAAATAGGGTGACTCAAATCTAGTAGATAGAGCCGTTAATTAAAAGCCACGGAACCAAAACGAAATGTATAGGAGTGAAGTCAATTTTATGAAAAAAATGAAAAAGTTATTAACCATGTTAATGATAACAGTTATCACACTCACAGTGATTCCCTTCAACTTTAGTTCTGCCAGCACGAATCACGGTTCAAACCTCATCACGAGTGTGAGTTTAGATAAAACGACAGTTAATTTTAGCGAGAAATTTCAAGTTAACTATACCTGGGCTATTCCAGATGGTACGGTAAAAGCAGGCGACACGATGATTGTGAAGATGCCTGCCGAGTTAAAACTAGAAGCTGGTCTTGACTTCGATCTAAAAGATGCACAAAGGAATATTGTAGGGAGAGCGCAAGTAAATCCAACAACGAACGAAATCACAGTAACGTTCACTGACTACGCCGAATCAAGAACGAACGTACATGGCGATATGCGAGTCTGGGTCCAATTAGATAGATTTACAAATATACCTGGCGAAACGACCACCATTAACTTCCCAACAAAAAATGGTGAAGTACGACTAGGAATTACTGTTCCAGATAACGGAACAGTAGGACCGCCAACAACAGAAGTACCAGCCAACGTATTGGGCAAATGGGGCCAGGTAGATGCGAACGATCCAACGCTAATCAACTGGAATGTACTCATCAATTACGATAAGTTAACGATTCCAAACGCTGTGTATACAGACACAATTGCTGCTGGTCATACTTTTGTACGTGACTCTTTAGTGGTTTATAAGGGAGATACGGATGGTCAAGGAAATCCGAGACCTGCTAATAAATTATCAGATACAGAAACGGCCAACATGTTAAAAAGTCATAGTGCTGAAGGGTTCCAATTAGAGTTAGGTTCAATTAATCAAACGGTATCTGTGACATACCAAACAAAAATGACGAATCCTACCACAGGGCAAGTCTATAGAAACGAAGCGAAATTGACAGGGACAGATGTAAGTGAAAATAAGGAATCAGAAGTAAAATACTTTGGTGGTGATGGATCCGGAACTGGCGAAACACCAGATCCAACAGGTAGTTTAGAGCTTATCAAACGTGATGCATCAAATCATGCGAATCGTTTAGAAGGAGCCGAATTCCGATTAACAAGCAATAATGGTGAAGCAGCGCGTACGATTACAACCGATGCTGCCGGGCGTGTAGAAGTAGGAAATCTACCACTAGGAACCTACACTTTGGTTGAAACAAAAGCACCAACAGGCTTCGAGCTAGATGCCACGCCGCGCACATTTGAAATCACCGCAGATAATCATACGACTATTCAGACCATAACAATAGATAACACACCAACACCAGATCAGCCACCGACACCAGATCCAACAGGTAGTCTAGAACTTATAAAACGCGATGCATCAAATCATGCGAATCGTTTAGAAGGAGCCGAATTCCGATTAACAAGCAATAATGGCGAGGCGGCGCGCACCATCACAACAGATGCTACAGGACACGTGGAAGTAGGGAATCTGCCACTAGGAAACTACACCTTGGTTGAAACAAAAGCACCAGCAGGTTTTGAGCTAGATGCGACCCCACATACATTTGAAATCACAGCAACAAATCATACCAGCGTCCAAGTAGTCACGGTAGATAACAAACCATTAATAGTGGAACAGCCAGATCCAACAGGTAGCGTACAACTACGCAAAGTCGATGCAACAGCTACCAACAAGACATTAGCCGGTGCTACGTATCACTTGCTTAACGCCGCTGGGACACCCATTAAGACGGTAACGACAGAAGCCAACGGTACGCTGACAATCAATGATCTTGCCCTTGGAAAATACAGTCTGGTTGAAATGACAGCCCCAAGCGGTTATATCCTGGATAAAACACCCATCGCCTTCGAAATCACAGAAGCTAATGCAGGCCAAATGATCACACTGACGCATAAAAACACAAAAATCGACGTACCAGAAATCCACAAAAATGTCGCAGCACACCAAGCATTTGACTGGAACATCATGGCTCAACTAGAAGGCGCACCAACGACAGCTAGCCAATCACTAGAACTAACAAACCGCGACGATTCATTCGTCTGGAATGTAGACACGAAGTTTGGCAACAACACAGCGACATGGACAAAAGCCGTATTAACCGATCAGATCAACGACCTTTTAGAGATTGAAAACATTCAAATCACAGACGCACAAGGCAACGATGTGACAGGAAACGGCACACTCACAGAAGAAAACAACCTAATCACATTCACCATCAACAAGAAAAACAACAGCTACGCGTTCCTATCGGGCCAAACGTACACGATGAACATCCAAACAAAAATCAAAGAGGGCGTAACAGACGAGCAATTAGCACCATTCATCCAAGAAGGCGGGATTCCAAACCAAGCAGAATTAGCCTTCAACAATAACGGTAAAATCGTATCAGACATTCCAAAAGTAACACCACCACCAGTGAATCCAGAAATCAGTAAAGACATCGAAGGCAAAGACCACCTAGAGCTAGCGAACCGTAACGATGCATTCGACTGGAATGTCCACACAGCATTTGGTAACCAAACAGCAAGCTGGAACCAAGCGATTATCACAGACCAAATCAACAACTTACTAGCGATTGAAAAGATTCAAATCACAGATGAAGACGGCAACGACGTGACAGAAAATGGTACGCTAACAGAAGAAAACAACCTGATTACCTTCACAATGAACAAAAAAGACGACAGCTTTGCGTACTTGGCAGGCCACACCTACACGATGACTGTGACAACAACCATCAAAGAAGGCGTAACAGATGAGCAACTAGCCCCATTCATCCAAGACGGCGGGATTCCAAACCAAGCAGACCTAGCGTTCGGTAACGAAGGCGATATGATCCAATCGGAAATCCCAACGGTAACACCACCACCAGTGAACCCAGAAATCAGCAAAGACATCGAAGGCAAAGACCACCTAGAGCTAGCGAACCGTAACGATGCATTCGACTGGAATGTCCACACAGCATTCGGTAACCAAACAGCAAGCTGGAACCAAGCGATCATCACAGATCAAATCAACAACTTACTAAGCATTGAAAAGATCCAAATCACCGATGAAAATGGCAACGACGTAACGGAAAACGGCACCATCACAGAAGAAAACAACCTGATTACCTTCACAATGAACAAAAAAGACGACAGCTTTGCGTACCTGGCAGGCCACATCTATACAATGACTGTGACAACAACGATCAAACAAGACGTAACAGACGAGCAATTAGCCCCATTCATTAAAGACGGAGGTATTCCAAACCAAGCAGACCTAGCTTTTGCGAACGAAGGCGATATGATTCAGTCAGAAATTCCAACGGTAACACCACCACCAGTGAATCCAGAAATCCACAAAGACATTGAAGGTGTACAGCATGTAGATTTAGCGAACCGTAATGATGCTTTTAAGTGGAATATCCACACAGCATTCGGTAACCAAACAGCAAGCTGGAACCAAGCCATCATCACAGACCAAATAAACAACGTACTAGCGATTCAAAGCATCCAAATCACTGATGAAAATGGCAACGATGTAACAGAAAATGGCACCATCACAGAAGAAAACAACTTGATTACCTTCACGATGAGCAAAAAAGACGATAGCTTTGCCTATTTGGCAGGTCACACGTATACAATGATAGCGGCAACAACCATCAAAGAAAGCGTGACAGATGAACAACTAGCGCCATTCATCCAAGACGGTGGGATTCCAAACCAAGCTGATCTAGCGTTCGGTAATAAGGGCGACAACATCCGGTCAGAAATTCCAACAGTGACCCCGCCAAACCCGGAAACACCAGTGACAGTAACACCAGGAAATCCAGAAACACCATCGAAAGTAACGCCAGTCTCGCCAATAAAAGAAACACAAATCAACAAAGAAACATCACCCCAAAAAGCGAGCAAGATACCAAGTCAACCAGAAAAAACAGCAGAAATGAAAGTCAGCAGAGCAAAAAATAACGACAACGCACCAACACCTACGAACACCCTACCGAGTACCGGTGATGCATTAGAATATATCTGGATTCTATTAGGAGCAATAATCCTCCTCATCCTAGGAGCAGTAGTTGTTAGACAACATAGAAAAGCTGATTTTAATACTAAATAAATGTAACACTGATGTAACAAGCGCATGATATCATGTTAGTACCTCTACGGAAAAAATCATTCCGTTCTTAGTGACCTAACTCTGATATTAGTAAAGTAAGAGAATTAGATGCAATCAAGGGAGGAAGTTCAAATGACAAAGATTACATTTATGGGAACACCGATGACGTTGATTGGGAAAGAAGTAAAAGTTGGTGATAAAGCACCAGATTTCACGGTTTTAAATCAAGGTCTGGAGCCAGTCACATTAAGCGATTACGATGGCAAAGTGAAGATAATCAGTGTGATTCCGTCGATTGATACAGGCGTATGTTCGCAACAAACGCGCAAATTCAATGAAGAAGCATCTAGTTTAGAAAATACGGTAATACTTACGATATCTGTAGATTTACCTTTCGCACAAAAGAAGTGGTGTGATACAGAAGGCCTTCCTAATGTGACGACACTTTCCGATCATCGGGATCTTTCGTTTGGTGAGGCGTATGGTGTTGTGATTGAAGAATTGCGTTTACTAACACGCGCAGTCTTTGTGTTGAATAGCGATAATAGAGTCGTTCATGCCGAATATGTTGGTGAGGTAACAGACCACCCTGATTACGAAACGGCGATTACGAAGGCAAAGGAAACGGAATAAGAACAAATAAGTAGTGTATAATAAATAATCATAAAACGGAGCTTACTCAAGGTTGTCAAAATTGACATCAAGGGTAAGCTCCATTTTATGCGGTGCTCCTTTTTGACTTTATTAATCTAGTAAACTAATATAGATTACATAATGCGTAGTGACTTTATTTGAGTTTATGAAGAAATGAAAGGGTATAAATTTGGAAATGTATTTGATAAAACTAGATAACAAGGAAAAAGAAAGGGGCTGAGGATGTGAGGAAGTTACTAAGTCGTTCCAATTTTCGAAAACTAAGCATTATTAATTTGTTATTTTACTCTAAGTCTGAATATGTAGAGAAACAGTTTATTTTGGATAAAATGGAAATTACGATGAAGACGCTTAATAAGGATATCTCAGAAATAAATGAATTCTACGCTACATTTCAGTTTAAGATAGAAGTTTATCAGAAGAATCTACTCTATTTAAAGAAAGCGCCTGAGGTCCTGTTGAATAACGCTTTGCTGGGTTCCTATATGATCTATAATAGTGACATATATAATATCTCGAAATTAGCGTTCAGAATAAAGCCTGATTTTGTGGAGCAAGTAGTGGAATTCGCGGGCATTAGTAAATCAAGTGCTTATTCTAGATTAGAAGAATTTGACGATGTACTTGCTGCCAATAGTTTGTTTTTAGATAGAAGTCCGTTAAACATAGTGGGAAATGAGTTAAATATCCGTTTTTTCTACTTCCATCTATTTGAAAAATCATATCCTTTTTCTGGCTGGGAGATTCCGGAAGTGGACTTGGAGCACATCTATTCTTTCATTGAAAAGTTAGCGCCTTACATGGGAATTTATTTATCACCCATTGCTAAGATTGATTATGCTATCGCGATAAGTGTTTGTTTGGTTAGAATACGGGATGGTTACTATGTAAAACTAACGGCGCAGGAGCGTAAGGCAGTGACTGAATTTGCACATCTCTATTCTTTTTCAAACATTGATTTCACGGAGCTTGAGACTAGTATTGGAGGTATTAGCTTACCGGATACAGAGCGTCATTTGATTATACTGAGTCTTCGGTTGACATCATTTACCTTTTTTGATGATAGCAAGGTGCAACGGATATTAGACTACAATAAACAATTCAGGCCTTCGCGTTATTTACTGGCTGAAGAAATAGCTAAAGTAGCCGGAGCGGATTATAAAGATTTAGAGATGCTTAAAGCCGAATTGCTCGCTTATTTTTCTAAGTTTACCTTTTTAGAAAAAGCAGCGCAAATTACGGATATTGATTATTTTTCAAGACTAACTGCTCCTGATCAAGCGATACAAAAAAGACTCCAACATATTATCGATGAGGCATCACACGATAAGGATCTGATCTTTGTTAGGAAGAATAAGGGTGTCATCCTCGCCTATGTGTATGAATTTGTTCATGTAGCGATGCTTTCTAAAAACGTTGCTAATTCCATAAAAATCAAGGTTTTATCTAAAAAAGGACCAGTCTGGGAACAATTCATGAAATACGAGATTCGAAAACGCTTCCCAGAAAAATTGGTGATCTTTAGTAATGAGCTTAATTCGAAGGAGCATGTCATCGACTACGACGTAATAGTGAGCGACTATCCAGCGGCTATTTCCAATGAGGTTCCGATACTTATTTGGAATATGCCCCCGACAAAACAAGATTTAAAGGCACTCGAAACGATGATTTATACATTTTGATAGACATCGAATTGTTCAGCGACGATGGTTTACTTCCGTATCTTGTACGCCGTTTTTAGAATTGCCTACCATGTCAAATAATTCTTATTGAAATCGCCATGTCTGCGCCGTATAGTTGAGGTAGATGTGGTTTTTGTTTTGCTTGCCGGGCATCGCCTAGTGGGCTTTTTTTGCGTGTTTGAAAAGAGGCATTCCTGTTAAGAAAATCACAAGTAAAGCCCCATGCTGTACAATTGCTGGACAAGATGTTGGGATGAAAGCGTGTACAATTTTAGCGAAAAGCGTTCTATAATAAAAGAGAACAGGAGGGATATCATGTATTTGGATGAAAGAAGCAACGTGCTGTTGAAAGAGATTCTGCGGCATCCTAATATATCGAATGCCAAGCTGCAAGAGAAGTTCGGGTTGACGCGTAGGCAGGTGGATTATAGTTTTCAGAAGGTGAATCAGTGGCTGGAAGAGCAGGCCTATCCAAAAATTCATCGGTCGGCGAATGGACGTTTTGTTGTGGAACCTGACCTGTTTCAATTGGTGGAAAAAAAGGCGAGTGGGGAGGAGGAAGATCGGTATATCCTGTCTGAAAAAGAGCGGGCGAGCTTAATTATCTTGATGCTCACGACGAATCAGGAGGAACTGTCGCTGAATCATTTTATTAGTGAATTAGATGTCAGCAAAAATACGGTTTTGCGTGATTTGAAGGGTGTGCAGCAGATTTTCGATACGTTTGGGCTTGAGGTGCATTATTCGCGGATGAAGGGCTATCAGGTTCGCGGGGATGAGTGGAATCAGCGGTCAGCGTTGATTTATGCGGCAGGACACATTATTTCTAGTTATCATGGCGAGTCGTTTTTACAGCATTTTATGCAGATGGATGCGGCGCGGGTGGAGACAATTCGGGAGCATTTGGTGGAAGTGGAAGGCCAGCTGAATTTGACGTTTATTGATAACAAGATGCAGATTTTACCGTATATTCTGGAAAGTATTTTCAGGCGAATCCGAAAAGGGCAGCGAATCACGACGGAATTTTTAATTGATTTTAACGAGCTGTCGGATACGCAGGAATATGGCGCGGTGCAGCTGTTAATCGAGGACGAGCCGTATATTTCGGAGACGGAGCGGCTGTATATTTCGCTGCAACTGCTGACCTCGAACGTGTTACCGAAGAATGATTTAACGAATGAGACGTCGCCGCGCTTGAAAATGGCCGTGGCACAGGTTTTAGGCGAATTTGAGAAGAAGGCATGCATTCAGTTTGTGGACAAGGATTCTCTGCTCGAAAAGCTATTTGCGCACATCAAACCGGCGTATTATCGGATAAAATACCATTTAACGACGGATTATAGTCTTTTGGACAAGATCGATCAGGAATTTCAGGCGGTACATTATATTGTGAAGCAGTCCCTCAAACCGCTCGAAAAATTTATTGGAACGCGTATTCCTGAGAATGAGAGTATTTTTATCACGTTATTTATTGGTGGGCATTTGATTGATACGACGGAGCGATTGCAAACGCGGCTGAAAGGCGTGGTTGTTTGTCCGAACGGGTTGTCGATTTCGCGTTTGATGGAGAAGACGTTGCGAAGTTTGTTCCCAGAAATCTTTTTTTACCAGGCGATGTCGATTCGCGAATTTGAGCAGACGAATGTGCGGTATGATTTGATTTTTTCGGCAGTGCCGCTGCGGACGGAGAAGAAAATTTTTCTAATAAATCAATTAATGGATGAGCAGGAACGATTGGAGCTCAGACGGCGCGTGATGCGGTCGGTTTACATGGTGGGCGAGAGCAGCGTGAGCGTGGAGCAGCTGATGCGGGCGGTCGAGAAACATGCAACGGTGCAGGATAAGGGACGGCTGGCGAAGGCGCTGGCGGATTGTTTAACGCAACCGATGAAGACGGCGGAATATGTGACTGGCGAGCGGAAACAGTTGGCCGACTTGTTACAACCGGAGATGATTCAACGGGTGCAAGCCGTGACGGATTGGCGAGCGGCGATTCAACTGGCTTCGGTGCCGTTACTGGAAAAAGGCGCCATCACGGAGGCGTACGTGCAAGAAATGATGCAACAACATGTCACACCTGCCGCACATATTGTATTGCGGCAGACCATTGCTATTCCTCATGCAGAGACTGAAAAAGGCGTGAAAGAACTCGGAATGAGCATGCTTTATATCGAGAACGGGCTAGCGCTTGAAGGCGGCGGAACATTGCATTTCGTTGTGGTCATCGCAGCCATCGATAAAAACGCTCACTTCCAAGCTTTACTGCAATTGATGGAACTTGCTGGACATAAAAAAACATTGAAAAAAATCGCGCAACTAGAGGAATCGCAAATCATCCATCAGACAATTCGAAAATTCATCGTAGAACTTGAGGAGAAAGTGAAATAAGGAGGAATGGGAATGGATTTAGTACAGTTTATAAAGAAAGAGATGATCTGGGTGCAGACGCCTTGCCAAGATCAGACGGCACTTTTTGCAGAAGTATCCACGCGTGCGGCTTCGCAGGACTTGATTACCGACCAGTTTTTGCAGAAGTTGACGGAACGGGAGGCCATTTTTCCAACGGGATTACAGTTAGAAAATTTTGGCGTGGCATTGCCGCATACGGACCCGGAATGTGTGACGGAGCAGTTTATCGCGGTTTTAACAAGTGAGGCGGGAATTCCGTTCAAGCAGATGGCGGACGCGAATCAAGAAACGACGGCGAATTTGATTTTTGTGTTGGGGCTAAATGAGCCGCACAGCCAACTTGCCGTTTTGCAACAATTAATGGGTGCAATCCAAAATGAAGAACACGTAAAAGCACTGCTCGCGGCAAAAACGGCGGATGATATCATCGAAACGTTGTCGCAAGTCGTATTACATTTGAAGGGTGAGGAAAAATTATGAGTAAAAAAGTATTGGTAGCATGTGGAGCAGGAATCGCAACATCGACGGTCGTTATGAATCGTGTGGAGAATTTGTTGAAGGATAACGGCATTGACGCGAGTGTGGAGCAGATTAAAATCGCGGAAGCAGCGTCGAAGCAAGAAGGGGCGGATCTCATTGTATCAACGACGATTCTGCCGACGACGTATAGCATTCCAGCGATTATCGCGACGGCGTACATTTCAGGGATTGGGATGGAAGAATTGGATGAGGAGATTTTGGCGAGTTTGAAGTAAATAGAGAGTCGGGAGCTTGACAAAAAAACTCCCATCAGCGTGTCGACAAACACTCATTTTCGCCGTTGAAAGCTCCGTTCCAGTGCTCACGTACCCCAGTACGCTCCGCGCTGGTACTCCCTTTTGCCTAGAAACTAAGCATTTGTCAACACGCTGAGATTTGGCGCGAAATCATGTATGGTGGTTTTCTACAGTCTATAGGGAGCTTGACAAAAAAGCTCCCATCTAAAAAGGAGGAAAAGGGTATGGATAAGCTCTTAGATGGTGTACAGTATGTCTTGAATCTCGGCCCGACGGTTATTTTGCCGATTGCAATTTTGATTATCGGAATGATTTTTGGGACTGGTTTTAAAAAGGCGTTTCGGTCGGGGATTACAATTGGGATAGGTTTTGTGGGGATTAACCTCGTGATTAATTTACTTGTGACGAATCTCGGTCCCGCGGCGCAACAAATGGTGGAGCGTTTTGGCCTGAATTTGACGATTATTGATGCGGGTTGGCCATCAGCGGCTGCGGCTTCTTGGGCATCACCGGTAGCGGCGATTCTGATTCCGATTTGTCTTATTGTCAATCTATTACTTATTTTCTTTAGAATCACAAAAACGTTGGATATTGATATTTGGAACTATTGGCACTTTATCGCGGCTGGGGCGACGGGCTATGTTGTCACTGGCGGTAACTGGTGGTTCGCGATTCTCTGCGCGATTTTGTATGAGATGGCTGTTCTGATTATTGCGGATAAAACGGCGCCGATGGTTGAACGATTCTACGGTCTAAAAGGGATTTCGATGCCGACTGGTTCTACGGCTGCATTCGGAGCGATTGGTATTCCGATTGGCTGGGTTGTCGGAAAAATTCCAGGATTGCGCAATCTTCACGCCGATCCAGAGTCGATTCAAAAACGCTTTGGTATTTTCGGGGAACCGATGATGATGGGCTTGATTCTAGGTATTGGAATCGGTTTACTCGCAGGTTATGATCTTGGTGAAGTGTTGCAAGTCGGGATTTCCATGGCAGCGGTTATGCTCCTCATGCCACGTATGGTGAAGATTTTGATGGAAGGTTTAATTCCGATTTCAGAAGCCGCACGTGAGTTTATGAAGTCAAAATTCAAAGGTCGGGAATTATATATTGGGCTAGATGCGGCGCTTTCTGTTGGACATCCGGCGGTTATGTCTACAGCTTTGATGCTCGTTCCGATTACACTTCTATTGGCGGTTATTTTGCCGGGAAATCGGGTTTTGCCATTTGGTGATTTGGCGACAATCCCGTTTTATATTGCATTTATCGTAGCTTCCAGAAAAGGGAACATTGTGCAGTCACTCATCACGGGGACGATTGTTATCGCTTTCTCACTACTCATGGCAACAAACTTTGCAGATACACACACGGCGATGATGAACGGCGCAGATTTCAAAATGCCAGACGGGGCAACGAAAGTCTCGAGCCTTGATTTAGGCGGCAACTTCTTAAACTGGCTCATTTTGAAATTCTCTGAAGGTTATCAAGCTATATTCGGCAAATAAAGGTGTTTTTTGAAAGGAAGTTGGAAAAATGCGAGCAGCGGTTTTATATGAAAATAATGAGATCAGGGCGGAAGAGTTGGAAGAAGCGGTTTGTGGCAAGGATGAGGTACGCGTGAAAGTGATGGCGGCTGGGATTTGTGGCTCGGATATTCATAAAATGCAGACGCGGTGGAAATATCCACTTCCGGCGGTAATGGGACACGAATTCGCAGGCGTGGTCGTGGAAAAAGGTGCGGACGTGACCGAGGTTGCTGTCGGAGAGCGCGTTGCTGGGATTCCGCTCGTTCCTTGTGGGACATGCGAGTATTGTCAACAAGGCGAATTCTCCCTATGCGAAAATTATCGGATGGTCGGCTCTCATTTCCACGGTGCTTTTGCAGAAAATGTGGTGTTGAAAGCAACAAATGTGATTGGGATTGGCGATATGGATTTTGAGGTAGCGGCGATGTTAGAACCGCTCGCTGTAGCGATGCATGGCGTGCTAGGCATTAAGCCAGAACTCGGCGATACGGTTGTTGTTTTTGGAATTGGGACGATCGGAATCCTTGTGGTGCAGTGCTTACAGCTAGCAGGCGTGAAGGATGTTATCGCGGTGGATATTAGTGACGGGAAATTGGCGGAAGCTCGCAAGTTTGGGTGCCGTTACACGATTAATCCGCTCCAAGAAAATTTAGCTGAAAAAGTGCGCGAATACACTGACGGAAGTGGCGCCGATATCGCATTGGAGTGCGCTGGTTCTAAGATTACGCAGGAACAATGCCTACACGTGACGAAGAAAAAAGGCAAGATTGGCTATCTCGGTATTGCGTACGCAGATGTTTTGCTACCCGAAGAAGCATTTGAGAATATTTTCAGGCGAGAGTTAACGTTAAAAGGTTTTTGGAATTCTTATTCGGCACCGTTTCCAGGAGAAGAATGGACGACATCGATTGCTTTCGTGAATCAAGGGCGAATCCAGTTGAAACCATTGATTTCGCACCGCTATAAAGTAAGCGAAACGGGTGACGCATTCGCGATGATACTCAGTCGAAAAGAGGATTATAACAAAGTCATGATTTTACCACAGGAGGAGTGAAAAAAAGTGAAAGCAGTTGTAAAAACAGAATCAGGATTTGACAAGATGATATTAAAAGATGTCGCTGAGCCAGAGGTTTACGGAGATCGTGTGAAAATCAAAGTGGCCTATACTGGGATTTGCGGGTCTGATATTCATACATTTAAAGGCGAGTACGGCAATCCAACGACGCCAGTGACGCTGGGACATGAGTTTTCAGGTGAAGTGGTCGCGATTGGGCCAGATGTAACGTGGCTCAAAGTGGGCGATCGGGTAACAAGTGAGACGACATTCGAAACGTGCGGAACGTGCAAATTTTGCTTGGAAAAAGAGTATAATCTTTGTTCGCATCGACGTGGCATTGGAACGCAGGCGGATGGTAGTTTTGCGGAGTATGTGTTGTCACGCGAGGAAAGCTGTCATCTATTAGCGGATTCGATTTCCTATCAAGCCGCGGCACTCACAGAGCCACTCGCATGTTGCGTCCACGCCGCACTTGAAAAAACGACGATTGAGCCAACCGATACGGTATTGATTTTCGGCCCAGGACCAATCGGATTGCTACTCGCACAAGTTGTGAAAGCACAAGGCGCGACAGTTATCATGGCAGGAATTACGAAGGATAGCGAACGGTTGAAATTGGCGACAGAACTTTGCATCGATCGCACAGTAGACACGATGCAGGAGAATTTGGCAGACATCGTTTTCGAGATGACAGAAGGCTATGGCGCAGATAAAGTGTTCGACTGCTCAGGCGCTGTTCCCGCAGTAAATCAAGGCTTGCCACTAACCGCCAAAAAAGGCACATTCGGCCAAGTTGGACTTTTTGCGGAGAAATGCAATCCCATCGATGAAGAATCTATTATTCAGCGCGAAATCACCTATATCGGCAGCAGATCGCAGAAGCCTAGCTCATGGCACATCGCCTTAGACCTACTAGCCAATGGGAAAATCGATACCGAGCGAATGATCACGAAAGTCTATGATTTAGAAGAATGGCGCGACGGTTTTGAAGCGGTCATGGCCGGAAATGAAATCAAAGTATTAGTGAAATCTTAACGATTGGAGGATAACGACCATGCTAAAACAACGACAAAAAAGGACAACCAATACACAAGAAAAAGCTGGCGGGCTCATTCAAGCATACAGTTATCCTCTAAAAGCAACGGAAACAGATGTCATATTGGCGTATCACATCTGTTTCTGTTGTCATTCATTATACGCGAATCAGGGGTTGAAAATCTAGAATGAGGGTGAAAAAAATGAAAATAACCATTGGATGCGATCACGGAGGCAGGAGGTTGAAAGATGCCATTGTTACTCATCTAAATACGCGAGGCGCTCAAGTATCAGATATAGGCACCTACAGTGATGCCAGCGTTGATTTTCCATCATATGCAGAAGAAGTCGCCAATCAAGTGAATAGCGGAGAAGCCGATTTGGGCATTTTGTGTTGTGGAACTGGGATTGGCATGTCTATCGCAGCAAATAAAGTCGCAGGAATTCGTGCCGCAGTAGTCTCTGATTGCTTCAGCGCACAAGCGACACGAGAGCATAACGATAGCAATATTCTATGCCTTGGTGAACGCGTTGTTGGCGAAGGCTTGGCACTACGAATCGTAGACACTTGGCTAGACGCCACATTTGGTGGAGAACGTCATGCACGCCGATTACAAATGATCACAGCAATCGAATTAAAAAACGAATCGTGAGGTGAAGGTCATGTTTTTAGATACAGCGAATATAACTGAAATCGAAGCAATCCTACCATTCCAATGGCTCAGCGGTGTCACAACCAATCCGACGCTACTTGCCAAAGAAAAAGGGAAGACGCGCGCAATTATTTCCCGGGAAATATTATCGCTCCTTGACGAAAATCAACGCCTTTTCATTCAAGCAACTGGCGAAACGCAAGCCGAACTATACGAAGATGCCCAAACCATTCTTTCAAAAGATGCTAGAATCGCTATCAAAATTCCAGCTGATCAAAACGGTTTTTGTGTGATGGCACAGTTAAAACAAGAACGGCCAGACGTTGAAATTTTGGCCACAGCCATTTTTTCAGTGGAGCAAAGTTATCTCGCAGCGCTTGCAGGTTGTGATTGGGTAGCGCCTTACGTCAACAGAATGGCGAATCAGGGACTCCACGCAACAAGAATCATCTCAGACACAGCGACACTTTTTAAACAGCTAGGCGTTCCAACGAAAATTCTCGGCGCCAGTTTTAAAAATACAGCGCAAATCACAGAAACGCTTATAGCTGGGGCGACAGATGTGACGATATCAGCAGATTTGGTGGAAGTCATGATGGCGAACAAGTTAGCCACAGATAGCATTCAAACCTTCCAACTTCACGCAAAAGGAGGTCGGATCTAAATGGCAACACGCATTGCAGCCTCTATTATGTGCGCGGATCAGCTACATATCGCGGACGAACTAGAGCGATTGGACGCTGCTGGAATAGACCTTTTACATTGTGATGTCATGGATGGCAAGTATGTGAATAATTTGGCGATTGGCCCAGAATGGCTGCTGGCGGTAAAAGAGGCGACGAACATAGCCCTTGATATCCACCTTGCTACCATAGATCCATTGAAATATATTGAAATGTTTGCCAAAATAAAGCCCGAATACATCTCGTTCCATGTCGAAGTTTGTGAAGACGTCCCAGCAGTCATTCAGAAAATCCGTAGCTACCACATAAAACCAGCCATTGCGCTGAATCCAGAAACACCACTCGAAGTCATTTTGCCATATTTAAATGACGTAGAAATGGTACTGATGATGACCGTAAATCCAGGTTTTGCAGGACAAGCATTTCAACAAAGCGTGTTAGAAAAACTACGAGCATTGCAAGCAATTCTGGCAGACAACGCCTATGCGCCGCTCATCGAAGTGGACGGCAATATCAACGCCACAACAATAGGCGAAATGAGCGACTGCCTACCTGATATTTTTGTACTCGGAACGTCTGCCTTATTCCATAAAAAGGATAACAAAACCTATGCCGAGCGTTGCGTTCAAATTTGGTCAGAAGTAAAAAGATAATTATTTATGTGCGATAAATCACAATTGGGAGTGAATACATTGAAAAAAACATTAGACCAACAAACCATCGACACGGTGCGAGCCTTATCGATAGACATGATTGAAAAAGCGAACTCAGGCCATCCAGGCATGCCGATGGGGGCGGCTCCAATGGCATACATGCTCTGGGCGAAAAACCTGAATTTCAATCCAATCAACCCAAACTGGTTCAACCGCGACCGCTTCGTATTAGCCGCTGGACATGGATCAGCCTTACTTTACAGCTTGACTCATCTATTTGGCTATGACTTAGAAATAAGCGACTTAAAACGATTTCGTCAATACGAAAGCAGAACGCCCGGACACCCAGAACTTGGCCTTACTGCAGGCGTGGACGCAACAAGTGGGCCGCTAGGACAAGGTATCGCGATGGCAGCTGGAATGGCGCTTGCCGAATCGCATCTTGCCGCTCAGTACAATAAAGATGACTACCAAATCGTCGACCACTTCACGTATGCTATCTGCGGAGACGGCGACTTGATGGAAGGCGTGGCATCCGAAGCCGCCTCACTTGCAGGCCATCTCCAACTAAAAAAACTCATCGTGCTCTACGATTCCAATGATATCTCACTTGACGGCGATTTAAGCGCCTCCTTCAGCGAAAACGTTCAAAATCGATTCGAAGCGTACGGCTGGGAAGTTTTGCGCGTAGAAGATGGCAACGATTTGGCTGCGATTCAAGCTTCCATCACAAAAGCCAAAAAGAGCCAGAAGCCAACACTCATCGAAGTGAAGACGGTCATCGGTTACGGCGCTCCAACAAAAGCAGGAAGTTCCGCGAGTCACGGCGCACCACTAGGCACCGTCGAAGCCACCGCCGCCAAAAAAGCCTATGACTGGAATCATGAACCCTTCACCGTTCCAGCCGAAGTGCAAGACTATCTCGAAAATTACCCAAAAAGCGGCGCGGAAAAAGAAACACAGTGGAATAATCTCGTCACCAATTACGCCAAAGCACACCCAGAATTAGCCGCCGAATTCCAACGCGTCATCACGGGCAAACTACCGACCGATTGGCAAGCCAATTTCCCGAATTTTGAGGATGCAAGCAGTAAAAAAATCGCAACCCGAAGCGCATCTGGAAATATGATCAACGCGCTAGCGGCGAAACTACCTGAACTATTCGGCGGTTCCGCAGATTTAGGCTGTTCCAACAAAACATTCATCGACGAAAGCCCAGCCTACACAGCAAAAAATCCAACAGGGCGCAACATCTGGTTCGGCGTCCGCGAATTCGCGATGGGAGCCATGATGAACGGAATGGCATTGCACGGAGGCCTCCGCATTTTCGGATCCACATTTTTCGTATTTTCCGATTATATCCGACCAGCCATCCGAATGGCCGCACTCATGAAGCTCCCCGTCACGTACGTTTTCACACACGATAGCATCGCAGTCGGCGAAGACGGCCCAACACACGAACCAATCGAACATTTGGCGTCATTACGAGCCATGCCAGGCCTCTCGATTATCCGTCCAGCCGATGCCAAAGAAACCCGCACAGCATGGGCGCTCGCAGCCGAAAACACGGAAGGACCCGTCGCGCTCATTCTGTCCCGCCAAGACCTACCAATCCTTCCGAACCCGCAACCCACCATCGATGAAGGCGTCAAGCACGGCGGTTACACCATCTCACCATCATGCGCCACCATCCCAGAAGCCATCCTCATCGCGACCGGTTCCGAAATATCGCTAGCCTTAGAGACCCAACGCGTCCTGCACGATGAAAATCATATCGACGCCTCCGTTGTCAGCCTCCCGAGTTGGGATCGCTTTGCCAAAACAACCGAAGCCTATCAAGAAAGCGTCCTACCAAGCGCCGTCAAAGCCCGCGTTTCCATCGAAGCCGGCGCCACATTTGGCTGGAAAGAATTCACCGGAACAGCTGGGCTCAATATTGGCATCGACCATTTCGGCGACTCCGCCCCAGCAGCGCAACTTTTCGAAGCGTACGGCCTCACAGCCACAGCCATCGCACAAAAAACGGCAGAGCATCTCGCAAAAGAAGGTGTCAAAGCATGACTCACATCGCGCCATCCCTCCTCGCCGCCGATTACTTAAAACTTGGCGAGGAAATCAACCGAATGGAATCCGCAGACGTCGATTACTTGCACATCGATGTGATGGATGGACATTTTGTGCCCAACCTCACATTCGGCATCGACATGGTCGCCCAAATCGCAAAAAGCACCAGCGTCCCACTCGACGTCCATCTCATGCTCGCCGAACCAGAACGCTACATCCAAGCCTTCGCAAACGCCGGAGTCGCCATCATTTCCGTCCACATCGAAGCCTGCCCGCACATCCACGCGACCCTAAAAGCCATCAAGCAAACCGGCGCAAAAGCAGGCGTAGTTCTAAATCCAGGCACACCCGCAGAAAGCCTAACCGCCGTCCTATCCGAAGCCGACCTAATCCTCCAGATGACCGTCAATCCAGGCTTCGGCGGCCAAAGCTTCCTCCCAGAAACACTAACCAACATTGAAAAACTAGCAACTTGGCGCACAAAAAACAACTATTCCTATCTCATCGAAGTAGACGGCGGCATCAACCAAGAAACCGCAAAACTAGCCAAAAAAGCAGGCGTCGACATCCTCGTAGCAGGTTCCTATTTGTTTCAAAACAAAAATCTAGAAGAAGCAATAGATAACATGAAAAAATAATTTCTCTTTCATGTTCACTATATAATCAAAAAGGACATAAAAGAATCATATCTTTTTATGTCCTTTTCATGCTATAATAAAGTCATAAAGGAATAGAGGTGAACCCAAATGGCTATTCGAAAATACGATGAAACCTACTATCCCAGCCAGAAAATCATCAACGCTAGCTATAAAAAAATTGAAAAAGAGCTACTCCATCATGCAGACATCATCACATTTAAAGAATTAAAAGAACTAGACATAACGACCGCCCAAATAAGAGGCCTACAGAAATTCCAAAAGCTAAGAAAAATCAGCCGAGGTATTTATATTAAGCATGACGAGTTAGACGATCGCTACCTAGAGCTCCAAAAAAAATACACACACATCATTTTTTCACACGAAACAGCGCTCTATCTACACGACTTATCAGACGTCACCCCATCAAACTATACAGTCACCGTACCGAATAACTACAATGCCTACTATCTCAAAGAAAAAGAACAAATGACTGTAAAAAGAGCGGTGGAAGAAAGATATAACGCAGGAATAATCGAAATGAAAAGCCCATACGGCAACCCAATTTATGTATACGATAAAGAAAAGACCATCTGCGACATCCTCGCCAATCGTAATAATACAGATATTCAAATCCTATCCACAGCCTTAAAAAGCTATTTCGCAAGACAACACAAGGACCTAAACACATTAATGATCTATGCCAAATTACTAAAAGTAGACAAAATTCTAAGAAACTACATGGAGGTACTTTTATGATCAATCAAGATAAACTGCGTACATTAGTTATGGCAAAGTCAAAAACAAGCGGATTAGCCCCCGATCTACTTTACAGAAACTACCTGTTTGAACGATTTTTAGAAAGGCTATCGCTGTCACCATACAAAGAGAAGTTCATCATTAAAGGCGGATTCTTAATCGGTTCCATTTCAGGCATCGAACAAAGAGCAACGATGGATATTGATACGACGATAAAGAATCTCCAGCTAGAAATTGAGAACTTGCAAACAATCATTCAGGACATTGCTGGAATCGAAATCGATGACGGCGTTATTTTTGAAATACTGACTTTTAAGGAAATTAGAGAACAGGATATTTATCCAGGTTTTCGAGTTTCCTTTGTTGGTATTATCGGAAAAATGAGGATGCCGCTCAAGCTAGATATTGTGACAGGCGACGTCATCGTGCCCGAAGAAGTCCTGCACACGCATAAACTACATTTCGAAAATCGCGAAATTCAATTTTGGGGCTATGCCATAGAAACCATTTTGGCTGAAAAAGTAGAGACAGTTCTGGCGCGCGGAATCACGAATACAAGACCACGTGACTACTACGATATTTATTTGCTATCCAGCATAAGCACGCTTGACGTCACCCAATTTAGAGAAAGTTTGCTCGCGACAACAACGAATCGAAATACATCGAAAGCCGTGCAGAATTACGACTCGATTTTAGAGAATGTACAACAAGATCCAACCATGAATAAACAATGGCGAACCTATCAATCCAGTTTTCCATACGCGAAAGGTATTGCTTTTGAGACGGTCATCACAAGCGTTCATAAAATCCTCCAAACCTAAGTACCACGCTGAGGTTTGGAGAAACATCATGTAAAGCATTTTTTATAGTCTAACACGAGCCTCCTCGTTCGTGTTTTTTCAATGCCACAAAAAAATTCCCAATCCATGCATTATTTCCAAGGAGACGGGGAATAATAAAAAGCGAGGTGTTGAAAAATGAAAATAGTAGGACTATACGAATATTTACCAATCGAAGCCGAAGAAAGTTTCTTAGATCTCACAACCGAAACACCAAAAGCTAGCGGACCCGATCTACTCGTCCAAATTCAAGCGATATCAGTCAATCCCGTCGACACAAAACTACGCGCGCCGAAAAGCACCTTGGAAGAAACACCGCGAATTCTCGGTTGGGACGCGGTCGGAATTGTGACAGAAATCGGTGACGCCGTCGAATTATTCCAAGTTGGCGATACCGTTTACTACGCAGGCGATGTGACGCGACCAGGAAGTTACGCCGAATTCCAACTTGTCGATGAACATCTAGTCGGCGCGAAACCAGCCAATTTATCCCTCGAAGAAGCCGCTGCCATGCCACTTACGCTAATCACCGCGTGGGAAGCCCTATTCGACCGAATCCGTATTGACCCTGACGCCGATGCTGGGAAACCGCTCCTTATCATCAACGGCTCAGGTGGTGTCGGTTCCATCGCAACGCAACTCGCCGCATGGGCTGGTTTGGAAGTCATCACGACGGCATCGCGAGACGAGACCGTTACTTGGTCCAAACAGCAAGGCGCGACGCATATCATCAATCATCGCGAGCCACTTTTGCCACAGTTAAAAGCACTCGGTTTTGACGGTGTAGACTATATTTTATGCCTACATAACACGGACGCCTACTGGGATGCGATGCAAGAAATTATTTTGCCACAAGGTCATATTTGCTCCATCGTAGAGCTCCAAAACCCAGTATCTATGAGCCTCATCAAAGATAAAAGCGTGACGGTGAGCTACGAATTCATGTTTACCCGCTCCAAATACAATACGCCAGATAAAGTACGCCAACACGACATTCTAACAAAGGCCACGCAGCTATTCGAAGCCGGCTTTTTAAAATCAACCTTAAACCAAACCTTAACACCGATCAACGCGACGACCATAAAAGAAGCACACCGCATTTTAGAATCAGGAAAATCAATCGGAAAACTAGTAGTGAAGGGATTTGATCAGGATGACAGAAAAACGAATTGACCTATTCATAGCCATGAGTTTAGACGGATATATAGCAGACGAATCCGGGAGTGTCGGCTGGTTAGAAGAGATTGAAGGAAAAGGCGATAACGGCTACACAACATTTCTAGATGAAATCGATACCGTCGTGATGGGCCACACAACCTACAAACAATTATTCACGCTCACCGACACATTTCCATACAGCAAGAAGCACGTTTATGTTTTTTCCAATGAAAAAGCGGGTACAAAAGACGAATACGCCGCGTTTGTAAATGGTTCCGTTAAAAATTGGCTCGAAACCACAGAAGGCAAGAGCATCTGGCTTGTCGGTGGCGCCCAGTTAGTGAAAAAGTTCCTCGAAGAAAATCAAATCGACCGCTTCATCATCACAGTTGCCCCGATTATTCTCGGAGACGGCACACCACTCTTTGAAAAAGGCGCACGAGAGCTTCTACATCTCGAAGAAGTTGTAAAATTTGGCCAGTTTACACAGATGACGTATCGCAAAAAGGAGTAATGAATCATGAAAATAGCAACTTTTGATGTCGACGTACAAAAAGGTTTCACGCCACTTTGCCCAGAAGAACTTCCCGTTCCAGAAGGCCATCTCATCGTGCCGGAACTACAATTTATGGCGACGATGGGCAGCATTCGCATTGGCAGTAAAGACGCGCATCCCGAACAAGCCGTTTGGACCGTCACGGAGCCCGAAGAAATGTTGGCGCCACTCGAGTTTCCAGACGCTGACCTCACTTGGGTGAAACATTGCGTGCCAGGTACGCCAGGCTTTGAACTATTAGACGACATGCCGCACCCATCCGAATACGATCTTTTTGTTTGGAAAGGAATGGAGCCAGATTTGCATCCATACGGCGCGTGTTATCACGATATTCGCGAAAACCTGTCGACCGGTGTGATTGAATTCCTGCGAGAGCGAGAAGTAGACCTTGTTATTGTTGGAGGATTAGCCTTTGATTTTTGTGTAAAAACGACGGTGGAACAGCTTTCACGAGCAGGTTTCGCGGTTGTTGTATATTTGCCTGCGACGCGTGCTTTGACAGAGCGCGGTTATCACGACACAGCAGCGCATCTAGGAACGCTAAAAAACGTCAGGATAGCCAAGGACCGAGCTGAATTAGCCGCGTATCGCCAAATTTAAATGTAGGAAAGAGGCGAGACGAATGAAAAGAATTGGAATGTTTCCAAGCATGGTTATTTTTGCGACACTAGTTTTAACCTTAGCAACGTATCCCTTACTCCCAAGCGAGGTAGCGGTACATTTTGGAACGGATTTTTCACCCGATATGTTCGTCCAAAAATGGCTTGGCTTAATTTTAATTCCTTTCCTTATGGTGATGTTTACCGGCACAGAATACTACGGGAAAGAGAAAGTAAAACCAGATAATCGTTTGGAGTTTGAGTACATGTTCTACGCATTACTAATCCTACTCGCAATCATTCAGGTGACGATTATCCTGTTCAGTCTAGGCTACGAAATCCCAACAGGCCGCTACAGCCTATTACTTGTTGGAGCGCTCCTAGTCCTGACCGCAATGTACCTTTCAAATTCCAAAAAAATATTCTTATGGCTCACACTCATCGGCTTTAAAAAGATAGACGCAAGATCACGAAATAGTTTGAGAAAAATAACTGTTATAACGTTGTCAGTAGTCGGATTTACATTTCTACTTCTCGGCATCTTCATGTTCAACGATCCCTCTATTATCATGCTTGCAGCGCTACTATCGATGACTATTATCATCGTCGGATCAGGCGTCTACTTAAATAAAAAATAGTACAGTTCCAGTTTACAATGAATACAGTTTATGGTTTAATAAAGCCAAAGAGAGTTGGATCATAGCCTTAGTAAATTGGCGACAAGCGCTCGCATTCAGGAGATTCGGCGGACTTCCGGTTCGGCTACGCAATACTTGCTACGCTTAACTTCTTACATGGTCGGGAAAACTACCCCCTCCCTGTTTTCAGTCATCACGTACACAAGTACGCTCCGCTTCCGGGTTCCACCGAATCTCCTGAATACAAACGCTTTCGCTCAATTTGTTTGGAGCCGTATGTAGGGTCTTACCCGAAGAATTGGGTTAGGCGTTTTAAAATACAGTTTCTACTAAGTCGCTGATGTCCCAATTTCTCTGGGCTTTTTTTTCGGCCAAAACACAAAGGGGGACATGATTTTGCGCAAAAAAATGTTAGGCGTCCTAATGCTTTTAGGACTTGTATTACTTGCCGCTTGTCAGTCAAAAGATGCAGTAAAAGACACGGAGAAAAAAGAAAGCAGTACGATTAACATCATGGAAACAGGCGAAATACCGGGCGTGAATCCAACGACCGCGGACAATAGCGTCAGTTTTAAAGCAATCAATCAAGTATATGAAGGATTATACCGTTTAGATAAAGATGGCAAACCGGCACTCGCCATGGCTGCCGCAGAACCAGAAGAAAAGGACGGCGGTAAAACGCTGATTTTCAAAATTCGCGAAGATGCCGAGTGGTCGAACGGAACACCAGTAACCGCCGCCGATTTCGAATACGCATGGAAAAAAGTCGTTGATCCGAAATCAGCCGCTGCATATGGTCCGCAGATGGAAGAAATCGTGAAGAACGCGACGCAAATTTTAAAAGGTGATATGGATCCAGATCAGCTCGGCGTCAAAGCACTAGACGACAAAACGCTACAAGTCGAGCTCGAAAATCCAGTACCGATTTTCAAAGACTTGCTCACAACCGGCACGTTCTTCCCACAAAACCAAGCGTACATCGAGAGCCAAGGCGACCGCTACGCTCTATCTAGCGAAAACTTGATTTCCAACGGCCCATTCAAACTAGAAAACTGGGACGGCACGGAAAAAACGTGGGATTACGTTAAAAACAACAAATACTGGGACAAAAAGAACGTGAAAGCGAATAAAATCCACGTTCAGGTTGTAAAAGACACGAATCAGGCGTTAAATCTATACACAACAGATAAACTAGATCGCATCGAACTTGACGGCGAATTCGTTTCCAAATACAAAGACGATCCCGATTTCAACAAGACCTTCACAGGACGCTCCGTCTACCTCAAGATGAATCAAGGCAAAGATGGCCAGAAAACCGATTTAGCAAACGTCAATATCCGCCGCGCCTTAGCCATGGCAATCGATAAACAATCGATGGTAGACCGCTTACTTGCCAATGGTTCAGCCGTACTAAACGGAAACGTACCAGCTAAAATCATGTTTGATCCAAAAACAAAAGAAGATTTCCGCGAACAAAACGGCGATCTCCTAAGTTATAATCCAACAGAAGCCAAGAAATACTGGGAATCAGGGTTAAAAGAAATCGGCAAATCAGGCCTAACCATTGCCTTAACAGCCGGCGACTCATCCTTGCAAAAACAACAAACAGAGTTCATGCAAGACCAGCTCCAAAAAAATCTACCAGGCTTGACCGTCAACATCAAAACAGTCACACAAAAAGCAAGCTTTGTAGCCGATGTTAGTCAAGACTACGAAATGTTACTCGGCGGATGGGGCGGAGACTACTCAGATCCACTCACATATCTGAACCTCTTCCTAACAGACAGCCCAGGAAATCACACCGGTTTTTCTAACGCAGAGTACGACAAATTAGTACTAGGCGCAAAAGGATCACTATCCAATGACCCCGAAAAACGCTGGGAAGCACTCCTAAAAGCCGAACAAATTTTGCTCAAGGATAACGCGACATTAGTGCCACTATACCAAGGCGGACGCGCGTATCTCCAAAAAGCAGCACTACAAGATTACATCGCGTACCCAATCGGTTCCGAGAATTACAAATGGATGTCAAAAGATAATAAGTAAAGAAAAATACATTCCAAACACGATTTTGTGTGTTTGGAATGTATTTTTTTGCGGTATATTAAGGTAAAAGACACAATTTCGACACATTTAAAGAAAGCGGTGGTTCAAATGAAGAAAACCATCACGTATATCACAGGATTTATTATTAGCTTGACACTTGTCATCCTTATTCCCCAAATAGCTAAGGCCGAAATTATACCATTAACAAAAGGCACGACGCCAGAAATCGCAACGCAAAACGGTAAGGTATTGCAAGCTGCAATTAACCAAGCCTCAACAACAAAAGCAAAACAAGTAACATTACCAGCCGGCTTATTTTATATAAACGGGAAAATTATTTTAAAATCAAATATCGTTTTAACCGGCCCAAACTCCACCCCCACAGCGACAACGCTAACCATGAACAACGCCCCAATGACTACAGATTCGACACCAACAAGCCAAGAATCTGCTACGAATATAATCCTACAAAATTTTACCCTACAATATAATCCGACGATATCGAAATTCAACTACTTAACCAATCCCACTAATTTTTATCAAGACAACCTGCTGAATATCGGGATGACGACAAAAGCAGAGACTGCGGCGGGTTACAAAGCCACCACCAAGAAAGCGCTAAAAACAAATATCAAAATTTCCAACATGATCTTCAATGCGAACAATGTCGGTACGAGTATCATCAACATCGCCAAAGCAAAAAACGTCACGATTCAAAATAGCCAACTCTTAAATTCAGGCTTACAAAGCGGCATTTCACTCACCTACTCAGACAACATCACACTCACCAATAACCGCCTAAAAAACCTTGGCAGAACTGGCATTGTGATGTACTACGGAAACAGCGGCATCACAATTTACAACAATCAAGTCATCGATTGGATGCAGCGCTACGGCAGTTACCACTACGATGCAGTCAAAAAAAGCGGTGAAACCTTAGACAGCATGCAAGACGCCGCAATCGACAGCTACGGCCCAGCCAATCAGTACATCACCGTTAAAAACAACCGAATCAACTTATCCGCCGGAGCAAACAAAGTCAATCCCAATAACCCACTAATCGCAAAAAAATGGCGCCTCAAAGCGGTTCCAAACTATACGAGGTACACAGCCCTGAGAGCAAGCGGTACTCAATATGCCCTATATCAAGGCAACACCATCAACATCGACAGTCCGGATACATTCGCTTTTTTCACAACCAATATGCGTAAAAGCAATACCTTAACCAGACCAAAAGGCATCGTTCTCACAGGGAACAACTTCACATCAAGAAACATCGATTATCCCATCCGAATTTTTGCAGGAATAAGTGATACAGCGCTTCTAAACGGCATCACCATTCAATCCAACAACTTCCGAATCGTCGGTAAAATCAACAATTACTACCGCTCACTCATCAATGTCCGCGAAGTCCCAGTAACAGAAAACAAGCGCACTGCCTACTACCCAACCGCACTACTAAGCGTTTTTAACAACAACATTCGCAGCACAAATCTAGGAAGCATGGTCGACGGTTCCTCCACTAGCAAAAAAGACGCCCTACAACTCCTGTTTCTAAATAACAACAAAAACAACGGCAAAATCCATCAAACCGCTAGAAATTACATCGGAACCACGCTAAAATCGATTACTTATTCCAATAAAGCGATACGAGGAACCATCATTTGGAACGCCGACGAAACAAAAACGAAATACATCCGAATCACAAATCTAGCAGGCAAACCAATAGCTCCCGAACAAAAACTAATCAAAGGGGTCACTAGAAATTTCAGCATTCCAATCAAACTCGTTCGCGGTAATCAAATTAAAGTTCAAATATCAGAATCAAAAGGAAACTATACAAATAATTCCACAATTCTCTATCAAGTCAAATAAAAGCACAAATTTTAAAGCCGAAATAAAAATAAAAAAATTTTAAAAAACCACTTGTAATCGTTTTCAACCTGTGATATATTATAGTCATCGCAAAGGATTGTTACCAATCTACGGGCATTACCTAAGCTGATTCGTGGGATACACATGTATTCTCCCATGAAGCGGTTTGGGTTTTTCTTTGTGCAAAAATAAGGTAAGAAGGAAGGTTTATATTATGAAATATGAACAACTCGCTAAAGACATTCTCGAAAAAGTCGGCGGAACAGACAACATCAATAGTGTATTCCATTGTATCACGCGATTGCGTTTTAAACTGAAAGATGAGAGTATTGCGAAAACGGAAGAATTAGAAAAAATGGACGGCGTTATCTCCGTACTTCGGAGCGGTGGTCAATACCAAGTCGTCATCGGAAACCACGTACCAGACGTGTACGCAGCAGTACTAGCAGTTGGCGGCATTTCTGCTGAAGGCGCAGAAGGAGCAGCAAGCGATAGTGGCGGCAATCTTTTCAATAAATTTATCGACATGATTTCAGGCGTATTTACACCAGTTTTAGGCGTTCTAGCAGCAACTGGTATGATTAAAGGTTTCGCATCGATGTTCCTAGCATTCGGCTGGGTGACAGCAACATCTGGAACCTACCAAATCCTATACGCGATTGGGGACGCACTATTCTACTTCTTCCCAATTTTCCTAGGTTACACAGCCATCAAGAAATTCGGCGGCAACATATTTGTCGGGATGGCCATCGGGGGTGCGCTCGTCTATCCAGCAATATCAGGATTAACAGCCGGAAAACCCTTATACACACTATTTGCAGGCACGCTTTTTGAATCACCAATTCACGTTACATTCCTAGGAATACCAGTCATTCTAATGAGCTATGCCTCATCGGTTATTCCCATTATTTTAGCAACATTCTTCGCTTCAAAAGTGGAAAAAGGACTCAAAAAAATCATTCCAGATGTAGTCAAAACTTTCTTAGTGCCATTCTTTACATTACTAATCGTTGTTCCACTAACATTCATCGTTATCGGTCCAATCGCAGTATGGGCAGGCGACTTACTCGGTCAAGGAACACTATGGGTTTACAACCTAAGTCCAGTTATCGCAGGTCTATTCCTCGGTGGATTCTGGCAAGTATTCGTCATCTTCGGACTTCACTGGGGCCTTATCCCGGTGGCGCTCAACAACATTGCTACACTACACGCAGATCCAATTCTAGCGATGACGTTCGGCGCATCTTTTGCACAAATCGGTGCCGTTCTAGCAGTTATCCTAAAAACAAAGAATCAAAAAATCAAAACACTTGGTTTTCCAGCATTCATCTCCGGTATTTTTGGCGTAACAGAGCCAGCAATATACGGGGTTACATTACCACTTAAAAAACCATTTATCATGAGTTGTATCGCCGGAGCAGTCGGTGGTGGAATCATCGGATTTGCAGGCTCACAAGGATATATCCTCGGCGGACTTGGCGTCTTCGGTATCCCGAACTTCATCGAACCAGGTAGCCCAATCGGCACCCAATTCTGGATGGTTATGCTAGCGATGGTTGTCAGCTTTGTACTAGGACTCATTTTGACACTCGTATTCGGTTTCAAAGATCCAGTAGAAACAGCAGCATCCGTAACACCAGTTGTGACACAAAGCGAAACACTAATCGAACAAGAAGTTTTAGTATCGCCACTTGCAGGTGAACTTATCCCACTTGTCAACGTTAAAGACGAAGCATTCTCATCCGGCGCACTCGGCAAAGGCTTGGGAATTGTACCAACAGAAGGCAAACTATACTCACCAGCAAATGGAACAGTAACAATGGTCTTCCCAACCGGTCACGCAGTAGGAATCACAACCGATTCAGGCGCTGAAATCCTAATGCATATCGGAATGGACACGGTTCAACTAGAAGGAAAGTACTTCACCGTCCACGCAAAACAAGGCGATAAAATTACAGCAGGTCAATTATTGACAGAATTCGATATTGAAGGTATCAGAAGCGAAGGCTATGATATCACGACACCTATTATCGTCACAAACACGAATCAATATTTAGACGTCATGGTTGTCGATGAAGAAGAAGTAAAACCAGGCGACCGCGTTATTACACTGGTTATATAAATAGAAACAGCAGCGATTCGCATCGAGGAATCGCTGCTGTTTTCATGTCCAAATAAAAGCTATAAAGTTATTCAGGAAATGGGCAAAAATGGTCAGTTCAAGCCGCTTCGTTTTGTACAAAATCCCGCCCAGCGCAATGCCTGGAATCAAATAAAGCAGAAAACTAACCCAATCCGTCGGAACATGCGCCGCGCAGAAAAGCAAACTACTAACAATCCAGCCAAGCCATAACCGACTTCTGAAAAGTTGCTGCATCAGGAATCCCCGAAAAATAATTTCCTCCACAAATGGCGCGATAATAACGATAGACAAGAAACTAAGCAGCCAAGAAGCGTTCAGGTAAGCATCTTCTAATAGCATCTCGTTTTGCGTATTCGTATAGGAAGAAAAATTCTGACCGAGATAATCGATGACAGAGCTAATCCCAATCGCGACAAGCATCACAACAGCCGCAAACAGAAATCCTTTCCAACTAATCCGCACACGACTGAAAAATCGAATACGCTGCCATCTCGCTAGCAAAAGCGTGATTAGCATCGCGGCCAGGCTAAGTAGTTCACTATGCCACGTGACGGCGATATCCAGAGCCTCATTCCCAGCAAATACATCCCAAACGATGCTCGCAATCTGAAATATAAGTGATAGGAATAAATAAACACCGAAAACCCAAATAATTGTCCAGATTCGCGGTTGGTTTTGTTCTAGCATCTTGTTTCCCTCCAATTGTTTTATATGGTATGTATCATAGCATTAATTGTAGGTGGGTTCCAAGGTGAAGGTGGTTTTGTAGGTGGCCCATTCAAACATCCGACTTAGGGCGTACGAATTTTCAGCCCAGAGCCTATCGTTAAAAAAAATAAATCCAGCTATAATAAACCTATCAACCAAACAAAAGGGCGTGAACGACGTGAAAAAAGGGATTTTCGGTCTAATGTCAGCATTACTCATTATGTTGCTAGTTGGAACACAGACACAGCCAATTATCGTACCAGCAAAAACGATAAAACTACATACCACCATTCCAGCCGAGCCATCAACAGCTCAAATTATAGACGTTAAAAACTAATCGTGGCATTTCAGCGATTTCACATAGATTTTAATCATGCTAACGTTAAAAGTTGATATAATAAAATTTGGAGGTCATTAAAATGAACAATTTTTTCAAATACTTATTCACCGTTATTCTAGCTATCATTGGACTTAATATTCTATTCAAAGTCATCGGTATCACGATGCATTTCCTATTCCCACTTCTAGGTTTAGCGCTTGTTGTGTATCTGCTATACCGCATTTGGGGCAACCCACGTAACTGTAACCGTCGTAACTCAAGCAAACACGACCGTTATGAATGGTAAAACCGCTTTAAACCATATACTCATTTAAAACTCCCTAGGTTTTAAATTTCGCCTGAGCCCCGCGTTCAGGCTTTTTTTATTGTCTAAGGTTAAAACGATAAGCGTGCATGTTTGTACATTCCGATAAAACCACTTAAACTGGTATTGAGGAGGCGATTATCGTGAATAAAAAGAATTGGAATCGGTTGGGAAAATTAGCGGCTGTCGCATGGATAGCAAAAATAATTCTAACAAGTAAAAAGAGGCGTGTAAAATAATCGAATCAGGGGTTAAAAATACGTATATTCATTTAAACTGCGAAATTGCTAAATGCCCTCCAAATCGCCGTGGAGTGTGCTATAATAACAACAAAGATTATTGGAAATGGAGTCACTGAGATGAAAGAAGGACTGGATTTATTAAAGCAGGAAAATTGGCGATTTATCGATCAGACAACGGTGCAAATTGCGTTTGACGCCTTGCAATCATTTGCGACGGACGATACGCTTTGTCGCTCGGTTGGAAGTGAGATATCGCCACCTACAACGAGAGCTTGGGTGCATCATGATACAATTTCGATGGGGATTCAAGATACGAAGCTGCCTGATTTAAAGGCGGGTATTGCTTATTTTAGAGAGCAAGGATATCGAGCGGTTGTGCGGAATTCTGGTGGTTTGGCAGTGGTACTGGATTCTGGTGTGCTCAATCTGTCGTTAGTTTTTCCAGATGTGGAACGAGGGATTGCGATAGATCGTGGTTATGAGACAATGTTCGCACTTATTAAACACATGTTTCCGACTTTTGCTTACAAGATGGAAGCGCGTGAAATAGTCGGATCTTATTGTCCGGGAAGTTATGATTTAAGCATTAATGGTAAGAAATTTGCAGGCATATCTCAGCGTCGGATGGCGAAGGGTGTTGCGGTACAAATATATTTAGCTGTTAATGGCGATCAACAGAAACGGGCCGAGCTGATTCGCGAATTTTACCGTATTAGTGGGAAGGATAAGCAAGAGAAATATACGTATCCAGATGTTGATCCAGCGGTTATGACCACGTTGTCGGAGCTATTTGGAGAGCCGCTTGAAGTGAATGATGTGATGGTGAAATTGCTCAACGCATTGTACCATTTCGCGGGGCGTTTAGAGTCCAGCCGCCTAATGGGAGAAGAGTTAGATTGGTATACGGCTTATTACGAACGGCTTATACTGAGGAACGAGAAGGTTTTAGCAGATCTATGAATTAGTTTAGAGAGGAAAGATGACATGTGACATATTTAGAGACAAAATTACCAGAAGTAAAAGTATTTAAAGATCCTGTACACCGATATGTGCATGTTTCTGACCAAATTATTTGGGATTTGATAGCAACAAAAGAATTTCAGCGATTACGTAGAATCCATCAATTGGGAACAACCTCGCTTACTTTTCATGGGGCTGAGCACAGTCGGTTCAATCATTCATTAGGTGTGTATGAGGTGACGCGGCACATTGTAGAAGGTACGTTTGCCAATGAGATTCAGTGGGATAACGAAGAGCGTTTGGTAGCTTTGTGTGCGGCGTTGTTACATGATTTAGGACATGGACCGTTTTCACATGCTTTTGAGAAGGTTTTTAGCACGGATCATGAACATTATACGATGGCAATTATAACAGGGAATACCGAGGTGCGAACGGTTTTAGAGCGAGCTGGGATACATTTTCCAGAGAAAGTAGCAGCCGTTATCAATAAAACATATCAGAACCAGACGCTGGTTAAGTTGATTTCTAGTCAAATTGATGCGGATCGGATGGATTATTTGTTGCGAGATGCTTATTATACTGGAGTTAGTTATGGGAATTTTGATATGGAGCGAATTATGCGTGTGATGCGTCCTAGCCCGGATGGAAATGGAGTTATTATTAAGGCTTCGGGAATGCATGCGGTGGAGGATTATATTGTGAGCCGCTATCAGATGTATCAGCAGGTGTATTTCCACCCGGTGAGCAGGAGTGCGGAGGTTCTTTTGTGGAAGATATTAGAGCGTGCGCAGAATTTACATGAAAGAGACTATCATTTTACACAGACGCCAGTTCAGTTGTTGCCATTTTTGAATCGTGACGTTTCTTTAGAGGAGTATATTACGCTAGATGATACGGTATTGATGTACTTCTTTTCGATATGGCAGTACGAAGAGGACTCTATTTTAAGTGATTTATGTAGTCGTTTTTTGAACAGAAGATTGTTGCAATATATTAATTATGATTCGAGAGTGGATGCGGAACTTTATTTGAAGTTAAAAGGGTTGCTGGAACAGGCAGATATTGATCCAGAATATTATTTGGTGATTGATTCGACATCGGATTTACCGTATGACTTATATGAGCCAGGAGACGTCGCTGGGAGGTCGCCTATCCAATTATTAATGCCAAATGGAGAATTACATGAGCTATCGACGGAATCTTCTATAGTGGAAGCTATAGCTGGCAAACGGCGTGTGGATATCAAACTTTATTATCCGCTTGATTTTATAGAAAGTGGACGTATCAATGCTACCATTTCGGAGGAAATCGTGAGTTTGATACATGCGCATTCTTTGAAAGAATATAAGCGGTGAGGCTAAGAAAAAGCGCTGTACCTAGTGTGCTAATAGAAGCAGACTGCGATACAACGCTTTTAGTGGAGAATCGTTTAGTGGCTTAGATGTCCGATTTTCGAACGCCAGCTACGCCATAATCTGTTTTTTTCATTTCTTCTAGGATGACGTGGATGTTTTCTTTTGGTGCACCTAGATTTTTCGAAACAGCTTCTGTTACGTCTGCTACGACGGCTTTCTTTTGATCATCTGTTCGACCTTCTAGAAATTTTATTGTTACGAACGGCATGAAATTCACTCCTAAGTATTGATTTAATGAGTGTATTATAACATAATTGAAGTACTACAATACAGAAGGAGATTATTCATGGAGAATTTTTTAGCCTATTCGTTGCAGGATTTGCCTTACGTCATCGTGACGCTTTTGATTGCTTTTACAATACATGAGTTGGCGCATGCTTGGGTTGCTCTGTTATTTGGCGATGATACTGCGAAGAATGAGGGTCGCATAACGTTTAATCCGTTGAAACATATTGATCCGATTGGTTTTATTTTTGTTATTATAGCCGGATTCGGTTGGGCGAAACCAACGCCTGTTAATACGTATAAAATGAAGCACCGACGTGTTGGTAGTGTAGTTGTGAGTTTGGCTGGTCCAGTTAGTAATTTATTGCTTGCTTTTATTGGATTGGGGCTGTATTTTTTATTTCTACAAATGGATGTGGCGTATTCGCAGATTATCTTGCATTTCTTCAATTTGTTTGTGTCGCTGAATTTGATTTTATTTATTTTTAATTTATTGCCATTGCCACCATTGGATGGTTATCAAATTTTATCGGAATTTTTACCTTTGAAATGGCGGTTAAAAGTGCAGGCTTATGAGAACTATGCGTTATTATTTTTCTTGATACTAGTTATTACGCCGCTTTCGCGGTATACGATATCACCGATTTTTAACACGCTTATGCCGTGGATTGCTGGGGAAATGGCGAGTTTCTACTACTTTGTTTTTCAAATTTGAGGTTGCATTTTAGCCTGTTTTTAACTATAATGTAGTGCATTCGAAATTATATGGGGGGACTTTAAAGCGTGAGTAATAAGGAAAAGACGCCGGTACAGTTGCGTTTAAAAACGATTTCTAAGCAGGAAATGGAAGAGGAACGTACGGAGTTAACGCTGTCAGGTGTGTTTTATTTGGATCATACCACGGGAAGTCGTTACCTTCATTATGAAGAAGAGCAAGAAGCTGGGACTATTAGAACGGTTTTGAAAATAACGGATCAAGAAGTTTTGTTGATGCGTAGCGGTGCTGTGAATATGCGCATGCATTTTTTCAGAGAGCGTAAGCGTAGTACGGTTAGCGTAGACTATGGTGTTGGCAAACTGATGATGGAGTCAGAGCTTTTGAATATAGAAGAAGTTTACGTACAAGAGGGGCTGTTTTCTGGGAAGATTGACTTTCAGTACGAGTTGTTAGACAGAGGTGTGAACATTGGAATTTTTGATGTCTCGATGATTTTAGAGGAGGATAAAGAATGAATGTTAGTCAAAAAAGTCAACAAGATTTGATTGCAATTATTAAAGAAGCGGTGGTACAAGGATTGGGGATTGAGCAAGCCGAGGTACCATCTATTTTGCTGGAGGTTCCAAAGGATAAGCAACATGGGGATTATTCTACCAATATCGCTATGCAGCTGGCACGTGTGGCTAAGAAAGCACCGCGAGCGATTGCAGAGACGGTTGTAGCGGCAATCGGGAAAAACCATGCACTTATCAATAAAATTGAGATTGCTGGACCAGGATTTATTAATTTTTACTTAGATAATGCCTATTTGACGGCTTTAATACCTGTCATTATGGATGCTGACGATACTTATGGTACAAGTGATACAGGAAAAGGCAAGAAGTTTCAGATTGAGTTTGTTTCAGCGAATCCAACGGGTGATTTGCACTTAGGACATGCACGTGGCGCGGCAATTGGTGATTCATTGGCGAATATTTTGACGATGGCAGGGTACAGTGTATCTCGTGAATACTATATCAATGATGCAGGAAATCAGATTAATAATTTGATTTTGTCGACAGAAGCTCGTTATTTAGAAGCGCTGAACATTGATGCAGAATTCCCAGAAGAAGGTTACCGTGGCGCGGATATTATTAACTTGGGTAAGCAATTAGCTGAAAAGTATGGGGATAAGTATGTCAAGGAAGATGTAGACGTGAGACGGGAGTTATTCCGCAAAGAAGCGTTGACTTTTGAAACGGCGAAATTACGCGAAGATTTGGCGGAGTTTCGTGTTCATTTTGATAGCTGGTTCTCGGAAACGACGCTATATGAGAATGATAAAATTATGCCTGCACTAGCGAAACTTCGTGATAATGGCTATATCTTTGAAGAAGAGGGCGCTACTTGGCTTCGGACAACGGAATTTGGTGACGATAAAGATCGCGTACTTATTAAATCGGATGGTAGTTACACGTATTTCTTACCAGATATCGCCTATCATTTAGATAAATTAGAGCGTGGATTTGACGTACTGATTGATGTTTGGGGAGCGGATCATCATGGCTATATTCCAAGGATGCGTGCTGCCATTGAGAGTTTGGGATACAGCCCAGACCATCTTGAGGTTGAGATTATCCAACTGGTTCATCTTTATGAGGACGGCAAACAAGTGAAGATGAGTAAGCGTACTGGTAAATCAGTGACTATGCGCGATTTGATTGAGGAAGTTGGATTGGATGCGACACGTTATTTCTTTGCGATGCGTAGTTCAGATACACATATGAACTTTGATATGGGGCTTGCGAAATCGACGTCTACTGAAAACCCAGTATATTACGTACAATATGCGCATGCTCGGATTTCAAGTATTTTACGTTCAGGCGTGGAGCAAGGCTTTACTTTGAGTAAGGACGCGAACATTGCTTTGCTGAATTCTGAGGTAGATTATAACTTGTTGAAAGTATTGGGTGAATTTCCAGATGTTGTCGCAGAGGCTGCTGAGAAAAGAATTCCACATCGGATTGTGCGTTATTTGAATGATTTAGCGACGGCTTTCCATCGCTTTTATAATTCTAATAAGGTTTTGGATATGGAGAATAAAGAGGTTTCAGAAGCGCGGCTTGCTTTGATTAAAGCGGCACAAATCACATTGCGTAATGGACTTACACTTCTTGGCGTTTCTGCACCAGAAAAAATGTAATTAGGAATTTAGTTGAACAAAGTGAGCACTAGAAAAATTTTAGATCGGGGTTTTGCGAATTATGCGCTATATCATTTTCATGTGTATCATTTTTCTGCTCCTTGTCATTGCAACGGCAATTTTATATAGCATGCAATTAGGCTCTATCCCGATACTATTGCTCGCGATATTGTTGTTCTATATTGGTTATTGTGTACTGACGAAGCTATGAATATGGAATTGATATGGGTATTATTGCAGAGTATGTTATAATTTTATTGTGTTCAGCGTCATTTACATGTAGAATAGATAGAGTCAGAAAAATGCAGTTTAGGAAATTATTTTTTATTATAGAAGGGGCGTGCCAGCTTTGGATTTGAGCCAATTGACAAAAGAAGAACGTAAAGAGTTATCTTTGATTGAAGTGGCGCACTATGTTCTTGAAAAAAGAAGAGAAGTAATGCCATTCCAAGCGATTGTGGATGAGATTACTAAGTTTCTTGATTTAAGCGAAGGCGAAGTAAGAGAGAGACTTGTTCAATTTTACACGGATATGAATATTGAGGGTAATTTTATTTCTCTTGGTAATAATACTTGGGGGCTACGTGCGTGGTACCCAATTGATGCGATTGATGAAGAAGTTCAAACGCAGACAAAACCTAAGAAGAAACGTAAATCAGATGATGACGACGATGATGACGAAGAAATCGATGAGGACATTCTTGACGATGATATCGATTACGAAGAGGACGATGTGGTAGAAGAACTAGGGGAAGAAGAAGTTGTTCTTACAGATGGTCTTGTTAGTGACGACGATGATCCAGAAGAAGGTCATTTACCAGATGGTATCGAAGGAGATCTGACAACTATTGTGGAAGACGATAGTGAATTTGAAGATGAATTCGAAAAGTAAAAAATGGATACCTGCTTCTGAAATTAAGAGGCGGGTTTTTCGTTTGTAGAAATGAGAATCGATTTGAAAATATTTTTAGCCTCTAGTTGCAATGCTTGAGGGCGTTTTCATGAAATAAAGGGTTGACTTATTTGCGCTATCTATGTAATATTTTATTTGGGCTCCTTTTTATAAGGACGGATATAAATATTGCGCTCCCTTACTTTGCAAGATGAGTAAGTGGGCGTTTTCTTTTTGTGTGATGAAAATGGATGACGCAAAGAGTGTAAGCCAAGGGCATGAAAGCAATTGGCGATTTTCTTTTTTAGCAATGAAATTTTGCAAGTAAAGGTTCTCCACCCCGAAATAAATTTCGATAAGGCGAAAGGAGTAGATTTTAGAACAATGACAAAGTATATTTTTGTGACAGGTGGCGTCGTTTCATCAATTGGTAAAGGGATTACGGCTGCTTCACTTGGTAGACTACTTAAAAACCGAGGACTTAGTGTAACGATTCAAAAATTTGATCCTTATATTAACGTCGATCCTGGGACGATGAGCCCGTATCAACATGGAGAGGTTTTTGTCACGGATGATGGTGCGGAAACTGACTTGGATTTAGGTCATTATGAGCGTTTTATCGATATTAATTTGAACAAGTACAGCAATGTAACGACGGGGAAAGTATATTCCGAGGTTATTAAGAAAGAGCGTCGCGGTGATTATCTTGGTGGGACAGTGCAAGTTATTCCGCATATTACGAATGAACTGAAGGATCGTGTTTTCCGTGCGGCTCGTATGACGAATTCGGATATTATTATCACGGAAATCGGCGGAACGGTTGGGGATATTGAGTCTTTACCGTTTATTGAAGCGATTCGCCAAATTAAGAGTGATGTTGGTGCGGAAAACGTGCTTTACATTCACACGACGTTAATTCCTTACATCAAGGCTGCTGGTGAAATGAAAACGAAGCCGACGCAACATAGTGTGAAGGAGCTTCGTAGCTATGGTATTCAGCCGAATATTATTGTTGTTCGTACGGAGCAACCGGTTTCTCAAGAGATGAAAGAGAAAATCGCGCTATTTTGTGATGTGAGAGCGTCGGAAGTTATCGAGGCGCGTGATGAGGACACGTTGTATAATGTGCCACTTTCTTTACAAGCGCAAAAAATGGACCAGATTGTATTGGATCACTTGCAGTTGGAGGCGCCGGTTGCTGACATGTCTGAGTGGGAAGAGCTTGTTCATAAGGTGAAGAATTTGACGAAAAAAGTTCGAATCGCGTTGGTTGGTAAGTACGTTGCGTTACCAGATGCGTATCTTTCTGTCGCAGAAGCATTGCGTCATGCGGGTTATGCGAATGATGCTGAGCTACAAATTGACTGGGTTGATTCAGAGGAAATTACACCTGAGAATGTCCAAGAAAAAATTGGTCATGCAGACGGTATCCTAGTTCCTGGTGGTTTCGGAGATCGTGGTATCGAAGGCAAAATCACTGCAATTAAATATGCGCGTGAAAATAAAGTGCCGTATTTCGGTATTTGTTTAGGAATGCAGTTGGCGACAATTGAATATGCGCGTAATGTGATGGGCTTGGAAGGTGCGAATTCTGCGGAAATCGACCCGAAAACGCCGCATGCGATTATTGATTTATTGCCAGAGCAAAAACATGTGGAAGATATGGGCGGAACATTGCGTTTAGGCCTTTATCCAGCACGCATTAAAGAAGGTACAAGAACAGCGGAAGCGTATGGCGCGACATTGGTTGAAGAGCGTCACCGTCACCGTTATGAGTTTAACAATGAGTACCGTGAGCAGTTAGAAAATGCGGGAATGACAGTATCAGCAACGAGCCCAGATGGTCGTCTTGTTGAGGTCGTGGAGATTACGGATCATCCGTGGTTTGTGGCATGTCAATATCATCCAGAATTTATTTCACGCCCAACGCGTCCGCAAAGTCTATTCCATGATTTTATTGCTGCATCGTTGAAAGAGTGAATTTTTTGAAGCCGAGTGATATACATTAGTGTATGCTCGGTTTTTTTGTTGTTGACTTTTATATGCATCTGTTATATTATTTGTATAACAGTTAGATTTAGAAAGGATGAGTATGATGTCAAACACGTTAGCATTGTTAGCACCATTTTTTATTTTATACGTTATTTTATTAGTGACAGCGTTGATAGATTTAATCCGGAATTGGAACAATCGGCAAAACCCGATTTTGTGGTTACTTCTTATTTGTTTTGTTAGTACAATTGGATCGATTATTTACTTTATTTTTGGTAGGAAGGATTATCGATGATGGAGAAAATATTGGAGGTTACGAATTTATCGAAGCGGTTTGATGCGTATCAGGCTGTGAAAAATGTCGGTTTTCAGCTGGTAGCCGGGGAGTGTGTGGCTTTGCTCGGTCCCAATGGTGCTGGGAAAACGACGATTTTGAAAATGATTGTGGATATGATAAATCCGGATAGTGGGACAATTCAGATTTGTGGTGGCGAGCATGCAAAAATGAAGCAGCAAATTGGTTTTTTACCGCAGTATCCTAATTTTTATGGATGGATGACGGCAACGGATGCTTTGCAGTTTATGGGAAAACTTTCTGGTATGGATAAGGCGGCTTTGGCGGAACGGATTCCTGAGGTGTTGGCGCAAGTTGGTTTGGATGCGACTCCTAAGCAGAAAATTGCTACTTTTTCAGGGGGAATGAGACAGCGTTTGGGGATTGCGCAGGCGATTTTGCACCGACCGGCGTTGTTGATTATGGATGAACCTGTTTCAGCGCTTGATCCGATTGGGCGTCGTGAGATTATACAGCTGATTCAGTCTTTGAAAGGGGAGACGACGCTGTTGTTTTCTACGCATATATTGGCGGACGTGGAAGAGGTTTGTGAACGTGTTTGTATTATTAGCGAGGGCGAAATTGTGGCGGATGATCGGATTGTGAGCTTAGTTCAAGCCAATGCCGCGCCTGTTTTTGTGTTGAAGGGTGAAGTGGGCGTTTCTGAATTCGAGCGTTTGATTGAGGCAGAGGCGGCGATTAGTCGTGTGGAACGGAAGCAAGGCGCCTTATATTTGTATTATCAGGAGGATGCGGATGCTGCGCGTGAAGCTATTTTGCGCGTGCTAATGGCGACTGGAATGGCTTGGACGAGTGTGAGTCAGGCTGAGGAGACGCTTGAAGATGTCTTTTTAAGGATGGTGGGCAAATGAGTAATGTGATGACGCTTTTCTTGAAAGAGCAGATGGAGCAGTGGCGCAGTTTGAAATGGATTTGGTTGCCGGTCGTGTTTGCGATTCTTGGGATGATGCAACCGCTTATGATGTATTATTTACCTGAAATTATGGGGGCAGTGGGTGGCGATGGTAGTGAGCAAGGGGCTGCAATCGCGGACTTAATGGGTGTGGTAAATGCGCAACAAGTCATGGCTGGGACGCTTTCTTCGCAGTTTGACCAACTTGGCATTATTATTTTGATTGTGGCATTGATGGGTGCGATTATTTCTGAAAAAAATAATGGAATGTTGGCGTTTATTTTAACGCGGCCTGTAGAAGCGTGGCAGTATATTTTAGCAAAATGGTTTTCTCAAGCCTTACTAGTGTTAATTTCGCTAGGTTTAGGATATTTTGCAGCGTATTATTATGTTTACTTATTGTACGGTGGAATTCAGATGGCAAGTATTTTTGCTGGATTTGGCATTTATTTTGTATGGTTGTTATTTATAGTCTCAGCGGTGCTTATCCTCGGAATCGTGTTTCGGAGCACAGCGGTTGTCGCGATGATAGGGGCTGGTGGCGCGATTATTCTGGAGTTGGTGAGTGGAGCTTCAGGGTGGGGGCAAATCTTTAATCCTGCTTATTTGAGCGCGAATGCGGTTCATATAATTGTGACTGGGGACGTGAAGGAGTATTTTGTAGGCAATTTGTTGATTTCGCTTCTCTTTATTGTCGTGTTGCTCGGCCTATCGATTTTATTGCTAACGAAGAAAAATTTTCATATCGGTAGTTCACATGAGTAAATTGGCAAAGTTTAATGGAAATCTCATGTGATTTTCCTCGCAATGTTAGGTAGCTGATGTAATATAGTAAATGTAAACAAGATAACTATTACTTTTACCCCCTTTTTAGTAATAGGATATCTAAACTCCTTTTTCCCAAGTTGGTTCCCCTGCCAGCTTGGTTTTTTTTTTGCGCTTTTTTAGGCTTGTAATCTATAGCATATCCGTGTATACTGTATATATATTATATGAACAGTTATGTGCGGAGGTGCGTATGAAAATAATCATTACGAATACGTCCACATTGCCGATTTATGAGCAAATTGCTTCACAGATTCGCAACCAGATTATCAATGGGGAGCTTGTTGGAGACTATCAGTTGCCTTCTATTCGGGCACTGGCGAAGGAATTACAAGTTAGTGTCATTACAACGAAGCGCGCGTATGAGGAGCTGGAACGTGATGGCTTTATTCAGACTGTCGCTGGGAAAGGTACATATGTTTCGAATCAAAACATGGCATTAATTCGGGAACATAAGATAAGGGACTTGGAGAAAAAGATAAGTCAACTGCTGCAGTTAGCGGATGATTTAGGATTAACCTATAAAGAAGTTCGTGACATGATGGATTTGTTGGCAGAGGAGGACTAGACTATGGAGAGCATTTTAGAGGTGAAGCGTGTTTCGAAAGTGTATAAGGATTTTACGTTGCGAAATATCTCTTTTCGCTTACCGAAAGGCTATATCATGGGATTGATTGGTGTGAATGGCGCGGGTAAAAGCACGTTATTAAAAATAATGATGGATTTAGTACAGAAGAACAGTGGGGATGTTTTTATATTCGGGAAGAATACGAAAGATGCGATGGAAGAGATTAAGCAGGATGTGGGTTTTGTTTTTGATGAGAACCATTTCTATGAACATTTGAACTGTGAGCAAATGAAGCGGATTATTGCTCCTTTTTATCGGAATTGGGATGAGGCAGAATATCAGAATTACATGAAAATGTTTGAACTTCCAAGCAATAAGAAGATAAAGACGCTTTCTAAAGGGATGAAGATGAAATACAGTATTGCGATTGCTCTTAGTCATCATGCGAAATTGATTATTATGGACGAGCCTACTGCTGGACTGGATCCAATCGTGCGACGCGAGCTGATTAGCGTTTTACAAACAGTGGTGATGAAGGAAGAAGTATCTGTGATTTTTTCTACGCATGTAACCGCTGATTTAGAGCGGATAGCTGATTTTATTACGTATATTCATGAGGGGCGTGTTTTTTTCAGTGAGGAGAAAGACGCCTTATTGGAACAATATGTGATTGTGAAGGGTGACCAAGACCTATTGGATGACGATGCTAAAAGTTTATTTGTTGATGTGGAGATCGGTTCATTAGGCTTTCAGGGGTTATCTAGGCAAGCGGAGGAAGCTCGGTTTTATTTTGGTGAGGAAGTTATTTTTGAGAAGCCGACCTTGGATGATATTATGTATTACACCGTGCAAGCAACGAAGAAGAGGCGACAAGGGGTAATGTAGATGTGGCAATTGATTTGGAAAGACGCGATGATTCAGCGCGGCTCGATTATATGGCTTGCGGTATTGTTACTATTTTTGGTGTAAGTATTGGGATGCCAGCGTTTGTTTTCTTGTCGCTAGGAGCATTGATTGCAGGTGGAAGTATCATAGCAAAATCGATTAGCAGAGATGAGGATAATCACACGTTACTATTTGTGACGTCTCTGCCAGTGAGTAGAAAAGATGTTGTCATGGCGCGTTATGTTGGAACGTTGCTTATCATGATGGCTACAACCGTATTTTTGTATGTGGTAACAAGTGTTATGATGTGGACGTTGATTCCGATGACGGATTTTTTCTTGAGTGCTGTGACGGCTTGGATGATAATTTTAGGCGTAACAATGATTCTTTTTCCGATTTATTTCTGGCTTGGTTATGATTCCATGCGATATGTGTTAGGTGGATTGATTATTTTTTATGCTTTATTGACAATGCTAGCCAGCCTCCCTATTGTTCAACAGGCGATAACTTGGTTTGAAGGATGGGGATATGGTGTGATACTGGCCCTGCTGCTCGGATTGATGCTGATGTTATATGTAGTATCGATGCGATTATCTATTCGAGTTCTGGAATTCACGGATTTATAAGGGGGGATTATAGTGTATGCATTGATAAGGAAAGATTTTTGTGCTCAGACGAAAGTGACGGCTTATTATCTGATTTTTGTTGTAGCTCTGTTAGCTTTATGGATGAATCAGGGATTTGTAACATGGGCTCTTTATGCTTTGGGCGCGACTATGATTTCGATGGCTCCGATTTTTGCAGCACTCAGCTATGACGATAAAAGTGGTGGTGAGCTAATAGCAATTTTGCCAGTTTCTCGGGGCAAGATAGTTATTGCAAAATATATATCGAGCTTGATTTTCATGATTTTTGCTATGGTGTTTATTTTTATAAGCACACTAATTATCGGCCTATTTATCGAAAGTGGAAGTGGGATACGTGCGCATTTTGTTTCGATAGGATTTGTTGTGGCTGGGCTATGTTTCTTTTTTTCTATTGTTTTTCCTTGTTACTATTGGCTCGGGTTTCAGCGATTGAGCTATATGTACACAGCTTTGGTTGTTCTTTTTGGTGCGGTACTGGTGGCTTTATATCAGTCTGATTTTGGGCATTGGTTAGTACGGTATTTGGCGGATATGTCGATGGGGGTACTTGCAGGCGTTCTTCTGGTTATTTCTATTGTAGCCTACGCGGTATCGTTATGCTGCTCGTTACGTATTTTTGCGAAAAAAGATGTATAAGTACCAAAATGTAATTTTCATGAATTTCTCATCTAATTCTTGATGGGTTATCATGTTGGACCTGTATTATAGAGAATGTAAAGAGGATAGTAATTACTTTTTCCCCCTTTTTAGTAGTTGTTCATCCGATAGAACTCCTTTTTAACCATCGCGGTTTCCCCCCTTTTTCCGCGGTGGTTTTTTTGTGCTCAGAATGGAGGAGGCTTAAGGCTTGCATCTCTGGGGGGCATTAGGTGTATAGTAGAGAGGTAAATAGAAATCGGGAGGCTGGTAAAATGAACATTAATGATACGGTAACACTTGCAAATGGCGTGGAGATGCCACAGTTTGGTTTTGGCGTTTGGCGTGTGAATGATGGGGAAGAGGCAGTGAATTCCGTGAAGTGGGCGATCGAAACGGGATACAAGAGCATTGATACGGCTGCTGCTTACAAAAATGAAGAAGGTGTGGGACGCGCAATTAAGGAATCTGGGGTGGCGCGCGATAGCCTTTTTGTAACGACGAAGTTATGGAATGCGGATCAAGGTTACGAATCGACATTAGCTGCTTTTGACACGAGTTTAGAGAAGCTAGGCTTAGATTACGTTGATTTATACTTAATTCATTGGCCGGTGGAAGGTAAGTTTGTCGATACATGGCGTGCCTTTGAAAAATTATACGCAGATAAAAAAGTACGCGCGATCGGTGTTTGTAATTTCCATGAGCATCATTTGGATGAATTATTAAAAGAAGCGAAAATCGCGCCGATGGTGAATCAAATTGAGTTGCATCCGTTGCTGTCTCAAGAACCATTACGCAAATATTGCGCGGATAAAAATATCGTCGTAGAAGCATGGAGCCCGCTTGGTAGTGGTAAAGTTCTCGATAATAGCGTGATTAATTCCATCGCCAAAATTTATGAGAAGTCGGTGGCGCAAGTCATTTTACGTTGGGATTTGCAACACGGTATCGTGACAATTCCAAAATCGGTCCACCAAAACCGCATTATCGAAAACGCGAATATTTTTGATTTCGAGTTGAAAGATTCAGAGATGAAGTTGATTGATAGTTTGAATCAGAATGAGCGTACAGGTCCTGATCCGGACAATTTTAATTTCTAAATGAGAAAAAAAGCAGTAAATCCATTTTTGTACTGAACCCCAAAAGTTGGACCAAATTTAATTAGACTTCTTGGCTGGCCTGAAGACGGTATTCTACCGGACTCA
>NZ_JNFB01000039.1 GCF_000766145.1 Paenilisteria newyorkensis | reverse complement strand
AGCCATTTACAAGCCGACAGGCTGTTATATGAAATTTTCAAAGAACAATTAAGAAGCTATAAACTTATTATACGAGGAGTGAATCGAGATGGAAAAATGTGAAGGAATCGTCATTCGAACGACCAATTACCGGGAATCTGATAAAATTGTTGTCATTTATTCGAAGGAGTATGGCAAAATTGGTTTAGTCGCTCGTGGCGCGAAAAAAACAAAGAGTCGGCTGGCTGCTGTGACACAACTATTTACAAACGGCGTCTTCACTTTTTACCCGAATCGTGGCTTAGGAACTTTGCAACAAGGCGAAGCGATTACTTCTTTTTCATCCATCCAAACCGATATTTTTCTGACGGCCTATGCGACGTATGCGTGTGAATTGTTAGATAAAGCGACGGAGGAACAGCAAGCGAACGGTCCGCTGTATAACCTTTTTTATCAAATTATTCACCATATTGATGAAGGGTACGATCCGCAGGTGTTGACGCAGATTTTTGAGATGAAGATGCTTTCGGTGTTAGGTCTGTATCCGACGATGGACCGGTGCGCGATTTGTGGGCAGACGGAAGGGCGATTTGATTTCTCGGCGTATGCGAATGGAATCGTGTGTCACCGCTGTTTTGAACGCGATAAATACCGACTTCATATGACGGAGAAATCGGTGAAGCTGATGCGTTTATTTTATATTTTCCAATTGGATCGGTTAGGGAATATTGATGTGAAGCAGGAGACGAAAGAAGAGGTCCAGCGCGCGATTGACACCTACTACGAACAGTATTCGGGTCTGTATTTGAAGAGCAAGAAATTCCTTAATAATATGAAGAACTGGGATACACTTTTAAAGGACCCAACGAAAAAAGAAGATGAGGATTGACTTTCTGCTCAAAATGCGGTAAATTTTAATGTATATACAAAAGGTGCAGCGACGGAAAAATAGTATTAAAAAGCTCTTTTCAAAGCGAGTTCGGAGATGGTGTGAGCCGAATGTGAATCTTTTTAAGAAGGCCTTCCCGAGCACAGACGAAATCAAGGTGGGATTTGAGAATACCCTTTCGCGAAGACGTAAAAAACGCCAAACCATTTTTTAAACGGGTAGGGCGTAAAATACGGCTTTACACAAATCGAGCGCTTGTCGCCGATTTACATCGGGTATAATCTGTCCAAGTAGGGTGGAACCGCGAGATAACTCTCGTCCCTATGCTTTTCTTTTTGGAGGCATAGAGACGAGGGTTTTTATATGCCTAATTTTATGGAGGTGGATTTGATGAATTTACAAACGATGATCCGAACGCTGCAAGATTATTGGTCTGAACAAGGTTGTATTATGTTGCAATCCTATGATGTGGAAAAAGGTGCGGGGACAATGAGCCCGTATACATTTTTAAAAGCGATTGGCCCTGAGCCGTGGAAAGCGGGTTACGTGGAGCCTTCTCGTCGCCCTGCTGATGGTCGTTATGGGGAAAATCCGAACCGTTTATTCCAGCATCACCAATTCCAAGTGGTGATGAAGCCGTCACCGGATAACATTCAAGAGCTGTATCTGGGTTCGCTTGAAAAGCTTGGCATTAACGCGTTAGAGCACGATATTCGCTTTGTTGAGGATAACTGGGAAAATCCATCGCTTGGTTGCGCGGGTCTTGGTTGGGAAGTTTGGCTTGATGGAATGGAAATCACGCAATTCACGTATTTCCAGCAAGTCGGTGGCTTGGAATGTTCACCTGTGACATCAGAAATCACGTATGGTTTGGAGCGTTTGGCTTCGTATATTCAAGAAAAAGAAAACGTGTTTGATTTGGAATGGACGGATGGCATTTCGTATCGTGATATTTTTTATCAAGCGGAATATGAGAACTCGAAGTATGCATTTGAGACGTCGAACGGTGACATGTTGTTATCACTTTTTGATACGTATGAACGCGAGGCGGGTCGTCAAATGGAAGAAGGCCTTGTTTTTCCGGCATATGATTATGTGTTGAAATGCTCGCATACATTTAACTTACTCGATGCAAAAGGCGTTGTTTCAGTGACGGAACGCGCGCAATATATCGCTAGAATTCGGAATTTAGCGCGTCGCATTGCGAAAACTTTTTACAATGAGCGTGAAAAACTAGGATTCCCACTGTTGAAAGAAAAGGAGGGCGCAGATCATGAGTAAAGATTTTCTATTGGAGATTGGTTTGGAGGAAATGCCAGCGAAATATATCACTGCGTCTGTGAAACAATTACAAGAACGCGTCGAAAAATGGCTTGCAGAGAATGATTTGGAATATAAAACAACGGAAGTTTACTCGAGTCCTCGCCGTTTATCCGTGATCGTGAAAGACTTAGCTGAAAAACAAGCGGATCGTGTGGAAGAGTCGAAAGGACCTGCCAAAAAAATCGCGAAAGATGCGGAGGGCAATTGGTCAAAAGCAGCGCAAGGCTTTGCGAGAGGCCAAGGTGTTGATCCTGATACGCTTGAGTTCCGCGAAATTAACGGTGTGGAATATATTTATTTAGAGAAGGAAGTAAAAGGTGCGGCGACGGTGGATTTACTGCCAGAGATGCGCCAAATCGTTACTTCGATGACGTTCCCAGTTAGCATGCACTGGGCAGCCTATGATTTGAAATATATTCGTCCGATTAAATGGTTGATAGCTTTGTTTGGCGATCAAGTTATTCCGTTTGAAATCACGAATGTACCGACTGGAAATGAAACGCGTGGACATCGCTTCTTGGGCGGTTCTGTGGCGATTTCGAATCCTGCTGAGTATGAGGAAGCGCTTTTGAGCCAGTTTGTGGTCGCGGATGCAGCGAAACGAAAAGCGGCGATTGTGAGTCAAATTGAGGAAATCGAAGCGGTAGAAAACTGGAAGATTCCTGTTGACGCGGGTCTTTTGGAAGAGGTTAACAATTTAGTCGAATATCCGACGGTTCTGCACGCTACTTTTGATGAGGCGTATTTGGAGTTGCCTGAGGAAGTTCTGATTACGACGATGAAGGAGCACCAACGTTATTTCCCAGTGGTTGACGAGGCAGGCAAGTTGCGCCCGTACTTTATCACCGTTCGAAACGGAAATCACGAACATTTAGAAACCGTTGCGAAAGGGAATGAAAAAGTACTGCGCGCGCGGCTATCTGATGCGGATTTCTTCTATCAAGAAGATTTGAAAATCACGATTGACGAAGCGGTGGCAAAACTGAACAATATCGTTTTCCATGAAAAACTAGGAACGCTGACGGAAAAAATGGTTCGCGTGAAAAAAGTGGCGCTAATTATCGCGGAACAACTCAACATGACAGAGGCACAAAAAGGGAAAATCGCGCGTGTTGCGGATATTTATAAATTTGACTTAGTAACGAATTTAGTCGGTGAATTCCCTGAATTACAAGGAATCATGGGGGAAAAATATGCGTTATTACAAGGCGAAGATGCGGAAGTGGCGACGGCGATTCGGGAGCATTATATGCCAACATCGGCGGACGGTGAACTGCCACAAAGCGATATCGGTGCTCTGCTTGCAGTTGCGGATAAGCTAGAAACATTGACTGGATTTTTCTGTGTGAATATCGTGCCAACTGGTTCGGCGGATCCATTTAGTTTACGTCGTAGCGCACTGGGAATTATGCGGATTATTCAAGCGAAGAACTGGGATATCCGACTACTTAGCGTATTAGCGGATACGGTCGAAATTGAGCGTGCAGAAGGCCTGAATACGATTCCAAGCGAAGAGGTTTTCGAGCAGGTAGAATTATTCTTGCAAAATCGATTACGCGCGATCCTTTCTGATCAACAAATTCGTCATGACATTATCGATGCGGTCGTTAGCGCTGGCAGCAATGTCGTGCCGGAGCTGATTGAGCGCGCGGAGTTGCTAAATAAGAATCGCGATGCCGAGTGGTTCCGTCCAACAATGGAAGCTCTTGCACGTGTTGTCAATATTTCTAAAAAACATCAAGGCGGCGACATCACGATCGATCCTGGTCTTTTTGAAAATGAGTCGGAGCAACAGTTATTTGATGCGGTTCAAAAGTTGAAACAAGATTATCCGACATTGATTATCGTGGACAGATTGCGAGCTTTTGCAGCGTTACGTACAGCGATTGATGCTTATTTTGAGAATACGCTTGTGATGAGTGACGATGAAGCCGTTCGAAATAATCGCTTGGCATTGTTGTTTGAACTGGCGAGCTTTATTAAGGAATTTGCTCAAATCGAAGAAATAAACGTGAAGTAAGTTTTCATGAAAGGAGTTAATAACAATGACACAACCAGCAGTTTACGTCGTTTCAGATTCAACGGGAGAAACGGCAGAACTAGTAACGCGTGCGGCTTTGATGCAATTTGGCAAGAGTCCGCAGTTCATTCACCGTTTTCATCACGTGGACACACCGGATATGATTGAGGAAATTGTTGATTTAGTGGCGGTGAACAACGGAATTATCGTGCATACCATCGTTGTGGAGGAAGTGCGCGAGGAGTTAAATAAAACCGCGAAAAGTTTCGGCGTACCGATTATTGATATTTTCGGGCCGCTCCTGGCGCAGTTGGAAGAGACGTATCAAATTAAGCCACTTTCTGAGCCTGGTATGGTGCGATCGCTTGACGAAGCCTATTTCCGAAAAGTGGCTGCGATTGAATTTGCGGTGGAGAACGATGATGGTCGGAATCCGCGCGGTTTGTTGCAAGCTGACTACGTGCTAATCGGGATTTCACGGACATCTAAAACGCCGCTTTCGCAATATTTGGCGCTCAAAGGCTTGAAAGTAGCCAATGTCCCGATTGTTCCAGAAGCGCAAGTTCCAGAAGAGCTGTTCGAAATCGATCCGAATAAGATTATCGGCTTAAAAATCAGCAAGGAAAAATTGAACCAGATTCGTGAAAAACGGCTGGCTTCGATTGGACTTAGTGGGGTTGGTAATTACGCGAGCCATGATCGGATTGACGCAGAGCTAGAGATATTTACGGAGCTCACGAATAAGCTGGGATGTTACGTCTTAGATGTTACAAATAAAGCGATTGAAGAGACGGCAAACGACATTTTAATGCATATCGGTGAAATTGTTGATGAAAATTTAGAATTATAGAAGGAAAATCAGATTTTATGGCGAATATATATATTATAGCGATTAAAACGGTGGAAATTCTTGTTTTGATCGCCTATAATATATTTTTGTGTGTGGGTTATGTGTTTTCTCCAAATATAACAGTGAATAGATATGAGGAGGGAGAAACATGAAGATTTTTATCGATGCAGATGCTTGTCCTGTGAAGGATGAGATCCGTGAACTAGCGAAGAAGTATGATTTGCCCATGACTTTTGTGGCGTCATATAATCACTTCTCTGTGAATTTGCCAGCAGGTGAAGAATGGGTTTTTGTCGATACGGATAAGGAATCTGCCGACATGCGCATACTTAATTTAGCGAAGAGCGGCGATATTGTGGTAACTCAAGATATTGGGCTTGCTAGCATGTTGATTGCGAAAGACGTCGCTACTTTTTCTAATCGTGGGGAGGAATATCGCGAGAGTGAGATGGCAATGATGCTTGATATGCGGTATTTACACGCGAAAGAACGTAGGCAAGGCAAGTATAGCAAGGGCCCACGAGCGATGAGTTTCCAAGATAACGAGAATTTTTTACACAAGCTGGATACGTTTATAAAAGTGAGGTTATAATAGAAGATGCAACGGATTCCAGAAGAAAAAATTGATGAGATACGTTCCCAAGCAGACATTGTGGACGTGGTTGGAAATTATGTTCAGCTTAAGAAACAAGGGCGTAATTACACGGGGCTTTGTCCTTTTCATGGCGAGAAAACACCATCCTTTTCGGTATCACCTGAGAAACAGATTTTCCATTGTTTTGGGTGTGGTAAGGGAGGCAATGTTTTTTCATTTTTAATGCAGATTGATGGGCTTTCGTTTGTCGAGTCAGTGAAGAAAGTGGCTGACATGGCACATATTCCGTTAGATATTGAGATATCTTCTGGTGACGGAACGCCTGCCAATCGGCCAGACAGTCAAGAAGGCAAGATGATTGAAATCCATCAATTGACGAGTAAATTGTATCATTATTTGTTGATGGAGACCGAGGAAGGGCAAGAAGCTTTACAATACTTGCTCGATCGGGGCATGTCGGAGCAGGAATTAGATCATTTTGAGATTGGTTTTGCACCGGCAGATGCGCTGACGGTAACCACTTTTTTGAAGAAGCGTGAGGTTGATTTACCGCTTGCGGTGGAATGTGGCTTGCTTACGGAGCGCGATGATGGTAACATAGTAGACCGGTTCCGTAATCGTATTATGTTCCCGATTAAGAATGATCGCGGGCAGTTGGTCGGTTTTTCGGGTCGGCTTTTTAATCAGGAGGATGGGCCGAAATATTTGAACAGTCCGGAGACGCCGATTTTTAATAAGCGAAATATTTTATACCATTTTTCTGATGCAAGACAGGAGATTCGAAAAAAAGAGGAAATCCTGTTGTTGGAAGGATATATGGATGTTATTTCTGGTGTGTCAGCGGAGTTTCAAAATGGTGTGGCCTCGATGGGGACCTCGCTAACCGAGGAACATGTCCAGATGATTCGGCGTGTTACGAACCGAGCGATTATTTGTTATGATGGGGATCGCGCGGGTATTGAAGCGAGTTTCAAAGCTGGAACACTACTGGCAGAGCAGCACCGGTTAGAGGTTTTTGTGTTGCAGTTGCCGAATGGGAAAGATCCGGATGATTTTATTCGCTCAGAAGGCGCAGAGAAATTTGCAGAGATTTACGCACATCAACGCTTGAGCTGGACGGCTTTTAAACTGCAGTTTTTGAGACGGAATCGTAATCTTCAGAATGAGACGGACAAAATTGCTTATTTGGGAGAAGCGCTCGTTGAAATCGGCAAGCTGGATCAAGCGGTGGAGCGAGAGCTTTATTTGAAACAGTTGGGCTCGGAATTTGAGCTGTCGATGGAAGCGTTGAAACAGCAGTTACAGCAATCTGTTGCGACGACTGCGAAGCCAAAGACGCGTGATTATGGTGGACCTCCGCCAGAGGATTTTGGCGATTACCCAGTCTATGATAGTGGCGGTGGGCCTGTTTATGAGGAATTTCATTTTCAGCAACCGACGCAAGCGCCATCAGCGGGTTTGACTTCAGAGAAGCGCCTGTTGAAATACATGCTGGAAGATCGTGATGCATTTATTCAGATTCGGAATATGATGCAGGAGCAGGAAATCGATTTTTATCATGATAACTATCAAGCGTTGTATACGCATTTAATCGGGTTTTATGCATCTGGAAATGATGCGAATCCGCTCGCTTTGATGGATCAACTTCCTAATGAGGTGTCGCGAAATTTAGTCAGTGAACTCGAAATGATGGTCGTAAATACAGATGTGACCAACGAAGAGTACCAAGATTACATTTGCAGCTTAAGAAAAGCCGGCATTGAACGGGATATTAAAGAAAAAGAGCAACAGCTATTAGTAGCCTCGCAACAGGGGGAGATGGCGTTGGCATTAGAACTCGCCAGAACTATCACGACGATGCGGGCTGATTTAAAACGTAATATTTAAGGTAAAAAAACAACTCACACGAAAGATGTTACAACAGGCATACCTACAAATATAGAATCATGCACTAGCGCTCTCTAAGTATGATTCAGAGCGCGTCAAGTGTTTAGAAACTGGGCAATGAGGTAAGGTATATCATTGACGGTTATTTTGGAAGGAGGACATGGCAGAATATGGCTAAAAAACCGCAAGAAACGAAACCAGAAGATTTGAACCTAGATAAAGCAAAAGAATTATTAATTGAAGATGGCAAGAAGAAGGGGTCTTTAACGTACGCCGAGATCGCTGCCAAACTTGCGCCATTTACTTTAGATAGCGACCAAATGGACGAATTTTTAGAGTTGCTGACAGTATTAACGATTGAGGTTTCTGACGATGATGAGGAAGACGATCCGAATGAAGCGGAGTTAATCAAAGAAGAAACTGCCGAGATCGACTTGAACGATTTGAGCGTGCCTCCAGGTGTTAAAATTAATGACCCTGTGCGGATGTATCTAAAGGAAATCGGACGCGTGAATCTACTTTCTGCGGATGAAGAAATTGCCTTAGCGAAACGTATCGAACAAGGCGATGTTGAGGCAAAAGGACGTTTGGCAGAAGCTAACTTACGTCTTGTTGTCAGCATTGCGAAACGTTACGTTGGTCGTGGCATGTTATTCTTGGATTTGATTCAAGAAGGTAACATGGGATTAATGAAAGCCGTTGAGAAATTTGACTTTAACAAAGGGTTTAAATTCAGTACGTATGCGACATGGTGGATTCGTCAAGCGATCACCCGTGCCATTGCCGATCAAGCACGTACGATTCGTATCCCCGTTCATATGGTCGAAACGATTAACAAATTAATCCGCGTGCAACGTTCCTTACTCCAAGATTTAGGACGTGATCCAACGCCGGAAGAAATCGGCGAAGAAATGGATTTACCAACAGAAAAAGTTCGTGAAATCCTAAAAATCGCACAAGAGCCAGTATCTCTTGAAACGCCAATCGGTGAAGAAGATGATTCGCACCTTGGTGATTTCATTGAGGATCAAGAAGCGACATCACCATCAGATCATGCGGCATACGAATTGCTGAAAGAGCAGTTAGAAGATGTTCTTGATACGTTGACAGACCGTGAAGAGAACGTGCTTCGTCTACGTTTTGGTCTAGATGATGGCCGTACGCGCACTCTTGAAGAGGTTGGTCGTGTATTTGGTGTTACTCGTGAGCGTATTCGTCAAATCGAGGCAAAAGCGCTACGCAAATTAAGACATCCAAGCCGTAGCAAACAACTAAAAGATTTCTTAGAATAAAAATTTCAGAGGAGAGTGCGTAATAATCGCGCTCTCTTTTTTACAAAGGAAGGTTTTTTTGTGAACGAGCAACAATTATCAGAACGATTAGAAAAAGTAGTATCTTATGTGCTAGCAGGATCACGAATTGCAGATATTGGCAGTGACCATGCTTATTTGCCGTGCTATGCAGTTCAAAAAGGACAAGTAAAATTTGCGATTGCCGGCGAGGTTGTAGAAGGTCCGTTCCAATCCGCGACAAAACAAGTGAAGAGTCTTGATTTAGTCAATGAAATAGCTGTTCGTAAAGGCGATGGCTTGGCAGTTATTGAGCAGGAAGACGCGATTGATACCATCGTTATTGCAGGAATGGGCGGGGCGCTTATCCGTTCGATTTTGGAAGCTGATGCAGCGAAATTAGCGGACGTGAAGCGTCTAGTTTTACAACCTAACATCGCGGCGCATCAGTTACGTGAATGGGGCGAAGTCAACCAGTGGGGGCTTACAGCAGAAACGATTTTGCGTGAGGATAATAAGACCTATGAGATATTAGTCTTGGAACCGAGCGAGAATGCGGTTGTTTATTCAGATGCGGAGCGTTTATTGGGGCCATTTTTAATGCGAGAGAAGTCAGCCGTTTTTCAGGCGAAGTGGGGACATGAGTTGAATAACTGGAAGAGAATTCAAGCTAAGATTGATGCTAATAATGCGAAAAATGCAGCGAAATTGGCGGAGTTGGATGCGAAAATAAGGATAATAGAGGATGTGTTACGATGAAAGTAGCAAATGGTTACGAATACATCGCTATTTTAGAGGGCATTGCACCTAAGAAATACGCGATGGAAGGCGATCCTATTGGGCTTCAAATTGGTGATTTAGCACGTAAAGTCCGCAAAATTATGTTTACGTTGGATGTACTAGAAAATGTGGTAGATGAGGCGATTGAAAAAGGTGTGGACATGATTATTGCACACCATCCATTGCTCTTTAGACCGCTTAAAAAGATTGACTTCGGGACGCCTCAAGGTAGAATTGTGAAGAAGTTGATTAAGCATGATATTATCGTTTACGCGGCGCACACGAACCTAGATATCGCGAATGGCGGGGTGAATGACGTGATTAGTGACTTGCTGGGGCTCGGCGATACGGAGATTATTGTTCCTACATATACAGAAACCTATAGCAAAATTGCGGTTTACACGCCTGATTTTGCAGAGGAGCAGATTCGTTTGGCGTTGGTGAACAATGGTGCTGGACGTTTTTCAGATCGCTATTCTGAGTGTACTTTTTCGGTGGAAGGGACTGGGCGTTTCTTGCCGCATGATGGGGCGAATCCGACGATTGGGAAACCTGGTGATCTTGAAACGGTGCAGGAAGTGAAGATTGAAGCGATTTTTCCGCATTCTGAAATGGATCGAATCGTGAAAGCGGTGAAATTATCGCATCCTTATGAAGTTCCGGTTATTGATATTTATCCCATCGAAAATGTGACGTCACAAATGGGACTTGGTCGAATCGGGAATTTACCTAAAACAATGGATTTAAAGGCGTTTATTGGTTTTGTGAAGGAGAAGCTTTCGATTGAGAATGTGCGAGTTATTGGGGACACGAATCGTACCGTGCGTAAAGTTGGGATTATTGGCGGGGATGGGAATAAATTTATCCATGATGTGAAGCGTGCGGGAGCCGACGTTTATATTACTGGCGATATTTATTATCATACTGGTCATGATTTAATGGCGATTGATTTGCCGACGATTGATGCGGGACATTATATCGAGAAAGTCATGAAGGCTAGCTTATTGAAGCAGTTCGATGAGGCAAGTCAAGTATACGGATATGAAGTGGATTTCATTGTATCAGAACGAAATACGAATCCGTTTACTTTCTACTAAAATACGTAAAAAGGATTAGAGCGCAGTAACCAGGCTCTAATCCTTTTTTTATTTGCCACCGTTTTTTAAGTGTTCTAAACGAGCAGCGCGTTGTTTTTCGATATTTTTCTTACGGGCACGTGGCAAAATGCTGATTGGGTCGACATCATGCTTGCGCTCCCATGTGGTAGAATCTTCTGGGTCATAGGCATCTAGGAAAACGAGGACTTCTCGGATGATTTGCGTTGGGGTACTCGCTCCAGCTGTTACGGCCACTTTTTTCGCATCTTTAATCCAATCTAGATTCAGCTCTTCGATGTTGGCAATCCGATGCGCAGGGACGCCAGCTTTTTCTTCGGATACTTGCGCCAAACGATTACTGTTGTTACTTCTTGGATCACCGACAACGATCGTCACATCTGCACTTTTTGCTTGTTTTGCAACGGCTTCTTGACGAACTTGAGTCGCCATACAAATTTCTTGATGCTGCTCGGCTTGCGGATAGGCCGACTGGATATAATCCATCAAATCCATCACGTCCCACTGACTCATCGTCGTTTGATTCGTGACAAAAACTTTTTCGTCAGTAAGCGGCAAGGCATCAACATCTTCCATATTTTCTACGAGATGCACGATATCCGGCGCAACACCTACAGCACCTTCTGGCTCTGGATGGCCCTTTTTGCCGATATAAATCACATGAAAACCTTCATGCTTCTTTTCTAAAATTAAATCGTACGTTCGCGTCACATCTGGACACGTGGCGTCAAGCGTTGTGAGGCCTTTCGCTTTCGCGCGTTCCTTCACGGCCGGCGAAACACCATGTGCTGTGAAAATGACGGTTCCGCTATCGATTTGGTCTAAAATAGCTTCCCGATTCGGGCCATCAAGTGTGACAATCCCAACATCTTCAAAAGCTTCTGTGACATGTTGATTATGAACGATCATGCCGAGTATATGAATGGGGCGGGGCAGGTTCGGATCGAGTGAAGCATTGCGCGCAATCACCATCGCATCCACCACGCCGTAACAATAACCACGAGGGGCAATCTTTATAATTTCCAATGTTAAACCTCCTAAATTTCTCAAGGTGTAGCAATAGTTAGGCAGGACAACAAAAATGCCGACTACTATTCTATTATAAGCCAGATTTCGCATGGTTTCAACTGGCTGAATTTTCAAAGCGTTAAACGAGGCAAATACATATGCGGAAATATCCTAAATAGTGTAAAATAATAGATGTCAGAATGTATATTGTATTACAACAAAGGGGCGTGACAGATATACTTGATCCGAGTCATGAAGCTATAAAAGAAACATTACATCTTATTATGCACGAAAAAACCTTCACTATCTTAAAATTGCAACATAAAGAATTTCTTGAAAACTCAAAAAGCATCAACAAAAACACGCTTCTCCGGACTATTTACTGGTTGGAGTTACATGGGTATGTCAAACGAGGTATTGTGAAAATTGCGGATAAAAAACTATACCATGCGACCCCACGAGGCGAAAAATTCTATAAATCTTTAATGGAGGAGTTATAATCCTATTTTTGTAGTGACTATAGACGGCTTTATGTGATATACTAGCGTTTAGGAACAGAACGGAGTGGAAAAATGAACAAAAAAACAAGGTTTGATCAATTTCATTTTCAACCTTTTATTCAGCTTGCCATTGATAAATTAGGTTTTTATGAACCAACAGAGGTACAACAGAAATTAATTCCGGCAATTATGAAAGGCGAAAGCGTCGTGGGACAATCTCAAACGGGAACTGGGAAGACGCATACTTTCTTACTGCCAATCATCAACAAGATTAGAGCAGACAAAGATAGTGTGCAGGCAGTTATTACAGCACCTAGCCGCGAGCTCGCAACGCAAATTCATAACGAAATCAAAAAACTTATCAAATATAGCGATGACGAAATTCGCTCACTGCTCGTTATTGGTGGTACGGATAAACAAAGAACAATTGACCGTTTGAAGAAACAGCAGCCACATATTGTTGTTGGTACGCCTGGTCGGATCAATGATTTAATTCGTGAAACAGCGCTACTCGTTCATACAACGCAAGTTTTTGTTGTTGATGAAGCCGATATGACGCTTGACATGGGATTTTTGATGGATGTCGATCAAATTGCGAGCAAAATGCCTGAGAACCTGCAAATGCTTGTTTTCTCAGCGACAATCCCGCAAAAATTGAAGCCTTTCTTGAAGAAATATATGGAGAATCCGCGTTATGAGCATATTCAGCCTCAAGCGGTAGCTAATGCGGACGTGGCGCACCAATTGATTGCTCGCCGTAGTAAGCAGAAAATCGATATTCTAAAAGATGCGCTCGTAGCTTATCAACCATATTTAGCAGTTGTTTTCACAAACACGAAAGCAATGGCGGATGAAGTGGCGAAAGGCTTGACGGAACGCGGTTTGAAAGTAGCGAAAATTCATGGTGGCGTCGAAGCCCGTGAGCGTAAACGTACAATGAAACAGCTAGAAAGTCTGGAATACCAATACGTTGTGGCGACTGATTTAGCCGCGCGCGGTATTGATATTCAAGGAATCAGCCACATTATTAACTACGAGTTGCCGAGCGATCTTGATTTTTACATCCATAGAACGGGTCGTACAGGCCGTGCCGGGCACTCTGGTATCGCGCTAACGATTTACGAACCATCGGATGAGGATGCGCTGAACCAACTGGAAAAAATGAACATCGAGTTCAAGCACGTCGATCTGAAGAATGGCGAATTTGTGGATGCAGATGACCGTAATCGTCGCCAAAAACGAGAAGCGAAGCGCGAAGCAGCGGATCCACGCGAAATCGGTATGCGTAAAAAAGCCAAAGAAAAAGGCAAGCCAAACTACAAAAAGAAACTGAACTACAAAATGAATGAAATTAAACGTCGCGAAAGAAAAATGAACAAACGCGGGAGGTAACTAGCATGTTAAGATTAGGCTCACATGTTTCGATGAGCGGCAAGGATATGATGCTTGCCGCAAGTCAGGAAGCAGCGTCCTATGGATCGAACACATTCATGATCTACACGGGCGCGCCACAAAATACACGACGCAAACCGATTGAAGACTTGAACATTGAAGCGGGACTTGCGCATATGAAAGAGCATGACATCACGGATATCGTGGTGCATGCGCCTTACATTATTAATATTGGAAACGCCGTGAAACCAGAAACATTTGAAATCGGCGTCACTTTTTTACAGTCGGAAGTGGAACGTACAGCGGCTCTTGGCGCGAAACAAATCGTGCTTCATCCAGGCGCGCATGTTGGGGAAGGTGCAGAAACGGGCATCAAGCAAATCATTAAAGGCTTGAATGAATCGTTGAAACCGGATCAGAATGTGCAAGTAGCGCTGGAAACAATGGCTGGAAAAGGGACCGAGATTGGCCGAACGTTTGAAGAAATCGCTGCGATTATGGATGGCGTGACGCATAATGAGTTGCTTTCTGTGACGTTTGATACGTGTCACGTGCATGATGCTGGTTACGATATTGTGAACGATTTTGACGGCGTTCTGAATCAATTTGACAAAATTATTGGTTTGGATCGCTTGAAAGTGTTGCATATCAATGATAGTAAGAATGAACGAGGCGCGCATAAAGACCGTCACGCGAATATTGGTTTTGGTCACATTGGCTTTGACGCGCTGAATTATATTGTGCATCATCCGCAGCTGGACGACATTTCTAAGATTCTGGAAACGCCGTACGTTGGGGAAGATAAGAAGAATAAGAAGGCTCCGTACAAGCATGAAATTGCGATGCTTCGTAGTCAGACATTCGATCCAGATCTTTTGACGAAAATCATGGCGGCCGAATAAGGCGCTAATAAAGGAGATAAAAACATGACAAAATCACTCGTTTTTGGACATAAAAACCCGGATACAGATACGATTTGTTCTGCGATTGCGTATGCAGAATTAAAGAAAGCGCAAGGGCAAGAAATCGAAGCGGTTCGTCTTGGCGAAATCAACAGCGAGACGGCTTTCGTCCTTGATTATTTTAAGGTAGAAGCACCGCGTCTTGTTGAAACGGTTGCGAATGAAGTAAAAACGGTTAGCTTAGTAGATCATAATGAAAAACAACAAAGCGTAGCTGATATTGCTGATGTTACCGTTGTAGAAGTCATCGATCACCATCGTATCGCTAATTTTGAAACGGCAGATCCTTTGTATTACCGCGCGGAGCCAGTTGGTTGTACGGCGACAATCCTTTTCAAAATGTTCCAGGAAAAAGGCATCGACATTTCGAAAACGACGGCGGGTCTGATGCTTTCGGCGATTATTTCCGATACTTTGTTGTACCAATCACCAACGTGTACACCGGAAGATAAAGAAATCGCGGAGAAATTAGCGGCTATCGCGGGAGTTGAAACAGCTACATACGGCTTGGACATGCTAAAAGCTGGCGCAGATGTGACGACTAAAACGGTTCCTGAACTATTGCTGGATGCCAAAGAATTCGAAATGGGCGGTTCCAAAGTAGAAATCGCGCAAATCAATGTTGTCGACGAAAAAGACGTGTTGGTGCGCCAAACGGAAGTGGAAGCAGAAATGAGCAAACGGATCGCTGATAAAGGTCTTGATTTGTATTTGTTCGTCGTTACGAATATTTTGACGAATGATTCTGTAGCCATTGCGCTTGGTAGCAAAACGGATAAAGTCGAAGCGGCGTATGGCGTTGTTTTTGCGGCGAATGTAGCACCGCTAGCTGGTGTTGTATCGCGTAAGAAGCAAGTCGTGCCAATTTTGACAGAGATTTTTGCGAAATAATAATGGAGGAGAAGTAGCTTAGTGTGTAGGCTACTTCTTTTTCTACCGTGAGGGGAGCGGTTGATTTGGAGATACAACGTTTGGATACGATACCGTTAGAGGAACAAGTGGCGCTGTGGAATGAGGCGTTCGCAGACTACCTCGTACCAGCTGCTATGACCGAGGCGAGTTTCACGACACGAATGGAGAAACTACAACAATCACCACACGAGTCATTTATCGCAAAAGTGGATGGCGAGGCTGCGGCGATTATATTGACGGGAACGCGCGATTTCGGGAATACGAGAATGGCTTGGATTGGCGGGCTCGCGGTTGTGCCGAGATTTAGAAAAATGGGCCTATCGCGTCAACTTTTGGAGCGGCTTTTTGTGGGGTACCGGGGGCAGGGTGTGGATGAGTCGCGTTTAGAGGTGATTTCGGAAAATATCCCGGCGCTTCGACTCTATCAAAAGCTCGGCTACACGGAAATAAATGAGCTGATTTATCTCACTGGGAGCTTGCAGGATTACGGTATTGCGGGCTATCGGTTGAAAGAAGTGAGCGATCTGGCAGCATACATAGCGTTGGAAGAGGATGCCTTACCGTGGCAAAATAGGATTGCAGCACATCATAAAATCGCGACTATTTGGCGGAATGGGGAGCAGCTGGGCTATATTGTGTACGGGGTTTCGGCTGATAATCTGATTCTTTTGCAAGTGAGGCTAAGCAATGCGCCAGATCAGATTTTAGGTTTATTACAGGCGTTTTATGACACATATGGCAGTATTTCTTGCGCCTTATTTAATGAAGTCGTGACAAGCGAATATATCCCTATTTTACTAGATAAGGGCTTCGAAAAAATAGCAACACAAATCCAGATGCGAAAAAAAATCTAGCAAAATGCGTTTTCCCGAGTGGAAAACGCATTTTTAACACCTATGTCCTCCGACGAATCGGAATGAAGTTTGCCAAGAATAACACAATTGCTAGAATCAGCGCTGTATACGAAACAACTGCGTTCCAATCCAGCACGCGAACGTAAATACCGACGAATGCCCAGACAAAGACAAGTGGCGCGATCCAATCGTTTTCGCGGGCTCGAAAAGTATAGGCAATAAGCGTCGCGATAATGAGTAACGCAATCGTCCAGGCGACCTCGCTCAGCCCTAGAAAGCTAGTGATTTCCTTCCAAGTGAGGTAATAACAAATATTTGCGATAGTTGCCACGCTTACCCAGCCTAAATAGAGACTGATCGGCGCCCTCCAAATAAGCGATTTTGTCACGGTTTGTTGCGCTTTATACAGTGTGGTGAGTCCGATTAACAGCAAGACCATCACGACCACAGAGCCTAGAAAATACCCATAATGCCAGCAAACAATCCATAAACCGTTCAGTAAAGACGTGACGGAGAACGAAAAGGCGAGCGCTTTTGTCACATTTTTTCGGTTAAAAGTCAGCGCGATGAGCCAGATAAACAAGCTGACGTAAATAACGCCCCAAATAATAAATACATATCCCGCCGGCGTAAATAAAACATCGAGCTGGTTGGAAATTTCGCCAGTATTCAGGCCATTCAGCGGCAAAATATTAGCGAGTGCATTCATGCCAACCATGATCACAAAGCACAGATACATCCAGATTAGTTTCATTTCAAGCACCTCCATAGTTGTGCTTTCCCTTTATCGGCGTTCATTAATCATCTGATAAACGAATAAAAACCATAAATAAGAGTGATTACGATTTACAGGTTCGGCTTTTTTATGTATACTAGATGAAGTAGTGATTTTTAAGTATAGAAGGAGTTTTTTCAAGGTATGGATGAGATATTAAAGGTAGCGAACATTTCCTACCATTACGATAAAGAAGAAGTGCTCCAGAGAATCAACTTATCAATCAAAAAAGGCAGTTTTACAGGGATTATTGGGCCGAATGGTTCTGGGAAATCGACTTTACTGAAACTGATCTTAGGGCTTTTAAAAATACAACAGGGCGAGATTACGTTATTTGGAAAGCCGCACGCCGAATTTAAAGATTGGTCTAAAATTGGCTTCGTATCGCAAAAATCGAACGCGTTTAACGGTGCTTTTCCGGCGACGGTGAAGGAAGTCGTGTCTAGCGGTTTGGTGAAGAAGAAAGGGATGTTTCGTCGGTTGAATCGCCATGATTTTGAAGCGGTCTATGAGGCGCTGGACATTGTGGATATGAGACGGTTTGCGGGGCGGAATATCGGTGAGCTTTCTGGTGGGCAACAGCAACGTGTTTTTATCGCCCGCGCGCTTGTGAGTAAGCCGGAAGTGCTGATTTTGGATGAGCCGACAGTCGGTATTGATGCGCAGAATGTGGCGTCTTTTTACGAGTTGTTGAAAGAGCTGAATGCAAAAGAGGACATTACGATGTTGCTTGTGACGCATGATATTTTGGCGGTGAATTCGTATGTTGATCATATTGTCAGCATGAATACGAAGGTGCTTTTTGACGGGACGGCCGTTGATTATCAGCTGTACTTAGAGGAACGAGAACTTGAGGCGCTTGAGGCGAGTAGGATTGGGGTGACACATTGTGATTGCGAACCTGTTTGAATATGATTTTATCCGAAATACGTTTATCGTCGGCATCGTGATTGGGATTGTGGCACCGCTTTTGGGAAGCTTTATCGTGGTTCGGCGGCTGTCTTTGATGGCGGATGCGCTAAGTCATGTCAGTTTGGCGGGCATCGCGGTGAGCCTCTATTTAAGCAAGATGTACCTACCACTTGTGGCGCTTAACCCGCTGTATCTCGGCTTCGGTTTTGCAGTCGGCGGGTCTCTATTGATGGAAAAACTACGCAATGTATACAAACAATTCCAAGAACTGGCGATTCCGATTATTATGTCGGCGGGGATGGGATTCAGTGTTATTTTTATATCGCTTGCAAATGGCTTTAATACAGATTTGTTCAGCTACTTATTCGGAAGTGTCAGCGCCGTGAGTACCTCGGATATGTGGACGATTTTGGCGACAGCTTTTGTCGTATTACTCACTGTATTTTTCTTGTATAAAGAACTATTTTTGTTATCGTTTGACGAAGAGTACGCGAATGCTTCGGGAATTCCTGCAAAAGTGGTTGACGTGATTTTCATGCTGTTAGTAGCGCTCGTGATTGCGTCAAGCATGCGCATTGTTGGGATTCTACTCGTGTCGTCGCTTATGACCTTGCCTGTAGCGGCCGCAATTCGTATCGCTAACGGCTTTAAACAAACGATTGCTTATGCGATTCTGTTCGGGGAAATATCGGTGATAGGCGGCCTTGTGAGCGCCTTTTACCTCGACTTAGCTCCGGGTGGCTCGATTGTTATCATCTCTGTTCTTATTTTAGTTATAACGATTAGTGTTCAAAAAATTAAACAAAAACTGGCGATAGCCGAAAGAAGTGATTCGAATGTCTCTAACAGCGAATGAAGCATTGCAATTAATGAAACGAAAAGGATACAAACATACGGATAAGCGCGAATTTCTAATCAACCTTTTTGCGCGAAAAAATCGTTACATGACGGCAAAAGAAGTTTTAGAGTGCATGAAAGAGGATTTTCCAGGGATTAGTTTCGATACGATTTACCGTAATTTGTCTTTATTTGTGGAATTGGATTTATTTGAGGAAACCGAGTTGTCGAGCGAGAAACATTTCCGGTTATCGTGTGCGCATGAAGAGCATCATCATCATTTTATTTGTATGGAATGTGGGAAAACCCGTGAAATTCGGATGTGCCCGATGGATTTTCTAGAAGAAGCATTGCCGGGATATCAAGTCGAAGGTCACAAGTTTGAAGTGTATGGAAAATGCCCAGACTGTCTCGCAAAAGTTGGATAAACACAAGAAAACGCGCCCCATTAGCGGGAACGCGTTTTTTTCTTGGTTACAAAATTAGTACCATTTATTTGCCCAAACTGATAACCAATCGAATCCACTAACTCCGGAATCGTATGGACCTGCTGGATATTGGCGAGCTCACACACGATATCAGCCGCAACGATGGAATCTTCCAACGCGTGGTGATGCTCAAAGGTGATCCCAAAATAATCAGCGACAAGATTCAACTTATGCGAACGCAGCGGCAATATTTTTTGCGATAGCACACAGGAACAGAAATATAGATTTGCGGGTAATGGCAGATCGTATTTCTTTGTTGTAGCGCGGAAAACATTGATATCAAACGTTGCAAAATGGGCGGCGACTGGTAAATCACCGATAAAGTTAATAATACTTGGATAAACTTCCAACCAGTTCGGCGATTCCCATACATCTTCTGGATAAATGCCGTGAACGCGAATGTTGGATGCGTAGAAATCTTCTTCAGGATTGATTAATTGATAGTATTCGGAATGCTTTTCGCCGTTCAGATATTTGACCATGCCAATCGAACAAGGACTCGTCCGTGAACCATTGGCAGTTTCAAAATCAAGAACGACATAGTTTAAATCTCTCATCTCGTCTTCACTCCTTCTCGTCCATCATACCTCTAAGAATTTGACTTGCGCAAGGATTTTGGTTTGATATAGAGGCCAAGGTCGCGCCGTTCTTTTCGCAATGCTTTGGACAACGAGAGCATCATCAAAAGCATGATAAACGAAAACGGTAGGGCGACGATGATCAGCATATTTTGCAAGCCTTCTAAACCACCACTGAAAAGTAGAATCGAGGCGATGAGCGACTGAATAATGCCCCAAATAAATTTGACACGATTCGCCGGATTCATCACGCCATTCATCGTTTGCATCCCGAGCACGTATGTGGCCGAGTCTGCAGATGTGATGAAAAATACACCAATCAAGAAAATCGCGATCACAGAAAGTAGCGATCCAAGTGGCATATGGTTAAAAGTACCAAACAAGACTTCCTCAGTTTTCAGTTGCGTTAAGTCAAATCCAGCGCGCTGCACGGACGTCGATGCTGTTCCAAAAACAGCGAACCAGACTACACTTAGTAACGTTGGCAACAAAATAACACCAGCTAAAAATTCGCGGATTCGGCGGCCTTTGGACACACGCGCGATGAAAATACCGACAAACGGTGACCAAGAAATAAACCAAGCCCAGTAAAAAATAGTCCAACTATTAATCCATTCACGACCCGCCGCATCAACCGGTGACGTCCGGAAACTCATGCCGATAAAATTTTGCATATAAGCGCCAGTAGCGTCGGTCATCATATTTAGCGTCAATAAGGTAGGACCAACAATAATAACGATAATCATCAGAAGAACCGCCAACACCATATTCGTGTTGCTGAGCCACTTCATACCGCGACCAAGCCCACTCATAGCAGATGTCAAAAACAGGACGGTAACGATAGCAATAATGATTATCTGCACTTTAAAACTAACTGGAATGTCAAATAAAAAGGACAAACCACCATTGATTTGTGTCGCGCCAAAGCCAAGCGTCGTTGCAACACCGACAATCGTCGCGAATACGGCGATAACATCGATCGTCACGCGGACAGAAGGCTTCATCCATTTGCCAAGAAGCGGGTCAAGCGTTGCGCTAATTAGCCCCGGCTTATCATGTCTAAACTGGAAGTAAGCAAGTGTCAGCCCAACGAAAGCGTAAATCGCCCAAGCATGAATTCCCCAGTGGAAAAAGGAAAAACGGAACGCGTCCATTAATGCCTGATTCGTTCCAGGTTCCGCTTCAGGGCTCGAAATCGCATAATGAGATAACGGCTCAGTCGCGCCCCAGAACACAAGCCCAACACCCATTCCAGCGCTGAACAGCATTCCGAACCAAGAAATAGTTGAATATTTTGGTTTTTCTCCCGCTTTACCGAGTTTGATCGATCCAATCGGACTAAAAATCAAGTAAAAACAGAAAATCACGATGACTGAAACGAATATTAAGTAGTACCAGCCGAACGTTGTCGTAATAAAATTTTGAATGTTCGCAGTTACGCTAGCGAGACCTTTTGGCGTTAAAATCCCGATTGTAACGAAGACAAGCGTGATGGCCAGCGTGATCCAAAATACATTTGTAATTTTGTGCGAAGTTTCCTTTTTTGTTCCCATAATTCCTCACTTTCATTGCTAGATAAGTTTTTGTGTAGAATCTAGCAAACTAACTAAGAAGGAGATAACGAATCGCTCCTTGACCTTAACTATGGTAACAAAGATTAGCAATGAAAGCAAATGAGCGAGAATAGGCGAATATTTGATGTTTGAATTATCAGATATGGGATAAAGTTAAATAATAATATAACACGCATGTATTAGGCAGTATCTGGAGGGGAAAAGCATGAAGAAAGAAAACAGCTTTATGGTAGGATTCATTATTGTCGTTGTCTTAATCTCTTTTAAAATTTGGATAAAGTTCACTTTCGAGTTACAGTTATTCTGTCTGATTTTGTTGGTCGCGGCATCATGGACATTGAAATACTTTATTTTCAAAAAGCTGAAATCAGGTAGGGAATAGAATGCAAGAAAAACGTCGATGCGCAACAATTGGCATCGACGTTGATTTGGATTATTTGGCAGCTTCGGCTTCTTCCGCTGCTTTTTTAGCGAAATATTCTTCGGCTAGGATATCGATTTCTTTCTTCAATTCCTCCACCATTGTTTCTTCGGGAACTTTACGAACGATTTTACCGTGACGGAAGAGAAGGCCTTCACCACGGGCACCGGCGATTCCGATATCGGCTTCACGAGCTTCACCAGGACCGTTTACGGCGCAACCAAGCACGGCAACTTTGATTGGTGCTTTGATTGTGGAAATATATTCTTCTACTTCATTCGCGATGCTGATTAAATCGATTTCGATACGACCACACGTTGGACACGAAATAAGTGTCGCGGCATTGGACGAAAGACCGAATGATTTCAAGACTTCACGCGCTACTTTAATTTCCTCTACAGGATCGGCAGAAAGGGAGACACGAAGCGTATTTCCGATGCCTTTGCTTAGAATCGCGCCAAGACCGACGGCACTTTTGATACCTCCGGCGAATTGTGTACCTGATTCTGTGATCCCTAAATGTAGCGGATAATCGAACGCTTTGGAAGCTAAATCGTAGGCTTCGATTGCCAAGTTCACATCGGATGCTTTAAGCGACACGATGATATCATGGAAATCGAGGTCTTCTAGAATTTTGATATGATCGAGGGCACTTTCTACCATACCTTCTGCAGTAGGATAGCCGTATTTCTCGATGAATTTCTTCTCGAGACTACCAGCGTTGACCCCGATACGAATCGGAATGCCTTTTGCTTTTGCCGCGTTTACGACTTTAACAACACGATCACGACGACCGATATTACCGGGATTAATCCGGATTTTGTCGACACCAGCATCGATTGCTTTTAAAGCTAAGCGATAATCGAAATGAATATCAGCTACGAGTGGAATCGAAATTCTGCTTTTTATTTCTGCAAGGGCATCCGCCGCGCGCTCATCAGGGACGGCGACACGAACAATTTGGCACCCAGCTTCTTCGAGACGATGAATTTCAGCAACTGTTGCCTCTACATCGTGCGTTTTCGTTGTGGCCATACTCTGGATAAATAACTCATTACTACCGCCTATGGTCAAATTACCAACCTTTACGGGCCGCGTATTTGATCTATGTGTTCTTTCTGTCAAAGCGATTCGCTCCTTATAATCCTAACTTGCAGGATTTGTTATTATTAATGCATTACTAATCATACCACTATTCGCGTGAAAAATCATCCATCTTGTTTATTAGAAATTGGTGAGAAAACGGCATTGTGTCACCATTATAAGAATTTGAAAAGGCTAAAAAAGGAATTTTTAACACCAAATATTGTACATCACATCAAATGGAAAGACTATATCCAGTCGCGCCAGATACAGTCTTTTCCGATTGAACTATTTGACAGGTTGCTTCTGGTCTGTCGGTGGAATTTGCCGAATAACTAGGAAAATAATGAAGAAGCTGACGGCCATGTTGATGGTGGAGAGGTACGGAACCGCTATTTGGAACCAGTACATAATCATCGTGAAAACAGCTGCGAGCGTCATACTGTATGCCGCGATATTCCAGTTGTTGAAATAGCTGATTCCCATGCGACCAAAACCGCTCATAATAAAGCCGAATAGGGCATAGAGCGCGACTTTGAAGAAGGAAACAAGAATCATCGCGATTAAAATAATACCGAGTAAAATCGGAATAAAGTATTTCGATAAGTCTTCCATTGACTCGTAGAAACTCACCAAATCATCTTTGGATTTAATGCCCGCAGTCGCATAGCTTACCGATTGATCCACACCAGGCGCTTTAATATAAATTTTATCCGATAAAAAAGCGATGGCGCTGTCGGCAGAACCGAGTTGATTATCGACCTGATCTGTGGTCAGGCTATCCGTCGAATCAAAGACGAAAAAGACGCTACCTTGGTCGATGGTGATCGGTTTTTTAGCATCAGAAACGAGTTTTCCATCTTCCACTGTGAAATCAGGAATGTCATTTTTGATCGTATCCGCGCCAACTTGCATGGCATCATTTGCAGCAGTTGCTGTGTGGTAGCCGATTGGTAAAAAAATCAGAATCGAAATGAGAATTATGTAAAGAATCGATTTCCATATTTTATCCGCTCGAAATGTTGCGATATCCTCTGGAGAGTAGATACTTTTTGCAAAACGTTTGAAAATATTCATTTGGTTGTGATGCACCTCATTCTTGGTTTATTTATATAGTAGAAAACGTAATATGGTTTCCCTTCTATAATAGCTTGAAATGGGGGAGAATGCAATTGTTGAGGCTATTATTTGTTTGGGAATCATGTTATAATGGACAGGAAGGAAGGTGATTATATGGCAATATACACGCAAGAAATTCCAAAAGTGACTGGCAAAGATGCAGAGATTTTTTTAGCCAAGATGGCGCACTCGGAGAAAAGGAAACAACGTGCTTTGGAGCGCAAATATCTTCAAGACATTGCCGTATATGGCGAGTATGAAGCGCGAAGACTTAACAACAAAGCTGATAACGGAGTTTAGTGTTAGAAATATAAGAGAGAACTTCTATAGTTTTAATTGTGATAATTCTTCGTTATCCAGTTATTTGTATAGAAGTTCTTATTTTGATTCTCTAGATTTTGTTAACTCTACCTCAGTGCTCGTTAATGAAGCTGGAATTGTTAGAAGCTATTTCACACTCAAACAAGATAGACTTAAAGTACAAGACCTCAAATATGGAGCGCTCAGGATTGAAAGATTTGCCGTTTGTGAAACTATTCAATTAAATGGGCTAGGTAGGAGGATGATGAAGGAAATTGAAACTTATGCAAGAGCTACAAGTCTAAGGTTTCTAATATTGGAGACGTTGTATGAGAGTAGAAATTTCTATTACAAGACTGGCTTTTCGAAACTTTTCGATAAGCCATTAAGTGCGGATGTCGCACATCGCGAATCAATATTTATCCTGTACAAAGATCTAGAGTATTCGGAAAAAATAGATGAAGCATATCCCGGAAATGATTAAACGAGGTGTGCTTTCTATATCTTACCGTACAGTTTTCAGATCCAGATTCGGGGGCTAGCCCCCTCAGCTTTTCAAGTAAGCATTTAAATTGCAACCGTCGTCTTGTAGTGATAACCTTGTACTTGTAGGGAAAAGTGGACTAAGTATCTCAATTGGAAGTGCTTGCTTTTTCGAATAAACATATATCAAGGAGGAGTTTTTATTATGACATATGAATTACCTAAATTAGCTTACACATACGATGCTTTGGAGCCGAATTTTGATAAAGAAACAATGGAGATTCACTATTCGAAACATCATCAAACGTACGTAACGAAATTAAATGATGCATTAAAAGGACATGACGATTTAGCTGCTAAATCTATCGAGGACTTGGTTGCTGACTTAAATAGTGTTCCAGAAAACATCCGTACTGCTGTTCGTAACAATGGCGGCGGACATGCGAACCACACATTCTTCTGGGAAATTCTTAGCCCACAAGGTGGCGGCGAACCAACTGGCGCTTTAGCAGATGCGATCAACGCAACATTTGGTAGCTTCGAGGAATTCAAAACGAAATTCGCTGATTCAGGCGTGGCACGTTTCGGTTCTGGTTGGGCGTGGCTAGTAGTGAAAGATGGCAAATTGTCAATCATCTCTACAGCAAACCAAGATTCACCGCTAACAGAAGGCTACACACCAGTTATCGGTCTTGACGTTTGGGAGCACGCGTACTACTTGAAATTCCAAAACGTTCGTCCAGAATACATCAAAACTTTCTGGAATGTAGTAGATTGGAATAAAGCTGGCGAGAACTTCGCTGCTGCTAAATAATTTTAACTTGTCTATAAGCTAAATAAATTGGCGACAAGCGCTCGCATTGTTGGGGCTGTTCGAAATGAAATGAGTTACAGCCCCAATATGCCTATGAGCATCTCGAATAGGCGTTCCTTCTGAAGATTTAGAACAAGGATGCGGTACATCTTTGCGGTTCTGCTACACAAGAGCAGTTTCGCTTAACTTCTCGCATGGTCGGGGATACGACTCCCTCTCTGCTTTCAGTCATCATGTACAAGTCGTACACTCCGCTTCCGGCTTCCACCAAATTCCCTGAATACAAACGCTTTCGCTCAATTTGTTTAAAGCATAATCTTCGTCTTACCCAATGATGGGCTAGGCGTTTTTTTGCGTGCTTAGAGTATTGTCTTATACTATTTCTGCATGGAATTACAAATCTAAAGATGCCTTTAACTTTTCTTAATGATTTTCTCATCAAACTCTAGTGGTAATCTCGCCAAAATTCGGATACAATAGAGGTAGATGAGTGCTGAAAAAGGAAGGATTGTGACACGTGAAAAATAGATTTATTAAAAAGACCGACAAACCGAAGAAGAAAAGGCAAGTGATTCCACTGCGCTTGAACATCCTATTTTTCGTGATTTTTATATTATTCTCGGCCTTGATTTTGCGCCTAGGTGTGGTTCAAATCGTTCAAGGGGAAACGTATAAGCGTCAATTAGAGGAAACGGATGATGTCAGCGTGACGAAAAACGTGCCGCGTGGTGTTATTTACGACCGGAATTATAACCTGTTAGTGGGAAATTCTGCGGTGAAATCGATCACGTATACGCGTAGTCAGAAAACACAGGCAACGGAAATGATCGCTGTTGCGAAGAAATTGGATAAACTGGTCGCAATCACACCAGAGAAATTGACGGAACGCGATTTGCAAGATTATTGGATTTTGACGCATGAGAAAGAATCATTAGCACGTCTTAGCAAGGCTGATCAAGCTTTGGACGGCGGAAAAGTATACAAGAAACAAATCGCAGGTGTTACGAAAGACGATTTGGCTAGTTTGACCGACGATGATAAACGTATCGCGACGATTTACAAGAAGATGACGGCAGGTTACGCGTTATCGCAAGTTGCGCTGAAAAGTAAAGGCGTGACAGATGCGGAAATCGCGAGGGTAAGTGAGAACTTGGAAAGCTTGCCAGGCGTGGATACGACAACGGACTGGAATCGTTTTTATACGTATGACGAAACATTGCGTTCGATTTTAGGAAGCGTGTCGACGGAGAAACAAGGGATTCCGAGTGACAAGGTAGATTATTACTTAGCGCAAGGCTATAGCCGAAATGACCGCGTTGGTCGGAGTTATTTAGAAGCGCAGTATGAATCTGTGCTAGCCGGTCAGAAATCGAAGTCTAATAGTGTTCTGGATAGTAGCGGGAATATTATTGAGACGGTTGAGAAGTATGAAGGTTCTAAAGGTAAGGATTTAGTCTTGTCTGTGGATGTTGAGTTGCAGAAGAAGATTGAGGAGATATTGAAGAAGAATATGAGGATTGGTAAGTCTGCTGGAAGCTCTGATTTATTCGACCGTGCATTTGCGGTGGCTATGGATCCATATACTGGGCAAGTATTGGCACTAGCTGGACAACTGATTAATGATAAAGGTGAGTATGAAGACTATTCACTTGGCAACTTTACCTCAGCTTACAATATGGGATCTGCTGTAAAAGGTGCGACTGTATTAGGTGGAATAATGGACGGAGCTATCACGGAGGATACGGTTTTTGTAGACCAACCAATTGAATTTAAAGGTACTAGACCAAAAAGCTCATGGTTTAATCGTAATGGAGAGCGTTCTCTATCACTTGATCCGGTGGGAGCTTTGGAAATATCATCAAATTCGTATATGTATCAAACATCAATGAAGATGGCGGGAGCAAAATATGTTTATAAAGGTCCATTCCGAGCATCACCAGATACATTTGATAAGATGAGATATTATTATAATCAGTTTGGATTAGGGGTTAAGACTGGTATTGACCTTCCAGGAGAACAAGTGGGCTTTAAGGGTGATGACAAAACGATGGGTAAAATTCTCGATTTTTCCATTGGTCAGTATGACTCGTATACACCATTACAATTAGCTCAATATGGAGCTACTATTGCAAATGGTGGTTCTCGAATCGAACCAACGATGCTGAAAGAAATTCGTGATCCAAGTACAAATGGAGATACTGTCGGAAAGGTAGCGACAGAGATTGAACCAAAAATCTTAAATCAAATTGGCGCTCCAACGTCGGCGATTAAAGAGGTTCAAAAAGGTTTTTATGAAGTTACTCATGGTGGAAATGGTACAGGAAATAAATACTTTAATGATGTTCCTGTTGAAGTTGCAGGTAAAACAGGTACAGCTCAAGCATTTTATGATGGTCCTAAAAAAGGAAATGCAATGGCGAGTGTTTGGAATACAACATTTGTCGGATATGCTCCAGCTGAGAAACCAGAGATATCTATTGCTGTAGTAGTTCCTTGGGGATATAGAGATAATGGAAGTACAGACCCTAAGGTTAATATGAAAATTTCTGAGGAAATATTTGAAGCATATTATGATTTGAAAAAAGAAAGAGCAGAAGCCGGTAAAGATTCATCAAAGGTTGATCAACCAATTAATAACAAAGCAGCGGCTGCAGCTGCGCAATCTAAACTGAATGACTAATAGTACAGCGAAAAGATAGTTTCTATAACACAAAAATACACACCAAAAATCTTATTTCAGATTTTTGGTGTGTATTTTTCTAGTCTAAAGAACCTTTGTTTAGATTCTTTCTTGGATTATCTTTGTACATTTAGGTAATGTGTAAGTTCTGCATGAAATGCCAGGTATGACCAGTCTGAATTTACATGGACATCATATTGACCTGCTTTAAGCCCCTTTAATGAAAATGAAACTTTGTAAGTACCAGCTTTATAAACATCTATACGTTTGTAAAATTTAGAATCTCCTTTTTTGTATAGCTCAACTACTACAGTATCAAATGGATTTTTACCAATTACATCAATAGTTGTTGCACTTTTTGAGTAATTATTAGCATCAGTGTGAAAAGCAATTTTCGAAGATCCTTTTGAATCCATCGCAAATGCCTTAGTCGATGAAATCCCTAATACCCCCGCAAATACCAACCCTACAATCAATAAAAACGGTAAAACTCTTTTTCTAAAACTCATTACATTCTCTCCCATCATTCTTTTTTTGAACTACTCCCTAATCAACAATATGTATATAGCAAATAGAACTATACATATCATACTGTGAACTGGTGATAATTACAACTATAATCTATATAAGACCCACATTATTTCCAAGGATAATATGGATGAATTTGTTACAATCACATGTGTGGGATATTTTTATTCCCAATTCTGATACAGACTAACTTTACTTGGCTAATTTGCCATTTTTAATTTTTTTGCATAATAGTTTGAAATTATTCATGGTTTATACTAAATAGGGTTAATTCCACTCACCTAATTCACTCGCAACCATCTGAATAATTCGGTTTTGCATATTATATGCAGTTCGTCGGCTTACGTGGATTTTTTGTGCGATGCCTTCCATTGTTGTGTTGGAGTTGGTGCGCCAATATCGTAGTTTAATGAATTCTTGGTATGGATCACCGAGCGAGTTCAGATTACGGATGACATTTTCTATACATCGGACTACGGTTGAAAGCCTTTCAATTCTAATGTCCAGATGAAGCGTGTTGTAGGTAGGGGACTGCGGATTTTTCTCGTGTTGTAAGTATTTTGTTAACTCATTGATACGTTCTATCATTTGGGGATAATTGATAAGCTCATGCTCGATATAACGATAAATTTCTTTCGGCATGGTTTTAGTTGCTGTTGTCATATTATGACCTCCATTCATCTTTAATATAGCTTCATTATACAACGGATTTCACGTCCAAACCTGTCTGAAATCGCCCATCTTTATTTTTATTTTAGACAGCAAAAAAGCATCGGTAAGCGCTGATATAATAGCGTTTATCGATGCTTTAATTTAGAAATTAATGACTGCATTTTGTAATTCTTTTAGGTAACGTTTTTTCAGAATGGTCCCGATGACTTGGACAATTCGATCGTATTTTCGTCTGCGATGGGCCAATATGACATGTGTATTAACTGGTGGACTATAGGCAACTTGAAATAATCTAAATTCGACTACTAAGAGTAAGATGATTGCCGTAAAGGAAAGCCAAGTATTTGTTTGATATAAGAATATAAGATAGATGACAGACATTCCTACAAACGAATACATAAAAATTGACTTAATATGTGAATAGGGTGTGAGAGACATTGTACCAGAAAGATATGCTCTTAGGTGCTCCAAATCTTCTAGTGGCATTTCTTCTAAGACTTCGGTTAACATATTCTCGTCATCTGCATGCTTTTCAATAGTGGAGAATTGCTGAGAAAATTTCATATGTTCTGATTTAGATATTTTCAAGAAAATGCGCCTCCTGTGATTTTCTTTCAGAGTTGTCGGTAGAGGCGAATTTATCTACGGTATTTTGCAATTCCTTTTCATAACGACTGTTTAGGATGATATCAGCGAGCGAAACAATACGATCAAATTTAGCTCGATTATAGGCAAGTTTTACATGCTGACGAATGGGTTTTCTGGCAAAAAATAGACGGATAAAGCTTAATAGACAATATACAAATAAAAATTCGGAAAAGGTGGACATGAAAAAATTAGTTTGGTACATATTATAAATAAAAATCATCATGCCGGAGACAAAGGTTCCTATGATAATCTCACTTTGTCTAATGAATGCGACTCGCGTACCGCTTCCTGAAAAATAGGTTTTCACTTTTTCTAGTTCTGTTAGAGTCAGTCTGTTTAGCGCATAGCAAATGGCTTCAATATTATCTGCTTGTGCGATTAAACCAACTAAAAGTTTTGTGAAGTTATCTAATTCGGTTTTGGATGCTTTCATTTATGTACCTCCTTGGGTGTGTGGTAAATCAAGATTTCATACTATTTTTTCGTACTTCTGCGTAACGTTCGGCTAAGATAATATCAATGAGGCTCACAACACGATCATATTTACCTCGGGCATAGGCTAACGATACGCTTGTCTTAACTGGAAAAGTCAGGGCTGTTCTGAATAATTCAATGACACAAGCTAGTAGAAACATAAACGCAACAACAGCTACAAAGAAATACTCTTGAAACATGTTGAGGATAAAAATCATCATACCTGCTATAAAAGAACCAATAATTACTGCTCTCAGTTGATGAAATGATGTTCTTGTACCTGTTCCGGAAAAGTAGGCTTTAGTTCGTTCTAGTTCTTCCAGTGACAAAGAATCTAATGTTGCGTTTAATGTCGTGATATCATCAGCTTGTTCCTTAACGGTTGAAAGTAGCTTGGAAAATGGCTCTAAGTCATTTTTTATAATTATCAAGTGGGTGACCTCCTGTTGTAAACTACATCACAAGTATAGTATCTATGGGTGATGAGAATAATTAATTTTATTTAAAATCAGAGGGAGTTTCTAAAGCGTTTTGAAAATCTTCTCTATATCGTTCATCTAAAATAATAGCTGTCAAACTGATAATTCGATCATACTTACCTCTGTTTATTGCAATTTCCAAAAAGGATTTTGTAGGGGCTTTTAAAGTGGAACGGAAGAAGATTAATATACATGCTAATAAATAAGCGATTCCAAGGAAAAAAACTAGTAATTCTGCTTGGAATTTTACGAAAAAGAACACGGTCATCCCAGAAATGAAGGAAGCCATAGAAATTTGCAGGAATGTTTTTGAAAAGGTTCGAACACCACTTCCTGAAAAATATGATTGCACACTCTCTAGTTCTTCGGTACTTAATTGGTTCAAATTATAAAGCATTGTTTTTATATCGGATGAATCGTTTTCAAGAAAAGTTACCAGCTGTGCGAGTTTAGTTAACTCAAGTTTAGATGTTTCCAAAAATTTGACCTCCTTATGTAAATTAAAAATCTACATCCATTATACAACGGATGTAGATTTAATAGTATTATTTAGTAGATGATTTGTCTAGAAAATCTTTAATTAGAAGGCCAATTCCTACTAGACCAATTACTATGGGTGCCAGCAAACCTCCACCAAATACACTAACTCCATATAATGCGTACACGAATGCGGCCACTGCTCCGGTTTTCCAAACACCATCAGTTACTGTGCTTGTGATGGCATCCCATTGTGAATCTAAGTCTTTGTTTTTGTTATCAATGATAAGCGTTATACTCATAGAAGCATTTGTTTTGTATTTATCTGTAACTTCAATTTCTGGTACATTTGCAATAATTGAAACAGTTATAAAATCTTTCGCAGGGGACCATTTTATAGTAATGTCTCCAAGGACAACTTTTGCTGCTAAATCTGCAATGAGTTTTTGTGTGTTCTCAGATTCTTCGGATGATAGGGAGCCAGTCCAGTTTGCTAATTCTTTTTCAAAAGAAGCACTGACTTTTCCATCTTTTACAGATACAGTTGTGCCACCGTCACCTGGGTTAATTAGCTTTGCACTAGCTTTAAATGTAACAGCAAGATTTGGAGAAATTACACGCGAGTTAATTTTCTCTAATTCTAGTTCAAATGTAACTTTATCATCGACTAGCGCGGCCAAACTCGAATTTCCATACAACACATCACGAATCCTCATCAAACGTGCACGGTTAATCGCGGCGGAACTAGGTGTATCGCTCACTGGTGGTGGGGTCACGACGGAAACGGCTTTGTCTGCGCCGGAATACGTGACTTTATCGATGTCTAATTTTCCGTTGCCTGTGCCGATTGACATTTCGAAATATTGGTCGAATGCCCAGTCGTCAGGTATCGGGAAGCCTAGGTTGCCGCTGAATCCGGTGGACATGTCGGCAACGAAGACGTTATCGACGAGGCCTGCGTTTTTCAGGCGACTACATACATTGCGGGCTCCGTAGACGCCGATTTGGTAGGAACGCAAATCTTGATTTTGCTTGAATGCGGCGCGTAGGTTTTGGAAGTAGGGTATGATTAAATCTGTAATTTGATAGTCGTAGGCGTCGAGATCAACCGCGAAATAAATCGTTGTTCCTGCTGGGAAACCGAGATTGTATGCGGCATCAATGGCTTTATAGCCGTCGCTAATGCCTTGAAGTGGGACCTCGAAATATGGGATTTCATAGCCGCCATCTTGATAGATTGGGAAGATTTTTAGGCCTTTTTTCAGGATTGCTGCGATTTCTGTTTGGTTCATTGCTTTCGGAACTCGCACGCCGCCGCGGATGACATTTCCTGTTAAATAGCGGCCAACGTAGCGGTAACCGGCATTCCATAAGGTATCGATTTGGTCGGTATTCAGGACATAAGAGGTATCGCAGGCAGTCGCGCTTCGGTTCGTATCGCCAGCACTCGATAGCAGCGCTTTGAACGTGCCCATATTAATCGCGCCAGTCGTGATGCTCATTTTCATAAATTCTTGATAGCGCTTCACCAGATTCGTCGTTTCTGCATCGTATGTGCCACTAAATTGATTAATTGGCAGGCCGTTACACGCGAGACTGTATTGCAAAAGTAGAACGAGCGCCTTGTTCGATGTAAAAGTAGGGATCAGATTTGTCAGATTGGTCGTCGTTCCGGGCCCAAAATTACCGTTCGCCGTCGTGCGCGCCATACCTTCTTCTTTTTGAAGGGCGTAAATCAGCGAGGTGTTCGTGTCGCGGCCGTATAAACCATCGCACGGAACGAGTGCACCAATCCAAGCGCTGTAATCTCGATTTAGATTTTGCTGAACGGTGCGAACGGCGATATTGCCACCGCTTACCGTCTGGAATGCGCTCATGTTAAGCAGGGATTTCATAATAATTGTCGATACAACACCATCTTGCGTCGCGAGTCCGGCGTCTTTTTGGAACATTTTAACGGCGATTTGCGTTTGTCCACCGAATATACCAGTGAAACCGCCCGGGCTGTAGCCTTTGCAGTAGAATGCGCCTTGCAGAATATAGTTGATATTGCTCGGTTTGGCGTCACTTGCTCCGATTGTCAGCGGCTTGAATGCTTTCTCCGTTCCCGGCCCGAAATTATCCGCGGTAGGTGAGATGCCAAGCTCGATTTGAAGGGCGCGCGTTAACGCATACACTGTCGTCCATCCTGTTTTCCCGTTCTCAGGAATCGTTTGATAATCGCCTTTTGCGATATAACCTTGATATGTTTTGTTCAACCAACTTTGTACTGTTTTTACCATTTCATCCATTGTTGCCAACTCCAATTCTCTATTTATGTTTGTCTTACAAGAACTATTTTATAATGAAAAATCATGCGTAAAATGCAGAAAAAATGCAAACAGGTTTTCAGCTAGGATAAAAATTTTCAATTTCTCCTCAAAATCCCGTGCAAAAACCTGATAATTACCGCTTTTTATGGTATGATAAGTTAAATGTGAAAAAACGAAGTCCGAGGAAGGAGCACTGTTTTCCTTTTTCGACAAAATATATCAAATCCAAGGGGGAAATAGAATGACAAAAAGTTATCACGTAGCCGTTGTTGGTGCGACTGGCGCTGTTGGGACTCAAATGATTCAATTACTGGAAGATGTGACGTTTCCGATAAAGGAAGTTTCGTTTTTATCTTCGGCGCGTTCTGCTGGTAAAAAATTGACGTTCCGCGGGGAGGAAGTCGTGATTAAGGAAGCGACGCCTGAGAGTTTTGCGGGTGTGGATATCGCTTTGTTTAGTGCTGGCGGTTCTATTTCTGAGCGTTTTGCGAAAGATGCTGTGGCGCATGGTGCGATTGTGATCGATAATACGAGTGCGTTCCGGATGCATCCTGATGTGCCGCTGGTTGTTCCTGAGGTGAATCCCGAGGCTTTGCGTGATCATAAGGGCATTATTGCGAACCCGAACTGTTCGACGATTCAAATGGTCGCGGCGCTGCAACCGATTCGTGCGGCTTACGGCCTAAACCGGATTATTGTGTCGACTTATCAAGCCGTTTCTGGTTCTGGTATTCAAGCGATTGAGGAGCTCCAAATGCAGTCCCAAGCCATTTTGAGTGGGGAAGAGTTTACGCCTGCTGTGATGCCGGTGAAGGGTGACAAGAAACATTTCCAAATCGCGTTTAATGCGTTGCCACAAATTGATGTTTTCACGGATAATGACTATACATACGAAGAGATGAAGATGGTCAATGAAACGAAGAAAATCATGAGTGATGCGTCGATGAAAGTAGCCGCAACGTGTGTGCGTATTCCAGTTATTACGGGCCATTCGGAGTCTGTTTATATTGAAGTGGAGCAAGATAACGTGAAGGTTTCTGAGATTCAAGCGCTTTTACGCAACGCTCCTGGTGTTGTTTTGGAAGATGATACAGCGAACCAAGTTTACCCACATGCAGCGAGTTCGGCTGGCAAAAAAGAGGTTTTCGTAGGGCGTGTTCGTCACGACTTAGACGATTCGAAAGGGTTCCACATGTGGATCGTATCGGATAATTTGTTAAAAGGTGCCGCTTGGAATTCGATTCAAATTGCTGAATCTTTAATCGAACAAGAAATCATCTGAAAAACGCGAAATAATTGAGGTGTAACGAATGAAAATTATCGTGCAAAAATTTGGTGGGACTTCCGTTCAGAACGAGGAGTCCCGCCAGCTTGCATTTAATCATTTACAAAATTCGATCGATCAGGGCTATAAAGTGGTCGTCGTTGTTTCGGCAATTGGCAGGTTAGGCGATCCATATGCGACGGATACGCTGTTAGAGCTGATTGGCGCGAAGGAAACGCGGTTGTCGTTACGCGAACAAGATATGTTGCTTTCCGTCGGCGAAACGATTTCTACTGCCGTATTTACCAACATGCTTTTGGAGGCTGATATCAAGGCAACGGCGTTTTCAGGCGCGCAAGCTGGTATCCGGACGTCTGGCGAGTATACGGCGGGCAAAATTTCCGAGGTTGACGTGACGCGTTTGCGTGAAACATTGGAGACGGTGGATATTGTCGTTGTGGCTGGTTTTCAAGGAAGCGCGCCGAATGGTGATATTACAACGCTTGGCCGTGGTGGGAGCGATACTTCTGCCGCAGCGCTTGGCGTCGCACTTGCCGCTGAACGAATCGATATTTTTACGGACGTCGACGGCATGTATACGGCTGATCCGCGCATCGTGAAAAATGCGCGTTCGTTGCCGACTGTCAGCTATAATGAAGTGAGCAACATGGCTTATCAAGGCGCCAAAGTGATTCATCCGCGCGCTGTTGAGATCGCGATGCAAGCCAAGATTCCGCTTCGCATTCGCTCGACCTATTTGAAGGGTGAGGGTACGCTGGTAACATCGCAAACCGAGGTCAGTGGTCGCTTTGACGTGAAAGAACGCCTTGTTACGGGGATTGCGCATGTGACGAACTTGACGCAGCTTCGTGTTAAAACGGATAATGTGCATACCCAGCAGAAAGCTTTCGCAATTTTGGCTGAGGCAAGTATCAGTTTAGATTTTATCAATATATCGACAAACGAGATCGTGTTCACCGTGCCCGAACGAAAGCGAGAGCATGTGTTGACACTTTTAAAAGAAGCATCCTACGAGGCAGAAACGACCGAGAACTGCGCGAAAGTCTCCATCGTTGGCGCCGGCATCGCCGGTGTTCCAGGAGTTACCGCCAAAATCGTGTCCGCCCTGTCCGCGAAAAACATCGCTATTTTGCAGTCTGCAGATAGTCATACAACGGTTTGGATTCTAGTTGAAGAAACCGATTTAATCGCCGCCGTGAACGCACTTCATGACGAGTTTTGTATTGAAAATGAGTTGGAGGAGGAATAACATAATGGATTTTGGAAAAGTAGTGACAGCAATGGTGACGCCGTACAATTCCGAGAAAGATAAAGTGTGCAAAAAAAGGATTCATCGCTTAGTCAACCACCTCATTGAAAACGGGTCGGATGGACTTGTAGTAGCGGGGACGACGGGTGAATCTCCAACGATTTCGCATGAAGAAAAAATCAAGCTGTTCAAACAAGTTGTGGAAACAAACCAAGGTCGCGCGAAAATCATTGCAGGGACGGGTTCGAACAACACGGCAGAAACGATTACCTTCACGAAAGAAGTGGAAGAAATCGGCGGAATTGACGCGGTTTTGATCGTGGCGCCTTACTATAATAAGCCAAACCAAGCTGGACTTTACGCCCATTTTGCGGCCATTGCAGAGGCGACGACGTTACCAGTTATCATCTATAACATTCCGAGTCGTTCGATTGTGAATATTGAGCCAGAAACGATTATCGAACTGTCCAAAATCGAGAACATCGTCGCGGTTAAAGAATCCAGCGGTAATTTTGACAATATCACGAAAATTATTGCAGAAACTGGCGATGATTTCGCGGTGTATAGTGGTGATGACAGCTTCACGTTGCCAATTTATGCGCTTGGTGGGGCTGGTGTTATCTCGGTTGCGAGTCACGTTATCGGGCCTGAAATGCAGACGATGCTTCGCGCTTTTGATGAAGGCGACACGAAAAAAGCTGCAGAGATTCATGGCAAACTCGTACCGTTAATGAATACGCTATTCATCGCGCCAAATCCAACTCCAGTGAAACATATGGTCAACAAACTCGGCGTTGACGTTGGGCACGTACGCTTGCCACTCGCGCCGTTAACAGAAACAGAGATAAAAACCATCGAAACAGTATTCAAAAATTATTTGAAATAAGAGGAAGGAGGAATAACTTTGACAATTAAAAAAGCAAAACACATTAAGATTATCCCACTTGGCGGTGTTGACGAAAGTGGAAAGAATTTATACGTGGCAGAAGTGGATGAATCTATTTATATTATGGATGCAGGTTTGATGTTCCCAGAAGACGAACTATTGGGCATCGACGTCGTTATTCCAGACATTAAATACTTAGAGGACAATCAAGACCGGATCGAGGCTATTATCCTTACGCACGGTCACGAAGACGCAATCGGAGCTTTGCCGTACATTCTTGCCAAAATTAAAGCACCAATTTACGGTACAGAACTGACTATTGCGCTCGTTAAAGCTGCTTTAAAAGAACACAAAAAAGTTCGCTTCAATGACTTCCATATTGTTGACGAAAAATCGAAATTATCGTTCCCGAATGTGGACGTAGAGTTTTTCCGTACAACGCATTCGATTCCTGATTCCGTGGGGATTGTGTTAAATACAAGCGAAGGCGCGATTGTCTACACCGGCGATTTCAAATTCGACCAATCCGCAAAACCAGGATATGAAACGAGTCTAGGACGCATCGCTGAAATCGGCGAAAAAGGAGTTCTCGCTTTACTATCCGATAGCTCTGAAGCGGAACATGCTGGCGCTACATCCAGTGACAGCCTTATTGACGAAGAGATTCGCCACGCTTTCCATTCCGCGCCAGGTCGCGTTATCGTCGCGTGTGTCGCCTCTAATTTGGTTCGTTTACAACAAGTTCTTGACGCATCATTCGCGACAAACCGCAAAGTAGCAATTGTCGGGAAAGAATTAGAACGCGTTTTTGACATCTCCGTGAAATTAAACAAGATTCAGCTACAAAGCGAAGATCTCGTTATTCCACTAAAAGAAGCGAAAAAACTGCCACAAGACAAGTTAGTTATCATCGAAACAGGTAATCTCGGAGAACCAATCCAATCGCTGCAACTGATGACACAAGGCAAGCATCCAAAAGTAAACGTCGAAAAAGGCGATACCATCTACATCACAACAACGCCATCGCCGTCATCCGAAACGATTTTGTCGAAAACGATTGATATGCTGTACAAAGCGGATGCAACGGTACTAACGATGAACCGCGATTTATTCGTATCTGGTCACGGTAGTCAAGACGATTTAAAATTAATGCTAAACTTAATGAAACCAAAATACTTCATCCCAGTTCACGGCGAATACCGCATGTTGATTGCTCACGCGAAATTAGCGTACCAAGTCGGCATTCCGAAGTCAAACGTATTTGTAGCTGGAAAAGGTGAAGTTATCGAATATAAAAATGGCCGCATGACCGCTGGAAATCGCGTTTTTGCAGGGAACACATTAATTGACGGACTTGGAGTGGGAGATGTAGGGAATATCGTATTACGCGATCGTAAATTGCTATCCGAAGACGGCATTTTCATCGTCGTTGTCACATTGAACCGCAAATCCAAAGCCATCATCTCCGGACCAGAAATTATCTCACGCGGGTTCATCTACGTTCGCGAATCCGAGCATTTACTTGAGAAATCCTCCGAAGTAGTGACGAAGATTGTCGAGAAAAACCTACAAGACAAAGAATTCGAATGGGCGAAGTTAAAACAAGACATCCGCGACCAACTGAACCGGTACTTGTTTGAACAAACGAAGCGCAGACCGATGATATTGCCGATTATAATGGAAGTATAGTGAAAAGTTGAAACGGCCCGTTTAGACCCGAAAAAATTTGTTAGGTGCCTCCGTAAAAGTCCTCTTTTGACTTTTACGGAGGCACCGAAATTTCCGAGAGGCTATTTAAAAGGAAGGCAGTTTCATTACATTCAACTGCATATTGAGGTTCTAACAAAGCAAACGACGCTTTCTAAGAACCACAACAAAGCTAGATCTGGAAACAGTGATACGTCAAAAATCGGCGCGTTCCCGCAACCCGTGATTGCTAGGTTAGGGAGAACTACTGGATTATTATTAGTTTGGTTCTTGAAGGTAGATCGGGGGCGTGGAACAGGATGCTGGGCATGATTGAATGCTTTAAAACATGGCGTTTCAATATTTGAGTTGTGATGGTTCAGTGCTTGGCGGATAAGAGCCACTGATGGATTACATGCTCACTGCGTTCTCATGCATATTGAGGCTCTAAATCGGCAAATGATGCCTCATAAGAGCCACAACATAACACCCACAACAAAAAAACGTCGCTTTAACTCCAAATTCCAAGGAGCTAAAGCGACGTTTTCCATGAATAAATATCCTGCAAAGACTAAATTCGGCGGAGTATGCTTTATAAGAGCTACTGAAGGATTACCTGCTCGCTGCGCTCTCATGCAGTAAAAGATGCTTTATAAGAGCTTCAACATATGTTATAGTACAAGAATAACAATCAAGCAAGGAGAGTTAAAACATGGCCATTTGGTTAACATTACTGGGTTTTGCATTTCTAGCGTTCATCGTTGGACTCATCATGCTATTCGCCCAATCTAAACGCAAAATTGGAATTTACGTCGTGAGTGGCGCGAGTCTTATTATTATCGCTTCCATTATCGGCATATTTATCTCATTCGGTAACTATACTAAGCTGCAGCAACAAGTCGCAACGTATTCCTCTGACAGCAAGAATGGCAACACGAAATCAGAGGGAAAAGAAACATACAACGTGAACTGGCACAACAATGCTGACGGTATGGATAAGAAAATTTCAACGGTCGCCGTCGAGAAAAAAGTGGTTCACTCGACAATGGAAGACAAAGATATGCCGGGTACATTAACGATCGCCATTGAAATCAAAAACAACACAAAAAATGAACTGCTAAGCTATCCGTTACAAGGCGAATTAACGACAGTCAACGGTCAGCAATTAGCGGCTGATATTATTCTATCAGATCTTATAGATGGCAAAATGAAGCCTGGAGCTACAATTAAAGGCACCATCGTGTTTCCGTTAGATAAATTGGACAAGGTATCGGACATTGAATGGTTCGAATTTTCATGGTCGACGTACAACAAGGATAAGTTACTCAAAAGTGATACAGGACGAATTAATTTGAAAAAATAGCAAATAGCGCTTTCTTATCTGGGAAACCTGGTGGAAAGTGCTTTTTTGTCTCGGGGAGGAAACTCGATGTATACAGTTCGGTTAGCTGAAATAGGAGACGCAGCAGAATTAGCTAAAATTCGGTTACAAATTGACGGAGAAACGGAAAATCTAGATAGGGAACAAGGCGAGGGTATCATTGATGAAGCCGGTTTTCGAGAAATAATACAAGTGGACACGGTCGCGCCAACCAACTTGTTTTTAGTAGCAGAACGAGCAGGAGAACTTGTCGGTTTTTCAAGGTGTGAAGGGACTGACCTTAAACGTTCCAAGCATAAAGTAACGTTCGGAGTGGCTGTGCTAAAAAATCATTGGGGTCAAGGCTTAGGCTCGGAATTACTCAGAAAATCAATACATTGGGCGGATGAAAATGAAATCCGAAAAATCACGCTCACAGTCCTCGAAACGAACCGTAAAGCCATAGATATCTACACAAAATTCGGCTTTGAAATCGAAGGCTGTCTGAAAGCGGATAAGAAGTTATCAGATGGAAATTATTACGATACGTATATCATGAGCAGAAACACAAAAGCAGTAGAACAGCCAACTTAGAGGCCATTCTACTGCTTTTTAAACGTATAGCTTACTCGGTTACATTCAATGCTTCCGCAAGATACTCATCATATGAAATTTCTTTATTGTAGAACTGATCTTTCGAAAGGTTGACGATACGAGTCGCGACACTTTGTAAGAACTGATGATCATGTGATGCGAAAATCATCGCGCCTTTAAATTGAATCATGCCGTTATTTAGCGCTGTAATGGATTCTAAGTCTAAATGGTTGGTAGGTTCGTCCATCAATAGTACGTTTGCGCCAGAAAGCATGTTTTTCGATAGCATACAACGAACTTTCTCACCACCGGAAAGAACGCGAACTTTCTTCAACACTTCGTCGCCACTAAATAGCATACGGCCAAGGAAACCGCGAAGGAAGGCTTCACTATCGTCTTGTGGAGAATATTGACGTAACCATTCTACAAGGTTTAGATCGTTTTCCTCGAAAAATTCCGAGTTATCTTTCGGGAAGTAGCTTTGTGTTGTTGTTACGCCCCATTTATATTCGCCTTCATCTGGTTCCATTTCGCCAGCAAGGATTTGGAAAAATACTGTTTTTGCAACTTCATCGTCACCAACAAGGGCAACTTTGTCATTACGATTGATGATAAAGCTAACGTTATCAAGCACTTTCACGCCATCAATCGTCTTAGAAAGATTCGTTACAGTAAGGAGATCATTCCCAACTTCGCGGTCAGGATTGAATTGTACGAACGGATAGCGACGGCTCGAAGGTTGGATGTCCTCAAGCGTGATTTTATCGAGCATTTTCTTACGGCTGGTTGCTTGTTTAGATTTCGAAGCGTTGGCCGAGAAACGTGCGATAAAGGCTTCCAATTCCTTGATTTTCTCCTCTTTCTTCTTGTTGCGGTCGCCCATCATTGTTTGCGCTAATTGGCTAGATTCATACCAGAAATCATAGTTACCAACATACAGCTTAATTTTGCTGAAATCAAGATCGGCAATATGCGTACAAACTTTATTTAAGAAGTGACGGTCATGGGAAACAACGATAACGGTATTCTCAAAGTTGATTAAGAACTCTTCTAACCAATGGATCGCTTTGATGTCCAGATGGTTGGTAGGCTCATCGAGAAGCAAGATGTCAGGTTTGCCAAACAGCGCTTGTGCTAGCAAAACTTTCACTTTGTCGCCACCCGTAAGGTCTTTCATTAATTTATCATGTAAATCGGTCGTAATACCAAGACCACTAAGCAAAACAGCTGCTTCTGGCTCTGCGTCCCAACCGTCAAGCTCTGCAAATTCACCTTCAAGTTCTGCCGCACGAATACCATCCGCATCACTGAAATCTTCTTTAGAATAAATCGCGTCTTTTTCTTCCATGATTTTGAACAATTGCTCATGTCCACGAATAACTGTTTTTAGAACAACTTCTTCATCATATTGGAAATGATCTTGCTTCAAAACAGTCAAGCGTTCGCCAGCAGGGATATGCACATTACCACTTTGTGAATCCAGCTCACCAGAAAGTACTTTTAAGAAAGTAGATTTACCAGCGCCGTTCGCACCAATCAAGCCGTAACAATTCCCAGGTGTAAATTTAATCGAAACATCTTCAAATAATTTTTTATCGCCAAAACGTAAAGATACATTATTTACAGTTAACATTTTCGTCCTCCCAAATTCGCGCGTTTTCAACTGAAATTTTCATATTGAATGCCAAAAACGCAATTACTCCTATTCTATCATGAATGAGCACGCAATGAAAGAGCAGGGGGCTGGACTTTCTAAAAATTGCTGTTATAATAAAACCAGATAAACAAATAAGTCGCCGAGATTACAAAACTTGGCTGGTTTATTTGGATATTTGATAGTTGTTATACTCTTTGAACGATAGATTGGGAATCTTTCTTTTGTTTTGGGATAGGTTCTAAATATCGCTTTACACAAATCGAGCGAAAGCGTTTGTATTCTGGTAGTTTCGAGGAAGCCGGAAGCGGAGCATACTGGTGTATGTGAGAACCGGAAGTCCGCGAAACTACCAGAATGCGAATGCTTGTCGCCGATTTATATCGAGTAAGCAACTATCTCGAGACGTTACCACAGGGGGGGCCTTGGCTGAGATTGATTCCTGATTTTTAGGATTCTGACCCTTTGAACCTGTTCGTTAATACGAGCGTAGGGATTGTGGCGAATGAAGTGGTATCTGATACATAATTTGACGATATGACTCCTTTCTTCTGCGGTACGTTTTTTACCAAAAAAAGAGAGGGGTATTTTTTATGCGTAATACGCGATTATTGACGATGTTAGAATGTGCTATATTTGCAGCACTAGCAATGGTCCTCAGTTTTATTCCGCTTGATATTGGATCATCTTTTTCGATATCTCTTGGTATGATTCCGATGTATATCATTGCGATTAGACGTGGCTTTTGGGCTGCTGGTTTTTCTGGATTATTGTGGGGGTTGCTTCATTTTGTGACAGGGAAAGCCTATATTTTGAGTCCGCTGCAAGGATTTCTAGAGTATATTGTAGCGTTTGCGTTTATTGCTTTTGCTGGTGTTTTTGCGGTACAAGTTCGTGGTTATCTGAAAGAGGAGAAGTTAGGCAAAGCGATTGGCTGGGCTTGGGGAACGATGGTTATTGGCGGCGTGGCCCGTTATTTCTGGCATTATCTTGCGGGTGTCTTGTTTTGGGGAGCTTATGCTTTCAAAGGTTGGTCCGCGCAATTGTTCTCAATCGTGATGAATGGTGCGAGTTGTATCGCAACGATTATCGTGGCAGGAATCATTGTTTCCATCCTGATGAAAATCTCACCGAAGCTGTTTTTACCTAAATAATCATGGTGCTAAAAAAATGGCTTTATACGGCGATGCTTATTGCGATTTCTTTTGTCGGAAGTAGTTTTATTTTTGTGCCAGTCGGCTTTGCAAAAATTGCTCCCGTGCAGCATTTGGTAAACTTGGTTAGCGCCGTGATACTTGGACCTGGATATGCTGTGGCGCAAGCGTTTGGCACCTCTGTACTGCGTAATCTATTCGGAACAGGCACAGTGTTTGCATTTCCTGGGAGTATGGTTGGTGCGTTGTGCGCGGGGATGCTCTACAAATATACGAAAAAGTTTTGGCTGGCTGCTGTCGGCGAAATTGTCGGAACGGGGATTCTCGGTGCTTTGATATGTTATCCGATTGCTCGATTATTTCTGACACAGCAAATGACAATCTGGGTGTTTATTCCGTCTTTCTTCCTGAGTTCTCTCATTGGAGCGCTGATTGGCTTTGCTATTCTCAGGAAAATGGATACTCGATTGAAACTCACGAATCGGTCATTATTCGACTAAAATGCCTTCATTTCAACATGTAAATCTTGTTTTTTATAAGAAATTTTAAAAGTTCCCTAAGTGCCTATGAGTAGTGCATTTGGTGGAGCTTTTTTCTATCTGAATAGGCACATATGAGGCGTGGGCGTTCGCTTTTTGATTTTGGTTACGTTATAATGGGGTTTAGAAAGGGCTGTGTTATTTGGAATAGGATCAACGTTTTGATTTCTTACTCGCTGTAACTGTGTTCTGATTATACAACCAGTTAAAAGTTGAGAAGCGCTAATTCCCAGCTTTTATTTCTTTTTATTGATAAGTTTTTCCATCGTATTTTCTTGCTCTATGAAATGTTTCGTTATAGACTGAGATGGGAATACATACGTCGTGGGTCAAAGGGGTCGTTGATTCAAAGCTTCACACTAGCGATTATGCTAGCTAATAAACTCGGAGGTGTCTAGATTGCTAAGATTTGAGCATGTTTCAAAAATTTACAAGGGCGGTAAAACGGCGGTCAATGATCTGAACTTAGATATTGATCGTGGCGAATTTATTTGTTTTATCGGGCCAAGTGGTTGCGGGAAGACAACAACGATGAAGATGATTAACCGCTTAATTGAGCCGACTAATGGCCAAATTTTTATTAACGATAAGGATATTATGAAGGAAGATCCGGTGAAATTGCGTCGGTCGATTGGGTATGTGATTCAGCAAATTGGCTTGATGCCACATATGACGATTCGTGAAAATATTGTACTCGTTCCGAAACTTTTAAAATGGTCGGAAGAGAAGAAAAATGAACGGGCACTGGAATTGATCAAATTGGTCGATTTGCCTGAAGAGTACTTAGACCGCTATCCATATGAGTTAAGTGGTGGTCAGCAGCAACGGATTGGTGTGCTTCGTGCGCTTGCTGCGGAACAGAATTTGATTTTGATGGATGAGCCTTTTGGTGCGCTTGATCCAATTACGCGTGATTCGTTGCAAGAGGAATTCAAGAATTTGCAACGGGAGCTTGGAAAAACGATTATTTTTGTTACGCATGATATGGATGAGGCTATCAAACTTGCGGATCGGATTGTGATTATGCGCGGTGGCGAAATCGTTCAATTTGATACGCCAGATGAGATTTTGCGAAATCCGGCTGATAAATTTGTGGAAGACTTTATTGGGAAAGATCGCTTGATTGAGGCGCGTCCGAACGTGACGAATGTAGAGCAAATCATGAATAATACGCCTGTTTCGATTACGGCGGACAAATCACTGCAAGCGGCGATTCAACTGATGAAGGAACGCCGTGTGGATACGCTACTTGTGACGGATGATCAGAACGTGTTGAAAGGGATTATTGATGTGGAAGCTATCGAGCATAATCGCCGAACTGCGACATCGGTTGTTGATATTTTGGATAAAAATGTTTTCTACGTTCGAAAAGATGCGCTATTACGCGACACGATGCAACGTATTTTAAAACGCGGGTTCAAGTATGTCCCGGTTGTGGATGAGAAAAACCGCTTAGTTGGGATTGTGACGCGCGCAAGCCTTGTGGATATTGTTTATGATTCCATTTGGGGCGATTTAGAAGAAGCTGCGGCGGAACATGCCGAAGTGACGAAAGAGCTTGAAAAAGAAGAAGTACACGAATAAAATAGGAGGTTATTTTTAATGGACGCGATAACGCAATTTTTCCAAGACAACGGCCATGACCTGCTAGTAAAAACGTGGGAACATCTCTATATTTCGCTATCTGCGGTAATTTTGGGGATTGTTGTGGCTGTACCGGTGGGCATTTTGTTAACACGCTCGCCAAAAATCGCTAATTTTGTAATCGGGATTGTTAGTGTGTTACAAACAGTGCCGTCGCTTGCAATCTTGGCTTTTATTATTCCAATTCTAGGCGTCGGTAAAATACCAGCGATTGTGGCGCTATTCATTTATTCGGTGCTGCCAATCATGCGAAACACGTTTATCGGTGTTCGTGGCGTGGACAAAAATTTGATTGAATCGGGACGTGGCATGGGGATGACATCTTGGCAACTCGTCAAAAATGTCGAACTTCCTAACTCGATTTCCGTCATTATGGCAGGTATTCGTTTATCCGCCGTATACATCATTGCTTGGGCAACACTTGCCTCATACATTGGTGCAGGCGGGCTCGGTGACTTTATCTTTAACGGATTGAACTTATATCGTCCAGATTTAATTCTCGGCGGCGCGATTCCGGTTACGATTTTGGCGCTGTTAGTCGAATTTTTCCTAGGCAAATTAGAAGTTCGGATTACACCAAAAGCAATTCGTGCTGCAAAAGAGAATATGTAGGAGGGACAGTAAAAAATGATGAAAAAAAGACTCAAACTTGCTACTGTCATCCTGCTTGGCGTATCTCTTTTATCGGCGTGTGCCTTGCCAGGACTTGGCGGTAGCACAGATGGCACGATTAAAATTGGGACTATGTCTACAACAGAATCACAGATAGTAGGTAATATCGTAAAACAAATGATTGAACACGATACAGATTTAAAAGTTGAAATGGTAAACAATCTCGGTTCTTCCGTCGTGCAACACCAAGCGATGGTAAATGGCGATATTGATATCTCGGCAACGCGTTACACGGGGACTGATTTGGTAGGTCCGCTTGGCGAAGAGCCGCTAAAAGATCCTGAAAAAGCACTGAAAGCCGTGCAAAAAGGTTTTTCCGAGCGCTTCGATCAATATTGGTTTGATTCGTATGGTTTTGCGAATACGTATGCCTTTATGGTGCGTCAAGATACCGCGAAGAAATACAATTTAAAGACGATTAGCGATATGCGCGCGGTAGAAGATCAGCTTGTTGCGGGTGTCGATAACTCGTGGATGGAGCGTGCCGGTGACGGTTACAAAGCGTTTTCCAAAGACTATGACATCACATTCAAGAAAATTTTCCCGATGCAGATTGGCTTGATTTACACGGCTTTGAAAAACAATCAGATGGACGTCGCGCTAGGTTACTCGACAGACGGCCGAATTCCGACGTATAATTTGGTTGTATTAGAAGATGATAAGCACTTCTTCCCGCCGTACGATGCTTCACCAATGGCTACAGATGCTATTTTAAAAGAACATCCAGAGCTGAAAACAACGATTAACAAATTGGTTGGCACGATTTCCACGGAAGAAATGCAAAAACTGAACTACCAAGCAGATGGCGAATTAAAAGAACCGTCGATCGTTGCAGAAGAATTTCTAAAAAAACATAATTACTTTGAAGATAAATAAGGAGGTGTCGACAAAATGGATACATTTTCACAACTCATTGACTATTATCAAACCAACGCAACATACGTGATGGAAGCATTCTGGCGGCATTTCTTGATGAGTGCTTACGGCGTTATTTTTGCAGCGATTGTGGCGATTCCACTCGGGATTTATATCGCTCGCAAGAAGAAATTAGCGGGCTGGGTCATCCAAACCGCGAACGTGATTCAAACGATTCCTGCTTTGGCTTTACTCGCGATGCTGATGCTCGTGATGGGACTCGGAACAAACACAGTTGTCCTTTCACTATTTCTCTATTCCATTTTACCGATTCTGAAAAACACCTATACAGGGATTCAAAATGTAGACGGTGCGCTACTTGAATCAGGAAAAGCGATGGGAATGACTAAATGGCAAGTGTTGCGTATGATTGAAATACCGCTGGCGCTTTCCGTGATTATGGCGGGGATTAGAAACGCCCTTGTCATCGCCATTGGAGTAGCAGCAATCGGGACATTCGTTGGTGCAGGCGGGCTCGGCGATATCATTGTTCGTGGAACCAACGCGACAAACGGAACCGCGATTATTCTAGCTGGAGCGATTCCAACCGCACTGATGGCCGTTATGGCGGACGTGTTACTTGGCTGGGTCGAACGCAAACTAAACCCAGTGAAGAATAAAAAGAAGAAATTTGCGGAAGTACTATAACGACAAGCGAACTATCATCCTTAACGGGTGGTGGTTCGTTTTTGATTAGAAAATCATAGGAGGAAACCCGATGGAAACAAAACTACTTATTATTCGTGGAAACTCAGGAAGCGGCAAAACAACGATCGCGAACGAATTGCAAAAAAAGCTAGGTCCAGGAACACTACTCGTTTCGCAAGACACCGTTCGGCGCGATATGCTACACGTAAAAGATCGCCAAGGAAACCCGAGCATCGACCTCATTCGAATCATAGCTGAATATGGAAAACACACATGCGAATATGTCATCGTAGAAGGCATACTTGGCAAGGCGATTTATCAGGAGATGCTTCACGGGCTTATCCACTTTTTCAATCATAAAGCAGACGTTTATTATTTCGATTTACCATTTTCAGAGACTATAAAAAGACACCGAACAAAAGCAAACGCACACGAGTTCGGAATCGAAAAACTAGAAGAATGGTGGCTTAGTGACGATTATCTAGGTGTGGAAAACGAGATCATTCTCCGTGAAAACCTCTCCGAAGAAGCGATAATAAGCCTTATTCTAAAAAAATGCCAAACAAAAAGTTGACATGTCACCATATGGTGTCGTATAATGAAAATGACAACAAAAGGTGTCCTATTTTCCGAAAAGAGAAAAGGTGGTGTGTATGCTTAGCGATAAAGGCCAAGTGAGGGATGTCTATGACGCTGTTGCCGATCCAACGAGGCGAAAGATACTTCAAATGCTGACAGATGTGGAAGAATTACCGTTATACGAGATAACGGTTCATTTTCAAATGGGTCGTACAGCCGTTTCTAAGCATTTGGCTATTTTGAAAGAAGCCGATCTTGTAGTGGCGCGAAAAGTTGGTCGTGAAACCAGATACCGGTTAAATGCCAAGCCACTGAAAGAAATTCAAGATTGGGTATCGTACTATGAAAGTTTTTGGAAAGAACGAATGTTTAAACTAAATCAATTATTGGAGGAACAAAACATGAAACCAGATGTATCATTAGATTTTCAATTCACAAGCTCGGTAGAAAAAGTATGGCACGCGTTAACAGACTCGGATATGCTCGCAAAATGGATTTGGAATAACGATTTTAAAGCGGTTGTTGGTCACAAATTCCAATTCCGCGCAGAACCATCCGAATGGTGGGACGGCATTGTCGATTGCGAAGTGCTGAACATCGATGAGCCAAATTCTATCACATACACGTGGGCAAGCGCTGGCGAAACAACGACAGTAACGTGGACATTGACAAAAAACGCAGATGATACGGTACAATTGAAGTTAGACCAAAGCGGTTTCAGTGAAGAAACGAAAGCGCGTCAAGGTGCGATCCAAGGCGCAACATATGCATGGACTGAAATGGGTAATAAACTCGGAACGGTTTTAGCATAAGGTTGGGCAAAAGAGTGCAATTCTGAAATGGGATTGCGCTCTTTTATTGTGAGAGAGTACTCGAAGTTGAAGTTACATAACCAGTTATGCGATAATTAGGATTCAGCGTATGACTAGATTGAAAGAATGGGGAAGATACCACTATGAAAATAAATCAATTAATTGCGAACAACATTAACCATCTGGACACTGTATTACCAACAGATAAATCACTCGGAATTGCCGGTTTGTCTGGATCAGGAAAAACGACTTTCTGCCAAACTATCGGTGAGGAATCCAAGAAGCGTCTCGTTTCATTGCTACCAAAAGCGGAATATCAGTACTTATTTCCCGAAATTATGGATACGAATTTCAGCGCGATCAAGATGGAAGAAATGCCACTTGTTTTGTTTCTTGGAAAATCCTCTATTTCATCGAATCCGCGTTCTACAATCGGAACGCATACTGGTGTATTTAAGGAAATTCGTGTGACAATGGCAGAAAAATTCGACTTATCACCAGAACTATTTTCGTTTAATAATGTTTTGGGTTGGTGTACGGGTTGTAAAGGGCGTGGCAGTAATAGTAACGTGACGTGTAAAAAATGTGACGGCAAGCGCTTTAATCCCGAAGTTGAGACCTATAAAATCGAGTTACTAGGAAAAGAACACAGCATTTCTGATGTAAATAATTTGAGCATGGAGACGCTGCTTTCGCTTAAAGAGGAATTAAATCTTAGCGAAGGAAAACAGCATATCCTGCAAAATATTATCAATATGAATATCGGCTACTTAACACTAAATCGCATCATGGGAACGCTATCAGGAGGGGAATTAACGCGACTTTATTTGGCGGAATTCATGGCTACGAGTGAAAATACCGTGATTATTATCGATGAAATTTCGGTCGGTCTCGATCACCAAACATTATTAAAGATTCTAGAGCAAATTAAACAATTGGGCTACAAAAACCAGATTTGGCTGATTGACCATTCGGACACCGTTCTGGATGCAACGGATGAGCAGCTATTTTTCGGACCAGGCAGTGGGAAATACGGCGGGAAAATTGTGGAGGAATCGCCACGACCAGCGCCAGTGCTTGTTGGGACGAATCAAGAAAAACCGACGGAATACTACCAATTTAAGGATTTGCATTGCCGTAATATTCAAATGGCAGAGATACAAATTCCGAAAAACAGACTCGTGACATTTACGGGTGAATCTGGGTGCGGGAAATCGACGCTAGTCAACGAATGTATCGCGAAAGATTTTCTGAAACGCTATCCAAAAGATAAGTTAGTTATGGTCGGTCAAAATCGCAATCAATCGATTACGAGCCGTTCGACTGTTGCGACATTCCTTGATATTAAGAAAAAACTGACGAAGTATAGCGATGACATTGACGCTATTTTTGAACGTTCGATTGAAGATATTATTGATGAATTACCAAAGCAAGATCTCGCGCACAAACGCTTGAGTTTATTAATAAAATTAGGATTAGGCTATTTAACGCTAGAAAGAAAAACACAGACGCTATCCACAGGGGAATTCCAATGTGTGCATCTTGTTTCGGAACTTTTTTCAGGCGCTAAAAATCCGCATACGCTATTCATTTTTGATGAGCCATCGAAAGGTTTGTCGCAAAATATTTTAAACCAATTCATCGATAGTATTCGCGTTATTTTAGAGGATGAAACGGTGTCTATGGTGATGATTGAGCATAACGATTACATGCTTGAAGCCTCGGATTTCATTGTCGATTTCGGAAAACGGCAAGTCGAGCCGGTTGAAAAGCTGGATATTGTGACGCATGAAGAGTTCTACCGTCAAAAAAGCGGGGAAGCTAGCGTAAAACCGGCGCCAATTTCTTCTACGCTGAAGCCACAAACCGGTGTTCATTATTTAGAAGAAAATCATATCGACTACTTCAAAAATGCGGAAAACATCTATAAAGGCGGTATTTTAAAGAGCTTGTCATCGATGGCTCGCTTGATTTATGGCGAATTCGAATCGGAGAAAATTGCACCAGTTGTCGCGATTGATTTGGAACGGCATTTGTATAGTCAATATAGTTTCCTTTTTGAAATGGGCGGACTCATTAACCACATTGTGGCATCGCATCCTACGAATAAAGATACGCGAAGTTTCGATTTTTATTCAGCAGATAACCATTGCCCGTATTGCTCTGGCCGTCGCGTGATCGAGGAATTTGATTTCGATGTTGTGATTCAGGACAAAAATGCGCCGTTTTGGGAAGGTATGCTGCACCCAGAAGTGATGAAAGTGTTAGAATTTTTCCAGTTCCAGAAAATCGAGTTTTTATTCGAGGAAATCAAGAATGAGCTCGGTCACGACTTGAGCAAGCCTTACAGCAAGCTAACGGAAGCCGAGAAACATACCTTCTTATATGGCTATTGGGAAAAATCGTTCTATGATAAAGCAGGAAAAGCGACGAGAATCTGGCAAGGTTTCAATCAAATCATCGGCCGCTACATCGTTATTTCCAAATCGATTATTAAAGAACAGATGAAGGAAACTAGAAAAATGGTGACATGCCCGATTTGCGAAGGTAGCGTTCTTGGTCACCATAAAAAACTAACGTTCGGCGAAACAGACATCCGTGAGCTGGTTCAACAACCCGTAGACCAAGTGATAGCAACAGTTGGCGCGTTACCTGAACTCGTGAAAGTCAAAGAAATCGTCGGTGGAGACATGCCGCTTACAGAAGACGTTTCCTTACTTCCAAGAGAAAAACAAGTCGCCTTAAAAATGCTAGAACTAGAGCAAGCAAGCTTCGTTGGTTACGAAATGGTTCTACAAAATGCTGTGCCATTCTGGGATGAAATTGAAGCCAATATCGAATCCATCAGTCGTAAAAACCAAGTCACAATTTGCGATTTCCCAAATATTAAAGAAACGCGAGAAACCATCATTGACGCCTATTTTGTCAACGGAAAATACAAAAAACTGACGTACGTCTACGAAGCATTTGGCTATAAAAAAATCGTCACGCAAATCAATAAGGTCAAGAAAGCCGAGCCATGTCCATTCTGTAAAGGGAAGAAAGTTATCTCAGAGGATGGTCTACATGACGGCGTTCAAAAATTATCGATTCCATGCGTCACGTGTTCGGCGACCGGAATTAACGAGGACGGACTGAAAGAAACGGTGGAAGATATCGCGGTAAGCACGTGGTTAACAGGTAAAGTGAGCGATGTTGTCGCGGCAAGTTCGCGCACAGAAGCCGTGTCTGATATCCTGATTTTCAATCGTATCCGTGAGTTGAATAAACAAGAAATGATGGCCGTTTACGAATGCTTAGAACAGAATAACTAATACCAACAAAAAGCCCAGTGTCACCGCGTTTAGACGGTAGTCACTGGGCTTTGCTTCTTTTTAAAATAAGGTGATAAAGTAAACAACGATATAAATAACGCCGATGATAGCGGGAATAATCGAGGCCATCATCAGGAAAATTTGATACATCGGTTTACGTTTCATCTGCATTCCTTTAATACTCAAATAAAATCCTAGGCAACCGGAAGCTCCCATTAGAATGGCGACGATAAACAGCAAACTCTCCGGCCACTTGACGTTATACATAAGGTACAAACAAATATAACCGAATAAGATCAGTAAAATATTAATATCAACGAGCGCTTTCCATTTCTCATTTTTAGGCATGCGGGTTCCAACTCCTTACACAAGCAAGTATAGCTAAAATAGCGCTGGTATGCAAGTAGTGACGCATAATGACTCTTTATTAAAAAGGGTTTCTATGCTACGATGGACATGCTCAGATTCATTTGTACGAGTAAAAAAAGTTGGAGGTTTCAAGGATGTTATTTAGTTTACGAAAAAACGAGTGGTTTGGTAACTTACGAGGAGACATTTTATCTGGCATAGTCGTTGCTTTTGCGCTCATTCCTGAAGCCATCGCTTTCTCTATTATTGCAGGTGTGGATCCAATGATAGGCCTCTATGCATCCTTTACAATGGCTGTCGTTATCGCTTTTATTGGCGGACGACCTGCCATGATTTCAGCAGCTACTGGAGCCATGGCGCTTTTAGTAGTCGATTTGGTAAAAGATCACGGATTGCAGTATTTATTAGCTGCTACTATTTTGACAGGCATTATTCAATTGCTATTTGGTTATCTAGGCGTAGCCAAACTCATGCGTTTTATTCCGCGCTCCGTGATGATTGGATTCGTTAACGCGCTCGCTATTTTAATTTTTATGGCGCAGTTACAACAGTTGCAAGCCGCTAACTGGCTGATGTACGCTATGGTCGGTGTATCCTTGCTTATATTGTACGGCTTACCTAAATTTTTTAAAGCTATCCCAGCAGCACTGATTGTGATTATTGTCATGACGCTGGTTACCGTCTTATTCCATCTGGACGTAAAAACAGTTGGGGACATGGGTTCTCTTTCTAGTTCACTGCCCGTTTTTTTGTTTCCATCTATCCCATTTACGCTAGAAACGCTAGGTATTATCTTACCGACAGCCATTGGACTCAGCGTCGTTGGTTTATTAGAATCTCTACTAACAGCAACAATCATAGATGACATGACGGATACAGATAGCAATAAAACAAGAGAGGCAAAAGGTCAAGGCATCGCGAATATTGTGACTGGCTTTTTTGGCGGTATGCCCGGTTGTGCCATGATTGGCCAGTCGATGATTAATGTGAGTTCTGGTGGACGCAAACGATTGTCTACTTTTACAGCTGGCGTATTTTTAATGTTTCTCATTCTCGTTCTTGGTGATTGGGTTGTTCAAATACCAATGGCTGTGCTCATTGCCGTCATGATTACCGTCTGTATAGGGACATTTGATTGGCACAGCTTTGAATATATCAAAAAAGGTCATTATACGGATACGGCAGTTATGATTATCACGGTTCTGACAGTCGTATTCACACACAATTTAGCAATAGGCGTCATTATAGGCGTGGTTCTAAGTGCCATTTTATTTATGGTCAAAATTTCAAAAGTGAAAGTGGACATCATTCCAAAAGAAGCCGACAAGGTTATGTATAGAGTGAAAGGGCAACTTTTCTTTGCCTCTGTTGACAATTTCGTCCAGGCGCTTTCCATAAAGACTGAGAATAAGCGTGTTATATTGGATCTAAGCGAACTTCATATATGGGATGACTCAGGCGTTGAGGCGATTTATAAAGTAATCATGCAGTTTGAGAACGATGGAAGTACAGTCAGAATGGTAGGTCTAGATAAGGAAAGTCGCCGAATGATGCGTCAATTAAGAACCTATTTAAAAAATAGTTCCCGTTAAGGGTGAGGAGAGATTGTGGAATGAAGAATATTTTACTGGCTGCCGATGGATCCACGCATGCAGTGAATGCAACGAAGGAAGTAGTTAAACTCAGTAAAGGATTTCCTGATATACACGTGACGGTCATAAGTGTCGTCGATTCTAGCGAGACTAAATCTGCCGCGTTAGACTTGAAATCCAATAAAGAATTACTACACATGAAACGATTGAAAAAAATAGAGGAAACTTTGAATAGGCTAGAGAATGCGAAAATCGATTATCAAGTAGCGTTACTGCATGGAGACCCCGGACCAAGTATCATAAAATATGCGTCTGAGCATCCAACAGATTTGCTCGTTTTAGGCAGTCGTGGCTTAAACTCCTTACAAGAAATGGTAATGGGAAGCGTCAGTCACAAAATAGTCAAACAAGCAGCGTGTCCAGTTTTAGTTGTTAAATAGGAAATGTTAGTAGATGACGATAATATAATTATGTAAACAACAGGGCTTTGAAAACTTTTCCCTGACATTTGAGACATTTTCATTTATAATGGAAGAATAGGAACAGAATTGCTGATTGAAGGTGATATGGATGGTAAATAAGAATCCCAAAGTATATAAAAAAATGTTAGAGAACAATCATACGTTACCGTACAAAGTTCGCGTAGATGGGCAATTTTTCGACGTGATTGTTTATTCGATGCTCGGAAAAATCGCGGGTATTATTGTCACTAATCCCGATGGCCTAACAGTAGACCTGGAAACAGCAGAAAAAGTGATTATCGAGGTTCAGAAATATAGTTTTTACTTTGATTACTTGAAGAAACGTGCGCAATTGGTCAAAGAACGAGATAGTATTACTGCGGAGCGAATTGAAAGCGTTCAGCGTATTTTGAATGAAAAAGGGCTGTTTGGTCAGAAATTGCAGTCCGAGATGGATGAGCTGAATTTAGCGCTCGAGGTTTACAAACAGCAGCAACGCAAATTAGATATTTACCAAGAGGACATCACGCTTTTAAATGAGAAAGTGGAGTCGCAGCAGGAGATTTTTGAAGAAGATTGGAATAATGCCGAGGACTTGTCGCTCGCGTATGCTATGGCAGCGTACGGGCAAAGTCTGTATTTGGAGAAAACGCGTGATACCCGTAAGAAAATGTTAAAATGGACGCAAATGCACGGGAAAATGTTACCAGCTGAACAACGCCGTGCTTTATCAAAGTTAGCGTTTGTGCTGAGTGAAGCCCAAGCCGGTCATATTTTTGATCAAATTATATCATTGATACCGATGCTCGAAAATGGCTTGCAGTTAAATCTGAACCAGCCTATTCCGGCTCGTGTGAAGGATTACGGGAAGGCGTATGAAGCCTATTGCCGTGTGTACGAACCACCGATGGAGAAAATAGGACCTTTAATTCGAAATAAGAAAGCCTAAAGATGGCGTTAGAAAGGTAAGGCGTATGTATACAACTCAAACGATGGAACAACTGAAACAAGAAATCCCGACACTTATTATCAAGACAGAAGAAGATTTGGCGGCGTACACGTTTACAAAAACGGGCGGGAAAGCCGATCTTTTTGTGATGCCTACGAGTCATGATTTAGCGGCAAAGACGATTGCTTTTGCCCATACGAATCAGATTCCGCTAACGATACTCGGAAATGGCTCGAATCTGATTATTAAAGACGGCGGCATTCGCGGTATCGTGATGTACCTGGACGCTCTACATGCAATTAAGCGAGAGGGTACGCGCATTATTGCTGGTTGCGGCGCTAAGATTATCGATGTGTCCCGGTTTGCGCTAGAGGAATCACTCAGTGGCTTAGAATTCGCATGCGGCATCCCAGGCTCAGTCGGCGGCGCGCTATATATGAACGCAGGCGCTTACGGCGGTGAAATATCCGATGTCCTAATCGAAGCAACCGTATTAACAGCGACTGGTGAACTCTTACATCTCCAAAAAGACCAACTAGAAGCCCGCTATCGCAAAAGTTCCATCGCGGATAAGCATTACATCGTGTTAGAAGCTGTGTTCGAATTAGAGCTCGCCGATAAAACGCAAATCCGTCTAAAAATGGATGAACTAACAGAAATGCGCGAATCAAAACAACCATTAGAATACCCATCATGCGGCAGTGTTTTCAAACGCCCTCCTGGTCATTTTGCTGGTAAATTGATTCAAGAAGCTGGGTTGCAAGGGTACCAAATCGGTGGGGCGCAAGTATCGAAAAAGCACGCTGGTTTTATCGTGAACATTGATCATGCAACGGCGACGGATTACATGAATTTAATCGAACACGTCCAGAAAACCGTTTTTGAACAATCTGGTATTTTACTGGAAACGGAAGTAAAAATTATCGGAGAAGATAAGTAGAACGAGATCTTTTTAGCCTGTGAGCATTTGCGGGTTAGGAAGATTTTTTTATTTTCCAGTTAAGGCATGCATGGCAACGCTTTTTTTGATACAATAGAGGAAGTCAGAAACTAGAGGAGGCTGTCATTTTGGACGCTTGGACCAAATTATTTTACAATCGCAGTTTTCGGCGTGTACTGGTGTTTCTTTTAATCGCCGTTATTCTGTATTTACTTAGAAGCATGATTGATATTATCTTGCTGACGTTCATTTTTTCCTTCCTCATCAATCGGTTGGAGAATTTTATTTTGAAGCGTATTTCCATTTATCGGAAAATTATCGTGATTATCCTGTATGCGTTTATTGCGCTGGGTATTACGTTGTTGATAGTGAAATATATTCCAATGTTAATTGAGCAAATGGATCAGCTTATCCGCTCCATCAACCATTTCTACACGAAACCAAGCAATAATGAAACGGTGAATTACATCATGTCTCTCGCGAAAGAATTCGAAATAACGAAGTACGCGAATGATGGGATTCAGTTCTTGTTCACTTATTTAGCGAATATTGGCGTGGTTGCGATGAATACGTTTATTGCGCTGATTCTAAGCCTATTCTTCTCGCTTGGAAAAGAGCAACTTATCTTATTCACTAGCAAGTTTGGCCAGAGTAAAGTCGCGTTCATTTACGACGAGGTGAAGTATTTCGGTGGTAAGTTTAACGAGACGTTTGGTAAGGTTATTGAAGCACAGTTCATGATTGCCTTGGTCAACTGCGTTCTCACAACGATTGCGCTTTGGATTATGGGATTCCCGCAATTGTTCTCACTTGCGATAATGGTTTTCCTACTAGGTTTGATACCGGTAGCCGGGGTTATTATTTCGATGGTGCCGTTAACAATTATCGCCTACACGATTGGCGGCGTGAATTACGTCTTGATTATTTTGGTGCTCGTTGTAGTGATTCACGCGTTGGAATCGTACGTTTTAAATCCGAAATTAATGTCTGCGAAAACAGATTTGCCGGTTTTCTATACGTTCATCGTCTTGATTTTCTCCGAGCATTTCTTCGGCATTTGGGGATTAATCGTTGGTATTCCTGTCTTCATGTTCTTCCTAGACGTGCTGGGCGTTATCAATAAAGACGAGGTGCTCGTTCACCCAGACCACAAAATAACAGATAAGTAAGGCGGAACTGAGAAGGTTGGTCATGCAATTTTCTCAGTTTTTCTAATGGGAGGATATCAAAATATGAGTCGCTATTTAGTCATTGTTTCACTGGACGCGTTGGGTTCGGCTGATTTGGAAGATCTCACAGGCTTGCCAACGCTTGCTTTTTTGAAAAATAACGGCGCGCATGTCGAAGCCGTGGAAACAATTTATCCGTCGCTAACGTACCCAGCGCACACGACCATCGTGACGGGGCATTATCCAAGGACGCACGGCATTGTAAATAATACAAAAATTCAGCCCGAAAAAGCGTCACCGGATTGGTTTTGGTACCGCGAGGCAATCAAGGTCCCGACTCTATACGATGTAGCCAAACAAGCAGGGCTCACGACGGCGGCTTTTTTATGGCCAGTGGCGGCGCGAAGTTCGATTGATTACAACATCGCAGAAATTTTTCCGAACCGGTTTTGGCTGAATCAGGTGATGGTTTCCTTATGGGGTAGCTCGCCGGGATTTTTAATGGATATGAACAGACGTTTTGGTAAATTGCGTCGAGGAATTGAGCAGCCGGAACTGGATGATTTTTTGATTGCAGCGGTAGAGGATACGATTTTGCGGAAGAAGCCGAATTTGACGTTGGCCCATTTTGTGGATATGGATAGTATGCGGCATGCACACGGTGTGAGGTCGCAGGAGGCTCGGGATGCGCTCGAACGGCATGACGCTCGTTTGGCTCGGATTATCGATGCGACGAAGCAAAATGGTACATATGAGGATACGACGTTCATCGTGCTTGGCGATCATTATCAAATCGATGTGCATTCGGTGATTCAGCTCAATGTTCTGTTTGCGGAACAAGGCTTTCTGACGCTGCAGCAAAATAAAATCGTTGCCTGGGAAGTCTACGCGAAAAGTTGTGATGGCTCGTGTTATATTTATGCAAAGGATGCTACTAGGGCTGTGGCGATTCGGTCGCTGCTTGAAAACTGCGAAGGCATCGAAAACATTTATCAGCAAGACGAGGCGACGGCATTTGGCGCCGACGATACGTGTTTACTCATGATTGAAGCGACAGCTGGTTATTATTTTAAGGACCAGGCATTTGGCGAACTCGTTCAAAAAGTGAGGCCAGAGGATATCGGGAATCCAGATTTTTACCAAGCGGTACACGGCTATTCTCCGCAAAAACCGAATTATGCGACAACGATGATTGCATTCGGTAAGGGGGTTAAATCGGGTGCGGTGATTCCGCAGGCACGACTTATCGATGAGGCACCAACTTTTGCGGCGATTTTGAATCTCAATTTGCCGGATACAGAAGGAACGGTAATCGAAGCTATTTTTGATTAAGTAAAGGGGATACGTCTAGATGAAACTGACGAAACAAGAGAAGAGCTGGGTTTTTCAAGATTGGGGTAATTCGGTTTATTCCATCATGATTACGACGGCGATTTTGCCGATTTATTTTAAAGGCGTGGCGAGTAATGCGGGGATTGCGGACCATGTGTCGACCGCTTATTGGGGTTACGCGAATTCTTTAGGAACGCTATTTATTTCCTTACTAGCGCCAATTCTAGGAACAATCGCCGACTATCAATTTTTCAAAAAACGGTTTTTCAGCTTATTTACGTGGCTAGGCATTGCATTTACAGTAGCTTTCGTATTCGTTCCGAGCGATCAGTGGATACTGCTACTCATTTTCTACATGCTGTCACTCATCGGTTTTTCCGGCGCGAATATATTTTACGATTCATTTTTAGTTGATGTCACGACAAACGATCGCATGGACAAAATTTCATCATACGGTTATGCATTCGGATACTTAGGAAGCTGTATTCCGTTCGTCGCTTTTATCTTTTTCCAAGCAACGGGGATTTTGCCGATTAGCCAAACGATGTTGCTTAATGGGGCATTCTTGCTGACAGCGGTTTGGTGGGCCGTATTTACGATTCCACTGTGGCGCAACGTCCATCAAGTCTACTTTATTCCGCATGATAAAAAGCCTGTACGTAGCAGTTTTATCAGACTGGGCAAAACGCTTAAAAATATCAAGCAGTACCGCAATATTGTGCTGTTTCTCGTCGCGTATTTCTTTTATATCGATGGTGTGGACACGATTTTCCGCATGGCGTCGTCGTACGGGATTGATCTCGGGATTTCAGATACGACACTTATCATTGTTTTGTTAGTCACGCAAATTGTCGCGTTTCCATTTACGATTATATACGGTCAGCTCGCGAAACGTTTTGGCGGGAAAGCGTTGATACTCACTGCGATTTCCATCTATATCATTATCTGTATTTACGCCATTTTCATGAAAACTGCGACAGACTTCTGGATTTTAGCGATGCTAGTTGGGACATCACAAGGCGGTATTCAGGCGCTGAGCCGTTCCTATTTTGGCAAAATTATTCCGAAAGAACGATCCAATGAATTTTACGGATTCTACAATATTTTCGGCAAATTTTCAGCGATTATGGGGCCGGCGTTAATGGGAGTCATCGCCCAAATCACCGGCCACACACAATACGGCGTCGCAAGCCTCGTTGTTTTATTTATTATTGGTGGTGTGTTATTGTTATTTGTGAAACCTGAAAAGCTGAACCAGCCCGTTTAGCCTCGACAGAAATTGTTAGGGGGCGCAGTGAAAACCCTCTTTTGGTTTTTGCGGAGGCCACGAAATTTCCGAGAGGCTGGCTGGTGAAGCTGGATCGGAGATGCGAGACGTGACGCAGGGCAAGGAACGAATGCTCAGTTTGTATACGCGTTGAATTTTGATTTGCTGGTGGTTCTTTATTTGGTGTTTAAGAGCCGCTGGTGGATTACCTGCTCACTGCGTTCTCATGCATATTGAGGCTCTAAATCGGCAGGGGATGCCTCATAAGAGCCACAACAAAATAAGGAGTTGAAATAAAATGCAAGAAAAATATCAAAAAATCACAGACACATCGGGTATCATGACATTCGAATTAGAGTTAGACAGCAAAATCGCTAAAGTTTGGGAGCTTATTGCGACAACGAAAGGTTTTGCCCAATGGTTCCCTGAGCTAAGTGTCGGCGAATCTGGCGTTGACGGGTTAATCTTATTCGATTTCGGAAATGGCGAATATGAAGAAATGACAATCACCGTATATGAACCGAAATCAATTTTGGAATACACTTGGGATAAAAACATGGTACGGTTCGAATTGACGGAGCAAGGCGAGAAAACAACGCTTCGCTTCACTGAAGAAATCAACGAACTTACAACGCATACGCCGCGTGATATCTCGGGCTGGCACATGTGTTTACAGAAAATCCGAGGTATTTTAGAAGACAAGGACGTTTCGTTCACCGAAGACGAATTTTTAGCTTTGTTTGATAAATACCAAGCGTTGATGAACTAACCAGAGGAGCGAGCAGATGCCAATCATAATCACGATTCTCATATAGTAAAGGCCAAATTAATCAGAAAAAAGAACACGACTGAAAAATAGGAAAGCACGCTGTAAAATTCTGATTCGTCGGATGATCTTTTGCAGTTGGTGCTTTCTTTTTGATGTTGGAGGGCTTTGTCTTGACTTGAAGTGAACTCCAAGGTGTAAGGTTGTGGAGTAGTGAAATTCAAAATAGAGAACGGAGAATGTATATGTCAGGAAAAGTAATCGTGATTACAGGAGCATCGAGTGGAATCGGGGAAGCGACTGCAAAACTTCTCGCTAAAAAAGGGCATAAACTCGTACTCGGAGCGCGTCGGGAAGAACGTTTAAAGGCGTTGGTTCGGGATATTGAGAAAGACGGAGGTATAGCGGTATATCAAGTGACAGATGTTGCAAAACATGATAGTGTGGAAGCATTAGCAAAACGCGCATTGGATACGTACGGCAAAATCGATGTTTGGCTAAATAATGCTGGATTAATGCCACATTCTACTTTTGATAAACGAAAAGTGGCGGAGTGGGACCGAATGGTGGACATTAATATTAAAGGCGTACTGTACGGAATCGCAGCTGCATTACCAACTATGCGGGAACAAAAGAGCGGTCATTTTATCAATATTTCATCTATCGCTGGGCATCAAACACATCCAGGGGGCGGCGTTTATAGTGGGACAAAATATGCGGTCAGAGCAATCAGTGAAGCGTTGCGTCAAGAAGAGGCCGCAGCTAAAAGTAACGTTCGCGTAACCATTATTTCACCAGGTGCCGTTGCTACGGAGTTGACGCATACTATCACAGATGAGGATTTGAAACCAGGAATTGAGCAATTATACGAAGAGGTCGCGATTAGTCCGGAACGGGTAGCGGAAACGATTCTTTTTGCTATGGATACGCCAGCTGACACGGCGATGAATGAAATCCTGCTGCGCCCAACGAGCCAACAAGTTTAATAGAGGGAGGGGAAGCGCGAATGAATATCAAAGTAGTGAGCGAGGAAACCCAGATTTCTGCGGACACGATCCGCTATTATGAACGGATTGGCCTAATTCCGCCAGTGCGGCGAAACGAAAATGGTGTCCGTAAATTTGATGAGGAAGATTTACGTTGGCTTTTATTCAGTCGTCATATGAGAAATGCTGGGCTCTCGATTGAGTCGCTGATTGAATATTTGAGTCTGTTTCGCGAAGGCGATGCTACGATTCCTGCGCGTGTAGAACTTTTAAAAGAGCAGCGTAATGAATTGCAGGACCGGATTGACACGATGCAAAGCGCACTAGAGCGATTAGATTTTAAAATTGAGAATTACGGCAGTCATGTTTTGCCGACGGAGAAGAAGTTAAAAGACTTTTAAGAAGGAGCTGATAGCATGTCTGCAATTTTCAACAAAGGTGACGTGATTACGAATAATTATTTTACAGGGACAGCGTACTTGAAAATGCTTGTACCAGAAGGAACGGAATTTAATTGCCCGATTGGGAACGTGACATTTGAGCCAGGAGCGCGAAATAATTGGCATACGCATGACGGCGGTCAAATACTATTAGTCATAAGCGGCGAAGGTTACTACCAAGAAGAAGGGAAGCTAGCGCAGAAATTGCATACCGGTGATGTGGTTACAATCCCGGCTAATCTGAAACATTGGCACGGTGCAACAAAAGATAGTGAATTTGTCCATCTTGCTATTACAACAAATCCTCAAAAAGGCGGCACGAATTGGTTAGAACCAGTAAGTGACGAGCATTATAACGCGCTATAAAATCAAATAAAGCATGCTAGCTCTTTCCTGCTAGCATGCTTTATTTTTGTCATGATTCATCAGGCCGGTATTCCAATAAATCTCCAGGCTGACAATCCAGCGCCAAACAAATGGCTTCTAGCGTAGAGAATCGAATAGCTTTGGCCTTGCCATTTTTCAGTATTGAAATATTAGCCATCGTTATGCCGACTTTTTCGGATAGTTCGGTGACACTCATTTTCTTCTTGGCCAGCTGCACATCAATATTAATTATAATCGCCATATATCATTCACCTCAGACCGTCAAGTCGTTTTCAGATTTAATAGCCACTGCTTCTTGCAAAATTCTCTGTAGAACCGCCGCAAAAGTAGCAACAACAATGGACGCGAATGTAAGAATAAGCCCAATAACGACAATTCCAGGCGCATCATCTTGTTGCGCGAGACAATAAAAAAGTGGCAAGCTAAGCATGTAAAGCCCGCTAATGACCATCGCACAGTACTTTATACGCTTCAAAGCTCGCACGGAAAGCTCTGAGAAAGCCTTCTGTTTATCAATGTAAGTCAAGACCTTTAGTGCCTGATACAAGCCAATAAAAAACGGTACAGCAGCAAGGTACATCGTAATCAAAATGGGATAAAGCCATCGCGCGAAATCAGGATCATTTCTACCTGCTTCCATAGCTAGCGCAGGTAATCCAAAAATACATAGAGCAAGTATAACAAGCCCGATGAAGACAATAGCAAGTTTTAAAAGCAAAGTCGATCCACGTTCCATAAAAACACCTCATTTAGTAATATATATCGATTATAAACTAAAAAATATCGTTTTGCAATAAAAAAATGTTGTTTTTATTTGATCGATTAATCACGACTAAATATGCTATAATAAAAATGGAGGTGATAAGCATACCAGAATTAGAAGACTATGTCAGCTTATTAAGATCAAAATCGCGTTCAGAATCGACGACAAAGCAATCGAAAAGAATCATTCAGAACTATATGCAAAGATTCGGCTCATTGGAAGTGTCTAAAAAGGAGGTCTATATCTATTATAAAGAATTAGAAAACAAGTTAGCTAAATCTACATTTTACAATCATATTAAGATATTACGCCATTTTTATCATTTTGTATCTAACGAGAATCCGCATATCAACAATCCCTTTGCTCGATTTAAACCGCGAGCCCCAGTTCGTAAGTTTGTGCGTGTACTATATGAGCAAGAAATCGACACATTATATGCCCGAATGCTAGAGAATAGTCGAATATCGGATTATCAGCGCTTTCTATTCGAATTTATCTATGCAACAGGTATGAAGCCTTCTGAAATGCAGAGATTAGTGCTATCTGATTTCGATTTTATTACTCGGAGTATTGTTGTGGCAGGCGATAATGGTAGCAGGCGCTATACTTTTTACAGCGAAAACCTAGAGCCACTGCTACTTAATCATCTAGAAAAGCGACAAAGCATACTGGAAAAACAAGGTCTGTACCATTCTGCCTTTCTTATAGATTGGGAAACGGGTCTTACAGTTAATGGACATATCATTTATCAAGCAATCACAGCAATTGGTAAAGAATTAAATATCAAGCTAACACCATCCATTTTGCGCCATTCATTTGCTGTTGCATTATTAGAAAATGGCTGTGATATCAGGTATATCCAGGCACTACTGGGCCATATATCTATACTAACGACACAAATCTATGAAAAAGTAGAAATTAAGTCAAAACAAAACACCATACAGAAATATCATCCACGTGGTAAAAAATCATAGAAAGGCGTGAAAACGGTGTTTTATGAAAATGATATCGTAATAAAACAAAAACTTATCGGTGATTTGAACAAATACTTAATGTCCCAAAAGCAAGTAGCAGAATTTTTAGGCATGTCAAGATCCAATCTATCCAGCGTGGTCAGTACGGATAAATTAAGACCGCTGTATGTATTTGATCATAGCAGTTCTAGAAAGATGGCTTTATTCTACAAAAAAGATGTGGAGCTTTACTCAAAAAACAGGCGCACAAGAAAAAGAAATAAATGATAGAACATTGTTATATAAAATGAAGCGCGAAACTAGAAAAGGCGATAAAAAAGTGAGGGAAGAGAAGTTTTTTCCTGCTTATTTCATATTGTCTTTTTTAGTTTACATAATATATATTATAGGAAGTAATAACGTCATAATGACAAAGCACAAATCCACAATAAAAAGCATCATTTCTCTCTTTTAAAAGAAAAACAATGCTTCTAACTCATAAATTAGGATCTTTTTTGAAGTTTTGGTGTAAAGTTTCGTTCTCGTGATACGCTTGGAACACATATCCTTTGTCGCGTAACATTTTAATCACTCTAGGCAATGCATCTAATGTGTTTTTACGCTCATGGAATAGAATAACTAATGGCTCGTTGCTGCCTTCATAAGCATTTACTTGAGATAGCACATTTTGATATACGGCACCTGAATTACCCGGGCTATAACGCCAATCATTGCTATCAATATTCCAATCAACTAACCGGAAACCGTTCTGTTTTGTTTGCTCAACCTGTGTATTTGTAAGGTACGTACTACCATAAGGCGCTCGAATCAAATTAGTACGAATGCCACTAATTCTTTCGAAGTCGTCGCGCTCACGGCTCATTTCACTAATAAATGTAGGATCTTTTTTACGATATAGTTTCTTCGGATTGTGCGTATAGCTATGTAGGCCAATTACAAAACCACTATCAATCATGCGCTGATACGTTTCTTTGTCACCATTTGCAAACTCATTTCCAACAAAGAAAAAAGATGCCGGAGCTTTCTCTTTTTCAAGAACTTCTAAAAATTGCTTTAAATGTATGCTTGGCCCATCATCGAATGTTAAGTAAACCACTTTTTTACCTGCTGCTGGCCCTGGTGGATCTTTCGGCGCAGAACTAATGCTTTGTTGCTTAGCCGGGACTTTCCAGTGCTGCACAGAAACGGCTTCAGCTTTGAGGACAAGTAACTCTTTGGACGAAGCGCTATTTGTGAATAAGTTATTTGTTAAGACTAATCCCCCGATGGTTAGTACAAGTGTTGATAAAACAATAGCTATGAGCCACTTAAATTTCGATGACTTATTATTTTGCGTGGTTTTCGAACTTCTATTCTGTCTCATTCATCATGGCCTCCTTTTTCTTTCATAATACAATTTAAACATAGTTTGTTATATAATTCAAGGATTAATGGTCGTAAAATTGATTTTTTTGACACATAAAAAGTGTTTTTGTAATCTTAAAGTAATAAAAGGACGCAAAATGTCATCTGCGCCCTCCTATATCATCAATTATATTTTTGCGTTTCTAAAATTGTATTCGCCATCTTAACGACATCATCTTCTGGACCTTCAATACCTTCCAGTGGATAACGGATACCGAGACTCTCCCACTTGTACACACCCATCGTATGGTATGGCAACACTTCAACGCGAGCTACATTCGGTAGCTTCGTAATAAATTCATGCAGCTTCGTTAAATCTTCCGGATCATCCGTTTTCGTTGGAATTAATACATGACGAATCCAAATTGGCTGTTCTTTATCCGCAAGATACTGTGCAAAATCCAGAATCGGCGCATTTGGACGCGTTGTTAATTTTAGATGTTTCTCTGGATTGATTTGCTTAATATCCAATAAAATTAAATCTGTAACTTCCATTAAACGATCTAGTTTTTCAATGAATTCAGAATCTCTTGTAAAGCAACCACCACAAGAATCGATTGTTGTATGGATTCCAGCTTGTTTACAAAGTGTGAAGAGCTCGATTAGGAAATCAACCTGCAGCAACGGTTCTCCCCCACTAACTGTGATTCCACCATCTGAAGCATCCATGAAAGCCTTATACTTATAAGCCTCCTCAAAAACATCCTGGGCGGTTCTTTCCTCCCCGATTCCAATCTTCCACGTATCCGGATTATGACAAAATTGGCAACGCAGTAAACAACCTTGCATAAAGACAATAAAACGGATACCAGGACCATCCACAGTCCCCATTGTTTCCACGGAATGAACACGACCAATAACTTCAGACATTTGACTCCTCTTCCTTTCAAGTAGTAAATTTACAACAGACAGGGATTGCAAAAAACGCAATCCCTAAAAATGTTTTCCCGCAGCACTTCGAAATCCCCGCGAAACATCATCGGGCCGAGAAACGTTGATATCCTAGGCAAAAGCGAGTACCGAAGCGGAGCGTACGACTTGTACGTGAGCATCGGAACGGAGCTTTTAACGACGGAGATCGGCGTTTCTCGGTTTGATGAAAGACATTACATGGATTCGTGCATGGTGCGGTGTATTACATCCAATTGTTGCTCACGTGTTAATTTAATGAAGTTAACAGCGTAACCAGATACACGGATTGTTAATTGTGGGTATTCTTCTGGATGATCCATCGCATCAAGCAATGTGTCACGATTAAAGACGTTGATATTTAAATGATGGCCCATTTTTGTTGAGTAACCATCAAGCATTGCAACAAGATTATTGATTTGTGATTCATCTTCGCGACCTAATGCTTTTGGCACGATAGAGAATGTATTCGAAATACCATCTTGTCCATATTCATACGGAAGTTTTGCAACAGATGATAAGGAAGCTAGAGCGCCTTTTGTATCGCGACCATGCATTGGGTTTGCTCCTGGTGCGAATGGTTCGCCAGCGCGACGTCCGTCTGGTGTGTTACCAGTTTTCTTACCGTATACAACGTTAGATGTGATAGTAAGAACAGACGTTGTATGAACAGAATCACGATATGTTTTATGTTTTTTAACTTTCGTCATGAATGCTTTTAGAAGATCAACGGCGATTTCATCTACGCGATCGTCATTGTTTCCATATTTAGGATAGTCACCGAGGATTTCAAAATCAATAGCGATTCCGTTTTCATCACGGATTGGTTTTACTTGCGCATGTTTGATAGCACTTAAAGAATCGGCTGCAACAGAAAGTCCAGCGATACCAGTTGCCATCGTACGTAATACGTGTGTATCATGAAGCGCCATTTCTAGACGTTCGTACGCGTATTTATCATGCATATAATGGATAACGTTTAGTGTGTTTAGGTATAATTCTGCAATCCATTCCATCATTTCGTCAAATTTAGCCATGACTTCTTCATAGTCTAGTACTTCAGAAGTGATTGGTTGGAAAGCTGGTCCAACTTGTGCTTTTGATTTCTCATCCACGCCACCGTTGATTGCATAAAGTAATGTTTTTGCAAGATTGGCACGTGCTCCGAAGAATTGCATTTGTTTACCGATACGCATTGCGGATACACAACATGCGATTCCGTAGTCGTCGCCCCATTTAGGACGCATAACATCATCGTTTTCATATTGGATAGCGCTTGTTTTGATAGACATTTTAGCGCAGAATTTCTTGAATCCTGATGGTAATTGTGTCGACCAAAGTACCGTTAAGTTTGGCTCAGGAGCTGGTCCTAAGTTGTTTAGTGTATGCAAGAACCGGAATGAGTTCTTCGTTACAAGTGGTAGACCGTCTTCTGAGATACCACCGATTGATTCTGTTACCCACGTTGGATCTCCAGAGAACAATTCGTTGTAGTCTGGAGTACGAGCGAATTTTACAAGGCGCAGTTTCATAATGAAATGATCCACGATTTCTTGCGCTTCCACTTCTGTTAATGTACCGTTGCGAAGATCGCGTTCTACGAAGATATCAAGGAATGTAGACGTACGGCCTAAACTCATTGCTGCTCCGTTTTGTTCTTTAATCGCTGCAAGGTAACCGAAGTATAACCATTGGAAAGCTTCTTGCGCTGTTGTTGCTGGTTTAGAAATATCAAAACCGTGCTGTGCTCCCAGTTGTTTTAGTTCAGCTAATGCGCGGATTTGTTCGTTTAACTCTTCACGTAAGCGAATAATATCGTCGCTCATTGTGCGAAGTCCTGTGTTTTTCAAGTCGTTCTTCTTGTCTTCGATTAGGCGATCCACACCGTATAATGCTACACGACGGTAGTCACCGATGATGCGCCCACGGCCGTATGCATCTGGAAGTCCTGTAATAATACCAGATTTACGAGCTGCACGCATTTCGTCATTATAAGCATCAAAAACACCTTGGTTATGCGTTTTACGCCAATCTCTGAAAATGCTTGAAATTTCTTTGTCGACTTCATAACCATAAGCTTCACATGCAAGCTCTGCCATACGGATGCCGCCAAACGGTTGTAGTGAGCGTTTGAAAGGTACATCTGTTTGCACGCCTACTACTGTTTCTAAATCTTTGTTTAAGTATCCAGGATCATGTGATGTGATAGTCGATACGATTTTTGTATCCATATCTAGCACGCCGCCGTTTTCCCGCTCTTGCTTTGTTAAATCCATAACTTGATCCCATAATTGCGATGTTGCATCTGTAGGACCTACTAGGAAAGTGTCGTCACCTTCGTATAATCTGTAGTTCTTCAAAATAAAGTCTCTTACGTCAATTTCGTTTTCCCAGTTACCACCTGTAAATTCAAACCATTGTTCTTTCATCACGGAAACCTCCTACGTTTCATTGTTCGTTTATGAGCGTTAAAAATTGAGCAAAGCTACCCAAGTAACTTCTATACTGTTATCATACCACAAAATAAAAATAATGCTACAGTTTTCACATAAAAATTTTACTGCATTCTAACAAAATTAAAGTGCTTTCATTGCTTTTTTAGCGCCAAGTGATTGGTATCACATACTTTCTTATATTGTCATGATTATTAAATAAGTACAAAAATAATTTACTTGCAACATTGTAACATTCCTGTACTATTCCAAATCTACACCACTGTATTATAACAGTAGTTGTTTTCTATCCGCTGTATCAAATCAGATTTTGTTGCTATATCTCACTTTCTGCACGACTGTTCCAAATAAAAAAACTAACCTCTATTTTTCGAGATTAGCTTCTATATCTTCTAAGAATGGCATGCCGACTTGGGCACCAATTTTTGTTGTGCTTTGTGCAGCGGCTTGGTTAGCAAAACGGACGGCGTCATGCAAGGATTTCCCTGCAGTAATGGCAACCGCGAAAGCACCGTTAAACGTATCCCCTGCCCCAGTGGAATCCTTGACTTCCACATCCACTGCCAGTATATCCGTATCTCCATCAGCATCACAAACCCGGACGCCGTCTTTTCCCCGCGTTACAAGCAGTGCTTCCGTGTTCCCTTGCAAAATGTCATCTGGTAACTGCTTAAACTCCGTCTCATTCGGCGTCAAATACGTAATCTTCCGCAAGAATGCAACCGGAAAACGATCCACAGGCGCAGGATCAAACACAGTTGGAATCCCGTGCTGTACCGCAACATCCACCGCTTTTTCAATGACCGAGAACGGAATCTCATTTTGCAGTAACACAATCGATGCCCCAGCGATAATCTCATCAAACATCAAGTCGTCCGGCCAAGCATTATTCGCCCCAGGAGCCACGATAATCCGGTTGTCTCCATGTTCCCGCAAAATCATCGCTAAGCCAGTCGTCAAATCCACACCGCGCACATGCGTCACGTCAATACAAAAAGAATTCAGATTCGCCAAAGCATCTGCGCCAAACGCATCGTTTCCAATCATACCAACCATCACCACATCGCCACCAAGTTTCGCGGCGGCAACTGCTTGATTCGCACCCTTGCCTCCCGGTGAAATCACCGCATCCTGACCCTTCACCGTTTCACCAAGTTCCGGCATCCCAGCCAGTTCCGTCGCAATATCCATATTAATACTTCCAATAACAACAATCTTTCCCATCTTCCTAATCCCTCATTTCCAAAGTGATTTTTGAGATGTCGTGATAGCCGTTGCTTTCGCTGCTAAAATTTCGTCAACCTGTGCCTGCGTTGTAATCAAGCCACCCGCAATGACAGGAATGTGGAGCAGCTCCGTCATTTGTTCCACCATTGTAGGCAAGATTCCAGGCAATAATTCAATATAATCCGGTTTTATTTTCTGAACCAGCGCCGTGCCTTTCGTAAACGCGCTCGAGTCTAGCATAAATAAACGCTGAATCGCGAGCACCTTATGTTGTTTTGCCTTTAAAATAACGTTTCCTCTTGTCGAAATAATTCCAGCTGGGCGAACGTCTTGACACAAGAAGTCCACCGCATACTCATCATTTTTTAAGCCGTGAATGAGATCGGCGTGTAAGATGACCTTTTTACCACCAGAAGCGGCCAAATTTACGAGCGATTTCAGTTGCCCAACCTGCGTTTCTAACATCACCATATATTCCGCGTCCAGACTAAGAATTTTCTCTACATCCCGGTGATTATGCGCGGCAGGTATGACAGTTTGACCGTTAAACGACATGTGATTCTCTCCTTTAAAATTTTACATAATACGCTTAAACATTTTTTCGAGTTCATACGTCGAATAAGAAATGATGACTGGTCGACCATGTGGGCACGTAAATGGATCGCTTGCTTCGCGCAATGTATCTAGCAATTTTTCCATATCCGCCTGCGTTAAATAATGATTCGCTTTAATCGATTTCTTGCAACTCATCATAATCGCCGCATCTTCCCGCAATTTATGAATACTAACCTGTGGCTTCGTGAGCGCCTCGTCTAAAATATCACGCAACGTACTCTCTTCCTCACCCTTAGGTAACCACGTCGGATGCTCCCGAATAATAAAGCTATTTTGCCCAAAATTCTCAAGAAAAACGCCGACTTCTTCTAATTTCGCTTTTTGATCCCGTAATTTAATAAACTCATCCGTCGAAAAATCAAGGACAATCGGAACAAGCAGCTGTTGCAATTCCCGATCCACTTCCCCAATCTTTTCCCGATAAAACTCATACTTAATCCGTTCTTGTGCGGCGTGCTGATCGATCAAATACATTCCCGTCTCGTTTTGCGCAACGATATAAGTCGCGTGAACTTGACCAACCGGGTACATTTTTGGCATCCGCTCTTTTGGAACTTCCACTGGCGCAGCCTCTTCCATCTTTGGCGCCACATCATATGCCGCGAAATCCTCATTGATAAAAAGTGGGGCTTCATCCGGCAATGCATCGCTCGTCGGCAACTCCGTTTGTGTCTTCGGTGCCGTCGAATAAGTAGGTGTCACAATCGGTTTCGGCGTCTCCGCTACAACTTCCTCGGGTTCCTCTTCCTTATCAAAATTGATCGCTAACTGCTCTGAGGCCAACTTCTGCCGTTTCGAAGGCGCAGCATCAGGAATCAACTGCTCCTTATGAAACGCGGCTTTCAACGTACTCGCTATAAACTGACCCAACTCCGCTTCCTTACTCAAACGAACCTCCAATTTGGCAGGATGCACATTCACATCCACAATCAAAGGGTCCATTTCAATCTGCAAAACTAAAATCGGAAAGCGACCAATCGGAAGCAGCGTATGATATCCATCCTGAATCGCCCGAACAAGCGCATAGTTTTTAATAAAACGGCCATTTACAATCGTGGAAATATAGTTACGATTCGAGCGGTTCACCTCAGGCAAAGCCGCGTATCCCGTCAACTTAAAATCCAGCGACTCCGCTTGAATCGGAATCATTTTTTTCGCAACAGCAAGCCCATAAATCGAAGCCATCACTTGTTGCAAGTCGCCATTCCCGTTCGTTTTCAGCAAACTTTTCCCGTTATGCGAGAAACGAAAGCTAATCTCCGGATGCGACAAGGCCAACCGATTCATGATATCCGTAATATTGCCAAGCTCCGTATGCAAACTCTTCAAATACTTCAAACGTGCCGGTGTATTGAAAAATAGATTAGAAACTTGAATCTCCGTGCCTTTTCTAGCCTGGGCACTATGCTTCTCAATCTCTTTCCCGCCCTCCACAACAATCTTCGTTCCCGCACCATCACCCGTCGCGGTCGTCATTTCTAAGAACGACACCGAGGCAATACTCGGCAAAGCTTCGCCACGAAAGCCTAGCGTATGCACGCGAAACAAATCATGTTCGTTCTTAATCTTGCTCGTAGCATGGCGTTTAAAGGCAACAGAGACCTCTTCGGCGCGAATTCCGACACCATTATCGATAATCGTAATCTTATTCAGGCCACCTTCTTCCACTAGCACATCAATAACGGTACTTTTAGCGTCAATCGCGTTTTCCACAAGTTCTTTCACAACGGAAGCAGGGCGTTCGACCACTTCACCAGCCGCGATTTTATTTGATAAGGCATCCGTCAATTCGATAATGTGAGCCATCTAAACTTCACCTTACTTTCCTATTGTTTCGCTTTTTTCTGTAAATCATAGAGTGTCGACATCGCATCCATCGGCGTCATATGCATCAAATCAATATTTTTAATAACTTTGATTAAAGACTGTTCTTGCTTCGTCCGCACTGTTTTCTCCTCGATTGGAAACATCGATAGCTGCACTTCTTCATGCGTTTCTGGCACACTCACAGCGGTTTCGGCAGGCATGATAATTTTCTCCTCCGAACTCTCCAACTGTTCTAAAATATGGCGTGCCCGGCCAATCAATTTTTGCGGAAGGTTGGCAAGCTCGGCGACATGAATCCCGTAACTCTTATCCGCCGGGCCATCCTCAATTTTGTGAAGGAACACGACTTTCCCGTCCTCTTCCACGGCGCTGACATGCACATTATGCATCTGCGGTAACGTCTCATCCAAAATGGTTAACTCGTGATAATGCGTGGAGAACAAGGTTTTAGCGTGCACTTCCTCGTGGATGTACTCAATAATCGCCTGTGCTAACGCCATCCCATCATACGTCGCCGTCCCGCGCCCAATCTCATCAAACAAAATCAGACTGTCCGCAGTCGCATTCACAATCGCATTCCGCGCCTCCAACATCTCCACCATAAACGTACTCTGTCCAGCAATCAAGTCATCCGCCGCACCAATCCGTGTAAAAATCTGATCGAAAATTGGCAACGTCGCTTGTTCCGCCGGGATATAACAACCGACCTGCGCCATGATCGCGGTAAGCGCAATCTGACGCATGTATGTGCTCTTACCAGACATATTCGGTCCAGTTATCAATAACATACCGCGCGATTCGTTCATCACGCAGTCGTTCGCTACATAGCTCTGTGTCCCCATCACTTTTTCCACCACAGGATGGCGTCCCTGAATGATTTCCAAATCTCCCGTCTTATTCATGACCGGCTTCACAAAATGATTGTTCTCACTAATATTAGCAAAACTCTGCAAGCAGTCAATTTCACTGATCACCTTCGCCAATTTTTGCAGACGTTCGATATATTCCTTCACTGTTTCGCGAACCGCAATAAACAGCGAGTATTCCAACTCAATACTTTTTTCTTCCGCATCCAAAATCAGGCGTTCTTTTTCCTTCAAATCAGGCGTAATATAACGTTCCGCATTGGTCAACGTTTGCTTGCGCTCATATCGATTTTCTGGCAACGCCGCAATATTCGCCTTCGTTACCTCGATATAATAGCCAAATACACGATTAAAGCCAACTTTTAGCGACTTAATCCCAGTCAGTTCGCGCTCCTGGCGTTCCAGTTCCGCAATCCATGTTTTTCCGTTACGACTCGCATCCCGGTATGTATCCAGCTCTGCGTTATAGCCATCCTTGATAATCCCACCCTCACGAATCGAGATCGGAGGTGACGCATTAATCGAGCGCTCCAACACATCCGCAAGTGTATCACACGGATCAATTTCATCAATAATTCGCGTTAAATTCGGCTGATTCATAGCCTTCAACGTATCCCTCACAAGCGGAACCTGATACAGCGAATTCTTCAACTGAATCAAATCGCGCGCATTCACGTTCCCGTAAGCCACACGCCCAGCCAAACGCTCCAAATCATAGACCTGCTTCAGCAACTCCATCAATTCCATCCGTTCAAAATAATGATTGATAAAACTGTTCACATCCTGTTGGCGCGCCTCAATCGCATCCAGGTGAATAAGCGGACGATCAATCCACTGTTTCAACAAACGCCCACCCATCGCGGTTTTCGTCTGATCTAGCAACCACAATAACGTGCCTTGTTTCCCCTTCCCACGAATCGACTCCGACAACTCCAAATTCCGCTTCGAATAATAGTCCATTTTCATATATTGGCTCGTTTCATAATGAACCGTCTTCTGTAAATGCGACAAATCCCGCTTTTGCGTATCAATAAAATAATTCAGCAACTTCGCAATCGCTTTTTTCTCAATTGGATGAATCGTGTTCGTCACTAAACTCTCGTAACCGCTCGGCAAATCATTATTATTCTCATACGAAATAAAGAGTCCCAGCTGCTCACGAACCGCTTCTGGAAACGCCTCACTAAACTCAATCCCGACAACCATTTCTTTTGCAGACAGCGTCGTCAACTCATTAATCAAGCGATCCTCACCCATCGCAAGTACCGTCGATTTCAGCTCACCCGTCGAAAGGTCACAATAAGCAAAACCATATTCCTTCTCCTCGTGCTGAAAAACCGCCGCAATAAAATTGTTTTCTTTCTCCTTCAGACCCTTCGACTCCATCATCGTCCCTGGAGAAATCAGCTGAACCACTTCACGCTTCACCATACCCTTGGCAAATTTCGCGTCCTCCACCTGTTCACAAATCGCCACCTTGTACCCCTTATCAATCAACGTATCTATGTAACCCGCAGCCGCATGATAAGGCACCCCGCACATCGGAATCGGATTATCCGAATTACCCGCACGAGCCGTTAACGTTATCTCTAAAATTTGCGACGCTTGTATCGCATCTTCAAAGAACATCTCGTAGAAATCCCCTAATCGGAAAAACAGAAATGCATCTTTGTAATTTTCCTTAATCGCTAAATATTGCTTCATCATCGGCGTCACTTCAACTGCCATTCCAATCAACCCTTTTTCTCTTTGTTTAAAAGTTATTTTGTCCCTTTATTATAGCATAAGCAAGCTAAATCATGAAGAAAAGACAAGTTTTGAATAGAAAGAAACGATGCAGTAACGTAAGCACCGCATCGTTCTCATCCTTATTTTTGCAGTTGTGACGTGACCTTGTAGCTGATTTCGTGTGTGATGGCTTGCAATAAATCATTCGCTTCCTCTTGAGAACGTCTGAATTCCTGCACAATCGGTAAATGGTCGATTTCAGCTGTCAACGCATCGATGCCATCTTCGGTTTGCTTCACCGCTCCGAATTTTTGATAATGCTCTAAATTGACCGCTTCCTTCTGCAGTTTCTTGATGTCTCCCACTTTGGCAGCCACTTTTTGATTCGTATTAATTTTCGCTTCTGCCGCACGATAAAATTCGACAGCCTCCGTAGCTTGGAGCGCCGATTTCAACGCCTGCGCTTTGGCGATTATTTCTTCTTTTTGGTAGGTCAACGTGTGACACCTCCTTTGATCAAAGCGTAAACGGATGATCCTCGTTTATCAAAATCCGTTCAATTTTAGTAGCCTGTCCAGTCGTATCGTTAATACTAATCATACATCCCGACAAAACAGCGCGCCCAGTCTTAGGCACTTCAAAACGAGAAGGCATCGCAGTCAAGAATCGACGCAAGCTCGCCTCTTTATCCATGCCCAAAATGCCGTCATAAGGTCCAGTCATACCAACATCTGTTAAGTACGCCGTTCCCTGTGGCAAAATCCGATTATCCGACGTCTGCACGTGCGTATGCGTCCCAACAATCGCTGTCACGCGACCATCCACGTACCAGCCCATCGCTTGCTTCTCACTCGTCGTCTCCGCATGAAAATCCACGAAAATGATATTCGTTCGTTTCGAGGCTTCCTCAATTAATTCGTCCATTTTGCGGAACGGATCATCCAAATCTGACATAAAGACACGACCCTGCATATTAATTACCGCAACTTCCAACTGGTTGCTTTTTATAAAAACAAGTCCAGTACCCGGCGTCGTCTCCTCCGGGAAATTCGCAGGTCGCACCAAATATTTCGCGTTATCGATAAATTCAAAAATATCGCGATTATCCCAAGCATGATTACCAAGCGTCACCGCATTAGCACCCTGCTCTAAAAACTGTTTGTAAATCTTCTCCGTAATGCCACGTCCAGCAGCGGCGTTCTCCCCATTGATCACCGTAACAGTCGGACGATACGCTTTCTTTAGTTGCGGCAAATATTCGGTAATCATATCACGACCGATAGAACCCACAACATCCCCGATAAATAATAATTCCATATGCTAATTCCTCACTCTCTATATGTAACCTATTATACCCCGAAACGCGTCAAAATGCCCGTCCTATTTTCCGACGACATCACTTCTGCGCTCCAATAATGCCACATCTCGAAAAACACCGTCCATCTCGCCCAATTTTTCATGAATGCAAAGCGTTTTAAATCCGAATTTTCTATGTAAAGCAATACTCGCCGTATTTTCAGGGAAGATCAAGGATTGTAGCGTCCAAAAACCAGCCTCTTCGCTCTTGCTAACGATATGAGCCATAAGCGCCGTCCCAATTCCTTTTCCAGCCGTTGCCGGATCGATATAAATACTCAGTTCCGCAACCCCGCGGTAAGAAGGCATGCCGGAAAATGGCAGTAATGCAGCCCATCCAATTACAACTCCATCCTCCATCACCACAAAACGACAAACATCCAGATACTTCTGATCCCAAGCCTCAAATGTCGGCACCTCTTTTTGAAACGTCGCATTTCGTCCATCAATTCCCGTCTGATAAATACGAGCCACATCCGAATAATTCTCTTTTTTAAAATTTCTGATTTCCCATTTTTGCATGCTATCAAACTCCCATCTTAGATTACTGCATATTATAGCTTTGTTTTTCGGCATCGCGCAAGGAAATTGCTTGCCTGTATACAGCAAAACACGCAGCTTCCGATGTGGGAACTGCGTGTTTTATGTGATTACTTCGCGTACTCTACAGCACGCGTCTCACGGATAACAGTCACTTTGATATGACCAGGGTATTCGAGTTCTTCTTCAATCCGTTTCCTAATGTCTCGTGCTAAGCGGTAAGAAGCTAAATCATCGATAGAATCAGGCTCTACGATAATACGAACTTCGCGTCCAGCTTGAATGGCGTAAGATTTCTCTACACCTTCATAAGACTCGGAAATCTCTTCTAATTTCTCTAGGCGGCGAATGTAGTTCTCCAATGTTTCACTACGAGCACCGGGTCTTGCGGCTGATAGGGCATCTGCGGCTGCTACTAGGACAGCGATAACAGATGTTGCCTCTGTGTCTCCATGGTGGGAAGCGATACTATTAATAACAATATCATTTTCCTTGTATTTCGTAGCAAGTTCGACACCAATTTCGACATGACTTCCTTCAATTTCATGATCGATTGCTTTACCGATATCATGAAGGAGTCCAGCACGCTTAGCCATCGTTACATCTTCACCAAGCTCACTGGCCAAAATTCCAGCCAATTTCGCCACTTCTAACGAGTGATTCAAGACGTTTTGCCCGTAACTTGTACGGTAACGCAAGCGACCAAGAATCTTGATTAGATCTGGGTGTATTGAATGAATGCCAACTTCAAATGTTGCTTGTTCTCCAACTTCACGGATATGTTCGTCCACCTCTTTACGAGCTTTATCGACCATTTCTTCAATCCGTGCTGGGTGAATTCGTCCATCTTGTACGAGTTTCTCCAAAGCGATTCGCGCGATTTCACGACGAACAGGATCAAATCCGGAAAGGATAACTGCTTCTGGTGTATCATCAATAATTAAATCGATACCAGTGAGCGTTTCCAGTGTACGAATATTACGGCCTTCACGACCAATAATTCGTCCTTTCATCTCATCGTTCGGTAGAGTTACAACACTTACTGTCGTTTCAGCAACATGATCCGCTGCTGAGCGTTGTATTGCTAGAGAAAGAATGTTTTTCGCTTTCTTATCTGCTTCTTCCTTCGCACGAGTTTCAGATTCCTTCACCATCACTGCTGTATCGTGTGTTAGTTCCTCTTCTACTTGGCTCAAGATAACGTTCTTCGCCTCATCCTTGGTAAGGGCAGATATTCTTTCTAACTCTACTTGTTGTTTTTGAGTCATCTCTTCAACTTTGCTTTCTTTTTCTTCAATTTGTTGTTGACGTTTACTGATACTCTCCTCTTTTCTTTCAAGAGTTGCTTCCCTTTTACTTAAAGAAGTATCTTTTCTGTCGAGGTTTTCCTCCCTTTGCAATAAGCGATTTTCTGATTTTTGTAATTCCCCTCTTCGCCCACGAAGTTCATTTTCGATTTCAGTACGTAACTTATGATTCTCTTCTTTGCCTTCAAGTAATGCTTCTTTCTTCAAGGTTTCTGCTTCTTTTTTAGCGTCTTCCGTGATTAATTCAGCTGTTCCTCTAGCAGCGGCAAGTTTCCGCTCAGAGCTTGATTTATAAATTAGAGAACCAACAACCAGACCGACGATCAAGAAAAGCAAGCTGGAGATGATTGTGATTACGAGTTCCATCCTTACACCTCCTTTGCTATTCAATTCTTTTTAATGGTTATGTCGGTTGTCAGAAATATTCCTGACACGCGTGTATTTTTTCATTTTTAAATGTAAAATATACAATCTAATTCTATCTGTCAATCCATGTATTGTCAAGGAAAGCGCAAAGATGTAAACGGAATCAAAAAAATCCCTATAAAAAAAGGATTTTATAGCTTAGAAATAAAGAGAAGCCACCCAATTGGGCGGCTTCTGGATTAATCTTCATCAAGTAAATTGATTTCTTCTGGCAATGCTTCTTCTGCTAAATTAGGTTTCACATCGATTTCATATTCTTGACGCACGCGTTTTGAGATTTCATCGCGAATTTCTGGATGCTCTTTCAAGTATTGTTTCGCATTCTCGCGACCTTGGCCAATACGCTCTTCGTTATAAGAATACCATGAACCACTCTTATTGATAACGTCAATTTCAGAGGCCATATCAACGAGTTCACCTTCACGTGAAATACCGAAGCCGTACATAACGTCTACTTCAGCGACACGGAATGGTGGTGCTACTTTGTTTTTCACGACTTTGATTTTTGTTTTGTTACCGATAACGTCCGTACCTTGTTTTAGTTGTTCTGCACGTCTTACTTCTAAACGAACAGTAGAGTAGAATTTAAGGGCACGTCCACCTGGAGTTATTTCAGGGTTACCGAACATAACGCCTACTTTTTCACGAATTTGGTTGATGAAAATCGCGATTGTTTTGGATTTGTTGATTGCACCGGATAGTTTACGCAAGGCTTGGGACATAAGACGCGCTTGTAAGCCGACATGTGAATCTCCCATTTCGCCTTCGATTTCCGCACGTGGTACGAGTGCGGCTACGGAGTCAATAACTAAAATATCGACAGCGCCACTACGGACCAACGCTTCAGCAATTTCTAATGCTTGTTCCCCTGTATCTGGTTGTGATAGCAATAATTCATCAATATTAACGCCTAGATTCTTCGCATATGCTGGATCTAATGCATGCTCAGCATCGATAAATGCCGCTGTTCCGCCTTGCGCTTGTACTTCTGCAATAGCGTGTAAAGCAACGGTTGTTTTACCTGAACTCTCTGGTCCGTATACTTCGATGATTCTTCCTCGTGGATAACCACCGACTCCAAGTGCGATATCGAGAGCTAAAGAGCCACTTGATATCGTAGAAATATTATGATCTGATTGTTCCCCTAACTTCATAATGGAACCTTTACCAAATTGCTTCTCGATTTGTTTTAACGCCTGATCTAAGGCCGCTTGACGATCACTCACATTATTGCCTCCTAGTCTTTATATATATCTAATTTCATGTAAAAACATTGCATACCACACATTATTTAGCGGTTGTTTTTACTGCCTATAGATACTATACCTTATTTTTTGAAGATATACAAGTAAAAAGCGAATATTTGTTCGTATTTTTTCTGTGCGCGCTATTTTTCTCTCTACACGGTAGCATTCGCTTCCTGACTGTGCCTTTATTATAGCCGTTTTGCAAGCATTCGTCTAACCTTTTTTTACGGCTGATTGCGTTGATTTTCACCCCTTATTTCTCTTTTTTATCGGATTTCTCGTCCAAAAAAGCTTTAATCAGCGCAAAACCTTCTTTTACAGCTCGACGACGATTATAATTACGATCGCGATTGAAGGTGTAACGATAGGCTAATGTAGGATTACCAACAACGCTAAGGCCAATCCATACGGTTCCAACAGGATTTCCTTCTAGCTCTTCGGGACCTGCAACACCCGTGAAGCTGATGCCCATATCTGTTTTGCATAGTTTACGAATATTATCTGCCATTTCTATCGCGCAAGCTTGGCTGACAACGCCTTCTTTTTCAATCGTTTCCTTGGAGACGTGCAGTAATTCGTGCTTCGTTTCAGCACTATATGTTACCATGCCGCCTTTGAAGATTTTAGAGATGCCTGTTGTGCCACCGAGTTCTGCTTGAAATAAACCGGCTGTGAGGCTCTCTGCTGCCGAAATAGTCATGTTGGCTTCCATGAGTTGCTGGATGACCAAATCGACGAGTGTGACGTCTCCTGAGCCGTATATGTAAGCCCCATCTCGCTTAATGATCTCTTCTTCTGTCTCGGCAATCAACCGCAATGCTTCTTCTCTTGTTGTCGCAGAAGCAGTAAGTCGGATAACCACTTCATTTTCCCCCGCATAGGTTGCGATTGTAGGGTTTGTCTGTGTTGCAATCATATCTTTCAAATCATCTGCTAATTTCGATTCGCCAATGCCGAAAAAACGTATTATTTTAGATTCTAGTATAATTTCGCGCTCACTATTTTTTAGTAGCAGTGGTTTGGCATATTTCGTAAACATGGGTTGCATTTCTGATGGTGGGCCAGGAAGTAGGATATAGGCATGTGCCTTTTCTTCTAGGAACATGCCAGCCGCAAAGCCAAAATCATTGGATAAAACGTATGATCCCTCAATGATTTCTGCTTGGCGTTTGTTATTTTCGGACATCTTGTCTTTTCTAGCCGCAAAAAATTGCTCTATTTTTGTCAGATGCTCTTTGTCATAAATGATTCCTTTTGCCAGATATCCAGCTAGAACTTGTTTGGTAATATCGTCTTCTGTAGGTCCTAATCCACCTGAAAAAATTAAGATATCGCTGCGTTTCTCGGCAATTTCGATTACTTTTTTCAATCGTTCGGGGTTATCGCCTACGACGGTATGATGATATACATAAACGCCACATTCGGCAAGCTCTTTTGATATAAAGGCAGCATTGGAATTCACGATTTGTCCTAATAATAGTTCGGTTCCTACTGCAATAATTTCTGCACTACGCATAAAAACACGCCCTTTCTACTTTTATATATTACAACTTCTTACCTCAAAGACAAGAAAAACGACCTACCAATAGCGATAAGTCGTTTTTTGAAATTACATCGAACCTTTGAAGATATTCCGGTTTTTGTAGAAATAATCCCAGCCTGACCAAACCGTGAAGAAGGCACAAACATATAGGAAGACAAGATCGATACGAATACCGGTCCATTCGAATGGCCAGTTGTGAAGTAGTAATAGCGGAATGGCGATCATTTGTGTAAATGTCTTGATTTTTCCTAGTTGTCCAGCTGCCATGACCTCGCCACCTTCCACAAGGAGTAACCGCAAACCAGTTACTGCAAACTCGCGGCTGATAATAATAATGATAACCCAAGATGGCGCAATATGTTGTTCTACTAGAATGATAAAGGCTGCAGCGACAAGCAATTTGTCAGCTAACGGATCGGCAAATTTTCCGAAGTTGGTGATTAAGTTATACTTTCGCGCCAAATGACCGTCAAACCAGTCTGTTAATGCAGCTACAATGAAAATAATAGCCGCGATGATGTTGGATACAGGAATGGTGGAATCAAGCCAAGTCACAGTTCCAAGACCTAGTGGTGCCACACATAATACAACAAAAATTGGTATCAAAATGATGCGGGCAACCGTTATTTTATTAGGTAAATTCATCTTTTTTCATCCCCTCTTAAATTAAAGATATGTAATAACGCAGCGTGGCAATAAATGCTTATTTTCATGCTTGATGCAAGATAAGTAAGCATTTACGGCCACGCTGTCCTGAAAAATCTGTTATTCCGCGCTACTGTCTGAACTAGTGCTAGTATCAGAAGAATCGGAAGTGGTTCCAGTATCTGTACTTTCAGCTAGATTAATCGTTAATTTTTGCGTAATGGAATCTTTCGCTAATTCCGCCGCTTGATCATTGATTTTCATTGTTACTGGTGTGGCATTTCCGACTGTTATTTTGGCAGATTTACTGCTTGCCAAATCGAATGTTTTCGTCTCACCGTCTGCGATAATACCGCCAAAGATACTTGAACCTGCGTCGTCAGTTACTTGAATCCAACTTTCGCCACCGGATAAGGTGAATGTCACAGAAAGCTTGTCCGCGTTAGATACAGTGTATGTGGTTGCATTTCCAGACGTTTCGGTTTTGATCTCTGTTTTCTTTGGTTCGTCTTTTTTCTCAGTAGTTGTATCTTTTTTAGTATCTTCTTTTTTCGTTGTGGTATCTTTCTTGGAGTCGGAATCGCTCTTCGTTCCATCATCTACCTTGATTGTGGAATCCCCAGTGCTCGTATTGTTTACTTCGTTGCCTGATCCGCCAGCATTGTAGAAGGCGAAATACCAAATTACGAAGCCGATAACGACGATGAATAGGGCAATCAGAATTTTTGGAACGAGTCCGAATACGGAATGTGTTGTATGCGGGTTATCGTTGCCTGGTTGGCTTGCGGCCAGTGGGGCACGACGTTGCTGTGCACGTGTTATTTGCTCGTTTACAACAGCTTCTTGACTCGTAGCTGGAACTTCATTTTCAAATTCTTGGAAGAGTTCTTGGCTGTTTAAATCAACGGCCTCTGCATACTGCTTAATGAACGCGCGTGCATAGAATTTACCTGGCATTACAGCATAGTTGCCTTCTTCAATTGCGACAAGATAGCGCTTTTGAATCTTTGTTATTTGTTGTAGATCATCAAGACTGAGACCTTTTGTTCGCCTTGCATTTTTGAGTTTCTCACCTAGTTCGGTCAATTTTAAACACCTACCATTACATAAAATCTTTTTCTTACCTCATAAACCAGCCACCATCAAGACGCATCGTTTGTCCAGTCATATAACTTGCGCGATCACTTGCTAAAAAGGCGACCACTTCCCCAACCTCACTCGGTTTTGCAAATCGGTGCATTGGAATATCCGTTAATAACGCTGTCTTCTCTTCCTCGTCAAAAAGGTGATTCATTTTTGTATCTACCATTCCTGGAGATACTACATTGACAGTCGTGCCTGATGCGGCTATCTCCTGAGCTAGCGCTTTACAAAAAGCAATCTGCGCCCCTTTTACAGCCGAATAAGCCACTTCCATCGCAGCCCCAACTTCTCCCCAGATAGAACTAATAAAAATAATTCGTCCAGCGTCACTTCGTTGCAACTTCGGAATCCATTTCTGTAATAATTGCATCGGAAAATGAACATGGATATCCCATAAATTCGCTATTTCCTGATCAGGCATGTCTTGAAATAAGCCGTAATAGCTATTCCCAGCAGCATGAACAAATACATCTAATTGAAAAACGGAATCTTGCAACCGTGATATAGCATCAGAATTAGTAAAATCAGCTTGAATCGGGATAACATCTACGCCAAAAAGAACTAACTCCTCTTGTAGCAGCGCAATCGCCTTCTCGTTACGATTATAGTGTAAATATAGGTGAAAACCTTGTTTTGCAAGTGCAATCGCGATTTCTCTTCCTATGTCTCCACTCGCACCAGTAATGAGCGCGTATTTCGTATCTTCTCTCAAAGCCGATTATTCCCTTCTATCCATTTCTTTCATCATAGCATGACTCGCTCCAAAATACCATTTTTTTTACTAAGTTAAAGAAATCTTAAAGAATCTCCGCGCGGAGGTTTAGTGGGAAATCATGTGAAGCAGTTTATCAGGAGTTCAGCTACCTGACTTTACTCCGGCACAATTTGGAACGTCGTGATGCGATCCGCCACATAAATTCGTTTCAAGAAGGTTTCTACATCCGCGACCGTAACGGCTTCAATGGCAGGTAAGATATCGAATAGAGATGCTTCTTCAAAAATATATTGTGAGAATTGGTTCGCGATAAATTCAGGTGAATTCAATGAGCGCAGGAATTGGCCCATTTTTTTGCGTTTTAATAACTCCAAATCGGCTTCTTTAAATCCGGTTTTTAGTGCTTTTTCGAAGGTTTCTTTAATTTTGCGTTCTTGTAAATCTGGGTCTTTTGCATCGCCACCGACGAGAACAAATGAGAAGCTGTCTTGTAAACTATAATCAAATCCGAACGTGTCGTCAATAATACCTTGGTCGTATAATTCCAAATAGGCGTCTGATGTTGTACCAAACATTAATTCCAGCAAGATATCGGCGGTCATTTCGTGTTGTACGGCTTCTTTACCGCGCAATAACCCAATGTCCTCTTTCACTGCTACGAGATTCTTCGCAATTTGAACGGGGAATTTTAATGTTTTTTTAGCAACAGCAACGGATTTCGGTTCCTCTGGGAAATGGCGCTTCACCGGTTTTGCAGGTGCGAACGTCTTTTTCGCTTGGTTGTTGCGAACTTGCTCAATCGCTTGCTCGGGGTCTACGTTACCAACGATGAACAGAATCATGTTACTTGGATGGTAGAACGTGTTGTAGCAAAGATATAGCAGGTCTTTGTCGATTTCTGCAATCGATTCGACGGTACCTGCGATATCAATTTTCACTGGATGGTGATGGTACATGTTTTCAATCGCTCCGAAATAAACGCGAAAATCAGCGTCATCATCGTACATCTGGATTTCTTGCCCGATAATGCCTTTTTCTTTTTCAACGGTTTCTTCTGTAAAATAAGGTTCTTGCACGAAATCGACAAGCGTTTCTAGGTTCTCTTCCACATTCGATGTGCTTGAGAATAGGTACGCCGTCCGTGTGAATGACGTGAAAGCGTTCGTAAAGGCGCCTTTTTCACCGAATTTGAAGAACACATCACCATCTTCTTTTTCGAAAAGTTTATGTTCTAAGAAATGCGCGATGCCGTCTGGAACGCGGGTGAATGCTTCTTGGCCTAGTGGCACGAATTCATTGTCAATCGAACCATAATTCGTCGTGAAAATCGCGAAAGTCTTGCTAAAACCGTGTTTTGGCAGAACGTATACTTGCAAACCATTATCTAGCGTTTCATAATAAACGGCTTCTTTTAATTGATCGTAGCTTTTTTTATTCATTTGAATCGGCTCCTTTGCTTAGGAAATAGATCGTGTCGAGTTCAAACGATTCTGCGGCAGCAACTACTTCTTCTTTTGTGACCTCGGAAATGCGTTTTAACCAGTTTGTTAAGCCAAGGTCCGCTTTTTTCAGGGTATTATTATAGGTCAGTTCAATCAGACCTTGCGCCTGGTCATTCGCTTCTAGCAGTTGATTCGACAGCATCGCTTTGGTTTGAGATAGCTCTTCTTCCGTAAAATCACCGGCTTGCATCGCTGCGACCTGTTCTTTAATGATTGTCAGCGCTTGATCATAATTCTTCTCATCGATACCTGCAGAAATCAGCATGAAACCGTGGAACGAGTCGATTCGGCTACTCGCGTAATACGCCAAACTCGCTTTTTCGCGGACGTTAATAAAAATTTTCGAGTTAGCAAAACCGCCGAGTAAACCATTGGCAAGCTGTAATGGCACATAGGCATCTTCGCCAAACAAAATATTCGTGCGATATCCAAGGACAAGTTTTCCTTGATTGATCGGTTGATTTTCTTTCACGGTGTTGACGCTTTGAGGGTGAATCGGCGCTATAACGTCCAAATCACGGTACTCCCGGTTCGCAAAAGGGAGCCCTTTAACAAGCGGAATAACGTCCTCTTTCTGCACATCGCCACAAATGAATAAATCAATTGTATCTTCGGCTAAAAATTGTTGATAATAATCATATAAATCGGCACTTGTGATATTCGGAATGTCTTCCAATACGCCAGCCGCGCCGTATTTATAATTCTCATCGGCGAACATGATCTCGGTTAAGCGTTTGTTTGCATACCGAATTTTATCATCATACACACTTTCCAAGCGTTGCGCCAAATTCTCTTTTTCACGGGCAACGGTTGCATCATGGAAGCTACCATCTGTCACATTAGGATTGAAAATAATCTCTTGAAGCAGTGTGAAAGCCTCATGAAGTAACGTATCCCCGTTAGGCACGAATTGTCCGTCAACCATGTCAAGAACAGCCGTAATAATGTGCTCGTTTCCTTTTTTATCTACGGATGCATAAAAATTAGCCCCATACAAGCTCGCTAATTCTTTACGGAACGCCGTTTGTGTCGGATATTTCTTCGTATTTGTCTCAATTAACGCGGCGATTAATGCGCGCTTCGTTGTCGTAGCACGATCGAGTGGTGCTCTGAATTTAAATACAATTTTATTGGATTTATATTTGTCAGAAGGAATAAGCGTTAACTGAATGGCGCCAACTTGTTCTTTATATTCCTGTTTTTGAGTTGTCATTAAAAAATCCCTCCTTATTTGGCTAAGCACTGTTTATTGTACCTTATTATTCCTCGCTAAACAAATGCTATCGACTGAAAAACACCCAATTTCGCGAATACTGGCGAAATTGGGTGCAACTTGTTATTTTCCTTTGATATAGTTCACGCCATCTGCTTTAGGTGCTTCGGATTTACCGATAAGACCCACAAGAGCAAGAATCGTTAAGACGTAAGGCGCGACTTGCAAGTAGACGTCTGGAATGCCACTGAAGAATGGCAGTTGTCCACTGATGATGCTCAGACACTGCGCAAATCCGAAGAAAATCGCGGCTCCCATAGCACCAAGCGGGTTCCATTTACCAAAAATCATCGCAGCTAAGGCCATATAACCTTGCCCAGAAATCGTCGCATGACCGAAATCAAGCGTAAAGGATTGGGCATAAACCGCGCCACCGAGTCCGCCTAGAATACCGGAAATGATGACACCTTGGTATCTCATCCAACGAACTTTGATTCCCATTGTGTCTGCTGCTAGTGGATGTTCCCCAACAGAGCGAAGACGCAAGCCAAATCTTGTTTTATAGATGACGAACCAGGATATAATCGCCACTACAATCGCGACGTAACTCATGACTGGGACGTTTTTGAAGAAAATATCGCCAATCACTGGAATATCTTTTAGAACTGGAATATCTGGTTTTCCGAAGTAATGCTTAATTTGATCGGTTTGTCCTTTATCGTAAATAACTTTGACAAGGAACAAGGAAATACCGAGTGCTAAAAAGTTAATCGCGACACCACTGATAACGTGATCGGCGCGGAAATTAATCGTTGCAACGGCATGTACGAGCGAGAAAACACCGCCGACAAACATCCCTGCTAAAAGTGCAACCCATGGCGTCCAGTCGCCGAAAACATCGGCAAACGTTAAGTTAAAGACGATCGATGAAAAGGCACCCATAATCATCATACCTTCGAGACCGATATTGACAACACCGCCTCGTTCCGAGAAAACGCCACCGAGCGCTGTGAAAATGAGTGGTCCAGCCATCAATAATGTACTAGAGACAATAATCGCTAAAGTCGAAATCATTTTGTTTTCGCCCCCTTCGCAAATTTATCCATTGCCCAGCGGATGATATAACTGGATGCAACGAAGAAGATAATAAGCGCGATAACCACGTTTACTAGCTCATTTGGAACTCCAGCGACAGCAGGCATGTTTAGAGATCCTACTTTTAGCGCTCCGAATAGAATGGCGGAGAAGATAATACCAATTGGTGAGTTACCGCCGAGTAAAGCAACGGCAATACCGTCAAATCCAGTACCAGGAGATGTTGGTAAGACATAAGCTGTACCGTAGTTTCCAAGGCCTTCCATCGCGCCCGCAAGTCCAGCGAGTCCACCTGCGATAATCATCGAGATGACAATTGTTTTCGCGACGCTCATCCCAGCATATTTAGAGGCATTTTGGTTGAACCCGACTGATTTCAGTTCATAACCAAATGTTGTTTTATTGATAACTAGCCACATGATAAGTGCGCAACCAACCGCAATCAAGATTCCCCAGTGAAGTGACGAGTATTGTGTCATTTCTTGTAAGAATGGTGATTGAAGCGAAGCGGATGCAGGAACTTCTTTTGTTTTGTCCATTTGTTTTGTAAGGACATTTTGCACGATGTAGTTGAAAATATAAAGCGCCGTGTAGTTTAACATGATTGTTACGATAACTTCATTCACTTTTAGCGTGGCTTTTAGAATCCCTGGAATGAACGCCCAGAAAGCACCACAGATGATACCTGCCAAAAGAGCAAGCGGTAAGTGAATCCATTTATCTAAGCCGTCAAACGTTAAACCTACTGCAACGGCACCGATCCAACCCATTAAAAGTTGACCTTCTGCACCGATATTGAAAAGTCCAGCTTTGAAAGCGATGGCGATCGATAGACCAACTAAGATATAAGGCGTTGCTTGACGGATCGTTTCTCCGAGGTAGAAGGAATCGCCGAACGCGCCTTGGAAAAGCGCAATGTAAGCGTCGATTGGATTATATCCGAATAATAACATGATAAGGGCACCGAATAGCAAACCGAGAATAACAGCTGTAATCGGGATGACAAGGGCTTGTATTTTCTTAGACATGTGTTTTCTCCCCCGTTTCCGCTTTTGCTGATCCGGCCATAAGAAGACCGAGTTCTTGCTCTGTCGTTTCTTCAGGTTTCACGATAGCTACGATTTTTCCTTCATAAATGACGGCAATGCGATCACTTACATTCATAATTTCGTCGAGCTCAAAGGACATTAGTAAAATAGCTTTTCCTTCATCACGCTGCTCGATAAGGCGTCTATGAATAAATTCAATCGCTCCAACGTCAAGTCCACGTGTTGGTTGTGCTGCAATGAGGAAATCAGGATCTCGACTAATTTCACGGGCGATAATCGCTTTTTGTTGATTCCCACCGGAAAGTGCTTTAGCCGCAACGTATTCGCTACTTGTTCGAACGTCGTATTCCTCGATAAGCTTGCGAGCGAAGTCATACATTTCTTTATGGTTGAGGAAACCTTTGCTCGAAATTGGTTTTTTGTAATAGGTTTGTAAGGCGATATTTTCACCGAGTGACATTTCTAGAACAAGACCGTGTTTATGGCGATCTTCTGGAATGTGACCGAGGCCTGATTCTGTGATGCGACGCGGTTTCTTGTTTTCGATATGTTCGCCTTTTAGTAGAATCGAGCCACTTGTTGTTTTTGTTAGTCCAGAAATGGCTTGGATAAGTTCACTTTGACCGTTGCCATCTACACCAGCAATACCAACGATTTCGCCGGCGCGCACCGTGAGATTTAGACCGCGGACGCTTTCCACGCCACGACTTTCTTTCACGACAAGATCTTTCACTTCAAGCACATCCTGGCCAGGAGTAGCGGGCGTTTTCTCGGTTGTAAAGACGACTTCACGACCAACCATCAGATTTGCCAGCGCTTGCGGACTCGTTTCAGGAACATTGACAGTCCCCATTCCTTTACCACGGCGAATAACAGTGACGCGATCACAGACATCCATGATTTCTTTTAGTTTATGTGTGATCAGAATAATCGACTTACCCTCCTTGATAAGCGTACGCATAATCGAGATAAGTTCTTTAATTTCTTGCGGTGTCAAAACAGCGGTCGGCTCATCAAAAATCAGAATATCCGCCCCACGATATAACGTTTTTAATATTTCAACACGTTGTTGCATACCAATCGAGATATCACTTATTTTAGCATTTGGATCTACTTTCAAGCCGTAACGATCTGAGATAGCTCGAATTTCTTCGATGGCTTTCTTCTTTTCGATAACACCAAACTTGCTTGGCTCTTTTCCTAGAATAATATTTTCGGCTACAGTAAATTTATCGACAAGCATAAAATGTTGATGCACCATGCCGATTCCGAGGTCATTGGCTTTGTTGGGGCTGTTAATTGCCTCCACGTTTCCATTGACACGAATTTCGCCACCATCTGGTTCATAAAGTCCGAACAAAACATTCATCAGTGTTGATTTCCCAGCACCATTCTCACCTAGCAGCGCGTGAATTTCGCCACGCTTTAGCTGTAAGGTAATGTTATCGTTTGCTACAAACCCAGAAAACTCCTTTCTGATCCCTAACATTTCAATAACATAATCCACTGTCTCACTCCCTTTATAATAGCTAATATCCACTTTTTTACGTGAATGGATTGATTTCTTTTTTGATGTAAACCGTTTTACAAGACGGAGAATCGTATGTAAAAAAGGTCACTCTTTTTCGTGAATAAAGCGAAATATGTAGTCTTCCAAAAAAGTCATCACCTTATTCTATTTCTAAATGCGAAACATTGCAATTCCTTTTTTACAAAAAAGCGTCAAAATAGCCGATATTTTATAAAAATATGCTTTTTGACCTAAGATTAGTGAATATAATCCAACGTTTTATAGGTTTAAACGCTTACAATGCGAACGAAAAATAAAAAGGTTCTAGAAATATTAATAAAAGCCGGTTCGAGACCGGCTTTTATCCATCGAGTTACGTATCAAGGTTTTTCTGGAACTTTAATGTCACCATCGATGATTTTTTGTTTGTACTCGTCTACTTTAGCAAGTACTTCTTTTGATAGGTTATCTTGGCTTGGAGAAAGACCTACAGCGTTTTTATCAAGACCGTATTCGATCTTCGTACCGCCTGGGAAGTCTCCTGCTTTTGTGCGTGTTGCTAAATCGTCAACTGCGATATCTACGCGTTTGATTTCAGATGTTAACGTTACGTTATATTCTTTGCCATCATTTGCTGTGACAGCACCTTCGTCCCATTGGTCACGGTCAACGCCGATTACCCATACAGCACGGGCTGGATCTTTTTTCTTCAAGTTTTTAGCTTCCGCGAACACACCATTACCTGTTGCACCAGCTGCGTGGAAAATGATATCTACGCCACCGTTATACATACCAGCTGCAATTTGTTGTCCTTTGTCTGCTTTTGCGAAATCGTTTGCGTATTGTACTTTTACTTCTGCTTTCGGGTTCACGGCTTTAACGCCTTCTGTGAATCCAGCTTCAAAGCGATCGATAACGGCACCTTTAACGCCACCAACGAATCCGACTTTGTTAGTTTTTGTCGTTAAACCAGCAACAACACCAACTAGGAATGAACCGTCTTGGTCCGCAAATCCGATACTTACAACATTGTCGCGATCTGTAATCGTGTCATCAACAAGTGCAAATTTGTTTTTTGGTTTTTGCTTAGAGACATCTTCAATAGCGTCTTTTAGTTTGTAACCAATTCCGTAGATAAGATCATAGTTACTACGAACGGCTGTGTTTAGGTTTGTTTTGAAATCCGCTTCTGATGCAGACTGTAAATAGTTATAGCCGTCTGTTCCTTTTTCAAGGCCATTAGCTTTACCAAACTTTTGTAAACCTTCCCATGCTGATTGGTTAAATGAACGGTCATCTACCCCACCAGTATCTGTTACCATTGCTACAGTAAAATTATCCTTGTCGCCACTACTCTTCTTGCTGTCATCTGATGATCCACATGCACCAAGCACAACGCCTGTTGCTAAAATCATGGATAGTGCTAAAGCAAATGTACGCTTTTTCACCTTAAAACCCCTCCCGAGAGATAAAATAGTAGTTATTAGCATCCCAAGTACGAACGATTAGAAAATATGTATGGTTTAAGTTCCCCTTTTGCTGAATCTAACGGCGTTCCTTGAAAACGGATACTCTAACTCTCTTTAATATACCATGGAATTTCAAATAAATAAATATCGAAGCTCAAAGTAAGTATTCCGAATATATTCTGAATAGTATTTCTTTTCAAAGGATAAAAGGCTTGCAACTGTCGCCAAAGATTTGCATAATAGGTATATGCTTGGAAAAAAAGGAGCATAATTCTTAGTAGAGACGAGATGATTAGCGTGAAAGTTGGATTTATTGGTTACGGTAGTATGGCGGATTTATTGACGCGTCAGTTTTTAGCACACGCAGAAGTGGCACCTAAAGATTTGATTATTTATACGCGTTCGGAAAATGCGAAATTACAGGAAATTCATGATCTATTCCCGGAAATTACGATTGCGAAGACGAGCTTGGAAGTTTTTGAGCAGGCGGCGCATACCTTTGTTTGTGTGTTACCCCTTGGCGTATTGCCAGTTTTGCTGGAGAATAAAGCAGCTCTTTCTAATGAAAAACATGTGATTTCGATTGCAGCGGGTGTTTCTGTTGAGGATTTAAAACAAGTGACAACGAATGCGCAGTATAGTAAGCTAATCCCTTCTTTGACAACATCGGTCGGTATTGGAACGAGTTTAGTGAATCATGATATGGCCGTTTCTGCTGACAACCAAGCGTGGCTGAATAGTGCATTAGGAACGTTTAGTACAGTGCAAGAGGTTGCGGAAGAAAATATTGATTTGGCGAGCGATTTGACGAGCTCCTCTCCTGGATTTATCGCCGCTATCTTTGAGCAGTTCGTACAAGCGGCTGTTCGCAAGTCGAGTTTGACGGAGCCAGAAGTTTTCCAAATGATTAGTAATTCTTTAGCTGGGACTTCTAAATTGTTGGCGGAACAAGGCTATACGTTTGATTCATTGATTAAACGCGTGGCGACAAAAGGTGGAATTACAGCGGAAGGCGTTGCGTTAAGTGAAGACAAGCTACCTGCTTTTTTCGATGAATTACTACAGCGTACAGAAGCGAAATACGACGATCATCATGCCGAGATAAAAGAACAACTGAAAGAATTATTCTAAAACAATAAAGAGGCGCAGGACCATTTTCGTCCTGCGTCTTTTATTTTGGAAATTATTCTTCGTATTCTGGCATATCCCCAATGTTCACACGGCGTGGCTTACTGCCTTCATGCGGACCGACAACACCGCGTTGTTCCATCTCATCAATGATGCGGGCTGCGCGGTTATAGCCGATTCTGAATTTACGTTGTAGCATGGAGACTGACGCGGTTTGCATTTCGCGCACCAGTTCTACGGCTTCGTTATAGAGTTCGTCTTCTGCTTCTACTGCAACATCTGGAACTTCATCAGGAATCATATCTTCGTTATACTGCGCTTTTTGTTGGGCAACGACGAAAGATACGATATCCTCTACTTCTTGGTCTGACAAAAACGCGCCCTGAATCCGTACAGGCTTGCTAGCGCCGACAGGAAGGAATAGCATATCCCCGCGTCCAAGCAGTTTTTCCGCACCTCCCATGTCTAAAATCGTACGGGAGTCAATGGAACTTGATACGGCAAACGCGATTCGTGATGGAATGTTTGCTTTGATAACGCCGGTAATGACGTCAACAGATGGACGTTGTGTTGCGATGATTAAGTGAATACCTGCTGCACGCGCCATTTGTGCCAAACGTGTAATCGCATCTTCCACATCGTTGGACGCAACCATCATTAAGTCTGCCAACTCATCGACAATGACGACGATAAACGGTAATTCGGCTTGCTTGGCTTCGTTTTGCTCATTATGTTGACGGACATGTGCGTTGTAACCGGCCATGTTTCGTGTTCCTGTATGTGAAAATAAATCGTAACGCCGCTCCATTTCTGAAACTACTTTTTGGAGGGCTTGTGCGGCTTTTTTAGGATTGGTGACAACCGGCGCGAGCAAATGCGGAATGCCGTTGTACACATTTAATTCAACCATTTTTGGATCGATCATCATCATTTTCACTTCATGTGGCTTGGCGCGTAGTAATATGCTGGTAATGATGCCATTGATACATACTGATTTCCCGCTTCCTGTAGCGCCTGCAACGAGTAAATGGGGCATTTTATCGAGATTGGCTACAATGGCGTCTCCCGAAATATCGCGCCCTAAAGCAATCTGTAATTTCTCATCTGGGCGGTCGCTCGGGTTGTTTTCCAACACTTCACGCAATGCGACCATGGCTACTGTTTGATTCGCTACTTCGATACCGATGGCTGATTTACCTGGAATCGGTGCTTCGATTCGGATATCTTTTGCGGCGAGCGCGAGGGCAATATCATCGCTTAGTCCGACAATTTTGCTTACTTTCACGCCGACAGATGGCTGGACTTCATATTTTGTTACCGCGGGACCTAGATGCACCTGTGTTATTTTGGCTTTGACGCCAAAACTTTCGAACGTCGATTCCAGCTTCTGTGCGTTCGCTTTAATTTGGTCGTACTCTTCGCTTTGATCGGTCGGTTCTGCTGGTGTTAATAAATCGATTGGCGGTAATTGATAAATTTCATTTTCAAATGATTCTTGCTGAAAAGTAATTGGTGCTACCTCTTCGTCTGGTTTCAATTCCGCCGCTTTCTTCTCTACTTCTTGTTTTTTCTGGAAATTGGAGATGATCGGTGGTAATTTTGGCTCGACTTTTTCTTCTACAACGTCAAGAATTGGCTCTGCTTCTATGACCGGTTTTTGCTTTGGTTTAGGTTTCGTCACTTTTTTTGGTTTTGGTTTGCGATTTTTGCGGTCCTCAAAGAACTGATTTAGTTTGTCGAATACGCCGTGAAGGAAAGTTGCGATTTTTGTAAACGCGGTTTTTAGTGGGATGCCTGTTAGTAAAGATAAACCATATAATACCAAAATTGTGGCGATGATGTTCGTGCCAATGCGATCCACTAAAAAATATGTAATGGCTACAATCCCTGATCCGACAATTCCTCCGCCGACTTGGTCAATCTGACTCGGATGCCATATGTTCTGACTCAAAAGTTTCCACATCGAGCCAAATACGGTGGCTCCATCTGCGAGCACATGCGTGACGTACCACATCTCAAAAAATGTTAATAGGCCGATGAAAATAAGATAACAGCCGTTTAAACGTTTCGTGAACAGATTTGGGAACTTCCCTTTAAAAACAAAATAAATGCCTAAAATGGCTAATCCTGTGAGAAGAATGATAGCTAATTCACCGGCAATGAATTCGCCTAGCGCATAGACTAATCGGCCAATAAAGCCGAGCTGAAATAAGCCGATCATGCTAAGTCCAGCTAAAATAACGCCACTTATCTCAAAGGAGTAAGATTTTGCTGTTTGCTTCTTTTTTCGCGTCGCTTTTTTTGAGCGAGACGGTTTTTTCTTTGTTTGATTTGCCAAATTCCCCACCCTATCTTCTTTTTCGCTTTTCGTATTCTAGCATTATAGCATAGAACGAGAAGATATTCCTCCAACTTTAGTACGAAATACGAAAATATGTTCTTGTTTTTGCATGAAAAAGATGCTCCCAGATCGAGAACATCTACATTCGTTATAAGTGCGGCGTTTTCTTATTCATCATTTTTCCACCGCGAACTTCCGACATGTTGTTTCCGACCGCAAGAAAGGCGTTAGGATCAATGTCGTCCAATATAGAAATCAGCTTAGGTTCTTCAAAGCGAGAGATAATAACGAAAACTACTTTTTTTATGTCACCAGAATATCCACCAGACGCATCGATGTATGTTACGCCTTTGCCAAGCTGGTCAATGATTTCTGCACCAATTTTTTCGTAATGATGGCTGATAATAAAAGCACTTTTCGATTCGTCTAAACCGCTAATGACAATATCGATAACTTTATAGGCTAAAAAATACGTAATCAGGGAATACATTGCGCGATCCCAGTTGAAAACGAGCCCAGCTACTAGGAAAATCACAATATTGATGGCCATAATGATTTGTCCTGTCGAAAATGGTGTTTTGCCATTAATAATAATCGAGACAATTTCTGTGCCATCGAGCGCGCCGCCGTTTCGGATGACGATACCAACGCCAAGTCCGAGCGTAACACCGCCAAATACCGTTGCGAGCAATAAATCATCTGTCACAGGTTCTAAATCATGCAATACGAGTGTAACTGCTGACATAACTGCGATTCCATATAGTGTGAAAAGTGCAAAACTCTTGCCTATTTTACGATATCCGATAATGAAGAACGGGATATTTAGTATAAACATTAAAACTCCCAGTGGCGCCGGCGTTAATTGTGAAATAATGATGGAAATCCCTACAATCCCACCGTCGAGGATACGATTATTTACTAAAAATAGCTCTAGACCAACCCCCATTAAAATAGCGCCGAGTGTGATGAATAATATTTTGTAGATGAACCATTTTGTTTTATTCCGCTTTTTTGCGAACACATCTTGAACGACTGTTTCTTCTAATGTTGTTTCTCCTGACTGCAATACGAACCACTCCCATACTCTCAAGTTCTCTTTTTTACTACTATAAATTATATCATACAATGCTGGTGGGTTAAATAATTATTTCATATTTTGAACTATTTTCATGTCGAATTATCCCGTTAGTCCTTGCACAATTAGCCATAAATATAGTATCATAGACAATGCGCAAACAAGGAAATTCACTTTTCCAATAAAAAATTAATTAAGGGTGGTTAGAACATGAGCAGCTATCAAGTGTTGTTATATTACAAATACACAACGATTGATAATCCTGAACAATTCGCAGCCGAACATCTCGCTATGTGCAAGGAAATCGGTCTTAAAGGACGGATTTTAGTGGCAGAGGAAGGCATTAATGGCACGGTTTCAGGAACTATAGAGGAAACGGAGAAATATATCGAAGTCATGCATGCAGATGCACGCTTTGCTGATATGGTATTCAAAATTGACGCGGCAGACAAACACGCATTCCAAAAAATGCACGTACGTCCGCGCCCAGAAATTGTTTCCCTTTCCCTCGAGAATGACGTCAATCCTTTAGAAATTACAGGGAATTATATGGAGCCAGAAGAGTTCCGTGAAGCCCTGAAAGATGAAAATACAGTGATTTTAGATGCTCGAAACGACTATGAATTTGACCTTGGTCACTTCCGTGGTGCGATTCGTCCAGATATTGAAACATTCCGCGACCTGCCAGAATGGGTGGAGGAAAACCGGGAGATGTTTGAAGATAAGAAAGTAGTAACCTATTGTACGGGTGGGATCCGCTGTGAGAAATTCTCTGGTTGGTTGAAAACAGCTGGTTTCGAGGATGTTTCGCAATTACACGGTGGTATCGCGACATACGGTAAAGACGAGACAGTAAAAGGCGATCTTTGGGACGGTATGATGTACGTATTCGATGAGCGTATTGCTGTGCCGATTAATCGTGTGGATCATACGATTGTTGGTAAGGATTACTTTGATGGTACCCCTTGCGAACGTTATATCAACTGTGCGAATCCATATTGTAACAAGCAAATTCTCGCGTCTGAAGAGAACGAGGAGAAATATTTACGCAGTTGTTCGCATGCATGTCGGACGCATCCTGCCAATCTATATGTGAAAAAACATGCGCTTAGTCCAGAAGATTTGGAAGCGCGTCTAGCGGGACTTGAAACACCGATGACTGCTAAATAATTGAAAAGAGGAGTTGTTACCATTGTTGGTAGCGACTCCTCTTCTTTATGAGCTTGGGAGATAACCCAGATAAATCGGCGACAAGCGCTCGATTAGTGTCAAGCAAAACTTTTCGTCTTACCCCCAAAAAAATGGGTGAGGCGATTTCACTTTATATTGAGTTTTGTACCAGCCCCTTCTTTATGTGCGGTTAGCAAGATGATCGATATGGACGTGTCTTAGCGTCGCAAAATCGTGCAGTTCGCCTTGAATAAGCAATGATTTCCGTGTTAGTTCTGATACGGATTTGGCTCCTAGTAGTGTCATGACGCTTTTCAGTTCGCTTTTCCATGCCAGCAACATATGGATGGTTTGCTCCACATCTGTTTTTTTCAATTGATGTAATACAGCGCCAGCAACGCCTACCGATTTAGCTCCAAGCGCAAGGCATTTCACAATATCGAGTGGTGTTTTAATACCGCCAGATGCCAGAATTTCGACGGAACTATTTTGACAATCGAGTAGTGATTCAGCGGTTGTAAACCCCCAATCCTCCAGGAACTGATAAGCTTCGTCTCGCCTGCGATCGGTTTCGATTTTTGCGAAATTAGTTCCTCCTTTGCCGCCGATATCAATGGTCTTTGCGCCGGTATCTTGCAGTTGCTCCATCAGTTCTCGACTCATTCCAAAGCCGACTTCTTTCACGATGACAGGGAATTCTTGGATGGCAACGATTTTTTCAATCGCGCGTAACCAATTTGAAAAATCACGATCGCCCTCTCGCATCACCAATTCCTGCGCGACATTGATATGTAGTTGCAAAGCGTTCGCGCCAAGCATATCAACGGCTTTGCGGGCATTATCCACCGAACTATCCGCGCTCAAATTTGCAAAAATGGGACCATCTGGATTTTCTGTTCGGACAATGCTATATGTACTGATGAGATCGACGTCATGAAGCGCCGCTGATTGCGAACCGACCGCCATCGCTAAACCAGTCTCACGCGCAATAATTGCCAGTTTTTGATTGAGTTGCTTCGTTCGGGCACTCCCACCGGTCATCGCATTAATGTAAAACGGCGCATCAAATGTCTGTTCCGCGAAATGAGTCTGTAGCGACACGTCTTCTTTATGAAAATTAGGCAGGCTTTGCGGTGCGAATCGAATATCCTGAAACGCGGTCGCATCAGCATTATACTGACCATAAGCAAGCGTGATATGCTCATCTTTACGCCGTGACCGCTGTTGCTCCTCCATTTTTGTATCCTCCTTCCATCAAAAAAACACCTAAAATTCAGGCGTCCTTTGACAAATTTAGTTTCTCTTCCAAAGAAAAATAGGTTGCCAGTTCGTCTGGTGTTGGTTCATATACGCGTTCATCGGCGAACAAAATGAGTCCGTGAAACGTCTGAATATCATCGTCACATTCCTCGCAATATTGTGTCTCATCCTCCGACCACGTTGCTAGTAAAACATTTTTTTTAACTGCTTTATTCGGGTAATTCGCCATCAGTTCTTGAGCTAGCGCCTGGTATTGAAGCATCGCATCGTTTTTCTCTGTATACACAAACGATGATTCGATATCCTTTTGCCAGTCTTCGAAAAACCACCAAGGCTCGTATTCCCCTTTTGTCACAATGACTTGAAATTTCGTCATCTTCCAACACCTTACTTTCATTCACTTCATAATATGTAAAACCATTATAGCACAAGGCATGTGAAACTCACCGTAACTTGCTTTTGGCTAGGTTATTTTTTGAAAAACGCGCGAAAAAAAGGTACACTAGGGGTACTAATAAAAAAGGATAGGTGATTAGACTTATGGCTCGAAAAACCGTCATTATGCGCGTAACTGGAATGGTTCAAGGCGTTGGCTTCCGCTATACGACAAAGCATTTGGCTTACAAGATGAACATCAGCGGGATCGTCAAAAATTTACAAGATGGCTCCGTTGAAATCCAAGCGATTGCCGAAGAGGATGATTTAGAAAAATTCATAGAGGCGGTCAAAAAAGGCCCGTCTCCAGCTGCGCGAATTGGGGAAGTGTATATTTATAAGGACGCTCCTGTCGAAGAACGTAAGACTTTTGATATTGAATACTGATAAAGCTTGTTTTTCCGCTTGATTTCACTTATAGTTAAGGCTGTACTTATTTCAAATTGGAAGGAGTGACTGCGTGTGTTTGAAACTTTAATCCAGATGGTGCTTGGCCCAGAGTACATCTCGTTATATGTGACCTTTTTCATGACGATGGCTGTGTTTCGATATTGGCCGGTTTTAGCGATGGTGAAGCCTACGATGGTATTGCATACGAAACATCTGTGCATCACGCCACTTCCTGTGATTCATTGGAAGCCTGCTGAAACGCACCGAGCTAGCTTTATTATCGTGTGGCTCGTCCAAGCAATCACGCGTTTTTCAAATACAGACGATGAATATTCTTTGTCTTTTTCCTAATACGATATACAAAATGAACATAACTTTTAGGAGGAAATGAGACATTGAAAAAGAAAAATATATTATTACTTATCATGATTGCAGCGTTATTTTTTGCGTTGGCGGGTTGTAGCATGGACCCTTCTCAAAATACGGATGGTTTTTTCTACGTGTATCTGATTAAGCCGTTTACGACCGTGATTGAATGGATTGCTTCGTTATTTGGTGGGAATTACGGCATTGCAATTATCGTGACGACATTGGCGATTCGTGCCTTGATTATGCCACTGAACTTGCGTACTGCTAAGGCACAGATGGGCATGCAGTCCAAAATGGCGGTTGCCAAACCGGAAATCGACGAAATCCAAGCACGACTAAAAAGAGCAACAACCAAGGAAGAACAGCAAAAAATTCAGCAAGAAATGGCGGCTGTCTATTCCAAATATAATATCAATCCGCTGCAAATGGGTTGTTTACCACTTCTGATTCAAATGCCGATTTTGATGGCGTTCTATTATGCGATTCGTGGTTCTTCGGATATCGCGCATCACGAATTTCTCTGGTTTAGCTTAGGTAGCCCAGATATGATTATGGCCATTATTGCTGGCGCCGTCTATTTATTACAATATTTTATCTCTCTCATCGGCTACACACCGGAGCAGAAAAAACAAATGAAGATTATGGGGCTCATTTCGCCAGTCATGATTCTCTTCGTCTCTCTCTCCGCTCCAGCAGCCCTTGCGCTATACTGGGCGGTCGGCGGACTTTTCCTAGCAGGCCAAACACTCCTAACGAAAAAACTATACATGAAAAAACATCCAGAAGTGGAAATGATGGAAAAAGAAGAAAAAGAAATCGAGCAATTAGAACACGAGCAAAACAAAAAATAATACGAAAAGGCGTTTCCACTACTCTTTCCTAAGAGTTTTGGAAACGTCTTTTTTTGCTATTCTGCTTTGTCCTCATTTTGTTCGATTAGAGGGAGTGCAATGGTGATGGTTGTACCAACATTATCCTCACTCTCAGCATGAATGGAGCCAAGATAGCCACTGACCAGTTCTTTCGCAATCGCAAGTCCTAGACCGTTGCCGCCAACTTCACGACTACGCGCTTTATCCACACGGTAGAAACGGTTGAAAATCTTATCAATTTCATCTGCTGAAATGCCGACGCCGTAATCTTTAATAGAGACTTTAATTTTATCTGCCTCTTTATAGACGTGCATATCGACTTGTTTGCCGTCACCAGAGTATTTCACCGCATTATCAGCAATAATAATCAAAATCTGTTCTAAGTGATTGTGCTGAATCAGGGCGTGAAGGTTCTTATCATCTTCGGCCAAAGTAAATGTGAAATCTTCGTACATGACTTCAAAATTACGTCTTACTTGCTCGACAACATCATTGACGCAAACAAGCTGTAGTTCTTTTGTTTGTGAAATTTGCTCTGCTCGCGATAGGTCAAGCATTTCCTGCACGAGTTTCTTCATACGTTCCAGCTCGGTTAACGAAGCATTGAGCGACTCGTCTAGCACTTCCGGATCATCTTTACCCCAGCGATTCAGTAGTTTTAAATGACCTTCCATGATTTGTACTGGCGTTCGTAATTCATGCGAGGCGTCTTCCACAAACTGTTTCTGTTGCTCAAAGCTGCGTTCGATTTGTACCATCATATCATTGAATACGATAGTCAACTCACCAATTTCATCTTTTGTGATGACGGTTGGCTCGATGCGTTTCTGGAAGCCGTTATTGCGAATATCGTTCATTGTTTTTGCCATTTTTGTTAGCGGGTTTAAGAAATTTTGTGCGAGTAGATAGCCGAGCATACCACTAATAAACAAGGCTACGGCGCCAAGTAAGAACATCGTTGCGAGTAATTTACCCATCATGCTGTTGTAAGATGTCATTGGATTCACAACTTGGATGTATCCGATAATACTGGAGTTATCGATTTTATTGATTATTGGAATTTGATACATGACCATTTGTTGCCCTTGCACGGTCGGCTTAGACAGCGCTGGAGTTGGTTGTTTCACCAGGTAGCTACTATAATCATTTTTTGCGTAGGCTTTATTATTATTCTGCCCCGCGGTGTACTGTTCAATCAGATTCCCATCTTTGTCGTAAAAAACAAGCACTTGGTCCTCCAAGCGTGATCGCAATTCTATATTATCCTTTACGATGGGGCCGATTTTTTCACTCGTAATGTTTTCGGATGCACCAGTTAAGTCGGCCGTATAAATCGCGTCAGATGCCGCATAGGCCGCTGATTTCACGGTGTCATCCTTCTCGTCTAGAAGCATGCTGCCGATACCTTGATAAATGGCAAAAGAGAATAAGAAAAACGTTAAAAATATAGCAGCACTTGCGCCAAATGTCCATTTAAATTTCAGTGATCGGCTTTTTAAAGAAAATGTGTTTGGTGTGGTCATGTACGCATCACATACCCCGTGCCACGCACTGTTTGGATGTAACTATCGTCATCATTTTTATTATCGATTTTGTTACGTAAATATCGCACGTACACATCCACGACATTCGTCTCGACTTCGGTTTCATAGCCCCATACTTTGTTTAAAAGTACTTCACGCGTCAACACGATGTTTATGTTCTCCATCAAGGTCAACAATAATTCGTATTCGCGCTTCGTCAAATCGATAATATCTTCACCACGCTTCACGATGCGGCTTTCTTTCTCGACAACGATGTCACGGTATTCCAGTGTGGTTTGCTTCGTCTCATTCTCGCTCGTTTCAATGCGACGTAATAAAGCACGAAGCCGCGCCAACAATTCCTCAATAGCAAACGGTTTTACGATATAATCATCCGCGCCATGATCCAGGCCAGAAACGCGGTCAATAACAGAATCACGCGCGGTAATCATAATAATCGGTGTTTCTTTAACTTGACGAACGCGTCTACAAACCTCCACACCATTCAGTTGTGGCAGCATTAAATCAAGTAGGATCGCATCCCATTCTTCCGTGATTGCAAGCTCTAAGCCAGCTCGACCATCATTGGCAACCGCAGTCTCGTAACCTTCATGTTGTAACTCCAGTTCTATGAAGCGAGCTAAATTCTTTTCATCTTCTACAATAAGTATTCTATTCATCAACTATCCCCACCTTCAAAAACCAGATATCTTCCTATTACCATTGTAACTAAAATCGCGGTAAAAACAACTAATAACGGTCTGTATGGGCAATTTCTATGTATAAATTCATAAAATAGCGTGTTTTCACATCGCTTTGTTATAAAAGAAGAAAAGAATGGTGACTTATCTCCAGGGGTGGAGGTAAGTCACCATTCTTTTGGGAGAGCGTCGTGTTTGGGCGACTCCTCCAGATCCGACTTCAACGGCCAGACCCTCGAAATTTTCGTGGCCTCCGCAAAAACCAAAAGATGGTTTTCACTGCGCCCCCTATGTTGTGGCTCTTATGAGGCATTGCTTGCCGATTTAGAGCCTCAATACGAGTGCGAACAGAGTGAGTATTCGCTCCTTGCACTTGGTCTATACTAAACGGGCTCTTTCAGCTTTTCGTTTTATTCATCAATCTCCGGCCATTCTGTATGGAACGTCCCTGCTTTATCTACGCGTTCGTATGTGTGTGCGCCGAAGTAGTCGCGTTGGGCTTGGATTAGGTTGGCGGATAGTACTTCTGAGCGGTAGCTATCGTAATAACTAATTGCTGCCGTGAATGTTGGTACTGGAATTCCTGCTTTCACAGATTCAGCTACTACTTCACGCAATGCGTCTTGGTAGTTATGCGCAATATCCTTGAAATATGGATCTAACAACAAGTTATTTAAATTCTTATCGTTATTGTACGCGTCTGTGATTTTTTGTAGGAAACGAGCGCGGATAATACAACCTGCGCGGAAAATTTTCGCGATTTCGCCGTATTGTAGATCCCATTCGTATTCGTCTGACGCGGCTTTCATTTGTGCAAAGCCTTGTGCGTAGGACGCGATTTTACTGAAATATAGTGCGCGGCGTACAGATTCTACGAAGGCTTTTTTGTCTCCGTTGAATGAGTAGTTGCTTGGACCGCTTAAAACGGTACTTGCATGTACGCGCTCTTCTTTTAACGCAGAAATGTAACGTGCGAATACGGATTCTGTGATAAGAGAAAGCGGTACACCAAGGTCTAGAGCGCTTTGACTTGTCCATTTACCCGTTCCTTTTTGCCCTGCTTTATCAAGAATAACATCAACAATCGGCTTACCTGTCTCAGGGTCTTTTGTCTTCACGATGTTTTTTGTGATTTGGATTAAGTAACTATCGAGTTCGCCGTCATTCCATTCTGTGAACACGTCAGCAAGCTCGTCATTCGTTAAGCCACCGATTTGTTTTAGAATCGTGTAAGCTTCTGCGATAAGTTGCATGTCGCCGTACTCAATGCCGTTATGCACCATTTTCACATAGTGTCCAGCGCCATCAGGACCGATGTAAGTCACACAAGGTTCGCCGTCCGCTACAGCCGCAATCTCTTGCAAAATTGGAGCGACTAAATCATAGGCTTTGCGTTGACCACCAGGCATAATAGAAGGTCCTTTTAACGCGCCTTCTTCCCCACCAGAAACACCAGTTCCGATAAAATTAAAACCTTCTTCGCTTAGCGTTTTGTTGCGGCGAATCGTATCTTTAAAGAACGTATTCCCACCATCAATCAAAATATCGCCTTGGCTTAGGAAAGGTTTGACTGCATCAATCATCATATCCGTTGCCGCACCTGCTTGTACCATTAATAGAATACGACGAGGCACTTCGATGGAGTTCACAAACTCCTCTAAGTTATACGTAGGAACCAATTTTTTGTCGCTATGTTCTTCTGCGACTGCTTTCGTTTTTTCGCTAGAGCGGTTAAAAATCGAGACACTGTAACCACGACTTTCGATATTTAAGGCCAAGTTGCGACCCATTACGCCCATTCCGATAACGCCAATTTCTTGTTTTGCCATTTTTCACATTCGTCCCTTCTCATTCGAGTCATTCGTTATAATGAATGCTGCCATTTTCTCAACACTAATAACTATATCAAAACTTTGGCGCTACGGCAACGAAACAAACCCGAATTTAGCGAATTTATTGTCAGTTTGCCGTCGTTTTTATAATTTCCAGAACGAGTTTGGTGAGTTTTTCAAGTTCTGCAACCGCGATTCGTTCGCTTGTCGTATGCGGATTTTCAAAGCCTGCCGCCAGAACTAGAAACGGTATACCACGATCGTTGAAAACATTTGCATCCGTGCCTCCTTCGAGCTGAAGCGATTTTTTAGGAATACGGAGTGTTTGCATGGCCTTTGAAGCGATTTCGCAGACATGGCTCGTTTCTGGAAGGCTGAAATGGTGGTAGCTCATATGCGTCACATCTTGCACATCGGCCTTATATGTAACGCCTGTTTCAATGAATATTTGCTTAATTTGCTCGACAAACGGCAAACAATTTTCAAGTGGGAAATCCGCAGAGAACTCCGACAGAATCGTCACTTTTTCGTTCCCGTTTTCTAAAACCTCCCCACCGAAATGATACACTTGCCACGTAATCCCAGTATCTAGCGTGAAGTTTTGGCGAATTTTCTTCATCGCATCACGAGCAATTTGGATGGCTGATTTTTCGTGAGGAACACCGACTTCGATCCAAAAATCTAGTTGCAGATGTGTTTTGCTGGTCCGAATCATTCCACCGACTGCGCCTGGAGCGTCTAGACAATAGCCATATGCGGCGTCAACGAGATCGAGATCGAATAGTTTCGCGCCAGTCAGGCCTTCTTCTTCCTTCGTTGTAAAAATAAATTCGACTTGTCCGTGCGGCTCGTCACTTTGAGCAAGTGTTTCTGCGACGGCAAGCATGGCGGCGACTCCCGTCTTATCATCAGCGCCTAGAATAGCACGGTTTGCTGTTTCGACATATCCGTTTGTGATAATGACTTCTGGTAGAACAGACGATGTGGCGGTATCTAAGTGCGCAGAAAATGCGATGACTGGGACTTGTTCCATGGCTTTATTCGTTGCTGGAAATGTTGCGACAAGGCCTGATTGCTGTTTGCTAAGTTTCACGGGCATGCCGAGCTCCTTAAAGAAGGTTTGGATGTAGGTCATAATTTCCTGTTCTTGACCGGAATGGGACGGAATCGCTACCAACTCTAGAAAAAGGTCTTGTACGTTATTTTGTGTCATTTTATTCACCTCCGTCTGGCTTCTTGAAAAATATTAACTAATTCCTACTAATTTCACTTGAAATTCTCACAAAAAGTAAGTATGATAGAGATATCGAGATTTTATTTGGAAGGAGCCGTCTCATTTTATGTCTAACAAAAAAGTTGCTAAAGTTATCGTTATTTTGATGCTTGTTGCGATTGTAGCCTCTTCTGTTTTAACAGGGGTATTGATGTTCCTATAATTGGTGATTGAATATGCGATTTTTAGAGACCACATGATTATGTGGTTTTTTTGTTTTATGCGCAGATATTCGTTTGATGGATTGATTGTTCGCTTTCTGGCCTTCGCTTATATTGGGGCTGTAATTCACTTTGTTCATAACAACCGGGAAGGATTAACTGTTCGCTTTGCTCTCACTTATATTGGGGTTGTAATTCACTTCGTTCATAACAACCCCAACAAAAAAGAGCGATAGCGTATTTAAACGTACCACTCAAGACATCTAGGGAGTTTAGGGGTATGGATCTAGATGTATTATTTTTATACCCGCTGATTTTTTTGTTAAACATTGGGTATTTCAAATTGGTTTACCCCTATTTTCTCCTATTTATTTTCAGTAGATCGGTGTGTTTTCTTTGGTGATTGTTTCGATATTTTCTTTCACTTTGCTTAGGAATCTGCCTGCTACGAGACCGTCTAAGATACGGTGGTCGATGGATAGGCAGAGATTTACCATGTTTCGAATGGCAATCATGTCGTCAATGACAACTGGGCGCTTCACGATGGATTCGACTTGCAGAATCGCTGCTTGTGGGTGATTAATAATACCCATCGATTGTACGGAACCGAATGAGCCTGTGCTGTTAACTGTGAATGTGCCGCCTGACATATCGTCTTGTGTTAGTTTTCCAGCGCGTGCTTTGGCTGCTAATTCCGTGATTTCGCGAGCGATGCCTTTAATCGATTTCTCGTCTGCATGCTTGATGACTGGTACGAAAAGGTGATTGTCGGTCGCTACGGCGATGGAAATGTTGATATCTGCGCGTTCGATGATTTTATCACCAGCCCATGTGCTATTTAAAATGGGATACTCTTTCAGCGCTTGTGCAACGGCTTTAACGAAAAACGCGAAATAAGTGAGAGAATACCCTTCTTCGGCTTTAAATTTGTTTTTTAGGGCATCACGGTGGCGCACGAGGCCTGTTGCGTCTGCTTCTACCATCATCCAAGCGTGTGGAATTTCATGTTTGCTGGATACCATGTGTTTGGCAATCGCTTTTCGAATACCGTCCACCGGGATTTCTCGATCACCGACTTGGCTTGTTGGCATTGGTGCGCTTGGCTGCTGTTGTGGTGCCGTTTTCGGTGCTGCTGCTTGTGGTTTCGGAGCTACCGGAGCGCCGTTTTCAACATAAGCAAGAACATCTTTGCGTGTAATCCGACCATCACGGCCCGTTCCACTAACATTACCCAAATCGATGCCGTGTTCTGCTGCCAGCGTTAAGACTGCTGGTGAGAATCGACCGGTTGCAGGACTTTGTTTAGCAGGAGCTTTGTTTGGTGCGCTCGCAGGTGCTGGTTCTGTTTTTTTGGCCACCTCTTCTGCCGGCGCTTCTTCAGACTCGGAGCCGCCTTCTGTTTCTATCATACAAATAACGGCGCCTACATCAAGCGTCTCGTCTTCTGCTGCAATCAATTCTTTGATGGTTCCAGTGAAGGAAGACGGGATTTCGGCGGTTACTTTATCGGTCAATACTTCCGCTAAGGCATCGTATTTATTTACGTGGTCACCAGGTGCGACTAGCCACTGACTAATCGTACCTTCTGTTACGCTTTCACCAAGTTGCGGCATTGTAATTTTTTCAAGTGCCATTCTTTTTTCACTCCTTTAAAATTCCGCTAAATCACGCATCGCTTTTTCTACTTTGTCGGGGTTGATCATGAAATATTTCTCCATCGTTGGTGCAAAAGGCATCGCTGGTGTATCTGGTCCAGCTAGGCGCTTGATTGGCGCGTCAAGATCGAACAAGCAGTGCTCCGCGATGGTGGCAGCAACTTCGCCGATAATGCTTCCTTCTTTATTGTCCTCCGTAACAAGGAGAACTTTCCCCGTTTTCTTGGCAGCCTCGATAATTGCTTCTTTATCTAATGGATAAATCGTTCTTAAATCTAAAATTTCCGTTTCAATACCGTCGCCCGCTAATTTTTCAGCAGCTTGTTGGGCAAAATGAACGGCTAAACCGTATGTGATAACCGTTAAATCATCGCCTTCGCGGACCACATTGGCTTTGCCGATTGGCACGGTATAATCCGTATCCGGCACTTCGCCTTTAATAAGACGGTACGCGCGTTTATGCTCTAAAAATAGAACAGGATCATTATCGCGAATCGCGGCTTTTAAAAGGCCCTTCGCATCGTATGGACTCGATGGCATCACGATTTTCAAACCTGGTTGCCCGGAGAAAACTTTCTCGATCGATTGAGAATGGTAAAGCGCTCCATGTACGCCACCACCATAAGGCGCGCGAAAAACAATCGGACAGCTCCAATCATTGTTGGAACGGTAACGAATGCGTGATGCTTCCGAGATAATCTGGTTCACGGCAGGCATGATAAAATCAGCAAATTGCATTTCAGCAACGGGACGCATGCCGTACATCGCAGCACCAATCCCAACGCCAGCAATCGCAGACTCGGCGAGCGGCGTATCTAGCACGCGATCTTCACCAAATTGGTCAAAAAGTCCAGCAGTCGCTTTAAAAACGCCGCCCTTTTTCCCGACATCTTCTCCTAAAATAAATACGTTCTCATCGCGCTCCATCTCTTCACGAAGCGCAGCCGTTATGGCATCAATATATGAAATGACAGGCATTTTTATTCCTCCTAATTCGAAAGGGTCGAAACAATCGCCCTAACGTAAATAAATCGCTTATTGTTCTTCGTAAACGTGTAATAGCGCGGATTCTGGGTCGGCATAACTTGCATTTTCTGCATAGTCTGTCGCCTCATTGACCTGCGTCATCACTTCTTTTTCGAAGGCTTCTTTTTTGGCGTCATCCAGCAAGCCGAGTTCTTCCAATTCTTTCGTATAAATAGCGAGTGGATCGCGTTCTTTCGCTTTATTTACCTCTTCCAACGTACGGTAACTTCTATCGTCATCGTCTGAGGAATGTGGTGTGAAGCGGTATGTCATGGTTTCAATCAATGTTGGGCCTTCTCCGCGACGAGCACGGTCTGTGGCCTCTTTGAATGCTAAGTAAACTTCTGTCATGTTATTACCGTCGACGCGAACGCCTGGGATGCCATAACCTAATGCACGATCGGATAGTTTTTCAGCCGCGTATTGTTTTTCAACTGGCACAGAAATCGCGTATTGATTGTTATGGATAACGAAGACAACAGGTAATTTATGCACACTGGCAAAATTGATACCTTCGTGGAAATCGCCTTGATTGGATGATCCTTCGCCGGTTGATGTGTAAGCTACGATTGGATCTTTCTTCATTTTAGCAGCAAGTCCGATTCCAGCTGCGTGCGGGAATTGGGTCGTTACCGGTGAACTTTGCGTGACAATACGATTTGACTTTTGACCGAAATGGGCTGGCATTTGACGTCCGCCAGAGTTCGGATCTTCTGCTTTTGCAAACGCACTGAGCATAATGTCGCGCGCGGTCATGCCGAATGATAGAACGACAGCTAAGTCGCGGTAGTACGGCAAGCAGTAATCTTTTTCTAAATCAAACGCAAAAGCAGCGCCGATTTGTGCGATTTCTTGTCCTTGTCCTGATATCGTGAACGGTATTTTTCCTGAGCGATTGAGTAGCCATAAACGCTCGTCGATACGTCGTGTTAATAGTAGTTTTTGGTACATTTCCAATAAGGTTTCATCTGATAAACCTGTTTCTCTTAATCCCATTGCCAAATTTCCTCCTTATTTGTTATCCATGAATAGCAAGGCCGTCAACTGCTAGAGCGGCTTCGCCAAATGCTTCTGCAAGTGTTGGGTGCGGATGAATCGTGCTACCAATTTCAAATGGTGTCGCATCTAACACGTGTGCTAGAGCTGCTTCTGAAATCATGTCTGTCACGTGTGGTCCAATCATAAAGACACCGAGCAAATCATTTGTTTTCTTGTCAGCTACGACTTTGATAAAACCGTCTGATTCGCCGTAGACAAGCGCTTTACCGATGCCACGGAAGAAGAACTTCCCGGTTTTCACTTCAAAACCTTGTTCTTTCGCCTGTTCTTCAGTGATGCCGACGCTTGCAATTTCTGGTGAGGTATACGTACAACGCGGTACATGGTTGTAATTAATCGCGGGTTGTGGGTTGCCACTGATATCTTCTGCAGCAATAATGCCCTCTTCCATCGCGACATGCGCTAGTTGCATACCACCGATGCAATCGCCAACCGCATAAATATGACTTTCCTTCGTTTGGAAATTGCTCGCGACTTGAATCACACCTTTGTCGACAATAATATCTGTGTTTTCTAAGCCGATATTTTCGACGCTCGCGCTTCTGCCAACCGAAACGAACATTTTTGAAGCTGTAAACGTTTGTTCTTGCCCTTTGACAACGGCTTTTATTTCGACGCCATCTGCTGTTTTTTTGTACGTGTCTGCTTGAACTTCCGCGCTAGTCACGATATTTATTTTCTTCTTTTTGTATAGGCGATGTAATTCTTTGGAGATATCCTTGTCTTCTGTTGGTAAAATGCGATCGCTGTATTCGATGACGGTCACTTCTACGCCGAAATCGTGTAGCATCGACGCCCATTCCATGCCAATCACGCCGCCACCAACGATGATGATAGATTCTGGCAGAGTTTCCATTTGCAAAGCGCCATCAGAGGATAGGACGAATTCTTCATCGAACGGCAAACCTTTCAGCGCGCGCGGCTTAGAACCAGTTGCGATAATTAGATTTTTCGGAATGAGCATTTCGTTTTCGCTTCCATCTGCAAATTCAACCGAAATCGTGCCGGCAGTTGGTGAGAAAATCGATGGACCAAGAATCGTTCCCTTACCTTCGTACAAATCAATCTTCCCTTTTTTGAAAAGCTGCTGAATCCCGCTTTCCAATTGGTCGACGATGCCTTGTTTGCGTTCCTGTGCTTTGATAAAACTAAATGTTGGTTCAGGAGTTTCAATGCCAAATTCAGCGGCTTTTCTAACGGTTTGTAGCACTTCCGCCGAACGTAGTAGCGCTTTACTTGGGATACAACCGCGATGTAAACATGTGCCACCGAGTCTGTCTTTTTCGACAACCGCTACAGTCAATCCTTTTTGCGAGGCACGAATCGCAGCAACATAGCCACCCGTTCCACCGCCTAATACTACTACATCATACTCTTTTGCCATTTCTATTCCTCCCCTAGGTAAACTTTCGCTTCTTCTATTCCTTCTAAAATTCGCTGTGCTCCTTCGTTAAGCGCGGCCATCTCATCTTCACCCGGCTCGGTCATAATCGGCGCTATCCAGTGAATATATTGGCTAATTTCTTTCACAAATGCAGCACTTCTCGCTAAACCGCCCGTCAAAATAATCGCGTCCATTTCTCCTTTTAAAACCGCTGCATTGGCGCCAATTTCTTTTGCCACTTGATAAGCCATCGCTTCAAAAAGGCCAAGCGCTTCTTTATCGCCATTCTGTATTTGTCGCTCGATATCGCGTAAATCATTCGTCCCTTTGTAGGAAACGAGACCGCCACGACCGACAATTTCGTTATGTAAAGCTGTCTTTGTCATTTCGCCTGAAAAAGCCCAATCAAGAAAACGACCCATCGGAAGGGAACCAGAACGCTCTGGACTCATTGGTCCATCGCCATCTAACGCATTATTGACATCGATTACGCGTCCCAATTTATGAGCGCCAACAGAGATGCCACCACCAAGATGCGCAACGATAAAATTGGATTCGGCATAGGCTTTATCCAGCTTAATCGCTACATTTCGAGCTACTGCTTTCTGATTTAACGCATGAAAAATACTTTGCCGCTCCATATGTGCATTTCCAGAAATCCGCGCGACAGGTTCTAACTCGTCAACAACAACAGGATCTACAATGTAAGCAGGGATACCGTAATCGTCCGCGATTTTTCGAGCCAAAAGTCCGCCTAAATTGGAAGCATGTTGACCGGAAACTCCAATTTCTAAGTCCCGCTGCATAGCCTCGTTTACATCATAGGTGCCACCAGCGATTGGTCGCAGTAAACCGCCACGTCCGACAACAGCAGCCAGTTGCGTGAGGTCCGTCGTTGCCATCGCGTCTTTCACGAGTTGATAACGAAATTCGAATTGCGCCATCACATTTTCAAACGCAGCAATCGTCTCTCTTGGATGCGCTATTTCTTCCGCCAAAATAACAGTATCGCCTTGAAATAAAGCAACCTTTGTCGAAGTTGATCCTGGATTAATTGCTAAAACCAGAAATGCCATGTATTTTTACCCCCATGTGAATTGATTTATCCTTCTCCGACCTATTGTAACATGCGCCCATCACAAACTTAAAAAGCTTTGCACCCCAACACTTGAAATCGTTTTATTCAAAGTTTTGTATCATTTTCCGATCATTCCAACAGTTAGTATTAATGACGCAAGTTTGTTATCAACAGAATCGCTTCTAGAGGCAATGATCACAGGGACTTTCACACCGGCAATAATCCCGCCAACTCTAGCTCCTGCAAAGTAAACCAAGGATTTATACAGGATATTTCCAGCTTCAATCGAAGGAACAATCAAAATATCGGCATCACCAGCAACATCGCTTACAATATTTTTATGCAGCGCGGCCGTTTTGGAAATCGCATTATCAAACGCAAGCGGTCCTTCTACAGATGCATCACGATCAGGAAATGCTTTGAAATATGCCGCAACTTGAGCCGCTTGAACCGAAGAATGCATTTTAGGATTCTCTTTTTCTACAGCACTCAAAATCGCCACTTTTGGTTTTTCAATGCCGAGTTTGCGAGCTACTTCAATCGCATTAAGGGTAATTTGAATCTGTTCTTCCTCATTTGGCGCAATGTTCATCGCTACATCAGAGACAATTAATGGCTTATCGTAGGCGGGAATTTCAAAAACAGAAACGTGAGATAGTAAATCTTTATCGCGCAATCCATATTCACGCTTCAGCACCGTTTTTAAGATAAGCCCAGTGGGGAGATTTCCTTTCATCAGGACGTCTGCTTCTTTGTTGACGACAGCTTCGGCCGCTTTTTCAGCCGCTTCTTGCTCTGAATGGGTTGCGGTGACCCGTACATTTGGCGATTGCAACGGTATAGATTCCGCACGCCCAAATAATAAAAAGTTCGCAATGCCAAGGTCTAGCGCTTGTTCTACTACTTCTAAAATAACAGGATCATCCGCCCCAGCAATAGCGATGGTCACGTTCGCATCCGGTTTTACAGGATCAAATATTGATTTTTTTGTCATAAAAAGCCTCCTAATTTGCGATTTTCACAGAAAAAAACCTACATCTCAAATTAGTAGTTGTTTTTATGACCAGGTAATAAAAATTACTACCTCATCATTGTAAGCAAATTTCTTTTGAGATGCAAGCTATTTAATTCATTTTTAGATTACGATTGTTTTTGCGATTTGATTTTCATCGCTTGTGTGAGCATTTCATTGGCGTGTTGTTTCGTCACATCCGTCACTTCAATTCCCGCAATCATGCGACTAATTTCCTCGATTTTTTCATCGCCAGAAAGCGGCGTCACAGAAGTCATCGTCCGGTTTTCTGTCGTTGCTTTAGAAATGTAGAAATGATGATCTGCCATCGCCGCAACTTGTGGTAAATGCGAAATACAGAGCACTTGTGACCCAATTGCTACAGCGTAAATCTTCTCGGCAATCGCTTGCGCCACGCGTCCACTAACACCTGTGTCGACCTCATCGAAAATAATCGACGTAATACCTTGATGCCGCGAAAAAATGGTTTTAAGAGCCAACATCATACGTGAAAGTTCCCCACCAGATGCGACTTTAGAAAGGGCTTTTAGCGGTTCACCTGGGTTTGTACTCATATAAAATGCGACTTTGTCAACACCGTTTTCTGTAAATTCATTGGTGTGAGTGGCAAAGTTGACTTGGAAAATTGCTTTTTCCATGTACAGTTGATTAAGCTCGTTTTTGATCTGTTTTCCGAGTTGTGTCGCTGCTTTTTGACGAATCGCGGTTAATTCAGTAGCCAGTTCGCTTAAACGTTCTTTCGCTTTTTCCAAGTCTTGCTCGAGTTGACCAAGATGGGTTTCGCGATCCGATAGTTCTAGAATTTCCTGATCGATTTCCTCGTTATATTGAATAATTGCTTCTACCGTTTTGCCATATTTTCGTTTCAATTGACTCAATTCGTTAAGCCGCGTCTCAATGGTATCCAGTTCGTCGGGTTGAAATTCCAGCTTATCGAGTTCTTGCCGAATTTGCATCGCACTGTCTTCTAATAAATAAAAACTCGATGCCACGGATTCACTGAGCGCCTTGTATTCCGGTAAAATATCGCTTGCTGACGCCACATGACGCATCGCCTCTGAAATGAATTCGAGACCGCGTTCTTCCCCTTGAAGCGCCGTATAGGCATTTTGCAAGCTTTCGTTGATTTTCTCGAAATTGGCAAGCACGTGCTTTTGCTCGACTAAGCCTTCTTCTTCCCCTAGTCGCAGGTTCGCACTCGTAATTTCATCTTGTTGAAAACGAAGCATGTCTAAGCGTTGCGCGAGTTCTTGTTCATTTTTTGTCCAGTTGCGCCATTTCATCTTCATTTCTGTGTATGCCACATATTCCGTCTGATAACTGGCCAAAGTCGGCTCGATATCCTTCCAAGCAAAACGGTCTAGCAGTTGCAAATGAAATTCATCATTCATCAATTCCTGATGCTCATGTTGGCTATGAATATCGATCAGCCGCGACCCAATTTCGCGCAAAACAACCGTTGTCGCTAGTTTCCCATTAATTCGGCACGTATTTTTTCCACTCTGAAAAAGGGTCCGTTCCAGGACAACCATACCGTCACTCGCATCGATACCGTTACTTTCTAGCGCTTCTATGCATCCCTTATTTTGCGGATTAATCGTAAACAAGCCTTGAATTTCCAGCTTTTCTTCGCCATGTCTAATAAAATCAACAGAACCCCTGCCACCAACAAGAAGACCAAGCGCATCAATAATAATCGATTTTCCAGCGCCGGTCTCCCCTGTTAGAACAGTCATACCTTCTTGAAAAGATAAATTTAAAGATTCGATGATAGCAAAATTTCTAATCGTTAGTTCTTGTAACAAATCTATTCACCTCAAATTTAGAGCATCTCAATGAAGCGCTCTGCTAATACTTTTGCGTCGGCTTCACTTCTGCAAATAATCAAACACGTATCATCTCCGCACAACGAGCCAACTTTCTCTTCCCAATTCAAATTGTCAATCAAGGCTCCGATGGCATTCGCATTACCCGGCATGACTTTTAGAATAAGCATAAATTGCACGGTTTCCACACTGATAAAGGCGTCTACAAGAGATCGTTTCAGCTTTTGGTGTGGGTTAAAACGGTTATCGGCTGGCAGACTGTACTTATAATTACCAGTTTGTGTCGGAACTTTCACTAGATGTAGTTCTTTGATATCGCGGGAAATCGTGGCTTGGGTGACTTTGACATCTCTTTTTAGCAATAACTCAACAAGATCTTCTTGCGTTTCGATTTCGTTTGACGTTACGAGTTCTCTAATAATAATATGACGATGACCTTTATTCATTATTTCTCACCTCACGAACTTTTTCTCTCTTACATCTTAGCCCAAAACGAGCGTAAAGTCACGGATTTAACTTAAAAAAAGTTTCTAAACCGTCGTATGCATGTGAAAAAGCTAAAATAAGGGCTGAAAATGCGCTAAAGTGGCTTGAAATATAAAAAGTCGAGCTATCTATAGAAGACAACTCGACATGTATAATTATTCTAATTTCGCATGGGCTTTCGTCACAATTTCCGCAAGTTCTGTCGCAGATAAATGACTTTCGCCTTTATTATCCCATTTGAGGTGGGCGATAAATTCGATGTTTCCTTCGCCACCCGTAATTGGAGAAAAGTCTACAGCAAGCACAGAATAACCTTCCGCCATCGCAAAAGTCGTGATTTTCTCGATGACTTCCAGATGGATTTTCGCGTCACGGATAATGCCTTTTTTGCCGACTTGCTCTTTGCCAGCCTCAAATTGTGGCTTTATTAAGCACATGACTTCCCCGTCGCTAACCAAAACCGTTTTTAGAACAGGTAAAATTAATTTTAACGAGATGAAGGAAACGTCAATCGTCGCAAAATCGGCCATGCCTTGTTCAAAATCGGCCGGTGTTACGTAGCGGAAATTCGTACGTTCCATAACGGTCACGCGCGGATCGTTGCGCAGTTTCCATGCCAACTGGTTATAACCAACATCTAGCGCATACGAATGCTTGGCGCCATTTTGAAGCGCACAGTCGGTAAAACCACCAGTCGAGGAGCCGATGTCTAGTAACAGCTTATCTTTCACATCCAAATCAAAGACTTGAAGCGCCTTCTCAAGCTTTAGACCACCGCGGCTCACATAGGGCATCACTTTTCCTTTCACCTGAAAAACAACATCTAACGGGAATTTCTCGCCGGGTTTATCGACGCGTTCTTCTTTTAAATAAACTAAGCCAGCCATCACGGACCGCTTCGCTTTTTCGCGTGTTTCAAATAAACCTTGTTCCACTAATAATACGTCTACACGTTCTTTTTTTATCGCCATCTCTACGCCCTTATCTGTTTTTCTGGTAATATTTTTTGGATCGTACTTAAAATGCCAAGCGCTGAAATACCGTGTTCTGCTAGGATCATATCGACCGAACCGTGGCTAATAAACGTATCAGGAAGCCCGATTCGTCTGACAACTGCTTGATCGTAACCATGTTCTTCCGCAAACTCGAGCACCGCCGTACCAAATCCACCTTTTAAAAGGGATTCTTCAACCGTTATAATCGGAACGCCGCGTTTCATCAAATCATGCAACATCATCTTGTCTAGCGGCTTAATGAAGCGTGCGTTAATGACACCAGCCTGAATACCTTGACGTTTCAATTCCATCGCCGCCTCAACAGCCATCGGAATCGTCGTCCCAAATGTCAAAATAGCAACGTCAGCAGGCTCACTGAGCGCTTCCCATGAACCAATTGGTACTGCTTTCATCTCGTCATCAATCTTAACGCCGATTCCATTTCCACGTGGATAACGAATCGCAATCGGCCCAGCATCATAATCATGCGCCGTTTTCACGAGATGCCGCGCTTCATTTTCATCTTTTGGCATCATAATCGTCATATTTGGAATCCCACGCAAAAAGCCAATATCAAAAATGCCCTGATGCGTCTCGCCGTCTGCACCAACAAGTCCAGCGCGATCAATCCCAATCATCACGTTCAACTCTTGCCGACAAATATCATGTACCACTTGGTCATACGCCCGCTGTAAAAATGTCGAATAAATCGCTAAAAATGGCTTCATATCAAGCGCCGCGAGTCCAGCAGCCATCGTTGTCGCATGTTGTTCCGCAATCCCGACATCGAAGAACCGATCAGGAAAAGCCGTAGCGAATTTTTCGAGCTTTGAACCAACCGGCATAGCAGGCGTAATCGCAACGACGCGTTCATCCTTTTGCGCCAATTCCAATACCGCATCACTAATGATAGCACTCCAAGCAGGAGGCCCACCAACAGGTTTGATAAAATCACCAGTCTCGATTTTGTAAGGGCCAGTACCGTGCCAATTGCCAATACGATCGGATTCAGCGGGTTGATAGCCTTTTCCTTTCGTCGTCACAACATGCATCAGAACCGGGCCTTTTACCTTTTTAGCAAACTCCATATTCGTAATCAAATCATTGTAATCATGCCCATTCACAGGACCGAGATACGTGTACCCCATCTCTTCAAAAAAAGTACCCTGAACAAGCAGATATTTAATGCTATCTTTAATACGTTCCGCGGCACCAGCAATCTTATCACCAGCCGTCGGAATTTTTTTCATCGCCGCCTCAATATCTTTTTTCGCGCGTTTAAATTTGCCCGATGTACGCAGCTTACCTAAAACGTTATGCATTGCTCCAACGTTCGGCGCAATCGACATGTTGTTATCATTTAAAACCACAATCACGTTTTTCTTCATATCACCAATATGATTCAGTGCTTCAAGCGCCATGCCGCCCGTGAGAGCCCCGTCGCCAATAATCGGCAAAACGTGGTATTTCTGCCCGCGGATGTCCCTTGCAATCGCCATTCCTGCTGCTGCGGACAACGAAGTAGAACTATGACCAGTCTCCCAGACATCGTGCTCCGACTCTTTGCGCTTAGGAAATCCGTCCAAACCATCATGCTGCCGTAATGTATCAAATCTATTTGCTCTACCAGTTAAAATCTTGTGTACGTAGGATTGGTGCCCGACATCCCATAAAAACTTATCTTCAGGGCTATCAAAACAATGGTGAAGTGCTACCGTTAGCTCAACAACACCAAGATTTGGTCCAATATGCCCGCCCGTTTTGGAAGTCGATTGAATTAGGAACTCGCGAATATCCGCACTGAGCGCTTCCATTTGCGTCACGTCCAAGTCTTTCACGAACGTAGGATCCGTAATTTTCAATAAATCCAAACAAAACAACTCACTTTCTAGGATTTCTCCATCAATATCGTTTGGTGCACGCCTTTTCGCGCTACCTTAAATGTTTCCATTGGTCTCATTATAAACCAGTTCCGCGGATTTTACTATAAAAATGAAAAAAAGCACACCTTAAACAGGAAGCACTTTCTTACAATCTTGTATTTCTCACCGCTAAATTCGCTATTTTAAAAATCACGCACGGCAATCAAATCTGTTAAACCCAATAAAAAAGTGGCATCGATATCCATTGTTTGAAGTGCTTGTTTTGCTGATTCTGTGTGCTCCGCTAAAGCCTGCTTTGCCCCTCCAAGTGATAATAGTGCTGGATACGTGCTTTTTTGCAAATCAACATCCGCACCCGTTTTTTTGCCCATTTTTTCGGAGTCACCAATCACATCCAAAATATCATCACAGATTTGAAAAGCGATGCCGATATGATGCGCAAAAGATGCTAATGTAGCTTGATCCGCTTCAGAGGCTTCCGCAATAATTGCCCCACTCAGTACAGAAGCACTAAGTAAAGCGCCCGTTTTCCGACGATGAATAGACTCTAACTCGGGAAGAGATAAGGCTTGGTTTTCCCCAAGAATATCTGCTTGCTGGCCACCTACCATCCCATTTGCACCTGCACTTTTCGCGAAAAGTTGTACTAAGCTGATTTTTACTGTAGCTGATAAGTTGGAATCGTTCACAATCATTTCAAAGGCTTTGGTGAGCAGTGCATCTCCAGCCAAAATAGCGGTTGCCTCGCCGTAAACCTTGTGATTCGTTAGCTTTCCACGTCTAAAATCATCATTATCCATCGCAGGCAAATCATCATGAATAAGACTATATGTATGGATCATTTCCATGGCAGCCGCTGTTTGGTAGCCCAACCTTGGATCGCGCCCAAAAGCAATCAATGTCGCTAGAATCAATAGCGGCCGAATGCGCTTGCCACCAGCTTCCAACGAGTAAATCATCGACTGCTCTAACTTCTGATCAGAATCAGTCGCAATAATCGCCTTTTTCATGCATGCCTCGACTTCTTTTTTATAATGTTGCATAAATTGCTCGAATGTCATCATTTTTTACCTTCTTCTGCCTGAAATGGTTCTTCCTCATCCGATTCCGTCACCACTTTGGCTAATTTATCCTCTGCTGCGGCTAGTTTTTCTTGGCATAATTTCGTCAATTCAATGCCACGCTGATACATTTCCAGTGAGTCTTCTAACGAAACGTTGCCTTCTTCTAGCATTTGGACGATGCCTTCTAACTCCTTCATCGCCTCTTCATAACTGATTTTTTTTGTCGCCATGATTAGATGCCCTCCTTTTCTGTGATTTTTGCACGAATTTTTCCGTCTGCCATCGTCACTTTAATTTCATCGCCAATTTCTAAATTCGCGCTCGATGATAAAATCTCATTTTCCTTATATACAACGCTAAAACCACGCTGCAGCAAGCCAAGTGGACTTAAATGCTCTAAGGCCTCTATTTTTTGCAAGAAATCTCGTCGTTTGGCAGTGACAAGGTGGCTCATCTGTTGATTCAAATCTTTTCGAACATTCGCTAATTGTTGCTTCTGCTGTGCAATTTCACGGTCCAATCCAGTGTGTGATAAACGAAATGATAGCCGTTCAAAAGCATGTTGCTTCAAAATAAGATGTTGTTTCAATCCGCGCGCTAAACGTTCGACAAAATAATCCGTACGCTCCTGATACTGTTCTATTTGGCGCTTAGGTCCATGCATGACTAAACGTTCTTGCTGCCTAGACACATGCTGCTTGGAAATATCTACTCGTTGCTTCATCGCTTGAATCAGGCGAAACCGACGCTCCGCTATGCGTTCTAACAAATCTCGATAATCTGGCACGGCCAATTCTGCAGCTGCTGTTGGCGTCGCAGCCCGAACATCCGCAACATAATCTGTCAAGGTTGTATCCGTCTCATGCCCCACGGCGGAAATAACTGGAATAGCCGAATCTGCAACAGCGCGAACGACAACTTCCTCGTTAAAAGCCCATAAATCCTCAATCGAGCCACCACCACGGCCAACAATCAACACATCAATATCATTCCGAAAATTAGCACGTTCAATATTCCGAACAATATTTGGCGCTGCCGTCTCACCTTGCACAATCGTTGGAAACAGCAAAATTTCCGTTGATGGCATGCGTCGCTTCATTGTCGTAATCATATCGCGAATCGCGGCCCCAGTTTTCGACGTGATTATCCCCACTTTTGCAGGAAAAGAAGGAAGCGCTCGTTTGCGATTTTGCGCAAAAAGCCCCTCCTTGTCTAATTGTTTCTTTAATTGTTCCAGTTTGATGTAAAGACTACCAACACCATCGGGCTCCATCCACTCCGCATAGAGCTGATAACGTCCACCTTTACTAAACACACTCACGCGACCGGTCAACATGATTTGCATACCGTCCTCAGGCTTAAATCCAAGTTTAGCAGCCGATTTTTGGAACATAACACAACGAAGCTCAGCGCCTTCATCTTTCAGCGTGAAATACATATGACCGCTGACAGGTTGTTTAAAATTTGAAATTTCCCCTTTGACGTAGACATTCTTCAAATAAGGATCCACTTCGAATTTCTTTTCAATATATTTAGTTAGCGCCTCAACACTGAGGTATTTGTCTTGTTCCATCATCACACAACCCTACAATAAAAATTCTATCAGCATGCCAGTAATCGACATGCTGACTATTTTCTAAACACTTATTTCGTCTGTAATTGTGTATCCCAAATGCGTTTTGCCGCTTTTAATGTGTTCGCAAGCAGCATAGTAATCGTCATGGGGCCAACGCCACCAGGAACCGGAGTAATAAACCCAGCAGTATCTTTGACGTCATCAAAATCTACGTCGCCGCATAATTTATTATTTTCATCACGATCCATACCTACATCGATGACCACAGCACCAGGCTTAATCGCGTCTTTTTTAATGAATTTAGCCAATCCAGTGGCCACAACCAGAATATCTGCTGTGCGTGCAACGGCTGGTAAATCTTTCGTGCGACTGTGCGCGATAGTTACCGTCGCATTTTCTTGCAATAAGAGCTGTGCTACAGGTTTTCCGACAATATTACTACGTCCGATAACGACCGCTTGTTTGCCTTCGATAGAAACACCTGTCGATTTAATCAGCTCAATAATCCCAGCTGGCGTACACGGAACAAACGCTTCCTTGCCAACATAAAGATTCCCAACATTGATTGGGTGGAAGCCGTCGACATCTTTTTCAGGAATAATGGTGTCGATCACTTTGTCCTCCGAAATATGCTTTGGAAGTGGTAACTGTACTAAAATACCGTGAATCGTCACGTCATTATTCAAATCTTCCACTGTTTCTAGTAATTTCGCTTCTGAAATATCTTCTGGTAACTCGATTAAAACGGATTTCATACCTGCTTCTTCTGTGCGCTTCTGCTTATTTCTTACATATGTACGGCTTGCCTGATTATCGCCCACAAGCACAACCGCAAGTCCTGGTTGTAAATTTTGCTTCGCGAGTTCAGCTACCTCATTTGTTACGTTTTCTTGAATTTTTTTCGCCAGTTCTTTACCATCAATAATTTGTCCCATCAAAAAAGCCCCCTTAATATTTATATGAAACCTGATGCTTCCGAGGCCCGAAAAGCGCCCCGAAACAGGTAACATTACTCATTTGTCGAAACTTTTGTCAATTAAAATGATACTGCGCAGAAAAACATATTTATTCTATACCGTCATCTTTTGCGATATTGGCTAAAACACCATTGATAAACTTACTTGACTTCTCGTCGCTGAAAATTTTGGCGATTTCAAGGGATTCGTTAAGGCTTACTCGATCTGGAATATCTTCACAATATACCATTTCAAATACACTCACCCGCAAGATAGCAAGGTCGACTTTATTTAATCGATCCATACTCCAATTGTCCAAATTCCCTGCAATCAGCCCATCAATCGCTGTCTTATTGGCCACGACGCCTTCTACTAACTTATCGACATAGGCATCGCTTTGGTCTTCCATCACGTTGGCTATCGCTTGGTCCAAATGCATCTCATTGAGTTCCATCTGAAACAATATTTGAAGAGCCTTTTCTCGTGCTTCTCGTCTTTTCATTAAAAGCTCTACTCCTTAGTTCAGTAAGGTTCGCCTTACTTATTAAATTTCTAATTCATCAAATGACATCGTTTCTTGTCGCTCGAATTGGACACCGACAATATGGATGTTCACTTCTACAACTTCAAGGCCAGTCATATTTAGAATGGTTTCACGAATGCTATCTTGGATGTTTTGTGCTAAAAGTGGAATCGTTGCGCCAAATTGAATATAGCAATACACATCGATCACAATGCCAGCTTCGGTTAGATCAATTTTAACACCTTTACTGTGGTTCACTGCACCGCCAAGACGTTCGCGCATTTCATTAGTAAACGAGCCTTGCATACCAGCCACATTTTCAACTTCTGCCGCGGCAAGTCCTGCAATAACACCGATTACTTCTGGTGCAATTTCGATTTTACCGAGTGTTTCCTCGTTTTTATTTTTCGTTAGTGCCATGATTATCTCTCCTCACGATAGATTCATTACATCATACTTTTCAAGGAATTTCGTATTAAAGTCCCCTGATTGAAAAACTTCGTGGTCTAACACGCGTAGATGGAACGGAATCGTTGTTGGAATGCCTTCAATCGCAAATTCGCCTAATGCGCGTTTCATTGTAGCGATGGCTTCATCACGGGTTTCGCCGTAACAAATGACTTTCGCTACCATAGAATCGTAGTATGGCGGGATTTTGTAGTTCGGATAAGCGGCAGAATCCACACGGACGCCATTACCACCTGGTGGAAGGTAAAACTTAATTTCTCCTGGTGCTGGCATGAAATTCTTTTCTGGATTTTCTGCGTTAATACGGCATTCAATCGCCCAGCCTGTCAATTTCACGTCTTCTTGTTTGATTGTCAAACGTTCACCAGAGGCAACAAGGATTTGCTGCTTGACGATATCGATTCCTGTAATCCATTCTGTTACGGGATGCTCTACTTGGACACGCGTGTTCATTTCCATAAAATAAAACGTTTTTTCGTGTGGTTCGTAAATAAATTCGATGGTTCCAGCGCCAGAATATTTCACGGCTTTTGCTGCTTTCACAGCTGCTTTCCCCATTTTTTGACGCATTTTTTCATCTAGGGCTGGTGATGGTGCTTCTTCAATGAGTTTTTGAAGGCGACGTTGAATCGAACAATCGCGCTCTCCTAGATGAATAGCATTTCCATAATTATCAGCCATGATCTGAATCTCTACATGACGGAAATCTTGGATAAATTTCTCGATGTACACACCAGAATCACCAAATGCGGCTTCTGCTTCTTGTTGCGTGGTTTGCAAACCAGAGATGAGCTTCTCTTCGTCTTCCGCAACACGAATCCCTTTACCGCCACCACCTGCTGTTGCTTTGATGATGACTGGATAGCCGATTTTTTTCGCTAATTTCTTCGCTTCTTCTACGTCTTTAATAATCCCTGTAGAGCCCGGAACTACTGGAACGCCAGCTTTTTTCATGGTTTCGCGCGCGACATCTTTCGTTCCCATTTGAGAAATAGCATCAGCGCTTGGACCGATGAAAATAATATTACAATCTTGGCAAAGCTCCGCAAAATCAGCGTTTTCCGCTAAGAAACCATAGCCTGGATGAATCGCATCGCAATTCGTCAATACAGCAACGCTAATAATGTTTGACATGTTGAGATAGCTTTCTTTCGTAGATGCAGGACCAACACAGTATGCTTCGTCTGCTAGTTGGATATGTAGGCTCTCAGCATCTGCTTCTGAATAAATGGCAACCGTTTCAATATTCATCTCTTTTGCAGCGCGGATGATACGAACTGCGATTTCGCCACGGTTCGCAATCAATATTTTTTTTATCATGATTATTACCCCTTATTTCTTTCTAACTTTAAATAGTGGCTGACCGAATTCGACTAATTCTCCGTTTGAAGCAAGTACTTCAACGATTTCGCCATTCACATCTGCGTCCACATCATTTAGTAATTTCATGGCTTCGATAATCCCAACAACTGTTTTTTCGTGAACGACTGTGCCGACTTCTACAAACGCTGGGCTTTCTGGATTTGGAGAGCTGTAAAACGTGCCGACCATTGGTGATGTAATAATGTGAAGGTCTTCTGTTGGTGCAGCTGGTGTTGCCGCGACTACTTCTGTTTCTACTTGAGGCGCTGGAAGAACTGCTTGAACTGCTGGTGTGGAAACTACTGGTGCTAGCGCGTGTTCGCCACCTTTTTTCATTTTGATTTTGCCTTGTTCTGTCTCGTATTCGAACTCAGTCAATGAAGACTCATCTACTAATTTCACAAGTTGCTTAATCTCGTTAATTGATAACATTATTTATAACACTCCTCAAAATTCATCTATAAAATATATATAAGTTCAAATGCATTCGTCACGCATCCTAATTATTGTACCATACTTTCTATAGAAACTCGTAGCTTAACGCCGTGTTTTTGCGAAAAAAAATAGCCTTGTCTCATTCTGCTAGTATAGAACCGTAAAAGTAGGCTCTGAACAGAATTAGACAGACTATTTTTTCAATTATTGTGCACGGGAAACGTAGGATCCGCCTTCTGTTGTGTTGACAACCAATGTATCATCCACATTAACGAAGAAAGGAACGTTTACAACAAGACCAGTTTCAAGCGTGGCCGGTTTAGAGCCACCAGAAGACGTGTCGCCTTTGATTCCTGGGTCTGTCGCTACGACTTTCAACTCCACCGTGTTTGGCAAATCGACACCAAGTGTTTCTCCTTGGTACATCATGATTTGAACTTCCATGTTTTCACGTAAAAATTTCAATTCATACTCGATTTGTTTTTCTGGTAGCTCGATTTGATCGTATGTTTCTGTGTTCATAAAGACATGTTGATCGCCGCTTGCGTACAAATATTGCATTTTATTGTTATCGATCTGTGCTTTGGCTACTTTCTCGCCGCCACGGAATGTTTTTTCTTGAATAGCGCCAGTACGTAAGTTACGTAATTTCGAACGAACGAATGCAGCGCCCTTTCCTGGTTTTACATGTTGGAAATCTAGTACGCGCCAGATGCCGTTATCTACTTCAATCGTTAAACCTGTTTTAAAATCGTTTACTGAAATCATCTTTGTATCCTCCTACTTTTAAGTTGGTTTCATCCTTACTTATTTAACCACAAAACGCGCCATTATACAATTCTATAAAATAATTAGTTCTTTTGACGAGTGTGTTAAAACTTCATTTCCTGTTTCTGTAATCAAAATATCATCTTCAATCCGCACGCCACCAATGCCCGGTAAGTAAATGCCCGGCTCATCCGTAACAACATTTCCTGGTACAAGAACATTAGGACTCTTCATCGAAAGGTTTGGTCCTTCGTGGATTTCTAAACCGATACCATGACCTAATGAATGACCAAATGCTTCCCCGTATCCTTTTGAGGCAATGTGATCGCGGGCAATAGCGTCTGCTTGGATACCCGTCATGCCTGGTTTTAGCGCGTCGATGACTTTAAGTTGCGCTTCCAGAGTCACCGCGTAGATTTCTTTTAACTTGGCACTAGGCTCGCCAATCGCAATCGTGCGCGTCATATCCGAGCAGTAGCCATTGTAATAACAGCCGTAATCCATCGTCACAAAGTCGCCTACTTCGATAATCTTGTCCGAGGCAACACCGTGCGGCAAGGCAGAGCGTAATCCAGAAGCAACAATCGTGTCAAAAGAAGATCCCGATGCCCCATTTCTACGCATGAAAAATTCCAGTTCATTAGATACTTCTAGCTCTGTCAACCCCGGTTTAATGAACGTCAAAATATGCGTGAATGCTGCGTCTGCGATTTCACAAGCTGTTTTAATCGCGGAGAGTTCTGACGCCGTTTTGACTTTACGCATATCCTCAAATAAATCGCTAAACGGCTCTAATTTTGCAGAGAAAAAGCTTTGCATTAATTTATGTTCTGCGACGGTTACGTAAGCTTCCTCAAAATAAAGCGTTTTAATCCCTAATTCTGCAATAATTGCTTGCACTGTTTCATAAATCGGACCTTTGTTTTGACGGATTTCGTAACCTACCGCCTGCTTAGCTGCTTGCTCTGTATAACGGAAATCTGTAATGAAAAAAGCTTGTTTTGGCGTGATTAAAGCCATACCAGTCGTTCCTGTGAAATCTGCTACGTAGCGGCGGTTATAGTCACTCGTCACAAGGACAGCTTCCATATTTCTATCTTCTAAAACTGCTTGAATCTTTGCTAATTTCGTCATTCTAATTCCTCCTAAAATGTTTCGTTATGTAACTATTTTTCCACTCGAATACAGCTATTCTATCACAAACCGCGCAAAATAACTTTTTTTATGCGTTATAACTATACGAATTCGGCAAATTAGCGTAGAATAGCAGTTGTATACTAAATAAGGCTGGTGAACGATTTTGAGTGAACAGACAAAAGGAATATATGGCGGTCAGGCCGTGGTCGAAGGTGTAATGTTCGGCGGCCGTAGAGAAACCGTCACTGCTATCCGGCGAAAAGATGGCACGATTGAATACTTTTATTTAACGAAAAACCCACCTGGCTGGGTGCAAACGTTGAAGCGCATCCCTTTTATTCGGGGCATCGTTGCTTTGATCGAATCAAGCGCAATCGGCTCCAAGCATCTAACCTTCGCAACCGATCGTTATGATGAGGACCCGCTTGACGAAGCAGAAAATAAGAAAATCGAGACCAAAGAGTCCAAACTCGCGATGTGGCTAGGCGTGGCAGTTGTCGGGGTGCTGTCCTTCATCTTCGCAAAATTTGTCATGACACTCATTCCGGTTTTTATCGCGAACCTTTTCCGACCAGTCGTGTCGGGCGATATGGGACAAATCATGCTCGAGACACTATTCAAATTAATTCTATTGCTCGGCTATATTTTCGCCGTTTCCCAAACGCCCATCATCAAGCGTGTGTTCCAATATCACGGCGCAGAGCATAAAGTCATCAATTGCTATGAGGCTGATTTAGAGCTCACCGTCGAAAATGTCCAAAGCAGATCACGACTTCACTATCGTTGCGGTTCCAGTTTCATCCTGTTTACTGTGATTGTCGGCATGTTTATCTATATGCTCGTGCCAACAGACCCACTCTGGGTTCGCGTAGTCAACCGGATTCTACTCATCCCCGTTGTACTCGGCGTAGCGTTTGAAGTCCTACAACTAACGAATAAATGCCGCAACATCCCAATTTTGAAATATCTCGGCGTTCCAGGTTTGTGGCTACAACTTTTAACAACAAAAGAACCGCAAGATGACCAAGTGGAAGTAGCCATCGCCTCGTTTAACGAATTGCACCGCGTCGAAAAAGACAAACGAGAAGAAGCACTACCTAAAAACCTAGAATTACTAGAATGAGGTGAAAAAAATATGCGTACATTCCCTATTTGGTTTTATATTTTAGCTATTTTAGCAGTGTTCGGTATCTTTTTCGTAGGCTTTAAAAGTATTATTAGCAGCCTGGTCGTATCGATTATTTTAATCCTCATCATCTGGCTGCTCTTCCGCTTCTTAGGAAACAGACCGAAAAAAGACGATAAATATGAGGCGGCGGTCAAACAATCCCAAAAACTACGTGCGAAAAATCAACCGCAAACAAAAAAACGAAAAACTTCCTTGAAAGTCATTGATGGAAAGAAAAAATAAGTTATAATGGTAAGTGGAGATAAAGAAACGAAAGGGGTATATCAGCTTGAATATTGACTGGAGTTGGGTCTTAGCAATTGCGATTTTGCTCGTTTTGCTAGGCTATGAAGTGTATCAATATACGATGCGCAAGAAAGCGTTAACCATTTTAACCGAGGAAGAATTCAAAAAAGACTACCGGAAAGCGCAACTAATCGATGTGCGCGAGCCGAAAGAATTCGACGCGGGGCACATTTTAGGAGCAAGAAACATTCCGATGTCCCAAATGAAAGCTCGAAAAGCAGAAATTCGTCAAGACTTACCTGTTTACTTGTATTGCCAAAGCGCACAACGAAGCAACCGTGCCGCAATCATGCTTTACAAAGCCGGCTACAAGAACGTGTTCCAACTAAAAGGCGGCTACAAAAGATGGACAGGAAAAACAAAATCAAAATAAGCATACAGCCACTGAGCGCGTCTATTGCTTAGTGGCTTTTTTAGGAGGTTTTATCATGTCGAAAAAAATGCAAACACCAAAAATACCAGCGCATTTGGAACCACTGGATCAAAATTGGCTTTCAGAAGAGGTGTACCTGCGCGAAGTATTGATAGAAGATCGTGACTTTGATTTTGATCCAATGGAGCGAATCGTTCTCGACCAAGTCATTCTGCGAAACGTGAACTTTGTGACCCTTGAATTCCCGAATATTGAACTTACTGATGTCATTTTTGAGAAGTGTAACCTTTCAAATGTTGCTTTTAATTCTGCAGTCATTCACCGTTGCCAATTCATTGATTGCAAGCTAACTGGCGCTGACCTCTCAGATTCTTTGATACATAACACCCTCTTTCAAAACTGTCTCATGACGATGAGTTCGCTCGGTTTTTCGAAATTTAAACAAGTAGAATGGCATGATTGTTCGCTCATAAACGCAGATTTTTATGAGAGTGAATTGAAGCATTCGGAAATTATAAATTGTAAGTTGAATGAGGCTAATTTCTCTAATGTTATGATGGAAAGTATTGATTTGAGCGTCAATCACTTTGATGGCATGACTGTTTCACTCGATAAATTGCGAGGTTGTCGCGTGACATCTGAACAAGCGCTCAGTTTCGCTAGGGCTTTGGGCGTTGTAATCACTGAAGAAGACTAAAAGAGGCCGTGTTCCCCAGCTAAGTTGGGAACACGGCCTCTTCTCATGTCGTTACTTCGTCTTCTACTTTTTCTTGGTAACGCAAGACCGGTTTTCTGGCCGCGCGTGTTTCGTCCAAGCGTTTTACATACGTATTATATGGCGCTTCTTGTACAATTTCAGGATTGTCCTCTGCTTCTTTCGCAATTTTAAGCATGACATCGATAAAGCCATCCAACGTCTCTTTTGACTCGGTTTCTGTCGGCTCAATCATGATAGCTTCTTCCACAATTAGCGGGAAGTATACAGTCGGTGGATGGAAATTATGATCCAACAGACGCTTAGCGATATCCAACGTACGGACACCTAATTGTTTTTGGCGTTTTCCAGAAAGCACGAATTCATGTTTGCAGACTTGGTCAAACGGCAAATCGTACGCTCCTTCTAAACGGCGCATCATATAATTCGCATTCAACACAGCATATTCCGTCACTTTTTTCAGACCATCTGGCCCCATCGTACGGATATACGTGTACGCGCGAACGTTGATACCGAAGTTACCATAATAAGGTTTCACACGTCCAATCGATTGCGGATAATTGTAGTCAAATGTATATTTATCCTCTTTTTTCGTTAAAACTGGGGTTGGTAAAAATGGAATCAAGTCCTTCTTCACGCCGATTGGTCCTGATCCAGGTCCGCCACCACCATGAGGTCCCGTGAATGTTTTATGCAAATTCAAATGCACAGCGTCAAAGCCCATGTCACCAGGACGAACTTTTGCCATAATCGCATTCAAGTTCGCGCCGTCATAATACAGTTTTCCGCCAGCTTTATGCACGATATCTGCCATTTCTACAATATCTGCTTCAAAAAGGCCAAGCGTGTTTGGATTCGTTAGCATTAATGCAGCCGTATCATCGCCTACCGCGTTTTTTAGATCCTCAATGTCGACAAGTCCTTTTTCGTTAGACTTAACAGTGATGATGTCAAATCCAGCAACAGATGCAGAAGCTGGGTTCGTTCCATGCGCTGAATCTGGGATGATCACTTTCGTACGGTGATGGTCGCCATTCGCCTCGTGGAAAGCGCGAATCAGCATGAGAGCCGTCCACTCGCCATGCGCACCAGCAGCCGGCTGTAACGTAACTTCGTCCATACCTGTGATTTCAACCAAACTTTCTTGTAAATCGTAGAGCAATTCCATCGCACCTTGCACTGATTCTTCCGGTTGATACGGATGAATGTTCGCAAAACCTGGGAATCGAGCTACTTTTTCATTTATTTTTGGATTATATTTCATTGTACAAGAACCAAGCGGATAAAAGCCTGAATCGACGCCGAAATTATGGTTAGAAAGCGTTGTATAGTGGCGCATTAATTCCAGTTCACTCAACTCTGGCAAGGCTGGAGGGGTTTCCCTTACGTACGCAGCGCCGAATAAACTTTGTAAATCTACTTCTGGCACATCGCGCTCTGGTAAGCTATACCCGATACGTCCTGGAACCGACCGCTCAAATACTAATGGCATTGTTTCGCTATTATTCATTTTGCACCCTCCAAACTTGTTACAAACGTCTCAATTTCTTCTTTTGTACGCATTTCTGTGACAGCTACAAGCATATGGTTGGCGTATTTCTCCTCGTAAATTCCCAAGTCGTATCCGCCGATAAAGCCTTGATCTAGCAATTCCAGGTTTACTTCTTTGACCGGTTTCGATAACTTCACGACAAATTCATTGAAGAACGCATCGCCAGAAATAACATCAAATCCTTTGTCTTGGAAAGCTTTCTTCGCAAAATGTGATTTATCAATGTTTTGTTTCGCCATTTCGGTGATACCTTGCTTACCAAGCGCACTCATTGCCACAGAAGAAGCCAGCGCATTTAAAGCTTGATTGGAGCAAATGTTTGATGTCGCTTTATCACGACGAATATGTTGTTCGCGCGCTTGCAATGTCAATACATAACCACGTTTTCCGTTCTCATCCACGGTTTCCCCGACAAGGCGTCCAGGAACTTTACGCGTTAACTTAGAACTAACCGCGAAGTAGCCGCAATGTGGTCCACCAAACGCTTCAGAAATTCCGAATACTTGGGAATCACCGACGACAATATCCGCTCCAAATTTACCAGGCGGCGTCAATGCTCCGAGTGCTAATGGGTTACTCGAAACAACAAATAGCGCCTTGTTATCATGTGCTAACGGCTCTATTTCTTGTAACGCCTCGACTTGACCGTAAAAGTTCGGATATTGGACAATGACTGCAGCCACGGTGTCATCCACTTGCGATTCTAGAGCCGCCAAATCTGTCACGCCATCTTTCTCATCAATCTCAATAACCTCAATATGTTGCCCCTTCGCATACGTTTTTACAACATTGCGCGATTCTGGGTGTACCGCTTTTGAAATTAAGATTTTTTTACGTTTTGTGTGGGCGCTAGCCAGCATCGCAGCTTCGGCGAGTGACGTCCCCCCGTCATACATAGAAGAATTCGCTAAATCCATACCTGTAATTTCTGCAATCATTGTTTGAAATTCGAAAATAGCTTGTAATTCCCCTTGTGAAATCTCCGGCTGATAAGGCGTGTAAGCCGTATAAAATTCAGATCGAGAAATAACGCTATCTACTACAGTCGGAATGTAATGATTATACACACCAGCCCCTAAAAAGGACGCATACTCCACAGAATCTGCATTTTTACTAGCCAGCTTAGCCAATTCTTTCAAAAGAGCTGGCTCTGATTTCGCAGGTTTCAGATCATATTCCCGGTTAAAGCGAATCGACTCCGGAATATCCGTAAAAAGTTCATCAATAGAAGAAACGCCAATTGTATCTAACATATCCTTTTCATCTTGTTCAGTCATTGGTAAAAAACGATGTTTCGCCATAATATTACATCCTCCTTATTTTGCGCGTTTATAGAATGGGGTTGGAACTACTTTTGCCTTCAATTTCTTATTACGAACCTCGACTTCCACTTCGGTATCTAGCGCCGTGTAATCAATATCAATCAGCGCTAAACCTAAGTTTTTGCCAAGCGTAGGCGATTGTGTGCCACTCGTTACAATTCCGATTTCTTTATCTCCCATGAAAACTTTATAGTCATGTCTCGGAATTCCGCGATCAATCAGCTCGATACCGACAGATTTACGCGATAAGCCAGCTTCTTTCTGCGCTAACAATGCATGTTTACCAATGAAATCTGCCTCTTTTTTTAATTTCACCGCAAAACCAACGCCGGCCTCGAGTGGAGATATATCTTGTGTTAGCTCTTGACCATAGAGTGCCAAGTTTGCTTCAAAACGTAGCGTATCACGTGCACCAAGGCCGATTGGCAGTACGTCTTTTTCTAAGATGGCTTCCCAAACTTGAGGTGTATCTGAAGCTTTTGTATAAATTTCAAAACCATCTTCCCCTGTATAGCCCGATCTTGAAATAAGCGCTGTAACCCCTGCTACTTCCACATTGTCAACGAAACCAAAGAAAGTAAGTGCCGCTAAATCCGCATTCGTTAGAGTAGCTAATATAGCCTCAGCATTAGGTCCTTGCAAAGCCAATTGTCCATAATCTGCGGAAACATTTTGCACGTTAACGCCTTCTGACGCATGTTTCTCCAACCATTCAAAATCTTTTTCGGTGTTCGATGCGTTCACAACGAGTAGATAATCATCATCTGCTCTCATATAAACAACTAAGTCATCCACTACACCACCAGTTTCGTAACACATAATATTATACTGTGCTTTCCCAATCTTCAGCTTCGAAATATCGTTAGACAATACTTTTTGTAAAAATGGCAAACTCCCAGTTCCCTGCACCGCCACTTCCCCCATGTGCGACACATCAAATAGCCCAGCATCTGTTCGTACAGCCTCATGCTCGGCCTTTATTCCTGAAAATTGTACTGGTAAATCCCATCCACCAAAATCAATTGTTTTCGCACCATACTTTTCGTACAAAGGAAAAATAGGCGTTTTCTTTAAATCTGTCATGTGAATCCTCCTCTTTTTTTGCATACTAAAAGGACTTACTCGTTAAAATAAGTCTCTGTCGTACTCCAAAAATAAGGAATAATGCCTCCAGAGTTGCGTCCCATAAACATCCTTTTGCCTGAGAGTTTCACATTCCCATGCTTTCCCCGTCGGCGCTGCAAAATCTGCAGTCTCTCTGTCTATTTTCATCCGCTCTTTTATGTATTAGTTGCCTTTCCTATATGTTACCACGAGACCCTATCGTTCGGCAAATAATTAAATTTAAGACCTCGATTTTATGTTTTTAGATATATAGTTCGGAATGAAAGGGCTTTATCTGTAATTGACACTTCTATCATACGTATGTGAACAATCGAACAATCGGTGATGACTAAAATATTTTTCTAACCCTGACTCTCAAGTTTTTCTCCCTGTTTTCTCTCTTAAAATTCATTTCTGGACTCTTTTAACCCCTAAAAATCACAAACTCCCTTTTTTAGATGAAAAGGGAAATAGCGTAGTTATGGCGAATACGTTTAACATAGACACAAATAAGGAGCCTGCCACATGATTCAAAATTTAGCTAACACCCTTTTAAATCAAGCTATTCTACTCACAGCAAGCGATGTGCATGTAATTCCAGCCGAAGCACACTATCGTATCCTGCTACGTATCAATGGAAGACTACAATTTTTTGCCTCTATCCCAATTGATAATGGTGAGCGCCTACTCGCGCATTTGAAATACCGAGGGTTCATGGATATTAGCGAGACTAGAAAACCCCAAAGCGGCGCCTTTCAAACAGATATTCAAGGACGTAAAGTATCCGTTCGACTCGCCACTATACCCAACTTCCGCTTTATTGAAAGTATGGTTATTCGTGTATTTTCAGAACAAGAAATAGTGCCTTTTCAAAAAAGTAGTATTTTCCAACGAATAACGCACCATATACTTTCTCTTGCCCAGAAACGGACAGGGCTCCTTTTATTTTCAGGAGCGACCGGCAGCGGCAAAACATCCAGTATGTACAGTTTGGCCCATTCTTTGAGTTTGCAACATCCATTGCAGATTATTACTATTGAAGACCCTGTCGAGCGCCCAATGTCGGCATTTTTACAAGTACAAATTAACGAAAAAGCGGGACTCGACTATGCAGATATCATCCGAGCAACACTTCGACACGACCCAGATATCTTAATTGTCGGTGAGATTAGAGATTCGCACACAGCAAAAATGGTTATTCGAAGCGCTTTGACAGGGCACCTTGTTTTGAGCACAGTGCACGCAGACAGCACATATGGAGTCCTATCGCGCCTCCTTGAGCTGGGTGTCGATAAAGAAGAACTGCGGCAATGCCTCATTGGCATATCCCATCAACAACTAAAACACTTACATTGCATGTTTTGCACTAGTAGATGCCACGCTTTATGCAATCATCTCTCCCAAAAAAGGACAGCTCTTTATGAATTTATAGAGAAGGAACAAATTAACGACTTTCTTATAACTTCAGTAGAAATCGATTTAGTAAGCAACATAAGTAAACAACTCAAGAAAGGAGTTTGTTATGGCTTTTTCTCTCCGCAATAATTGGCGTGCTGACGGCGAATTTCTCATACGACTCGCCGATCTTCTAAGTAAGGGTTTTACTATGGAAGAAGCAATTTCTTTTCTCTCTATCACAACACCAAAAGATACATCTCGGAACACAAAAATGATTGAAACGCTCTCTTCAGGTGCTCCTTTTAGCGAAGCCCTACTACAAGCAAACTTCCCCAGCTTCGTCTGCACACAGCTTCACTATGCTAGCAAACATGGCTATTTTAATGAGACTGTCCAAGAAACTGGAGATCACCTCATGCGAAAAGCTGAGCAACAAAAGGCATTACGAAAAATTTTCCAATACCCACTTATCCTTTTCATGACCGTCATTGTCGTTTTCTTTCTTTTACGCATTTTTCTACTTCCAAAATTCGATATGTTATTCAGTCAGTTGACACATGGAGAAAATCAAACAACCAATTTCACCTATTTCATTCTAGAAAAATTGCCACTGATATTTCTCGCCTTCTTAGGAGTCTTATTCATGTTATGTACCATTTTTCTAACAAAACAAAGAAAAAAGAACTCCTACGAACGCGCTGAACTATATTGTAAGATCCCAATTTTCAAAAGGTTTATGCGTCTGCACTATTCTCAATTATTTGCCCGAGAATGTGGTTACCTTCTAAAAAGTGGTCTGTCCATTAATGATATGGTTCAAGTATTTGCGCTACAAGATTCCCCACCACTTTTCAAACACATTAGCACATCTATTGAGAAAGCATTTTCTGAAGGTACATTATTCACCAAATCTCTCGCTGCTTTTGCTATCTTTGAATCTGAATTGATTTACATTATACAACACGGCGAAAAAAATGGTCAATTAGCCGAAGAACTCCTATTTTACTACAAACTATGCCATCAAAAATCCGAAGAAAAAATAGAAAAGATATTTAGCTTTATACAACCAGCTGTATTCATGATTATAGGGGTACTTATTGTATCCATTTACTTATCCATCCTTTTCCCGATGTTCTCGATGGTAAATTCCATCTGAATAATAAAAAAATAGGAGTGATTTAAATGTTTAAAAAAATCAATTGGAAAGATGAATCAGGTTTCACTTTGGTAGAAATGTTAATCGTTCTGCTCGTGGTCAGCGTACTACTTTTACTCACGATCCCAAACATTGTGAAACAAAGCAAGTCAATCAACGACAAAGGATGCGACGCTTTCATAACAATGGTCCAAGGACAAGCGCAAGCGTATCAACTAGAAAATAACAAAGTACCTTCCTTACAAGATCTTCTAACTGGGGGTTACCTAAAAGGCGAACAGAAGAAATGTCCAAATGGTAAAGATGTTTTGATTGATAGTAGCGGCAAAGTGACGGAAGCCCCGTGAAAAAGAATGGTTTTACTCTAATAGAAATGCTTCTTGTTCTCTCCATTAGCTTTATTATTTTAGGTATCAGTGTCCTTCCTGCCGGTAATCTAATGACTCATCTGTTAGAAAAACAAAGTCTGGATCAGCTCAAAATGGACATCATGTATCTTCAAGCAGAAGCAATAACTACGAATCAAGAAACCGTGCTACTGCTGAACGGTAATCATGATTCCTATTCAGGAAAATCTGCTCAATCAGTATTATCAAGAACATTCACCCCTACTTTACATTTTCAAGAGAAAAGCGAGCAACTCTTTCGCTTTTCTCCACCCTTTGGAAATATCAGCAAATTCAAAACGATCATCATTCAAGGCCAGAACAAAAAATATGCACTTATTTTTCAAATCGGAAAAGGGAGGTTTCGTATCGATGAAATCTGATGGTTTTTCTTTATTGGAAAGTCTCTTTGCTCTTAGTTTACTTTCCCTAGTTGTCCTTTCCTTACTGCCTATAATGATGCAAATTAAACAAAATCTGCACAAGCAAAATCAACGAACCACGGCTCAGCAATTACTCTCTGAGGAAAGTATATTTCATTTAAACAGCCGTTTTTCATCAAGCTATGATGTAATTATTAAAAATCAAGCATATCGAATAACTTACAATCAGGAGGCGAAGCAACTTTGCGCTACTTATGCTAAAGAAAATATTTGTTACGCTATCAAATAAACAAGGTTTTACCTTAATCGAATCTCTTTTTTCACTGCTCATTGTCATTATTATCGCTTCTTTCATTCCGCTTATTTTTCAAAGCTATACATCTGTTATAAAAATAATGGATATTGATAAAAATTATGAGTGGCAACTATTCTTGAATCACACGCGAAAAGAATTAAATACTGGCACTCGATTAACTGTCACCGATCATAAAATAACCTTCGTCACTCAATCCAAATTAGTGACCTATGAAGCGTATCAAAATCTAACTCGTCGCTCTGTTGACAACAAGGGGCACGAACCACTTTTAACAAATGTAAAACGAGATAAATGGTCAAAAAAATCGGAGGAAGAGCTATTGTATGAAGTTACTTTTGAAGATGATACCCAGTTATCTGCCCGTTTTTATATTCAGTCAGAAGGGAGTGAATAAATATGCGCCCAAATGGGTTTACGTACATCCTATGCCTTTATATTACGTTAATAGGTATTATTACGATGCTTGGAGCAACCAATATTTATGTTTCCAAACTGCAAATGGAAAAGCAGCTGCAAAATCATTATCTAGCTACTACTCTTACAAATTTATCGCTCCTCAATAATATCTCACGTATAAAAAGCGAACAAAAAACATTTACAGAAAAGCACAATAACGCTGTTTTATGGTATAATTGGGCAGATAGTACAGAAGACTATATCAGATATGAGACCACCACAGAGCTGAGTAATGGCTATACTCTCAAACAAGCTATATTTTGGGATACCAAGCTACAGAAATTTCGTCTTCTACTAAATTAAACAGAAGCTTAAGGAGGACTTGCATGAATCAAATTGTTTTAACCGGATTTATGGGGGCTGGAAAATCGACAGTCGGGAAAATACTGGCTGAAAAACTAGCATTACCTTTAGTCGATATCGATACAGAGATACAATCCGAACATCAGATATCAATTACAGAAATTTTTGCAAATTTAGGCGAACCGGCATTCCGTAAATTAGAACATCAAATGCTAACAAGAGCTTTATTACAAGATGCTATTATCTCAACTGGAGGCGGTATTATTCTATCTGGTGATAACCGAATGAAGTTAGAAGCAGCTGATTTTGTTGTTTACTTAAAGACCAGACCTGATACTTTTCTTGCTCGATTAAAAGGTGACACAACACGCCCGCTTATTCAAGAAAAAAGTAGAGATGATATTATTGCTCTATGTGAGTCGCGAACAAAGCTTTATGAAAGTGTGGCCCATCTGATATTAGAGACGGACGAGCTAACACCCGAAGAAATTGCGGCCCAAATAAAACAAGCTTTTCAAACAAGGAAGGAGTTATTATGACACAACCTGTTTTAGAAATAAATCATTTAGTCAAGCGCATTGGAGCTAAGTCCATTATAAAAGATATCTCGTTTTCAGTGAACGAAGGTGAAATATTTGGACTTCTAGGACCTAACGGCGCCGGAAAAACGACTATTATCCGAAGCATCGTCAAACTCATCAATAAGACTAGTGGCGAGGTGAAGATCTTAGGAAAAAATATAGATGACTCTTATACAGAAGCTATTCAACAAGTCGGAGCTATCGTGGAAAATCCAGAATTTTATCCATACATGACAGGACTGCAGAATCTCAAAACATTCGCTTCTATGTCACGTAACAAAATCTCCAACGAGCGTTTAAATGAAATTATCCAACTTGTACATTTAGATAAAGCCATTAACAACAAAGTTAAAACATACTCTCTTGGAATGAGACAACGATTGGGTGTTGCACAGGCGCTAATACACGAACCGAAATTATTAATTTTTGATGAACCTACAAATGGATTAGATCCAGAGGGTATGAAAGAATTTCGTTTACAAATGAAAACCTTAGCTAGCCATGGTGTCAGTGTTCTTGTATCCTCGCATCTACTAACAGAGATGGAACAGCTATGTGATCGATTTGCAATCATAGAACGCGGAGAATTGACACATATTGCAGATATGAAACAAGAAAATCTGGCAGAAGCTGAACAATTACAGACATTCCACATGCACCTTGAACCGCTTGAATTGTCTAAAAAACTACTCACAAATTGGAATATTGACTACATACTCGCTGATAATGGAACATCTCATTTCTTTGTAAAAAGTAGTCCCACCAATATCCCATTACTTGTTAAGAATTTGGTAGCAGAAGATGTTTCTATTTTTGCGATAGAAGCACATACTAAAACATTAGAGGAACGGTTCTTAGAAATTACAAAACCAAATGGGGGTAGCATGGAATGATATCATTAATCGCAAATGAAACAAAGAAAGTATCACTAAGGTTCAGTACGTGGCTATATCCTCTCATTATTTTAGTTATCATTCTTGCTCTATCCGCGAGTTTTAAATCTTTTGTCCCAGATATTGATAACGTTCAGCTTATGTTATCCGTAAACAGCATCAGCATGTTTATGGTAGCCCTCTTTTCTATCGTCGTAGCTAGTGCAGTTGTGTCATCTGAATTTAGTTATGGAACGATAAAGTTACTGCTAATTCGTCCATATCAACGTTGGCAGATCCTTCTTTCCAAATACATCGTTGTTCTTATGTACGCAGTTCTTTTGACACTATTCACGGTTGTAATGTCCTATGTTATTGGTGGAATTTTAACTTCATTTGGTAGTCTAACTCAAGATATTAGTGCAGTTAATCCGAACTACTCAGAGAATGGAGATATTACGAATGCAGGCCAAACAGCCATAAATGCGATTGGTTACCAATTAGGGTACTTCTCTATTCAACTTATTTTTTCAACTTCCATCGCATTCATGGTTTCATCACTATTAAGAAGCCAGGCTTTAGCTGTAGGAATCGGACTGTTTCTACTGTTTATCAATAGTATTGCGGGCGGAATTACGCTTATGTTGGTAGAACAATTCCAATGGTTCAAATACATCTTTATGGCTCCTCTATACTATGTCAGCATGCATGCAAACGGCCTTGGAATGGATGTAAAGGGACTTTCACCAGGACTGGCCATTGGTGTCCTAAGCGTCTATTATATTATTTTTATGGCCCTCTCCTTTGTATTTTTCCAAAAAAGAGATGTCTCTGTTTAATTCTATGAAATAAAAAATGCCAGAAAAATAGCTATCTCATTACGATAGTGCTTTTCTGGCATTTTTAATACATTTTATCACGATGTTGTATCAAGTACAAGGTGTCTTTTGTTTCTAAATCAATTATTTGATCAAATAGATAACCGTATAAACAGTACTTACCGTTTGGTGATGTAACAATTGGTTCGTTATTGGTTAGTTCCAGTATTGTTTCTGCCTTTTTCTCCTTAGGACTCACCTTGACCAGCTTAAACTCGCCACCATGATCTTTTAACTTTTTGCTTTCATACGGCTCAAATGTAAGAAACGATTCCTTTTCCACATTCAAATCGTAGAATGGAAAGAACGTCCCCAATTCATCATATACTCTTGGGGCTTCATATTGATAATAGGATTGAAAACCAACTGTCCTGAAGTTATATACCATAGCTTTATCTTCTTTACTTGGCTCAATTGTTAGCAATGTATTGGCAGATACGGCGAATTTATATACATCTGCAACCACAAGATTTTTAACTGTTTTATCCCGTATATCTTCTAGATAGAGATCCCCTCTGTCCTTCTGTGGTGATAGCTTTTGATTAAAGACAAATAAATTATCACTATACCAAGAAACAAATGGTGAATCTGTATTTAATCGGGTTATATTACCAGTTGGGATATCCCATTGAAACACTTGGTAATTCCAATCTGTATCGAATGTGGTGAGGAACATTTTATTTTGATCATCTTGATTCCAAGAAAATTCGATACTTTGTGGCTTTACTTCTTTTGTGCTCATTATAGATCCATCTATAGAAATAATATCCAAATTCGCCTTATCTTTACTTTCTGCAGAATAAATAAGGAAACAATCCCGATTTGGGCTAATGACTACTTCTGAAATCACATGTGTTGTTTCGTATATCTGATGTTGCTTCCCACTAAAAACATTGAGCCTTTCGAAGGTTATTTTCCCCTCTTTTTTCAGTTGCAGTAGAACATTCTCGTCGTCTATCCAGCCCACAATGCGTTGAAACTCTTTAGGCTGAATGTTTAAGGTTTTAATTTTATTCGAGGTTGTTATTTTCTCTTCTTTGCTGACAGGTACCTGCTCATTTTGGCAGCCGTAGGAAAGAAATAAAAGTCCAAGGATTGTAACTATAAAACGTATGCGAATTTTACTCATCTCTTTCCCTCCATTTGCTAATATGCTACTACTATTTTACCCTGACATCAAGGAAGTGAAACAAACTTCCAATTACGAAAAAGAAAAGCTAGATGCCTACCAGCGTTATATTATTGCCAGTAGTACATCTAGCTAAAATAAGCTATTATTCAGACGGTAGAGCTAACCATGCTGCGCCCAAAACTCCTGCATCATTTCCAAGCGTCGCAATCGAGATAGATGTTGATTCTCGGACTGCCGGGAAGACCATACCTTCAAAATAGTTTTGAATAGGTTTCAAAAGAGCGTCTCCAGCTGCCGAAACTCCACCACCAATGATGATCTTTTCTGGATTGAGCATATTACCGATATGACTACATGCTAGACCAAGATAAAAACAAATATGATCAACTACTTTTTTTGCTAGTTCATCTTTCTCTGCTGCGAGGTCAAAAATCAACTTAGATGTGATTTCTTCGGTTCCTTGCTGTATAGCATCTTTTAGCTTAGAATTCGGTTCGAAAGACTTAGCTAAATCTTTGGCTACGCGCACGATTCCTGTGGCAGAAGCGATTGTTTCTAGACAACCTTTCTTTCCACATGTGCAGTCATAGGCCTCTTTGCTAGTATCTACCGTAATATGACCGATTTCACCTGCCGCTCCCTTAACTCCATGAAGAATCTTTCCTTCCGCAAAAATACCTCCACCAACACCAGTTCCTAAGGTCACAAAGAAAACATTCGCCGAGCCTTCACCAGCTCCTTGCCATCTTTCACCAACTGCTGCAATGTTAGCATCATTATCTAAGTGTACATCTAGCCCAGTAATACTTTTGAGATCGGTTGCTACATTTTGTTCTTTTGCCCAATTTAGGTTGTAGGCTCCTTTAACCGTGCCTGTTTCGTAGTTAATCGTTCCAGGTGTTCCCATTCCGATACCATAAAAAGTGTTGTTATCCAACTGTAGGTCCGTTAATTTTTGGTTAATGCTGTCGCCAATGTTACGAACAATATGAGAGCCTTCATCAGAGCTATCTGTTTCAACAGACCATTTTTCTTCAATTTTCCCATTAGTTGTTAAAATTGCAATTTTTGCAGTTGTACCGCCAAGGTCAACGCCAATTAATTTCTTTTCCATTTTCACATGTCTCCTACTCTACTACCTTATTTTTTGCTTTCTCTTTGTCTAATTCGACTTTAAGAACAGATCTAGCGCGGGCATAGACTTCACGATCCAGCAATTTATGTTTAAACAGTTCCGTTAGCTCGTATTCCATCATTTCGATATCCCATTGTCGCTTACCAAGATAAACGATAATGCCGTATTTTTTCAGTAATTGAGCCACATCATAGACTGTTTTCATAACGATACCTCTTATCTTGTTTGGATTTTGCCCTCTAAATATTGCTTGTACTGGACATACGTTTCTGTATCTTGCTGTTCAACTGCGATTGTTGCTTCTTTTAACGCCTGCTCCAAATCCCCTTGAACTTCATAGCTACGAGCCAATAAGAAATGGGCGTGAGGATTAAACGATTCTTGTGCAATCGCTTCTCGCGCAAAGTCTGCCGCTTTTATTTCATTTCCTTGAATCGTTGCAATGACGGCCAAATTTGTAAAAGTTAGCGCATCGGCACTACCTGAAACTTGGAGTTGGTGCAAGATTTTTTGGGCTGTTTTGTAATCTTCATTTTGTATAAATGCCCCTGCTACAGCATTGGCGTTTTGTGGGTCATAAGGGTGCTTTCCTTTGTCGAAACCGAACCACAGGAAGAACACGGTCAGTACAACGGCCGAAGCTCCGTATAAAATTCGGCGCCAGTGGAAGTATTGATGCGGCATGGATAAGGCTCCGGCAATCAAGAATCCGCCAACTAAGCCGCCGATGTGTCCTGCTAGGTCGATACCTTGAGAAAATAAATCAACCACTAAATTTACGACAACTAAACCCGCAATACTAATTCCTAATGACCTTGCATAGATATGCGGTTTTAACACTACTAGGTATAACAAGGCTCCAAAGATACCAAAAATAGCCGTACTAGCTCCTGCCGCCACATTAATGTTAAATGCGAAACTGGCGACAACTCCTGTGATGCCAGATAGCACATAGATAAGCGCATAACGCCACTTGCCGTAAAGTTTTTCTGCCATTGGTCCTATGATATACAGGACGACGGAATTCATGAGTAGATGGAGTAATCCGATATGGATAAACATCGGCGTAATGAAGCGCCACCATTCTCCTGCGAATATAAGTGGATTGAACTTAGCTCCCCACCTGACAAGGTTAAAGGTATTATTGCTCGTCCCTCCTGTGAATGTCATGATTAAAAATACTGCTATTTGGATGGCAAGCAAAACATATGTCACATAAGGCTTTTCTTTACGGGCTTGCACCTGTTCGTCACTTACTTTTGCGGTAATATAATTGATGACGACGCTTCGTTCACTAGTGACGGTGCTTTCATCTATACCGGTCAGAACTTGAAATGTCTCGGCAGGTATACCGAGCTCCGTTTCTAGTTGTTTTAGCTGCTCTTCTGCGTTTTCTGCATCGATTAATATATTGTTCAGACTTATTTTCTCGTTTTCTGAGTGTAGCGGTTTATCGAACCATTCTGAAGTATCTCCAACCGGCTTAAAGGGCGTGATGTACATATTGACTAATGGGAGTTTCAAACGTCCCATCTGCTTGCGTAAATCTTCGCACACACGCATTACTTGCTCAATATCCCGCTCGACGACACTAGACCAACTGAGCTCCTTCATCTGAATTCGAATAACTGGTCGCTTCTTTTGGGCTGGATTATCTAACCATAGTTCTTGTTTCTTTTCGTGAAGATGAATGAGTCGATATCCCTCTTCAATTAGAAAATAGCTAGTTAAGCGCCAAAAAATATACTGTTCCTGGAGGCTCAAAAAATTCCCTGCTTTCTTTTAAAATCCTATTTATAAGTACTACTATACGCAAAAAAGGGAACATTGTAAATCAATCTCCGCCAAATTTTTGCTATTATTTCAGATTATTTTCAATCACTAGTTTTTGAACGGGTAAATCGTGAGGTTCTGGCATGAAATCAGCGGTTATTTGTTCGCGATAACAGAGTGAAATCGTTGCGCCCTGATAGTCCATTAAGTAGCGATCGTAAAAGCCAGCTCCAAAACCAATTCGGTAGCCGTCTGTGCGGAATAAAACGCCAGGGACGATTAGTAGGTCCAAGTCGTTTTTTTGCACAACGACAGCGCTTTCTAATGGCTCATAAAGACCCAATGCTTTTTTACAAAGTTCATCGCTTTCTTTGTATACTCGAAACTTCATGGCTTTTGATTTATTATTTGTCTCAGGTATTGCTACAGTTTTTCCATCTTGCCAAGCTCGTTCAATGATTGCGCGCGTTGCTATTTCTGGGAATCGGGCGATTGTGATACCGATTGTTGTCGCTTTTTTCCATATTTCTTCTTGAAATAGTTGTTCTGCAATGGCTCGTGAGCGTTGTTCGTATGTAGCTCTATCCATTTTTTGCAACTCTGTCAGTATTTGTTCGCGTAGTGTAGCTTTCGCTGTCATTCCCTCTCCTCCTTGAGTACAGAATATTCTCCATAAAAAAAGCAACAGGTGGAAATCCTGCTGCTTACTTAGTTTCGCGGTGCAAAGTGACACGGCGCAATCTTGGACAATATTTTTTTAGTTCAATACGTTCCGGGTTTTCACGTTTGTTTTTAGTAGTGATATAATTGCGATCGCCGCACTCAGTGCATTCTAAAGTGATATTAACACGCATTCTATTTCCCTCCAAACTCTAATCAAACTGAATTATTTATCAGACCTGTATTATAATATCATTTTTAAGGGCTTTACGCAAGGATTCCTAAGCTTTTCTTTTTATTTTGTTTACAATATTCATTTTTGACTATGTTTTTGGCGTAATTTATGCTATAAATAGAAGTAGAGTTTAGGGAAAAGAGGTGTTATTAACACAATGACTGTTCTAATCATAATTCTTCTTGCCTGTTCTGTCGTCCTATTCTTGCTTTCATTTATGCAAAAAGGAAATAGCAAACAGATAGAAAATGAGATGGAGGAAATCGCGTCTCAATTAATGCAAGAGAACTTCGAATTAAAAAAACGTGTGTCTACTCTAGAAAATACATTGAAAATCGATGCTGACACTGTCACTCCTGTTCGCACATCTAGCAAAAAACTCCGTGACTTAAGAAAAAAACAAATTATTACTTTGTATACTTCTGGTGTCACTATAGAGGAAATTGTTACACAATCGGAACTTTCAGAAGACCAAGTAAATGAAATAATCGCTGAATATGTTGCTCATTAAATTGGAGATATCACAAGGGAGGAAATAATACAATGAAACAATCACTTCGCATGCTGGCGCTAGGATTTTTGATTTCAGCAGTGCTCTTGCTTGTCTTTGATACGTTCTTCTCATCAAGCGCACAAGCAGAGAAATCAACGGAACCAAAAACAACGACGACAACGAAAGCTGACGACAGCGAAAATTACAAAAAGAAATATGAGGATCTACTTGCATCTCAAGAATTAGCGAAATCACAAGCAGCAGAAGCTCAAAAAGCAGTTGCGGCTAAGAAAAAAGCAGAGGAAGAAAAAGCAAAACAAGTCAAGAAATTCACGCTTGTTATCAAAAAAGGCGATCCTTCTTCTAAAGCTGGTAACGAACTACAATTTGCAGGCATCATCAAGTCCGGTGCTGAATTCGATAAGTTCCTACGCACGAACAACTATGAGAAATATGTACGCGACGGTAGCTATGCTGTAGACAGTAATATGACTGCCGATCAAATCGCAAAAATCATTACGCATAAAAACTAATGAAAAAAGGAAGGCAGCTACCATCGCTTTCCTTTTTTTATTGGCTAAAACGCCCCGCTTGTGTTATAATGGAGCGGAATTCCCAATATGAAAGGATGATGAATTATGGATATTGTAAAGTTTTCGAATACTAACAACAATCACATTTTGGGAGCGTTTGATTCGATTTAAAGCTCCCCTATTTTAAAGGAGCGAAAACATTGACTATTAATAATTATGGATTTACAGATTTTTTTGAGGCGCAAACGTTGCAGGAAGGGCTTATTCCCGCACGTGTGACGGCTGTTTTTAAAGATTTTTTCAAAGTTGTATCTGAGGATGGCGAGCATTTGGCCAAGTTGAAATATGTTGCTTTTATGGGTGCGATGAATACGGAGCTTCCCGCGGTTGGTGATTTTGTGGCGCTTGAGAGTCATCCGCAAGATACGTCCCTCATTCATGGCGTGCTGGACCGGAAGACGGTGTTTAAACGTAGTGACCCTGCTGGCGGCGAACAATTAGTGGCCGCGAATTTTGATTATGTTTTTATTGTGAGCTCGTTGAATCATGATTTTAACATCAATAGGTTGGAGCGTTATTTAACAATTGCTTGGGATAGCGGCGCGAAACCTGTTGTGATTTTGACCAAGGCGGATCTCAGTGAAAATACAGCGCAAATCGTGACGGAGATTGAACTCGTTGCGTATGGCGTACCTATTTTTGCGGTGGATAATTTATCAAAAAGTGGTTTTGACACGATTGAGCGCTTTTTGAAGCCTGGTGAAACAATTGTGTTGCTAGGTTCGTCTGGTGTTGGGAAATCTTCTTTTATCAATGCCCTATCTGGAAAAACGTTGATGAAAACGAGCGGGATTCGGGAGGATGATTCGAAAGGCAAGCATACGACCACGCATCGTGAGTTGCACTTGTTGCCGACTGGATTGCTTGTGATTGATACGCCTGGGATGCGCGAACTTGGTATTGGGCAAGCGAGTGACGGGCTTGGTGAAACATTTCAAGATATTGAGTTGCTGGCCAATGATTGCAAATTCCGAAATTGCCAACATGGTACCGAGCCAGGATGCGCCGTACAAGCCGCTTTAACGGACGGTAGTCTTTCGGAGGTTCATTATGCCCATTGGATTAAATTAAAGCGAGAACTGGCTTATTTCGAGCGTAAAAACGATCCTGTTTTGCAACGTGCGGAAAAGCAGAAATGGAAAGCCGTTCATAAAGCTTCGGAGACGCAATATAAATCTAATTTAAAGGCGAGAAAAAAATAGTATAACAAGGATCCTGCTGGAAACGGCAGGGTTTTTCGCATCAAAAAAACACCTACCAATCGTGCATGGCAGGTGTTTCGATTACTTATTTTTTATCGTTGGTGTAAGGTTTTTTGTAGCCTTCTTTACGTGGTGCGCGGTTCGGTTGTTCTGTATCGCCTTCTTTTTTCTCAATCAAAGCTTTACGAGATACGTTTACACGACCGTGATCGTCTATTTCTGTTACTTTGACTTTCACGATATCACCCATTTTCAGGATGTCTTCCACTTTACCAACGCGTTCGTGCGCTAGTTCAGAAATATGAATCAAGCCATCTTTGCCTTTGAATAATTCAACAAAAGCTCCGAATTTCTCGATACGACGAACTTTACCATCATAGATTTCGCCAACTTGTACTTCGCGGACGATTTCTTCAATCATTGCTTTCGCTTTTTCGATCATGGCATCATCTTGAGACGCGATGAAAACTGTACCGTCTTGTTCGATATCAATTTTAACATTCGTTTCGTCGATGATTTGGTTAATTTGTTTACCGCCGGGTCCGATAACGTCCTTGATTTTATCAGGTTTGATATTGATTGTAACGATCTTAGGTGCATATTCTGACAAGGTTTCGCGAGGTGTGTTGATGGTCGCTTCTAGGTGTTCTAGAATGTGCAGACGGCCTGCTTTCGCTTGTGTCAAGGCTTCTTCTAAAATTTGGCGGCTAAGACCATCGATTTTGATATCCATTTGCAAGGCAGTAATACCGTCACGTGTTCCAGCTACTTTGAAATCCATGTCGCCGAAATGATCTTCCATACCTTGAATATCAGAAAGAATTGTGTAGTCATCGCCAAGTTTGACAAGTCCCATCGCGATTCCAGCAACCGGCGCTTTAATTGGCACACCTGCATCCATCATTGCAAGCGTCGATCCACAAATACTTGCTTGTGAACTTGAACCGTTTGACTCTAAAACCTCAGATACAAGGCGAATCGTGTATGGGAAATCCTCTTCACTTGGAATAACTTGTTGTAACGCGCGTTCACCAAGTGCTCCGTGACCGATTTCACGACGACCTGGTGCACGACGAGGTCCTGTTTCTCCAACACTGAACTGCGGGAAGTTGTAATGATGCATGAAGCGTTTGGAATCTTCTAGACCAAGCCCATCAATGATTTGGTGCTCGCGAAGTGGCGCTAATGTACATACGCTAAGTGCTTGCGTTTGTCCACGTGTGAATAGTCCTGAACCATGGACGCGTGGCAAAATACCAACCTCAGATGATAGCGGACGAATTTCGTCTACCTTACGACCATCTGGACGGATTTTATCTTGTGAAATCAAGCGACGCATTTCATTTTTTTCAAGCATTTCTAAAATATGTTTTACTTCTGGCAAAACTTCTGCTGCGTCTTCTAATTCTTTTGCTTCATATTCTGCGACAACCGCCTCTTTTAACACGTTAATGTTTTCTTCGCGCGCTAATTTTTCTTCGGTTTTAATCGCGATTTTCATATCTGCTTCTGCGCGAGCCGTTACTTCTGCAACAAGCTCTGCGTTTGGCACGAATAATTCGATTTCCATTTTCGCTTTACCAACTGCGGCAACGATTTCTTCTTGGAACGCGATTAAGCGTTTGATTTCTTCGTGACCGAACATGATAGCTTCTAACATCGCTTCTTCAGGCACTTCTTTCGCTCCTGCTTCTACCATGTTGATGGCTTCTTTTGTCCCAGCAACCGTCAAGCTAATATCGCTTAATTCTTGTTGCTCGATGGTTGGATTAATGATGTATTCCCCGTTCACACGACCAACATCTACACCCGCAATCGGCCCTTCAAAAGGAATATCCGAGATGCAAAGTGAAATCGATGAACCAAGCATTGCAGCCATTTCTGGTGAGCAGTCTTGATCCACGCTAAGCACTGTAGATGTGATTTGAACATCGTTACGATACCCTTCTGCAAAAAGCGGACGGATTGGACGGTCAATCAGACGTGCCGTTAATGTTGCGCGATCACTTGGACGACCTTCGCGTTTTAAGAAGCCGCCTGGAACTTTACCAACAGCGTACATTTTTTCTTCATAATTTACAGTCAACGGGAAAAAGTCACCCGGTCTTGGTTTACGCGAACCAACAGCTGCTGTTAAAACAACGGTATCGCCGTAGCGAATAAGCGCTGCACCGTTTGCTTGTTTTGCCATTTGACCAACTTCGATTGCTAGTTCTTTGCCTGCCCATGTGGATTTAAATACTTGTTTTTCAGTCATATTTCGATCTCCTTTTAGTTAGGAGCGTCCACTACCAAATAGAAACTTTACCATGCATAACTCTTCACGCACGCCTGAATTGATATTCCGACACGCATGAATCCAAAAACCAACCATCTCTCTCATCGAGCCGAGAAGCACACATCTGCGTCGTTGAAGTCTGCGCGCCGATGCTCCGCGTCTGTGAAGACAGTGACTTTTAGGGAAATCATGTTTTTATGTAAATGGCACGTTTTTGGATTCATGCGATAAAGCTTCTTTCTACTTTCTTAGGTAGCAGGACACTTCTTGTTTATTTTTTTCAAAAAAAAACGGGACAAAAATATCCCGTTTTCCTTGTGTTTATCGACGTAAACCTAAACGTCCGATAAGTTCGCGGTAACGTGCAACATCTTTCTTACGTAGGTAAGTTAAAAGGTTACGACGATGACCGACCATTTTCATCAAACCACGATAAGAATGGTGATCTTTCTTGTGCTCGCGAACGTGTTCATTCAAACTGTTGATTTCTGCAGTAAGAACAGCGATTTGAACTTCTGGTGAACCAGTGTCCGTATCATGTACACGATATTCAGCGATAATTTCATTTTTACGCTCTTGTGTCAATGCCATTTCTTACACACCTCCTTCTTTTCTAATCCCCGCATACTGAGCCAAGCGTTGGTGACTCGCAAAAAGCCAAGTAAGGGTTCTATTTCGTACAGAGTTAAAGATACACTATTTTCGGTCAAAAAGCAAGAGATAGCCTAACTTTTTATGCGAAATATGCTCTCGTATCTGCTTCGTCTTGCTTCAATTGTTCAATCAAACCTTCTACACCATTAAATTTCAACTCTGGTCGGAAATAATGGAACCATTCGATTTCAATTTCCTCTCCATATATTTCTTGGTGGAAATCTAAAATATAGACTTCGATTGACATCGCTTGGTCGTCTTTGAAGGTAATGTTATAGCCAATGCTCGCCATGCCTAAATGTGTTTCTCCATTCACTTTAAATTTGACGGCATAGACGCCTAGTTTAGGAATGAGGAAACCGTCATCGACAGCAATATTCGCCGTTGGAAAACCGATTGTGCGGCCGCGTTTGTCACCGTGGATAACGGTTCCTGTCAGTGTGTAAGGATAGCCGAGCAATTGGTTTGCCTCGTCTAGTTGGCCTTCCGAAATATATTTTCGAATGTTGGTCGAGCTCACTTTGTCATGCAAATCTTCTAGCTTCTGAACAATTGTTACATCAAATTGCCCATCTGCATAGTTGGCAAGATCCGTCATTTTCCCAGCACCTTGACGTCCGTAAGAATAATCGAAGCCGGCAACAACATGCTTTGCGTTTAGGCCAATCAGATAATTCGCGACGAAATCTTCTGGGCTCAGATTCGAAAACGCTGTGGTAAAGCGAACGATGTATAATATATCAACACCGAGCTCGGCCATTTTGCGCTTCTTCTCTTCTAGCGGTGTCAGATATTTGACTTGTTTTCGCATTTGGCTAAGCACAACGGATGGATGTGGATCGAAAGTTAAGACTGCTGTTTTTATGCCACGTTTTTCAGCTTCTTTTTTAGCTGTGTTGATGACTTCTTGATGCCCTCGGTGCAATCCATCGAAAAAACCAAGCGCTATCACTTTCGGGTCGCGATCGATATTTTCTGGTGGATGATGCAAAAAATACGTTTCCATGAAATCCCCTTCTCTTTGCAGTATGTTTTGCCCCACTACTTCAAGGGTAAAATATAATGCGCAATCAATACGGAGTTACGAGAAGTTACCTTGTTCGACAATGGGTAGCTTCTTTTCGTTCGCCGTTTTTAGTTTAATTTACCTTCGCGTAGTTCGATCACTTTTTCTGGTTTCCAAAAATCGCGACGTTCTGGATGTTGTACATAGATGGCTGTTAATTTATTTTTATAGAGCAAGGCTACGCGTCCTTGGCTGCGTTCTTTGATGAACTGTTCTGGTAGCACAACGCCGTTTAGCACTTTCTCGTGAATCAGCTCCGAAATGTCTTGTTGTGGCATGTCAGATAAGCCGTCTTCTAACGGATACAGGAAGCTGGCCTCTTCTTCTTTTGCTCGCAGCGCTTCAATTTCAGATAATGTGAAGCATTGTTCTTCTGTGAAAATACCGCTTTGCGTGCGTTTTAACTCGGACATATGCGCGGGATATCCTAGTTTTTCACCGATCATGACGGCAAGTGTACGGATATACGTTCCTTTGCCACATTTAATCCGTATGTGGAAGGTATTGTTGTCCGGACTTATTGGTACGTAAGGCTTCAAGAGTTCGATTGCATAAATATTCACCGTGCGTTTCGGGCGTTCTACCTCTATGCCTTCTCTTGCATATTCATACAACTTGCGGCCATTAACCTTCACCGCGGAGTACATCGGCGGAATTTGCACGATTTCCCCAACGAAAGATTTTGCAGCTTTTTCGACATCAATCGGTAAAATAGTTTCGGTGATTTCTTTTTCAGCGACTACTTCTCCACTCGCGTCTTCGGTCGTTGTGGCACTGCCAAGCGTAACCGTTGCTTCGTACGTTTTGCCTTCATCCGTAATGTATTCGGCGAGTTTTGTTGCGCGACCAATACAGATCGGCAAAACACCTTCGACATCGGGATCGAGCGTCCCTGTATGTCCGACTTTTTTTGTTTGGAGAATTTTGCGCAGTTTGAATACGCAGTCATGACTCGTCATGCCTTTTTCTTTCCACAAGGGGATAATTCCGTCCATCTCGTAAATCACTCCTTTTCCTACACAAAGAAGGATAGACGTCCGCGAAAACCGGCACCTATCCCCTCCTTGTTTCTTATTCGTTATCGTTTAGACCGCGTAATAGGTCGTCGATATGATTGCCGTAAGCCACAGAATGATCTATTTCGAAAAATAGTTCTGGTACTTTGCGCAAGCGAATGCGACTACCGATTTCGGAGCGAATAAAACCATGCGCTTTTTCTAAGGCAGCCAGGGCGTCTTGTTGCCCTTTTTCTTCGCCTAGAACGGAAACAAACACGGTTGCTTGTTGCAAATCACCCGTCACGTCAACACCAGTAACGGTTATGAAACCAATGCGAGGATCTCTTAATTTGCGGTTAAGGATGTCGCCAAGCTCTTTTTTCATTTGCTCTGCTACACGATTAGCTCTAAGATTCATATTTTCACCTCATTTTACAAACTTTCCATTGTTGTTTTGCCGCGTTCCCACTCTGGAAATGAATCGAGAAATGCGAGAACGGTATCTGCTACTTTTTCGGCTTGTTCGTGGGATTCGGAGACGACAGCGAATCCGATTAAGGCTCACTGCCATTTGTCTTGGAATCCAATTCCAGCAATGGAGATATTAAATTTTTGGCCGGCACGTGTTAGGACGCGCTTTATGATGGCTCGTTTTTCTTTTAGTGTCTGTGGGGTCTGCAAAAACCACTCGGACTCGACGTAACGGATCATTTACGTTCGATTTCCTCCATGATGTAAGCTTCGATCACGTCGTCTTCTTTAATATCGTTAAATTTATCGATGGTAATACCACACTCGAAGCCTTTTGCTACTTCTTTCGCGTCGTCTTTAAAGCGTTTCAGCGTGCCGATTTCGCCTTCGAAAACAACGATGCCGTCACGGATAACACGAACGCCACTGTCGCGTGTGATTTTGCCGTCTGTAACGTAACAACCCGCGATTGTTCCAACTTTGGATACGCTGATTGTTTGACGTACTTGGGCTTGCCCGATAATTTTTTCTTGGAATTCTGGATCAAGCATCCCTTTCATCGCAGCTTCGATTTCGTCGATAGCTTTATAGATAACGCGATGCAAGCGGATATCAACGCCTTCATTCTCAGCGCCTTCACGTGCTTGTGTTGTTGGGCGAACGTTAAATCCGATGACAATGGCGTTTGATGCAGAAGCCAATGTGATATCAGATTCGTTGATGGCACCAACGGACGTGTGAATAATTTTGACGTTAACGCCTTCTACTTCAATTTTACGTAGGGATGCAGCCAATGCTTCCACTGATCCTTGTACGTCGGCTTTGATGATAACGTTAACTTCTTTCATTTCGCCAGCCTTCATGTGTTCGAATAGGTTTTCTAGACTCACACGGTTTGTAGCAGAACGCTGTGCTACAACGGCACGGCTTGAACGAGCTTCCCCAACAGCGCGGGCTGTTTTTTCATCTTCAAAAACTACGAAACGGTCGCCGGCTTGTGGTACATCGCTAAGTCCTGTGATTTCAACCGGTGTACTTGGTCCTACTTTCTTCACGCGGCGTCCGATATCATTGACCATCGCACGAACACGTCCAAACGTATTACCAACAACGATTGGATCGCCGACATTTAGTGTACCGTCTTGAACTAGAAGTGTCGCAACGGAACCGCGACCTTTATCAAGTTCGGCCTCGATAACACTACCGATAGCTAGACGATCTGGATTTGCTTTTAATTCTTCTACTTCGGAAACAAGGAGAATCATTTCAAGCAACGTATCTAATCCTTCGCCAAATTTCGCTGAGATTGGCACGAAAATGGTGTCACCGCCCCATGCTTCAGGAACTAATTCATACTCGGTTAGTTCTTGCATCACGCGATCTGCATTGGCTTGTGGTTTATCGATTTTGTTTACAGCAACAATGATTGGAACTTCCGCTGCTTTCGCATGGTTGATCGCCTCAATTGTTTGCGGCATAACGCCATCGTCTGCTGCTACAACAAGAATGGTGATATCAGTAATTTTGGCACCACGTGCACGCATGGTTGTAAAGGCTGCGTGACCAGGTGTATCTAAGAATGTGATTTTTTTGTTGTGGACTTCTAGTTGGTAGGCACCGATATGTTGCGTGATTCCGCCGGCTTCACCAAGTGTTACCTTCGTGTTACGCAGGGAATCAAGTAGCGTTGTTTTACCATGATCGACGTGACCCATGATCGTTACAACAGCTGGACGCTCCACTTCTTTGCCTTTATCTTCTTCGGTTGCTTCTTCAAAATAAACATCTAAATCTGTGATATCGATTTTGATTTCTTCTTCTACTTCTACGCCGTACTCGCCACAGACAAGTTCAATGGCATCTTTTTCTAAGCCTTGGTTAATCGTTGCTACGACGCCGAGTAGGAATAGTTTTTTGATGATTTCAGATGGTTCGCGGTATAATTTACGCGCTAATTCGCCAACTGTCAGTGATTCTGAGAAAACGATTTTTTCTGGAAGCTCTTTTGGCTTCGGTGGTGTTGGTGGTACGGTACTGTGATTACGTTTGCCTTTGTATTTGGTGTTGTTTTTGCGACCGCGGTTTTGGTTGTTGCGATTGCCACCTTGGTTACGGTTTCCGCCGCCTTGTGCGTTGCCGCCAGGACGGTTTTGACCACCGCTATTGTTTGGGCGATTTTGACCGCCTTGTGTTGCTCCACCAGCTGGTTTATTTCCACTTGCTGCTGGTTTTGCTGCGCCTTGTGAGGCTGGTTTATTTGTATTATTAGTTGGTTTGGATTGATTCGATTTATCATTCATATTTGGTTTATTAGACCCCTTACTTTGACCTGCTTCGTTTGATGCTTTAGGTTGGCTGCTTGGCGCGGCAGATTCTTTTTTCGGTCCAAGCAATGTTTTGTCGAGTTGTCGTAATGCATTGTCGTTAATGGTAGACATGTGGTTGGCGACTTCTACGCCTAACTCTTGTAATGTCTCGATGACTTTTTTACTAGGTAATTGGTGTTCTTTTGCGTATTCATATACACGAACTTTACTCATGTGACACACCTCCGTTAAGATTTCACCCGAGTAATTCCGTTAGTTTTGCCGCAAATCCTTTATCCATTACCGCGATAATGGCTCTTGCATCTTTGCCGATCGCACCGCCTAGCTGTTCACGGGTGCCGGCTTTCACAAGCGGGACATCGTAATACTGGCATTTGTTACGGATTGTTTTCTCGGTTTTTTCTGATATATCCTCTGAAATGATGACTAGTCGTGCTTTTTGACGTCTCACTTCTTTTAAAACTAGTTCTTCGCCAGTCACGAGTTTGCGAGCGCTATAAGCGATTCCGAGTAAGGAATAGGCTTTGTTATGATCCATGATTTGCTCCTTCGATTGTCTTTACGTAATCAATAAGTTGATCGTAAAAACCGTCTTGTTCTGGCATCTTCATCTGATGAAAAATACTGTTTTTCTTTTTAGCTTTTTCAGCGACCTTGCTGTCTATGACAATGTAAAAACCACGACCTGGCGCTTTTCCGCTAGGATCTATCGTTAGTACACCGTCTTTAGAATAGGCAATACGTAAAAGTTCGCCTTTTGGTTTGCGCTCGCCGGTTACAATACATTTTCTTAAGGGAATTTTCTTGTTACGCATCCGCATTGGTCACTCCTTTATTCTTCGTCTTCAGCGATTTCATCCGCCATGTCGATATCGGCGCGTTCGATGACTGGGCCATCAGGACGTGGATAAATACCAGCTTCTGTCGCCACTGTTTCGCTCTTAATATCAATTTTCCAGCCAGTTAATTTAGCGGCAAGACGTGCATTTTGACCACGTTTACCAATGGCTAAGGAAAGTTGATAATCTGGTACGATGACCGTCGTTGCTTGTTCGGCTTCATTGACGATAACATCGAGCACTTTGGACGGGCTTAGCGCGTTTGCAACGAATGTAAACGGATCAGCTGACCATTCCACGATATCGATTTTTTCGCCTTTTAGTTCGTTCACGATGGCTTGTACGCGGGCACCTTTTGGACCTACACAAGAACCAACCGGGTCGACTTCTGGATTTTCTGTGTACACAGAGATTTTAGAACGATCTCCGGCTTCACGAGCAACAGATTTAATTTCTACAATGCCTTCATAGATTTCTGGAACTTCCATTTCAAAAAGTCGTTTTAAAAGACCTGGATGCGTACGAGAAACATAAATTTGCGGTCCTTTGGTCGTTTTTTCGACTTTCGTCAAGTACACTTTGATACGATCATGGGCGCGGTATGTCTCATTTGGCATTTGCTCATTTTGAGATAGAATCGCTTCGATTTTACCTAGGTTTACATAGATAAAACGAGAATCTTGGCGTTCTACGATACCTGTCATGATATCATCTTCGCGATCGATAAATTCGTCGTAAATGATGCCTCGTTCTGCTTCACGAACACGTTGCGTCACGACTTGTTTCGCTGTTTGTGCTGCGATTCGGCCGAAATCTTTTGGCGTCACTTCAAGTTCCACAACATCGCCAACTTTGAATGCTGGATTGATTTTGTGTGCCTCTTCCACAGAGATTTCTAAACGGGAGTCAAATACTTGATCTACCACATCTTTGCGCGCTAACACGTGCATCGTGCCCTTATCTAAGTTTAAATCTACTCGTACATTTTGTGCTTGGTTGAAATTTCGCTTGTAAGCAGACACGAGTGCCGCCTCAATCGCTTCAATAATCACATCACGTGAAATTCCTTTATCATGTTCTAACACATGAAGAGCATCTAATAGTTCTGAGCTCATTCTTTTTTCAGCTCCTTTAATTTACCGCTTTTAAAATTTAATCGCTAGTCTTGCTTTGGCCACTTTGTCTTTCGGAATTTCACAGACAACTTTACGTGTCTTATCCAAAATTTCAACAGTTAGTGTCTCGCCATCATACTTCGTGAGTGTTCCTTCCCACATTTTACGGTCCGCGATGGGCTCGTAACTTGTGATGTGGACCCATTTGTCAATGGCTGCTTCAAAATCTTTTTCCTTTTTCAATGGTCGTTCTGCGCCTGGTGATGATACTTCCAGAAAGTAATTTTGTGTAATTGGGTCATTTTTGTCCAAGATTTCACTCAGTTTCTCGCTAACCAAGGCACATTCATCGATATCAATGCCGCCTTCTTTATCTAAAAATACCCTCAAATACCAGTGCTTTCCTTCTTTTTCAAACGCTAAATCGACCAGTTCCAGTTGAAGTTCGGTTGTGATTGGCAACACGATTTCTTCGACTTGTTCAAGAACTTTACTCATTTTAGCCTCCTTTAATATATCTGACAAAGCTAGTATTGCCAGTGGTTTACGACAATCTAACCCTGCAAAGTTGCAAAAGGAAAGAGTGGGCGTCGGCCCACTCTTGGTTGAGTTATCGTAATTTCATTATTAACTATAACACAAACATTCTTCCTTCGCAAACATTAGGCCCTGCGTCGCCTTGTATAGAGCCATTATCGTCAGAATAACGAGAGCTGATTTTGATCTGGTAAACCTTCTAAACACCCTTGATCATCCATATATTGAATGATGGTTTTGGAGACTTTTCCACGTTGCTGCAAGTCTTCTTTTGATAGGAATTCGCCATCTTCACGCGCTGCTACAATCGCTTTGGCAACGTTGGTTCCAAGACTTGGAATCGCATTAAACGGTGGAATTAGCTGGTCGCCTTCAATGATAAATTCGTCTGCGCTTGATTTATACAAGTCTACTTTTTGGAACGAAAATCCGCGAGCTAGCATCTCGTTTGCAATCTCTAGAACCGTCAGCAAACTTTTTTCTTTCATCGATGCTTCTAGTCCTTTGGCGTTGATTTCTTGCATCTTCGCTTTTGTTGCTTCTTTTCCGTTGACCATCGCTGTCAGGTCGAAATCATCGGCACGAACAGTGAAATAGGTCGCGTAGAAGAACAATGGGTGGTGCACTTTGAAATAAGCAATCCGGACAGCCATGAGTACGTAAGCAGCAGCATGGGCTTTCGGGAACATGTACTTAATTTTTTTACACGAATCGATGTACCAATTCGGCACTTTATTTTCAATCATCGCGGCTTCCATTTCTTCGGAGAGCCCTTTTCCTTTACGCACAGACTCCATGATTTGGAAGGCAAGGGAACTATCGAGGCCTTGGTAGATAAGGAAAACCATGATGTCATCACGACAACCAATAACTTCGGCGAGCGAACAAATATCGTTTTTGATGAGTTCTTCCGCATTTCCAAGCCATACATCAGTTCCATGGGATAATCCAGAGATTTGAACAAGCTCGGAGAATGTTGTCGGTTTGGTTTGCTCAAGCATTTGCCGCACAAAACGCGTTCCGAATTCAGGGATGCCGAGTGTGCCGGTTTTCGAATCAATATCTGCTGGTTTTACACCGAGTGATTCCGTGGAACCGAACAGTTTCATCACTTCTTTGTCATCGGTAGGAATAGTTTTCGGATCGATACCGCTTAGGTCTTGAAGCATCCGAATCGCGGTCGGATCGTCGTGTCCGAGTATATCGAGTTTTAATACATTATCGTGAATCGAGTGGAAATCAAAATGGGTTGTTTTCCATTCTGAATCCGTCGCGTCAGCTGGAAACTGGATTGGAGAGAAATCATAGACGTCCATATAATCCGGGATAACGATAATCCCCCCAGGATGTTGACCAGTCGTTCTTTTTACGCCGGTACAGCCTTGCACGAGACGGTCAATCTCCGCCCCACGAATCGTCATATTCATGTCCCGCTCGTAATTCCGCACGTAACCGAACGCCGTCTTCTCAGCGACCGTACCAATCGTTCCAGCACGATACACATAATCCTCACCGAAAAGCTCCTTCGTGTACGCATGGGCAATCGGCTGATATTCCCCAGAAAAGTTCAGATCTATATCGGGAACTTTATCCCCTTTAAAGCCAAGGAACGTTTCAAAAGGAATATCTTGACCTTCTTTCGTAAGCGCCGCCCCACATTCCGGACATTCTTTATCTGGCAAGTCAAATCCAGAACCGACCGAACCGTCATCGAAAAACTCGGAATGCTTACATTTCGAACAAACATAATGCGGTGGTAACGGATTTACTTCGGTGATTTCCGTCATCGTTGCGACTAAGGAGGAACCCACCGAACCACGTGAACCTACGAGATAGCCTTCGTTTAGCGATTTTTTCACGAGTTTGTGTGAGATTAAATAAATAACCGCGAAACCGTGACCGATAATACTTTTCAGCTCTTTTTCGAGACGCGCTTCAACGATTTCTGGTAGCTCATCACCGTAAATACTACGTGCCATCGTGTAGCTCATATTGCGGACTTCATCTTCAGCACCCTCAATTTTTGGCGTGTACAGATCGTCTTTGATTGGTTTCAGATTCTCCATCCAATCCGCCACGAGATTTGAATTTGTGACAACGATTTCTTTTGCTTTTTCAGCACCTAAAAAGGCAAATTCAGCAAGCATTTCATCGGTTGAACGGAAATGAACATCTGGAAGTGACGCACGGTTCAGCGGATTTGCCCCGCCTTGCGAATGAATCAAGATTTTGCGATAGATTTTATCGTTTGGATTCAAATAATGTACATTTCCAGTCGCCACAACAGGTTTGCCAATTTTTTCACCGACCTTCACCAAGTTGCCGATAATTTCTTCGAGCGCTTTTTCATCGCGAACTAATTCCCGTTCGATAAGTGGCGCATAAACTGGCTTCGGTTGTACTTCAATGAAATCATAAAAGGCTGCCACCCGTTCTGCATCTTCCATTCCTTTTTGCATCATCGCTTCAAAAATTTCGCCTTGATTACAGGCTGAACCAACGATGAGTCCTTCGCGAAGTTTATTAAGCTCCGATCTAGGAATTCTAGGAACTCGGAAAAAGTAATTGATTTGCGACATCGACACGAGTTTGAATAAATTTTTCAGTCCGACATCGGTTTTTGCATAAATGGTAGCATGGAATGGACGGGCACGCTTGTAAGCATCGCCTTCTCCCATGTAATTATTGAATTGGTCGTGAAAATCGATATCGCGCATTTCCTTCGCGTCTTTAATCAACTTCCAACCGAGATAAGCCGTCGCCTCCGCATCGAAAATGGCTCTGTGATGCTGTTCTAGGATAATATTGAATTTCTTCGTTAACGTATTCAACCGATGATTTTTAAAATGGGGATAGAGAAAACGGGCCAGTTCTAGCGTATCGATGACCGAGTTCTCTGCTTTTGCAATGCCTACTTTGCCGTAAGCCGTGTTGATGAAGCCCATATCAAAAGAGGCATTATGCGCAATCAGAATCGCGTCCCCCGACCAATCTTTAAAGTTCTGTAGCACGACTTCCATCGGATCTGAGCCTTTCACCATATCATCCGTGATTCCCGTCAAGTTGATCGTCGTCGCGGAAAGTGGATGACCTGGATCAATGAAGGCCTCGAATTTATCGATGATTTCGCCGTCTTTCATTTTGACACCAGCGAGCTCGATAATCGTATCGTATACCGCGGACAAACCAGTCGTCTCCACGTCAAACACGACATAGGTTGCGTCTTTCAAAGCTGTGTGGCGTTCATTGTAAGCGATTGGCACACCGTCATCAATCAAATTCGCCTCAATCCCGTACAGAATTTTGACACCGTTTTTCTTGCCGGCACCGTAAGCTTCTGGGAAAGACTGCGCCACCGCATGATCCGTAATCGCAATCGCCGGGTGACCCCAATCGGCCGCCTGTTTCACGAGGTCCGCCACAGATGATGTCGCATCCATTTGACTCATCGGCGTATGCAGATGAAGTTCCACGCGTTTTTCCTCCGCCGTATCTAAGCGCTTCACGCCCGCAATCTCATTGACATCTTGCGCCATCATGATCAAATCGCGGACAAACGTATCCATCTGCACACTACCACGAACGCGAACCCACATGCCTTTTTTCATATTCTGGAACATGGCAGCATCGTCGTTATCGCGCGAAAACATCTTGATAATAATCGAGCTCGTGTAATCCGTAATCTTGAATTGTAACAAGCTCCGGCCACTACGTAACTCCCGAATTTCCGACGCAAAAACATAACCTTCAACCGTAATGCGGCGTTCCTCATCATAAATATCGCCAAGTGGTTTGCGTTCCTCATCATCCTTGATTTTATACCCAATTTGGAACGGTCCAGATGGTGCTGGTCCACCGCCACCTTCGCCATTTGCCTGTTGCTCCGCCCGTTTTTGCATCACTTGCACAGCTTCTAGCGCCTTCGCCTGGTCCTCTTTTTCCTTCGCCTCCACAAAAGCCTTATAATGCTCCGTTTCCGACTGATCCAACAAGTTCGTGCGTAACATCATCGTCGGAAATCCTTTTTCGCGCAAACTCTCGGCAATCGCTGGTTGAAAACGCTGGGCAATCGTCGTCTGCTCCATCTCATTATGTACACGAACCTCCATAAAATTAGGCGCAACAAACGTCGGTTTCTGCTCAATCAACAACTGTCCAATCATCGGCGACTGCTTCGCGAACGGCGCAATTGTATCGTTCCAATAATCCTCCACCAAGCGCTCCGTCACCGTCTCGTCCCGCACATGAATCCGCATCGTCGTCTGCGCAATCTGTTGAAACGCCTGATTCATTCCCACGCGCATCATCTGAAACAATTCAAACGGCAAAATTTGCGCGACATCCAAATGGAATTCCCAGATCTTATTCGCTTTATCTACAACCAATTTCTCAATTTTCCCGTCCTTCGTAAAATCTTGAAATACGGCATCATTTCCTAATCCAATTTGCTGCAACAAAATTTGGAATCGTTCTTGCTTTTCTACATCTGTAATAGACAATCTCGACAACTCCTTTTCGTGACTTAACAAAAAAACGTCTTCCCAGTGAACCCCGTAAGACGTTTTTTGTTTTCCTTCTAAAAATGGGAGAGTCCAGCCATGAGATATTCTCCAAAGCTGGACATTTCCATCTATATTTACGCGTTTTCACCTAATAAAATCGGCAATGTATTCATAAGTTCATCTTTGCGAACTTCAATCATTTCACCCGTTTTGCGAATCTTCACTTCGACAATGCCCTCTGCTGCTTTCTTACCAACTGTAACACGCATTGGTAATCCAATCAAATCGGCATCGGCAAATTTCACGCCCGCGCGCTCAGAACGGTCATCTAGCAACACAGAGAATCCCATTTCTTGTAAAGAAGCGTAGAGTTCTTCCGCAAATGCGACCTGTTCTTCACTCTTCATATTGACAGGAATTAAATGTAAATCCAGTGGACTAATACTACGATCCCAAACTAGACCAGACTCATCGGCTTGCTGTTCCGCAATCGCCGAAAGCAATCGAGAAACGCCGATACCGTAACAACCCATGATAAACGGATTACTGCGGCCATTTTCATCTAAGAACGTCGCGTCCATCGCTTCACTGTATTTTGTTCCCAGTTTAAAGATATGACCCACTTCAATACCTTCCGCAAACTTAATCACACCATGCCCATCCGGAGATAAGTCACCTTCTTGAATCAGACGCAAATCAAAATACGTATGCACGTTAAAATCACGTTTTGGTTGCGCGTTAATCATGTGATAGCCCTCTTCATTTGCACCAATCACTGCATTTACAACATCTTGCACATCATTATCCGCAAAAATCCGAACGTGTTCTGGCACGCCGATTGGACCTAGCGAACCAAATCCAGAACCAAGTAATTCCACCGCTTGTTCATTCGATGCAAGTTCTACCGTCGTCGCCGATAACGCGTTTTTAATTTTGATATCGTTCACTTCATGATCCCCACGAACAAGAACCATAATAATTTCCTCGTCATCTAACACGTAAAGCATCGACTTCACGGTTTTCTCAATCGGAACATCTAAAAATGACACAACGTCCGCAATCGATTTTTGATCAGGGGTTTCTACTTTTTCAAGTTCGCCTGCTTCTTCGTGTGATTTCTTCTCCATATGCATCACTGGCGCCATTTCAACGTTTGCCGCATAATCAGAAGCGTCGCTGTAAGCAATCGTATCTTCACCGATATCCGATAATACCATGAATTCCTTCGTCTCACTCCCGCCGATAGAACCAGAATCCGCAATAACCGCGCGGAAATCTAAGCCACAACGCGTGAAAATATTCGAATACGCTTGATACATTTTATCGTATGTCGCGTCCAAACTTGCTTCCGTCGCATGGAAAGAATACGCATCTTTCATAATAAACTCACGGCCACGTAACAAACCAAAACGCGGACGCAATTCATCGCGGAACTTCGTCTGAATTTGATACATCGTTAAAGGTAAGCGTTTATACGACTTAACTTCATCACGTAAAAGCGATGTGATAACCTCTTCATGTGTTGGACCTAATGCAAAATCGCGTGCATTACGATCTTTCAAACGCATCAATTCCGCGCCATAATCTTCCCAACGACCGGATTCTTGCCAAAGTTCTGCTGGTTGCAAGGCTGGTAATAATAATTCGACCGCATCGATTCGATTTAACTCTTCACGAATAATTGTCTCGATTTTTTGCAATGTTAATTTTGCGAGTGGTAAATAACTATAAATTCCACTTGCCGTTTGGCGGATAAATCCCGCACGTAATAATAACTGGTGACTTTTCACCTCTGCATCAGCAGGTACTTCTTTCAATGTTGGAATAAAGCTCAATGTTTGACGCATACTCAAATCACACCCCTAATTTTTATCTTAAAACCTGAGAACAATCTCGCTCTCAGGTTCCCCCTATTTATCTTAGAAAAACGCTCGCTGGATGTCGTTCCACGTAACGAGCAACATCAATACCATCAGCAAGGCAAAGCCAATGAAATGCACCATACCTTCTTTTTTCGGATCTAGTGGTTTCCCGCGGACTAACTCGTACAGGAAGAATAGTAAACGTCCACCATCCAGTGCTGGCAGTGGCAGTAAATTTACGATTCCTAAGTTAATGCTTAGAACGGCTGTCCAATTGAGCAACGTCAAGAAACCATAACTCACAACTTCTTGCGTCGACGTATAAATTCCAACTGGGCCATTCAACATGTTGAGCGAGAAATCCCCCGTCACCATTTGGCCAAGCACGTGACCGATTTGCGTTATCCAGAACCACGTCTGCGTAAAGCCGTATGTTATTTTCGTCCAGAACGAATCCGACCCTGGTTGTGCGACACCAATTTTACCAACGCTTGTACCGTCCTGTGCTTTTTCCGCTTTCGGTGTTACATCGATATCTTGTGTTTTTCCATCGCGCTCGACTTTGAAATCAAGCTCTTTATTCGGACTTTTCTCCACAGTAGAAAAAATATCCTGCCATGAATCCATCGCCTTGCCATTGATGGAAATAACTTCATCGCCTTGCTTCAAACCAGCTTCCTGCGCCGCACCATTATCCATCACTTGCCCGATTTCAGGATCATTCGAAGGAACGCTTCCTGACACAAAAGCAAGAATTGTAAAGATTATAATAGCTAAAATAAAGTTGAATAACGGTCCTGCAAAAATAGTCATCGCCCGTTTACCAAGTGATTTCGATTGGAAAACACGGTCATACGGTGCAATAATCGTTTCTAATTTGCCATCGACGACAACCGCATCACTCGCCACTTGATAGCGAACAATTTTGTCCTCATCGTATTCTTCGTAACCCTCGATGAAAAGTTCTCGTTCAAGATCGCTCCCAGAAACTTCAAGCGGTTGCACATCTTGATATTGATCCTTTCCATTGATGATAATTTTTGTCACGACTTCATCATCGTTTAAAATCAAGCCAACACGGTAACCCGGTTTCAGCTCAACAACTTCTCCGTCCTCACCCGCCATACGCACGTAACCGCCGATGGGGAGAAGCCTTAATGTGTACTGTGTTTCTTTCTTGCGGTAAGCAAATATTTTTGGACCAAAACCAATCGAAAAATCGCGAACTAGGATACCAGATCTTTTTGCAAATAAGAAATGTCCGAGTTCATGAAAGAAAACGATCAGGCCAAAAACAAATATAAACGCAATAATGGTTGTCATTGTTTCACCTCTATAAAAGTGTCTTCACGTAAGCACGTGTTTCCTGATCTACTTGGAAAATAGTCTCCAAATCAGGGGTGGGTATTACCTTATGGCGATTCATCGCATTTTCAACGAGCGCCTCGATATCTTGGAAAGCAACCTGACCATTTAAAAAGCCAGCAACAGCAATCTCATTCGCTGCATTCAAAACGGAAGGCATCGTTCCACCTATTTTACCAGCAGTGTACGCTAATTTCAATGCTGGGAAACGATGGAAGTCCATTTTGTCGAAGTGAAGCGTACCAAAATCCGTAATATCAAACGGTTTTTGGAAGGAAATGCTGGAGCGTTCTGGATGTGTCAGCGCATATTGAATCGGCACACGCATATCTGGTAACCCAAGTTGCGCGATATGACTGCCATCTTTAAATGCGACCATCGAGTGAATAATACTTTCGCGATGAATCACGACATCAATTTTGTCATAGTCCAAGTCGAACAACCAATGCGCCTCAATAACTTCTAACCCTTTATTGAACATCGTCGCCGAATCGATTGTAATCTTGTTCCCCATCGACCAGTTCGGATGCGCCAACGCTTCAGCAACCGTCACATCTTTCAACTGATCCCGCGTTTTATCACGGAAGCTACCACCAGATGCCGTCACAATCAATTTATCGATATTCGCCGGATTCTCACCTTGTAGGCATTGGAAAATCGCGGAATGTTCGCTGTCAACGGGCACCAAACGCACGCCTTTTTCTTTCGCAGCACGCATTACTAAATGCCCCGCTGTTACTAACGTCTCTTTATTCGCAATCGCAATCTCTTTCCCGGCCGCGATCGCATCCAATGTCGGCTGTAAACCAACGCTGCCCATCACCGCATTAATTAAAATGTCGCCATGACTATACGTCGCAACTTCTTGCAAACCCATCGCGCCATAGTAAACTTTCATTCCAGGAAACTCTACTTTTAATTTCTCATAATCCCGGCGATGCTCCACCGATACAATTTCCGGTTGAAACTCGTGAATAATCGCCGTTCCAAGTTTGATGTTGCGTCCAAACGAGAGCGCTACAACTTGAAATAATTCTGGATGTTCCCTTACAATCGCAAGTGTCTGGCTTCCAACCGAACCCGTTGCGCCTAATAAATTAATTTTTCTCATCAGTACACCTCTATTTTATAAAATTTGAAGTATATGTAGCAATGGCAAAAGAAGTGGTAAAACAAAGAGTAAATTATCGAATCGGTCTAGAATTCCGCCATGCCCAGGTAACAATTTGCCAGAATCTTTCACGCCATAGTAACGTTTCAGTGCGGATTCCACCAGATCTCCTAGTTGACCGAAAATCGATAGCACGACAATCAAAGCTGCAATGACAAATGGATTTCCATCTAATCCCATGTATAAATAATATCCACCGGCGATGATGACCGCAAAAACGACACCACCAACAAAGCCTTCCACCGTCTTATTCGGACTCACATTAGGCGCCAATTTATGCTTCCCAAGAGACCGACCGACAAAATAGGCCATCGTATCTGTCATCCAAACAATTAATAGCGCAAAAATAACATACTCTAGCCCCGCATTCCGCGTCTCCGCTAAATAATGAAAGCCTAATCCTGTATAAAAAGCTGCTAAAATGCCAATACCAACTTGATCAAAATGATAGCGGTTCTTGGAAAACACCGTATACGATAACAATAATGCCATACAGACAAAAATAATTTCCATTTGCGTAATATTGTATTCCTGAAGCCAGTCGATGAACCTTATCGGCGCTGCAATCGTGAGCGTCAATACGAGCGTGATAATCCCGTTCACCGAAAACAGACTCTGCTTGGTCATTACTAAAATTTCATATAATGCGATCGCTGCCAGCAACATGCTAAGCAGTTCAAATGGCAATTTTCCATAGATCACAAACGGCAGGAACACCGCCAAAGCTACGATTGCTGTAATAATTCTTGTTTTCACAATATATCCTCCCTATAAGCCCCCGAAGCGTCTCGAGCGATTCTGATATTCCACAACCGCCTGCTTAAAATCGCTTTCCGAAAAATCAGGCCAGTGCGTCTCTGTAAAATAAAACTCGCTATATGCAAGTTGCCATAACATAAAATTGCTGAGTCTAAGCTCGCCACTCGTTCGAATCAACAAATCGGGATCCGACAAGCCGGCACTCATTAAATGCTTCGCCAACCGTTCCTCCGTCAAATCCTCCGCAGTAAGCCCCGCAGTAAGCAATTCCCGCATCGCTGCCTGTGTCGCCGTCACAATCTCGGCCCGCGAGCCATAATTCAGCGCAAAGTTCAACACAAGTCCGGTATTCCCCTTCGTTGCCTCTATCGCGCGCTCCACAGCATCCAGCGTATGTTTCGGCAATTCCTCTTTATACCCCATGACATTCACGCGCACATTCTCTTCCATCAATTCCGGAATAAACGTATCGAAAAACTCGCCCGGCAACTTCATCAGAAAATCAACCTCATCATTCGGCCGCTTCCAATTCTCTGTAGAAAAAGCGTACAACGTTAAAACATCAATACCAAGCGAATTCGCATAGCGCGTCATGCGTTTCACTACTTGCATTCCTTCACGGTGCCCAGCAACCCTAGGCAAAAAACGCTTCTTCGCCCATCTCCCATTCCCATCCATGATAATCGCAACATGGTTTGGCAAAGGAAGTTCCGCTGAAATTTCATTATTTATCTCATTCTCATCTTGACGAAATATCTTCTTAAACATGTTCTTTCCTCCAATAGAATTACCAAGAGTCGGCACGTCTATACCTATAATAACAAAAATAACAGAAATTATGTACTATAACTTGCTCAAAGTAAATAAGAAATCCATGAGATTCGTGTTGTTGCCGTTTTTCATACCGATTTAGAGCTTCCATATGCGTGTGGGCATGTATAAAATCAGTCGTTTTTTTTGTGGTGCAATGCCCACCTCAAAGATTTCCTGAAATTCATCCTACCGATATTACTAAGAAATAACCGCCTCACGCATATTGAAAAAGCAATGTTTCATGCCTCAATATGCGTGAAGCGGTAGTGGGATTCGGGGTTTGGCGTCTCCGGATCCAGCTTCAAGAGCCAGACCCTCGAAATTTTCGTGCCCTCCACAAAAACCAAGTGCGGGTTTTTATTGCGGCCCCTAACAAATTTTTTCGGGTCTAACGGGCTCTTTCAGCTTTTCTAGACTTCCATTATCTCTTCTTCTTTACTCTTCGCAATCTCATCAAGCTTCTTAATGCTTGCGTCTGTCAATTTTTGCACGTCTTCCGTGAAATTACGTAAATCATCTTCTGTAATATCGCCGGATTTCTCTAATTTCTTCAAATCATCATTGGCATCGCGACGCACGTTACGAACCGCAACTTTTGCATCCTCTGCTTCTTTTTTCACTTCTTTTACAAGCTCTTTACGGCGTTCTTCCGTTAATTGTGGAATCGCGATGCGGATAACTTCACCGTCGTTATTTGGCATGATACCAAGATCTGCTTTTAAAATCGCTTTTTCGATGTCGCCTAGCGCTGTTTTGTCGTAAGGCGAGATCATTAGTAAGCGCGCTTCTGGAACGCTCACTCCTGCTACTTGGTTGATCGGTGTTGGTGCGCCATAATAATCTACGGATACACGATCAAGTAGTGATGCGTTGGCACGACCTGCGCGAATCGATCCTAATTGATGTTGTAATGCTTGCTCTGATTTTGTCATTTTATCTTGTGCTTGTGCTAATACTTCTTTACTCATAATTATTTCCTCCCTCTTACTATTGTTCCGATTTTTTCGCCTAAAATCACGCGTTTGATATTGTTATCTGTCTCTTCAAACGAGAAGACGATCAATGGAATATCGTTGTCCATGCTTAGCGATGATGCCGTTGTATCCATAACTTGCAAATCTTCCTTAATCACATCAAGATACGATAATTCCTCGTATTTCACTGCTGTATCGTCCAATTTCGGATCAGCACTGTAAACGCCATCGACATTGTTTTTCGCCATCAAAATAACCTCAGCCTCAATTTCAGCTGCGCGCAATGCCGCTGTTGTATCCGTTGAGAAATAAGGATTCCCAGTTCCCGCTGCAAAAATAACAACGCGCCCTTTTTCCAAATGACGAATGGCTTTACGTCTAATATACGGTTCAGCAATCTGACGCATATCAATAGAAGTTTGAACACGTGTAGCTACACCAACGTTTTCCAGCGAATCTTGTAGTGACAAAGAGTTCATAACCGTTGCAAGCATACCCATGTAATCTGCTGCTGCACGATCCATTCCCATTTCACTACCAAGCTTACCGCGCCAAATATTACCGCCACCGACAACGATAGCAACCTCCACGCCAAGTTCTACTACTTCTTTTACTTGTTGCGAGATGGAGTTCACGACACGCGGGTTAATCCCAAACCCTTCCGTTCCTGCTAAAGCTTCACCACTAAGTTTCAATACTACTCGTTTATATTCTGGGGTATCCATATTGACCTCCATCTACTTTCTATTTGGCTCATTCCTAACACTCGGAATAATTCCATCATATTCTATAATACTAAAAAAAAGCCTTAAGCAAAAGCATTTTCATACAAATTTCAAAAATAATATTTTCCTTCCCTATTTAGGCTACTAATTATTGTTAACTTATCGTATAATGAAAAGCAGAAATAAGGGGGAGAAATTGAATGAACACGATTAAAATTTGGCAAACCTTGAGGACTTCTTTGTTTTATACCCGTTTTAACTCATGGTACTACATAAAATTTGTATTTGTTTTACAAGCGATGATTCTATTACTGGCTTTTCCGTTTTTGGCGCTGTTTTTCCAGTTCATGACGACGTCGCTTGGCTATGACAGTATTACGGATCAGAATATTTTAGAATTTTTACGCAATCCGCTTGGGTTACTATTTGCTGTTATTTTCGGATTGTTGGCGTTGTTTTTTATTTACATCGAATTATCTGTTTTAATTCTCATCACCTATTACCATCAGCAACAAATTCCATTTACAATTCGAATGATTCTGCGCAAAATCTTGCGGCAATCGAAATATTTACTATCTTACCAATTTATTATTTTCCTATTATATTTCGTATTGATTGTCCCAATTGCAGGAATGGGATTACATTCTGAATTAACGGATGGGATCTATATTCCGAATTTTATTGTGAACGAGTTATTGAAATCAACGTCCGGTGCGATTCTTTATTTTAGTTTCATCGCCGTCGTGATTTACATTAATATCCGATTATTATTCTCGCTGGCAATTTTTCTCACCGGCGAATGCACCATTTTCCAAGCAATTAAACGTAGCTGGGTCATCACTCGCTGGCAAACATGGCGCATCGTCACAATTTTCGTTTTGATGTCGCTTGTCGCCACTGCCCTGATTTTCATCGCCTTTTTGATTTTCCTATTCCCGACTATTTTAACAGAGCAACTATGGACACCAGCCGCGCCAGTCGTAGCAGGAATTTCGCTGACGTTAAGCCAAATATTCTTCATTGTAGCCTTCACCATCACACCAATTTACGTCGCACATGCCGTTAATTTCATGTTTTTAACACGTGAAAATAAAGTCATTCCCCGCGCGCAAAATAGGATCGTGAAGACGCCACATCGGAAATCTTTTTATGTCATTATCACCGCTGGAATCATAGCTCTCATCACGATTAACGGCGTTTACCTGACGGAAGTCACGTACAGCGATAACACGCAAATCATCGCCCATCGCGGCCTGAAAAGTGCTGGCGTCGAGAATTCACTGGAGTCCCTTCACGGTGCCGCGAAAATCGGTGTGGATTTTGTCGAAATGGATATCCTCGAAACGAAAGACCACCAGTTTGTCGTGTTTCATGATACAAATTTGAGGCGCTTGGCCGGGATAAATCGCAACGTTCGAGATATGACCCTGGCCGAACTTGAAAAAGTAACGATTCGCCAAGACGGCTTTACATCAACGATCCCATCACTAGATACCTATATTGAACATGCGAAAAAATGGAACGTGAATCTGAATATCGAGATTAAAACGCATGGCGGTGAGTCCAGGGATTTCCTTGCTAATTTTGAGAAAGTAGTTCAAAAACATGGCGTGGAGAGCGATTATATTTACCAGTCGCTGGATCGTACTATTGTCGAAACCATTAAGAAACGTTACCCAGCGATGCGCGTCGGCTTTATTGTCCCGCTTAATTTTGGAAACCTGGTCAATGTCGATGCAGATTTTATCGTTATTGAGGAATTCTCCTTTAGCTCTAGCATGCAGAGACAGGCCCGTGAGCGTAATATGGACTTATTGGTTTGGACAATCACGACGCCAGAAGCAGCCCGTAAATACATGCTTGCAGACGTCGATGGAATCATTACGGAGATACCAGAAGAAGCTATGAAGGTACAAAATGACTTACGAAACGACCAAGCAGTCAGCACGAAGTTATCAGATGCGATTGATTTGCTGACTGGGAATTAGAATAGAAGCGAGATATGGTTGGTTTTCATCGTATCTCGTTTTTTTGTAGTGTCTTTACAGATATTTAGGCATTCAAAAACCGCTATTCCTATTGAATAGCGGCCCATCTAAATCACGCAAAGCATGACTTATTTCTTCACTTGGTTCATAACTTCTTCAACAAAGTTGTCTTCTTTTTTCTCTAAACCTTCGCCGACTTCAAAGCGAACGAATGACTTGATTGTAGCGCCTTTTTCTTTAACGAATTGACCTACAGTTACGTCTGGGTTTTTAACGAAAGGTTGATCTTCTAGGCTAATTTCGCTAAGGTATTTCGTTAAGCGACCTTCGACCATTTTTTCAACGATGTTGGCTGGTTTGCCTTCGTTAAGTGCTTGCTCTGTAAGGATTTTTCTTTCGTGCGCAATTTCGTCTTGAGAAACGTCATTACGTGAAATGTATTTAGGGTTGATTGCTGCAACGTGCATCGCAACGTCTTTTGCAACGGCATCATCAGAAGTTCCTTCAAGAACAACTAATACACCAATACGTCCGCCCATGTGGATGTACTCGCCAAATGCGTGATCTGCCACTTTTTCTTTAATTTCAAAACGACGAAGAGAGATTCTTTCACCGATTTTTTGGATTGCTTCATTGATGTAATCTTGTAGGGATTGACCGTTTGGCATTTCTGTTTTTAGTGCGTCATCCAAGTTATCTGGACGAACTACTAATAATTGGTTAGAAATGTCTTTCACTAATTGAATGAATTGGTCGTTTTTAGCCACGAAATCTGTTTCTGCATTGATTTCAAGTACAGCAACGTGTTTGTCATTACTAACAACACTTGTCATACCTTCTGTAGCGATACGATCGGACTTTTTAGCAGCTTTCGCAATACCTTTTTCACGTAGGTAGTCGATTGCTAAATCCATATCTCCATCTACTTCTACTAATGCTTTTTTACAATCCATCATACCTGCACCAGTTTTTTCGCGTAGTTCTTTTACCATTTGAGCTGTAACGTTAGCCATTTACAATTCCTCCTAATATAAAAATCTTTGAAAAAAGGTGATAAGAGATTGCCACTTATCACCTTGTTAGTTGTAAAATCGTTTCTTATGCTTCTGTAGTTGGTTCTTCAGCGACTGGAGCCGGAGCTGCTGCAACAGTTTCTTCAACAACTGGAGCTTTTACTTCTTCTACAGGAACTTCTTGCTCTTCACCTTGGTTTACTTCGATGATAGCGTCAGCCATTCTAGCAGTCAAAAGTTTAACCGCACGGATAGCATCGTCATTTGCAGGAATTACGTAATCAATTTCATCTGGATCACAGTTTGTATCTACAATACCGATGATCGGGATGTGTAATTTACGAGCTTCTGCAACAGCAATACGTTCTTTACGAGGGTCAACGATGAACAAAGCATCCGGAAGACCTTTCATATCTTTAATACCGCCTAGGAATCTTTCAAGTTTTTCTTGTTCTTTCTTAAGTAGAACAACTTCTTTTTTAGGAAGGACTTCGAAAGTACCGTCTTCTTCCATTTTTTCGATTTTCTTAAGATGTTTAATACGTTTTTGGATTGTTTCAAAGTTTGTCAATGTTCCACCTAACCAACGATGGTTAACGAAGTATTGACCTGAACGAATCGCTTCATCACGAACGGAATCTTGCGCTTGTTTCTTAGTTCCTACAAAAAGGATTGTTCCACCGTCAGCAGAGATTTCTTTCATGAAATTGAAAGCTTCGTCTACTTTCTTAACAGTTTTTTGTAAATCGATAATGTAGATACCATTTCTTTCTGTGAAGATATATTTCTTCATTTTTGGGTTCCAGCGACGTGTTTGGTGACCGAAATGTACCCCAGCTTCTAGCAATTGTTTCATTGAAATAACAGGCATGTTATTCCCTCCTATGGTTTTATTTTTTGCGGACTTTTCCGCCCTCCACATGAATCAACCAGACAAAGACTTGTAAACAAGCACCCTTTGCACTGTCCTCAATGTGTGTGTGATGTTTTAACACCGTTTATTATGATATCACAGAATACCGCCTATGACAAGTGATTTGCAGTGTTTTCTCTCGTTTTCACAACTTTGGAGAAGGAGACAGTTTTCTACTAAATTTCCCACTTGCAAAATTGTAAGGAGTTTGTCACGTAATCCAATGGTTTTAGGCCCCTTTTGAAACTATAATGGGAGACTAGGAGGTGATTCCAAATGGATAACCAAGTATTTTTTATAGGAAGTATCATCGTCTTTTTCATTGGTGCTGGCTGTCTTCTCTATCCAAAATCGTCTATCGTATGCGTGCAGTTATGAATAAACCGGCATGGGGTGGTTCCACACTTCCGCTTCTATTCCTCGGCGTACCCCTTACAGCAGTAGGCATTGGCCTGATTTATCTATTCTATCCATTTCAGTAGAGTCATTCATGCGTATGCCCAGAAAACGGCGTATATACATTGTCATATTGCAAATGCATCATCATTCCATTGGTCGCGTGGTCAAGGTTATGACAATGATCCATCCAAATACCAGGATTATCCGCCTTAAAAGCAACCTCATATGTTTCACCAGGTTTCACGTTCAGCGTATCTGTCCACCACGGGCTTCCCGTTGTAGCGACGCCATTACGCGTCAACACCAACATCTTATGTCCGTGTAAATGCATGGGATGATGGCTGTAACTACGATTGACAAAAGTCGTTTTTACGATATCACCCTCGCTAACCATCAGCATTGGCGTATTTGGATACAGCTCACCGTTAATCGTCCACAAATGATGCACCATCCCATCAAAGAAAGCGAGTTTACTATCAAAAACCATCTCAAATTCCCTGTCAAAATCAGCCGATACGTCTAATTGACTAGCTTGCTGCTCCCCATATTCCTCTGGCTTGAAAACTTCATCTGGGACTTCCATCGATGCTTTCGTTGTTGTCGTTGTAGATTGGAAAACCCAACCACCACGCTCATCTTTTGCATCAAACAAGCGCACCGCATGATTTGGCATCGTAAAGGTAACATCCATCCGACCACCAGCTGGAATTTGTAAATAAGTTTCCTTCAAATTAGTAGGTTTATGAATGGCGTTCCCATCTATCGCTGCGACTTGAAACGCGGTACCGTTCAAAATCAGTTTTTGCGGCTTATTGTGTGCATTTCCAAGACGAATTCGCACATTAGTACCCGGTTTGATTTTTTTCGGTACCGTCCCGTCTCCAGAAAGTAGCGCACCAGATGCATCTATATATTTCGGCGCCACAAAACCAACAATCTCTAACTCCTCTTTCGACTGCTTCTTTGGCTCTACAATGAGGGAACCAAATAAACCATGACCCACCTGCTCCGATGACTGATTATGCGAGTGGTACCAGAACGTTCCAGCCGTGTCTGCCTTAAATCGATACGTATAGCTCTCGCCAATCGCCACAGCTTTTTGCGAAATATCAGGAACGCCATCCTCCGCAATCGGAACATCGTAGCCATGCCAGTGAATTGTTACCCCATCCGCAATATTTTTATTAGTCAGCGTCACTTCGACAACATCACCTTGTGTCACTCGAATTACCGGCCCCGTTAACTCCCCATTAAAAAGCCACAATTCTTTCTTTGACCCATCAGGAATTTCCATCCTCTTTTTCGCCGCTGTAAACTGGAAACGCTTCGTAACAACTGCCGCATCAGGCCCAGTAAGTGCCGTCACGTCGACCAGCTCCTTCACGTTCGTTATTTTTCCGCCGCCCCAATCCAGGCTTTCCTCATGACCATTCGCCTGCATCGCGGTCGCATTAAGAACTAAGGAGCCAAAAATAAACCCCACAATAACAAGAACGCTCCCCGAAACAATCCACCGCATTTGGAAACGCCCACCAAAGAATCTATCCCAAACATATAATAGGAAGAAAATAAGAATCGGCAACCCAAAACACTCAAAATACGTCCATCCATCTGGAAAAGCAGGTATTTGAAAAGCAATCATAAACACCGCAAACCAAGCCACAAAAATAGCATAGCGTTGGACTAGACGATTCCACAATTCCCGCTTCCTAAAAATCGTTAACAAAATAAACGGTGAAACAACCATCGGCGCGAGCATGCCAAAAATCTGTCGGATAAACTCCCATCCAATGCTCAAACTAGCAACTACTGCCACAACAAACCAAGCAAACAAAAGCAGTACATTCCCCATCATAAGTAGCCGTCCCCCTCTAAAAGGAAGAATCGACCATACAATAGCCATCCCCACTAAAAGCAATACAGAACTCCCAAAAAACATCATATACATCGTTATGTAACCCCTTTTTCTATATAATCTTACTTCTCCCCAAGTATACTACAAAATGCACAATCTTTCTTGGAAGCCCCTAACCTATTTCTGATAAACTGCTAAGAATCAGGCTAAGGGAAACTCCTCTTTTTCTTAACTTATCTAAGCTAAATCTATCACGCTCCACTTTTTAGATATGTCTTTTTTACTATTTTCGAGATTAAGTGAATATATTCACAATAAACACTAGACAAAGACTTTGTGAAGTGTTACACTTACTTTGTAAATAAGAAATCCAAGAAGATGACGGCGAGTCGACCGCCGCAATTTTTTTGAAATAACAGGGACGTTAAATGTCACCAGAGGACGTTTTTAGTCCCAATACTATTGGAGGGTTCACAAATGGCAATGAAAGAAAAAGCTGTTAACGAAGAATTAGAGGTTCAAAAAGTAATTGATACACTAGCAAGTAACGGACAAAGCGCACTAAAAGCGTTCGCCGATTTTGGCCAAGAAAAAGTAGATCATATCGTTCATGCAATGGCACTAGCTGGTCTTGACCAACATATGCCGCTTGCTAAACTAGCAATTGAAGAAACTGGTCGCGGAATCTACGAAGACAAATGTATTAAGAACATTTTCGCAACAGAATATATTTGGAATAGCATCAAAGCAGACAAAACAGTCGGCATTATCAATGAAGATAAACAAACTGGTGTCGTTGAAATCGCAGAACCAGTCGGCGTTATTGCTGGGGTAACTCCTGTTACAAACCCAACATCGACAACACTTTTCAAAGCTATCATTGCTATTAAAACGCGTAACCCAATCATTTTTGCATTCCATCCAAGCGCTCAAAAATGTTCTTCTGAAGCGGCTCGTGTCGTATATGAAGCAGCAGTTGCAGCCGGCGCTCCAGAACATTGTATTCAATGGGTTGAAAAACCATCCCTAGAAGCGACAAAACAATTGATGAATCATAAAGATGTAGCGCTCGTTCTTGCTACAGGTGGTGCCGCAATGGTTAAATCAGCGTACTCTACTGGTAAACCTGCACTTGGCGTTGGTCCTGGTAACGTTCCCGCTTACATCGACAAAACTGCGAAAATCAAACGCGCAGTAAACGACTTAATCCTATCTAAAACATTTGATCACGGTATGATTTGTGCTTCTGAACAAGCTGTAATCGTCGACAAAGAAGTGGCAAAAGCCGTTAAAGACGAAATGGAAGCGAACAAGTGCTACTTCGTTAAAGGCGCTGAGTTCAAAAAACTAGAAAGCTATGTCATTAATCCAGAAACACACGCATTGAATCCAAATGTAGTCGGTAAATCCCCTGCTTGGATCGCAAACGAAGCTGGTTTCAAAGTTCCAGAAGATACAAAAATGCTCGTAGCTGAAATTAAAGGTGTGGGCGATGATTACCCACTATCTCACGAAAAACTAAGCCCAGTCCTAGCTTTCATTGAAGCAAAAGACCAAGCACAAGCCTTCGATCGTTGTGAAGAAATGCTCGTGTATGGTGGTTTAGGTCACTCAGCAGTTATTCATTCTACAGACCGCGAAGCACAACTTGCATTCGGTTTACGTATGAAAGCATGTCGTATCATTGTAAACGCACCATCTGCTCAAGGCGGAATCGGCGACCTTTACAACGGCTTCATCCCTTCCCTAACACTTGGTTGCGGATCTTACGGTAAAAACTCTGTATCACAAAACGTTAGCGCAACAAACCTTTTAAACGTGAAACGTATCGCAGAACGGAGAAATAATATGCAATGGTTTAAATTGCCACCAAAAGTATTCTTTGAAAAATATTCTACACAATATCTACAAAAAATGCCTAATATCGAGCGTGTATTCATCGTAACTGACCCAGGAATGGTTCAATTTAAATACGTTGATGTTGTTATCGAACACTTGAAAAAACGCGGCAATGACGTGTCCTATCAAGTATTTGCAGACGTAGAACCAGATCCATCAGACGTAACAGTTTACAAAGGTGCAGAATTAATGAAAGACTTCAAACCAGATTGCATTATCGCACTCGGTGGTGGTTCTGCAATGGACGCTGCCAAAGGTATGTGGTTATTCTATGAACACCCGGAAGCTTCATTCTTCGGCTTGAAACAAAAATTCCTAGATATTCGCAAACGTACGTTCAAATATCCTAAACTTGGTGAAAAAGCACAATTCGTTGCTATCCCTACTACATCCGGTACAGGATCTGAGGTTACTCCTTTTGCGGTTATTACAGATAAAGAAAACAACATTAAATACCCACTAGCAGATTATGAGCTAACTCCAGACGTAGCAATTGTCGATGCACAATACGTTATGACTGTTCCAGCTCACATTACAGCTGATACAGGTATGGACGTGTTAACACATGCGATTGAGTCTTACGTATCTGTTATGGCAAGCGATTATACACGTGGATTATCTCTACGCGCGATCGAAATGGTATTCGAATCATTACGCGCATCCGTTCTTGATGCAGATGAAGATGCTCGCGAAAAAATGCATAACGCTTCTGCTATGGCGGGTATGGCCTTCGCCAATGCTTTCCTAGGCATAAACCATAGTTTAGCACACAAAATCGGACCTGAATTCCACATCCCGCATGGTCGTGCCAATGCTATCTTGATGCCACACGTTATTCGTTACAATGCAACAAAACCTAGAAAACATGCGCTATTCCCAAGATATGAATCTTACCGTGCAGACCAAGATTACGCACAAATCGCTCGCGTTCTTGGACTTCCAGCTTCTACAACAGAAGAAGGCATGAAATCACTTGTTGATGCTATTATCAGCCTTGGTAAAGATTGCGGAATCGACATGAGCTTGAAAGGTCAAAACGTTGATAAGAAAGCATTTGACGCAGTGGTTGATACACTTGCTGATCGCGCATTCATGGATCAATGTACGACTGCTAACCCAGTTCAACCGCTCGTTTCTGAGTTGAAAGAAATTTATATAAACGCATATAAAGGTGTTTAAGTTATAAATAGTTGAAAAGAGCAGCCCTTCCCTCAGGGTTGTTCTTTTTTCTCTCTATTTAAAGTTTACATAATAATATTATTGTAATCTTTATTTCTAGTAGTCTCTCAATTAATTGCGCAAACGAATCATTTAAACTATACTGGTGACTTATCATGTAGCAGAGGATGCGATAAAGAAATGGAAGAAAACGTTTTCGAAACAATAGCCAAGAAATATGATAGTACCGAACGTATAGAACTCGCGAATATTATTGCCCACAAAGTTCGTGAAGAGCTAGCGCAAGCCAAAGAAAAAACGCTGATTGATTACGGCAGTGGAACCGGTCTAATTGGTTTACAAATTGCCGACTCTGTTAAAAATGCTATTTTGGTAGACTCTTCCGAGAATATGGTTGAGATAATAAACGATAAGGTAGCAGCAAGCAATATCCAAAATGTCCAAACATTCGTTGCGGATTTCACCAAAGACACAATGGATATAAAAGCTGATATAGTACTGGTATCTCTCGTTCTTTTACACATTCCGGATACCAAAATCATTTTAGAAAAACTTTATAAAACACTCCAAACGGATGGCAAACTTATCATCATTGATTTTGATAAAAACCCTAACGTCTATCACCCAAAAGTGCATAACGGCTTTGTTGCGGATGAATTGAAAGCATTGCTAACTAGCACAGGATTTAAATCGACAAATATTCAGCAATTTCACCATGGCGAGAAAGTATTCATGAAACAAGATGCCACCCTATTTATAGCGGTCAGCAAGAAATAAAATTTGTATATTAGTAGATTTCTGCATTCATTTATTCTATACTGTCCCTATCACCTCGCGTGAAAAACCTTTTAGGAGGAAATGATATGCCAAATACGATACCTTATTTACAGTTCAACGGGAATGCAAGAGAAGCGTTAAATTTCTACGGTGAGGCTTTTGGAGCTACACCCACAATGGTCCAAACATACGGAGAAATGGGAGATTCTCGCGGTGACGAAACATTAGCTAACCGCCTTGTACACGCCCGCTTAGAGAAAGATGGTGTTGAATTACTATATTTCTCCGATTCTTATGTTGATGAAGCATTGGTAGCTGGTAACATGCTCTCTGTTGCCTACATGTTTGATGATGAAGCATCGTTAAAAAGCACCTATGACGTATTAAAAAATGGTGGCCAAATTTCTATCGAGCTACAGGAAATGCCATGGGGTGGCGTTTATGCAAAAGTAACCGATAAGCTTGGCATTGAATGGCAGCTTAACTGGCAAAAAAATTAAATAAAACAGGCGTACCAATCCATCTGGCTACGCCTATTTTTATGCAATCAAACCAATTAGCAAGCTAAAACTAGCACCGATTCTCTGTATGGTACGGACAAGTAACCACATGATCATCAATCATCCCAATAGCTTGTAAATACGAATAAATAATAACAGGTCCAACAAAAATAAAACCGCGTTTCTTGAGGTCTTTACTAATGCGCTCAGATAATTCGTTTTTAGCTGGCATTTGTGACATATCCGTCCAATGATTTATAATTGGCACACCGTCAGAATATCCCCAAATATAATTAGCAAAAGAACCAAATTCCGCTTGCACCTTTAAAAAAGCGATCGCATTTTTGCGGACTCCGCCAATTTTAAGCTTGTTTCTAACAATTTCTGCGGTTTCACGTATCTGTTCTAACTCTTCATCTGTCATCATCGCGCATTTATCTGGATCAAATTGATGGAAAGCTTCTTTGTACGCAGCTCGTTTATTTAAGATTAGCCGCCACGACAAGCCCGCTTGCGCACCTTCTAAATTCAGCATTTCAAATAAATATTGCTCATCACGACTTGGCACGCCCCACTCATTATCATGATATACTTGCTCGACACTATCATTCATCGCCCAACCACATCGTTCATGCTGCATCTTGCATCCCTCTTTCTATCTGTTATTTGAATAAAGCCCGAACTTGCTCTACTTCTTCGTGCGTCAAGTCTGCATCTAACGTTTTCATGTTCGCCCTAACTTGCTCTGGACTCTTAGCCCCTGGAATCACAACATCAATGCCGTCAATACCGAGCGTGGTCGCCAAAACAATATTCGCAATGGAAACATGGTGCTTGTCAGCTAATCCTTGGAGGCTGTCCACTTTTGCAATGGTATCAAGGTATGCTTGTCCTTGGAAATGTGGGCGTTCTTTTCGGAAGTCTTGAGGTGGATTGTTTGCTGTGAATTTCCCCGTTAAAAGTCCACTTGCAAGCGGTGTGTATGGTATAAAAGAGATTCCCTGCTCGATACAGTAAGGGATCATATCGCGCTCTAATTCAGGGTAAACGAGTGAATATTTATCTTGTACGACATCCACATACCCATCTTTATTTGCTACTTTCAAAGCCTCCATGCTAAAATTGGACACACCTATTGCGCGAATTTTGCCGGCCTCTTTTAAGCGTTTTAAAGCGCCAACTGCTTCGTCTGGTGGTGTTACTCCATCCGGGAAATGAATATAAAACAGGTCAATATAGTCTGTTTGAAGACGCTTCAACGCAATATCTACCGCTTCCGTTAAGAAGGCTGGTGAATTATCTAGTTTAATCCCACTGTCTGTCACGATATGAGTGGCTTTCGTTGCTAAAACAACATCCGAACGGCGACCAGTCTCGGCCAAGATTTCACCAATCAGCTCTTCTGAACGCCCTAATCCATACATAAATGCACTATCAAAAAAATCCGCACCTGCCGACAACACCTCACGTACCGTCTGACGGCTTACTTCTTCATCAATATCTTGAAATAAATTATGCGCACCAATCGTATTTGCTCCAAAGCCAATCGGTGTGACGCGCAACCCAGTGTTACCAATCTCTACTCGTTTTTCCATCCTCCAACAACCTCCCTGATTTATCGCTATATCTCATGATAACATAAAAAAACATCGAACGCACGTTCTAGTTCGATGTTTTTTCATTTCTTTTATTTCTTCAATTTTCCGCGTAAAACCATTGGCAAAATTCCGCCATGACGGTAGTAATCGATTTCTACATCCGAGTCAAAGCGAACGAGCGCCTCAAATGTTTTATGTGTGCCATCTTCTGCAACCGCCGTTACGGTAACAAAATCAAGTGGAGAAACCGTTTCATCAATCGCGACACTAATCGTTTCCCGACCAGTTAAGCCAAGTGAATCTGCGCTTTCGCCGTCTTTAAACTGCAATGGCAATACGCCCATCATCGCAAGGTTGGAGCGGTGAATCCGTTCGTAACTTTTCGCAATGACTGTTTTAATGCCGAGTAGATTCGTTCCTTTTGCGGCCCAGTCACGAGAAGATCCCATGCCATAATCATCGCCAGTCAACACAACAAGCCCAGTTCCAGCTTCTTGGTATTTCATCGATGCGTCATAAATCGGCATAACTTCTTCTGTTGGCCAGTACGTTGTATAACCGCCTTCCGTTCCTGGTGCGACTTGGTTTCTAATCCGAATATTCGCAAACGTTCCGCGCATCATCACATCATGATGACCACGACGCGAACCGTACGAGTTAAAGTCACGAATCGCTACACCATGCGCTTGCAAATACTTCCCAGCAGGTGTATCTTTTCCGATTGCCCCAGCTGGAGAAATGTGGTCCGTCGTAACAGAATCGCCGAATTTACCGATCACACGAAGGCCATGTAACGCCTCAACCCTTCCTGCTTCCGGTGATAAATTCTCGAAAAATGGTGGGTTGGCGATATACGTCGAATCCGCATCCCAATCATAGAGCGCTTGTTCCGATGTCGCAATCGCGTTCCATTCCTCATTTTGGCTGAAAACATGCGCATATTCTTCGCGGAATAATTCCGGCGTCACAGTTCTCTCCACAAGCGCCTTCACTTCCTCTTGCGCCGGCCAAATATCGCTTAAAAAGACATCCTGGCCATGTTCGCCTTTTCCGATTGGTTCATGTAACATATCGATATTCGTTGTCCCAGCAAGCGCGTAAGCCACAACAAGCGGTGGTGAAGCTAAGAAGTTCGCTTTCACTAACGCATGAATCCGCCCTTCAAAATTACGATTTCCACTCAAAACTGCAGAAACGAGTAAATCATTATCCACAATCGCCTGTTCAATCTCGTCTTTTAACGGGCCAGAGTTACCGATACACGTCGTACAACCGTAACCAACAAGGTCAAAGCCTAACTTCTCAAGGTATGGTAGCAAACCGGCATCTTCCAAATAACCCGTCACGACCTTCGAACCCGGTGCGAGCGATGTTTTCACGAATTTCGGCACTTCAAGACCTAGTTCGACAGCTTTTTTCGCGAGCAGTCCAGCACTTAGCATCACATATGGATTCGATGTATTTGTACAACTTGTAATCGCTGCAATGGCCACAGAACCAGTTTTCATCGTCGATTGATCGCCATTGCCAAACGTCACTTTCGCTTCTTTATGCAAGTCTTTTTTCGATAAGCCAAATCCTTGGTTGCCATTTGGCGCGCTGATTGAGGCTTGGAAGCTCTCTTTCATTTTCGACAATGGAATCAAGTCTTGTGGGCGTTTTGGTCCCGCTAAGTTCGGCTCGATCAAGCTTAAATCCAGTTCCACAACCGACGTATAATTCGGCTCCACGTTTTCTGGTGTGAAAAATAGCTCGTTATGCTGCAAATATTCCTTCACAAGCGCGACTTGTTTTTCTTCACGCCCTGTTAAACGCATGTACATAAGCGATTCCTCATCTACTGGGAAAAAGCCACATGTTGCGCCGTATTCTGGTGCCATATTCGCAATCGTCGCACGATCAGCAAGCGGCAATGTCGCCACGCCTTTACCGAAGAACTCGACAAATTTGCCGACAACTTTCTTTTCACGCAGGACTTGTGTTACTTTTAAAGCTAAATCGGTTGCTGTTGCGCCGTTTGGTAAGGCATTGATTAATTTCACGCCGATAACTTCTGGAATGGGGAAATACGATGGTTGGCCGAGCATTCCTGCCTCAGCCTCGATTCCGCCAACACCCCAGCCCAGTACGCCGATTCCGTTGATCATGGTTGTATGCGAATCCGTTCCAACCAGGCTATCTGGAAACGCTGTATATTCGTTCTCAGCCACTTGGTTCGCGATAACGACGCTTGCCAAATACTCCAAATTCACTTGATGGACGATTCCCGTTGCTGGTGGTACGGCGCGGTAATTATCAAACGATTTCTGCGCCCAGTTCAAGAATTGGTAACGCTCCATATTACGCTCAAACTCGAGTTTCATATTGATTTCTAGCGCTTCCGGATTGGCGTAACTATCCACTTGCACCGAGTGATCGACAACAAGGTCCACCGGGATTTCCGGATTAATATCTTCTGGATTCCCGCCTAGATCTGCCATCGCTTTACGAAGGGAGGCCAAATCAACGACAGCCGGAACCCCTGTAAAATCTTGCAAAATAACACGCGCTGGTTTAAATGGAACTTCCCCGTCATTTTTCTTCGTCGCATCCCAGTGCGCTAGGTCTTCAATATGCTTATCCGTGATGATGCGTCCGTCCGCTTGACGCAATACTGATTCAAGTAGTACGCGGATCGAGTAAGGCAGTTTTTTAATGGATGTTTGACCATCCGCCTCCAATGTTTTTAATTGATAATAATGATACGTGTCGTCGCCAATTTGAAACGACTGCTTTGCTTTCTCATTCCAATTTTTCATTTGTTTTTCCTCCCACTGTGATACCCTTCGCTCTCGTTGCAATCTTCTACTACTCTATTGTACGAAAAAAAGCGTGATAAGTAAACTAAGATAAATCGATGCTTTGTGATAAGTAAAAATTATCGATGAATACGCACCGAAAAAGCCGAACACAACTGCTCGACTTCTTCTCATTTTGAGGCGACATCTTTGTTCCACGCCTTTTTAAATTGATTGCGGTAGAACATAATATCCTTCACATAAATATCGCTATGATTATACTTGAAAATCGCTTGCTTCTCTTTGCCATCTTTTGCGCCATTGTCCGCTAAAAAGTTCGCGGTGGAAAAAACGGCATCTTCCAAATCCCATGGATCCGCTTTACCATCATGATTTGCGTCCACACCGTATCCACCGTACGCTTTAATCACGCTAGGGTCGACTAAATCATCGTCCGTAAAATCCCCGACGCCTCCCGTTGCTGGGCACCCCTCTGCACTCCATCCCACAAACGTACACGGCATAAACTGCATCGGACCAATCGCGCCAACATCAGAAATCATCGGTTCTACCGTTGAAAATTTCGTCTCCACACGATGCACGGCGGCAAGTAAAAACCAGTCAATCCCGTATTCCTTCGCCGCTGCTTGGTAAATCGAAACAAACTGCTCCGGAATATCTTGCGTATACGGTTTCGGCTTTTCCTCCGCTCGAAATTGCATCAGAACAACAAGCGCCAAGCCTAACACGAACAAGGCTAAAATCGCCAAAAACATGCTGCGTCTCTGTTTGACTTTACGTAGTTGCGCCTTTGTTGGCTTCTTCTTTGCCATTTTATCTCGCCAAAATCAAGATTTGACCACTGTGAAGCGCACGCACAAACTCGTCAATTTGAGCATCATCCAAGTCAAAATCGTTCAGCAAACGTTTGACCGATTTATCACTCGTATTCGAAAACCATTTTGCAAAAGGACCAGCAGCATAAAGCGCACCATATTTCGGATTATACACTTGCGGAATCACCAATCCACCGCTAAGCGACTGCAAAATACCTGAAATAACACCAAATGCTTCTTCATTCACCGGATGCTCTTCCTCCACATTCGTCGACTCAATAATCTCTTTTACTTCATCTTCTTGATCAGATTTAGCTAAGATCGAGATATTCTCCTTTTTATAGCCTCTAACCTCCAGTTCCGTAATTTTATCCACGGCTTCTGTTTCATTTCCTGCGATAAATACTTCCCAATTATCCATAAACACTCGCGTCCCTTCTATAATCAACTCAATGTCAAAATCTCTTTTATCTCTTCTGTTGTCAAACGATGGAGCATTTGTTCACCAGGCTGGATCAACGCATCCATCAACGCCTGTTTCTGCTTCTGTAAATTATAGATTTTCTCTTCAATCGTGCCTTTTGTAATCATTCGAATCACTTGCACCACGTTTTTCTGCCCGATTCTGTGCGCTCGACTCGCCGCTTGTTCTTCCACCGCGGGATTCCACCATAAATCGTACAAAATAACCGTATCGGCGCCTGTCAAATTCAGCCCCGTTCCACCAGCTTTCAGTGAAATAAAGAATAAATCGGCATCCCCTGCGTTAAAAGCGTTTACCAAATCCATCCGGCTCTTCGAAGGCGTGCCACCATCCATATAAAAATAACGATAGCCAGCTTCTTCAGCCTGCGCTTTCATGATTTGAAGCATCGACGTGAACTGCGAGAAAATCAAGATGCGCTTGCCACTTTCACGTGCTGTTTGTATTGTATCAAACAATTGTACCAGTTTACCAGAACCACCATCATAATTTTCAACAAAAAGTGCTGGATCACAACAAATTTGGCGTAATCGCGTCAAACCTGCTAACAATTTAATCCGATCTTCTTGGTCATTACCATCTTTGGCAGCCAATTCTTGTTGTATTTTCTCCAAATAAGCGAGGTAGACGGTTTTTTGTGATTCCGTTAGTTCAGAATAAAGATTCGTCTCGATTTTATCCGGTAATTCTTTGACAACATCTCGTTTCAGACGGCGCATCAAGAACGGTCGAATCATCTGCGCCACGCGTTCGTGCGGTAATTCTTTAAACTTACGAAGCGACGGGAAAAAGCCTGGCATAATCGTTTGAAACATTGTCCATAATTCATCGATACTGTTTTCCAAAGGCGTACCACTAAGCGCAAAAACATTCGTCGTTTTGAGTGCCCGAACCGCTTGCGACGCCTTGGTATTGTAATTTTTAATCGCTTGCGCTTCATCCAAAATAATCGTTTGGAAACGCGTCGTTAAGAATTCCTGCTCATCTTGACGCAAGGACGGATAGGATATCAAATAGACATTCCCCGGCTCGATTTTTTGAATCAGTTCCAAACGCATTTGCGAGGTCCCGTGAATGACCGTCACCGGAATATCAGGCGCAAACTTTTCAAATTCGCTCGACCAGTTATACAAAAGAGAAGCCGGCGTCACGATTAAAACTGGTTTCATGTCCGGATTTTCTTCGATAGTTGAAGAAATGTACGTGATTGCTTGTAGCGTCTTTCCAAGCCCCATATCATCCGCTAAAACGCCACCTAAGTGATATTTCCCAAGCGATTTCATCCATTCAAAACCAGTCACTTGATACTCCCGAAGCTCCGCGTTCAAATTCGTCGGCAACGGGTAAGACGTATCCTCTTGATTCACAATCTCATGCAATAAATCGCGGAACGTCCGACTGAACTTATTATGCTCATTTTGCGCACTGCCCATCGCCTCATAGATTTGCATCCCACGATAAAGCGGCACAGCCATTTGTTTCCCGACTTCTTTTTTACGAACATCTAAAATATCAAAAATCGCTTCCATTTGCTGATAACTCTCGTCTTCAAGCGATAAGAAACGCCCGCTGTTCAAGCGATGATACTTCCGCTTTTCCCGCAAAGATTGCAGTACTTCCTGAATCTCATCCTCATCGATACCTTGAAAATCAAATGCCACCGATAAGTAATCATTATCATGCGCCACATCGATGGTTGTCGTTGGTTTCACGTGTTCCTCCACCATTTCTTCCAAACCATCTTCCAAATAAATTGCCACATCCGTCGCCAAACTCGGAACGACCCGATAATAAAACTCGTAAAGGCTCGCCTCATCGGAATTCACAACCATTTGCGTCTCCGAAAAATGAACGGGCGCCGCCTCAATACGGTGCATAATTTTTGCTTCCGTCTCCATATCCCGAATCATGATTCGGCCATCCGGATCCACGCTTTCCGTCAATGCAAATGGGTCAAAAACCTGCGAACCATAGTGATATTCGAGTTTTAGCACATGTTCGTTGTTTTTTTGCGAGATCCACATCTTCGAAACGAGCGGTTGCTGAATAACCCGGTCTTCAATCGACGGATCAATCTGCACGTGCCCACTTTTTTGGAGCGACGGTAACACGTATGACATCACCTCACTGAGTTGCGATTCTGAAAACTGTACCACCTCATTCTCCGTCACACTATGAAAATTAATAAGCGGCGTCAACTGCTCCCAAACCGCATCACTCGGCCGATAAAACACACCATTTAAAAACAATAACTGATAGCTTTCCAAATAACTCGCTTGTTGCAATTCTTCCATCACGAGCTGGTACATATCACCATCGTCATTTTTGCGAAATACGAATGAAAACGGCAGCGTCCCTTTTTTAAACAACAACCCGCTGTATTTAATGTCGTCATGAATACAAATTGTGTTCTGCCCCATCAAATCAGCCAAAATCGTCTCCGCTAAACTCGGTGGAATAATCAGCACCTTCTCCTCCGCATACGATTTGTTCCAATAGAAGCTATCCGTATCATACATCTTCGCGATTTCATTAATTTTCGTCAGCTCATTGAAAACCGCGATATCACGCTCACCGAAATAATGCTCGTTCGGATCAAAACTGAAATTTTTTGTGAAAAAATAGCTCGTATGTTGCTTTATCGCTTGCAAAAAATCCCCGATATTTTTCACAACATACGTCCGATCCTGCCCAACCTTTAAATCCAGCGTCAACATGTTTTTATCACGATTTTCCTGCATCCGCAAAATATACTCGACCTTCAGTGGCGTTTTGGCCGTCGTATCGAACGTGTCAAATTGGCGGTCCATATTTTCTTGAAACAGCGAAAGTAGCGTCGTAGCCTCTTGCGCCAGAATGCGTTGCTTGAAATTTGCCTTCTCGATCTTCGTCTGACGCGCCTCGTGTTCTAACTCAACTGCATAAATATGCGCACAGATACTATTTTCTTGGAAGTAAATGCAATCACACTGATAATTCCCGCTCGCCACATGCTTCACTTCATACGAAACCCGGTCATCTACAACAACAGAACGGAACATATTCGCGTACGTCGTCTTTTCTTCGAAAACAGTGATTGCCCCATCTTCCAGTAATTCGCGCCCCTTTTTCTTAATCGAAACAGGAATCATTGTGTTTTTTGGATCTGTTAACAATTCACTCAACTCCTGACATTTTGGGTCATGTGATAATAATCATGACCAGATAAAACCAAATCGTACTCCGATTCGTAACCTAATTTTTTATATAAATTTAGCGCGCCTTCATTTGCTTTTTCAACGTTCAGCGCGATAATCTCACAATTTTTAGCGACCGCCAATTCTTTAAACGCATGCAGTAGTTCCTTGCCAATCCCTTGACCGCGATACGATGAATCGACCACAAGAGAATCCAGATAATACTCGCCCATCCACGTTTCTTGCTCCGTAAACAACGGTATTTTGTTAACAATCCCGAACATATCTTGAATGCCTTCCCACTCGTCATCCATATTTTCCGCGTGCTCCCCATGATAGCTCACAAGGATTCCCGCCACTTTGCCATCAATTTCCTTGACCATCACATTCTCTTTACTAAACCGATAATCCGACCGTAAAAAGCTCGCCTCAATCATTTCCAGCATCATCTCTTTACTAACACCTTTTAAAAATGGCAATTCCATATCCTCTAAAATTATATAAATAAGTGGTGCGACTTGTTCCGCATCTTCCGCTTTCGCTTGTCGTATCATCACAATTCCTCCATTCATGTCATCAGGAAAAAAAGTTCTTTTTTTCATCCAACACTTCATTATATCGAAAAAAGTCTCATGTTTCAAACTAGGAAGCTATTTCTACTCCAAGTCTGCACCTCCACATCCAGTTTTATAGGCCTTGCGCGAAAAATTTCGTCGTACTTCCGTGGTTTGTCGCCGTTACTTCCAGTCGCGACGGAATCCGTTCTTTCAACTCTGGCACATGTGAGATAATACCAACAAGCCGTCCCGATTCCTGCGTTTCAAGCAAGCACTCCACCGCCATTTCCAACGATTCCGGATCCAGCGTACCAAATCCCTCATCAATAAACATCGTCTCCAGCGAAATCCCACCTGACATTTCCTGCACAACTTCCGCAAGAGCTAATGCCAAAGCTAAGGACGTTTTAAAACTCTCCCCGCCAGATAATGTTTTGACATGCCGCTCCAAACCAGTATACTCATCGTAAACCTCAAGCTCCAAACCACTTTGCACGTTTCCCTTTGACTTTTCCTTTTTGCGGTTCAGTTGAAACCTACCGTTCGTCATTTTTTTCAATCGACCGTTCGCCCGGAGCAAAATCGTATCTAAGAAAGTGGCCAAAACAAAGCGTTCAAACGTTAAGCGTCGATCATTTTTCCCGCGCGCCATATCCGCCAAGTAGCCAACATCCGCGTAAGCCTTCTCCGCTTCACTCGTCTCCACCAGATATTTCAAAAATCGCTCGGATAACTCCGATAACTTGCGAACAACGTCTTTTTGCCCCATCCAGCGCTCTGCTTTTTCATGATACAGCCGTTTCGCCTCATCATCCAGTCGTTGCAATGCTATTAAATCCGGTTGTTCAGCTCCTGCAAGCCTCGTCTCCGTCTCTTTCAAACGCTCCGAAACAAAATGATACCGCTGCTCAAAATCACGAATAAAGCGCTCCTTCGCGTCCAAATCTTCCGGACTCAAAATAGCTCGCTGATAGGATGCATAATCCGCAAAACCGTTCGCCGCCATGATATCTTTAAAAATCGTGCGCTGCGTTGCCAAAGCATCCTCCGCCTTCACAGCCGCTTTCCCCGCCATATCGCTTGCCGAAATCGCTTTGTAATGCCCTTCTTTCGCCGTATTATATGCCAATTCCGCGCGTCCCTTCTTCTCTTCAAAATCAGTAATTTTCGCCGTCAACGCTTTCTGTTCTTCATAAAAAACAGTCGGATCCCGAAACTCCTCCGGCACATCCTCCAAAAGCAAGGTGTGCGTCGTTTTTGCAGCATCAACACTTTTACTAACTTCTTCATACGCCGTCTGCAACTGCGCTTTTTCCTCGCCGAGCTTGATCATCTCCTGTTTATTCCGTTCCAGCTGTTCCTCCACATCATTCTCTTCCACTAGAAAGACGTCCATTTCCGCGAGTTCCTTCTCTTTTGTCGCTACTTCCTCGCCATACAACGCTTGTTTTTCCTTCAAAACCTGCAACGATTCCTCCGAAGCAAATACGATTTGTTCGATCTGCCATCTTTTCTGTTCTATTTTCGTCACAATTGCTTTTACAGCGTCCTGCTTGGCGCTCTGACTCTCTCTTGCCGTGTCTACCTCTGTTTTTGACACGTCCGCCGTTTCCAATGCAGCATTCGGATGCTCCAATGAACCGCAAACTGGACACGCATCACCATCCACAAGGCTTAACGCCAACATCGCCGCTTGTTCATGCTGCCACATCGCACCCAACTTCTCATATTTTGCTTGCGCTTCGCTAAACTGCTCTTCTGCCACTTTCCATTCACGATTTAATACAACTAATTCCGCTTCCCACGCCTGCTTCTGTTCCCACTTCTTTATTTCAACCAAAACAAACGCTTCTTCTTGCTTCAACTCGGTTAGCCGTTGCTTCGTTTCCGCATATTTCAGTCGCGAATCCTGCACCAATCGCACACGCTCAGCTAATTTTTCCGATTGCTCTAACAGCCCTTTTTCCTGCAAAATAAACTGTTCTAATTTCTGCGCTAAATCTTGCTGCCGGCCACTCTGCTGTGCTAATTCTTCTTGCACGGCTAGAGCCCGCGTCACTTTTGCCTCCATCGTTTGCAGCAAATCCCGCTTTTTAACCCAAGCCACGTATTCTAACTCGATTTCCTTCACTTTCTCTATTTCCAAATGGGCTTTTTCAAACGCAACTTCCCGATTTTTAAGAGCATCCAAAGCCTGCCGCTCATCCAATTTCGCCTCGTCTAATTGCTGTTTTAACCGCAAACACAATGCATCCTGGTCAATCAACGTCCCAGCTTTTCGCGCCAAATCGACCGTTTCTTGCTCCTGATTTCGCGTGTCCAATTGCTCATCCAATGCCACTTTTTCCGTCCGTAATTTCGCTAATTGCGCCCATTCCGCGATTTTTTCCTCCGCCAATGTCACATTTTTAGCCGTGATTTCTGCTTTCTCCTTCGCAAACTCCATCTGTTCCTGAAGCCCATTCATCGTTTCCTGCTCCACAATCAATCGTTCGGCAAACATCAACTCAATATCCAGCGCCGTTTTTCCAGCAAGCGCCTCCGCGTCAAAAGCCTCCTGCGTAATCCCCGCCACTTTTTCACGCAATAATCGCACTTGCTGTTCCTGATCCTTCTGCTGTTGCCACAACTGGTTTTCAATAAGCTGATAGAAATGCGTATGCGCCAACCGCTGCAAAATCGCTTCCTTCTCCTTACTCTCCGCTACAAGCAATTCCCTGAACTCGCCCTGCGGAATCATCAAAATTTGGCGAAACTGATCCACATTCAACTGGATAATCTCTTCCATTTTCGCGCCAACATCCCGAACCGAACTCGCGAGTAACGTCTCCTCATCCCCATCCAGTTCATAGAGCTCCGCCTTCGCAGTAACCGTGGTCATCCCTTCCCCGCGCTGCTTCGGAACCTCCTGCTGCGGCACACGACGAACCAAATACCGCACATCCCGAAGCAAAAATTCAAGCGACACTTCCGTCAAATCCTCCGCTTTCGCAAAATGACTCCTGAGCGAAAAACCTTCCCGATCATTCGTATTCGCCTTCCCAAAAATCGCAAAACTAATCGCATCAAAAATCGTCGACTTCCCAGCGCCCGTTTTTCCAGAAATCACAAAAATCCGTTCCTGACCTAGCTCCGTAAAATCAATCGTCTCGGCCTTCGCATAAGCACCAAAAGCCTGCATCGTCAGTTTCAAAGGCCTCATTGATCCGCACCTCCCTTTACACTATCCATCGTCTCGCGCATAATCTCCACTTGCCGATCCGACATTTCCTTCCCACTCACATGCTCAAAAAACTGCGCAAACAGCTCCAAATCATCTTTTTTAATCACATCTTCAAATCGTTCAAATTGGCTATCCGTCAACTTTTCCTGTACCCGTTCCAAATGCAACACATTCGGATAAAACGCCCGCAGTTGCCCAATCGGATCAATCAACGCACCCTCATCCAATAAATTGATCTGCAAAAAATCCTCATTTCCAGGCGCCACGGAACTTACCAAGTCCGCCAAATACCCTTCGATAATCCGCAAATCATGCAATGGCTCCAAATAACGCTCCCGCACTTCCACAAGCGCCTTCCCATCCATCGTCACAATCCGAACACTCTTCTTATCCTTCGCCTCCGAAAATGAATACTTCAACGGTGATCCCGCATAAAAAATACTCGGATGATGAATCGCGTGCGAATGGTGCAAATGCCCGAGCGCCACATAATCAAAGCCCTCAAAACAATTCGTCGACACCCGATCCACATTTCCAATCGCCAATTGCCGCTCCGAATCACTAGGAAGACCACCCGCAACAAACGCGTGCCCAACTAAAATCTGCGCCTTATCCGTATCCCAAACCGCTCTAATTTTTGCTGTGACAGCCTGCATCGCATCCTCAAACGACCGTACCGTCTTCTCTTCAAAAGCCGCCCGAACCTGCGCTGGCTCATGATACGGAACCAACCAAACCTGCGCCCCGTTCCACTCAATCGGCGCGAGCTCCTTACCCAACGTCCCTTGAATATGTAAACCACTCTTCTCGTACCAAGCCGAACCAAAATTGACCCGCTCCGCACTATCATGATTCCCACTAATCGCAAAAACCGGCTTCCCAAGCGTCACATTCAGCTCCATCAACACATCATTCAAAAGCGTCACCGCATCCGCTGGTGGCACCGACCGATCATACAAATCCCCAGCAATCACAATCCCATCGACCTGCTCCTCCTCCGCAATCCGCGCTATCTGCTCTAAAATATACCGCTGTTCCGCAAGCATCGACACCCCGTTCACAATTTTTCCTAAATGCCAATCCGCCGTATGTAAAAATTTCATCCCAACACCTCATTATCCTATTTTCCTCATTACCACCAGTATACTATATTTTCGAAAAAAACAAGAACAGCACGTAAGCACTAGACGTTTCCACAACTTTTCAGTATACTAAAAACAAGACTAAAAAAAGAATTATAGGAGTGAACCAACTTGTTCTACACTTTTGCGAGAAATTTCGTCCAGGTGATTCTCACGATAATCGGCGGACGTTTCCAGGTACAGAATAAAGACAAAATCCCCGAAGCGCCATTCGTTGTCGTTTCAACGCACACATCGTGGATGGAGATTCTCTACCTCGGATTTGCCATAAAACCACTTCAAATTCACTACATGGCAAAACAAGAACTATTCAAAACCAAGTCACTAAACTGGTTAATGCGCCATCTGAACGCCTTCCCAGTAAATCGTGAAAATCCAGGTCCAAGCGCGATCAAACTTCCAATTCGCCTTTTAAAAGACGGAAAAGTAGTTGGTATTTTCCCAAGTGGTACTAGGAAATCAGCTGGTCTCCATCTAAAACGAGGCGCAGTAACCGTGGCACTAAAGGGTAAAGTTCCAATCCTGCCAGCCGTATACGACGGACCAAAAACAGTCGGTGAATTATTCAAACGAAAAAAAGTCATCATTCGATTCGGCGATCCAATCCCATTCAACGACAAAGACATCGATCAAAAAGAACTGCTAGAAATTAAATCCGAAGAAGTTTTGAAAACCTTCGAACGTTTACAAGCAGAAATAGACGCAACGAAAGTAAAATAATAAAAACCTTGATCCCGCGTCGCTCGCACTTGGGAATCAAGGTTTTTTTCATGCTCAGCCAGTAATATCATTCACGATATTAGAACCCGCCAAACCAATATTTTTTAGAGCTTCTGAAAGTTTATCTGACGCATTTTGTATCGCAGCATCCGCTTTCTCTGCTGCTTTTGTGTCGCCAGGATTCGCCTTTATCGCCGCTGCTTTTTCAGCAAATGCATCGCTCAAGCTTTGAATTGACGTTTTAAACGCATCTGTGCGCTCTCCTAAATCAGGAACCTTCACATTCGCCAACGTTTCCGAAATATTTTCTGCGGAGGCACTAGCTTTCTCTGCCAATTCGTCCAACTTCGCTCCTTTGGATGGAGCATCACTCGTAATATCTGCTATATACGCATCATAATCTTTATCTTTTTCATTCACCTTATCAACCAAATCCGTGTAGAAATCCATGGCTTTCGTATGCAGCTTTTGTGTTGCTTCATCCAGTTTTGCACTACCTTCTTTCTTCATCTCATCCGCTTTTGACTTAGCTTTCTCCTTTACATCCTCCGCTTTAGATGACACCTTCTCTTTCGCTTCGTCCTTCGTTTCATCACTCACATTGCCACAAGCCGTTAAACTAAATACAGTTACTGCCGCTAATGTCCCCACTATCCATTTTTTCAAAATAAAACCCCTCCATTAGATATTATTAATCATTACTTTCCCATTATACTTACAATTGCAAAAAGTTACAAACACAAACTAAGGGCGTTGCAGTTTTTACGCTACAACGCCCTATTTCATTTCTTATGCTGCTGTGTCATTCATGATACTCGATGGCGCTAAGCCAGTATCTTTCAACGCTTGACCAAGTGCATCAGAAGCTTTTTGCATGGCTTCATCCGCTGATTTTGTATCGATTGGAGAAGCCTTTAAGCCTTTAGCCTCCGCTGCATACGCATCACTTAAGTCTTTTACCGCTGTTTTGAAAGCGTCTGTCTCTGCACCCAAGTTCGGTACTTTCACATCAGCCAATACTTGTGATACTTTGTCTGCCGAGCTACTTGCTTTTGCCGCAAGTTCTGCAAGCTCTGCATCCGTTGGCGGTGTGTCACTACCAATCGCCGCTTGATATGCGTCATAGTCCGTATCATTGTCATTAATTTTTGCCACTAAATCCATGTAAAAACTCATGGCATCCGCGCTTACATCTTTTTTCTCTGTCTCTTTTTCATCCTTCGCATCATTGCCACAAGCCGCTAAGCCAAACACAAGCGCAAGGGAAAATAAAGCTACTAACCATTTCTTCAAATGAAAAACCTCCTCTTTTATACATGTTGCCCAATTCGCGCAACCTTACTCATTATATCGATGTTCCTGTCATAATTCAACCGTTTTCATGGGATAAATCCTCCCAAATTTTAAAATCAGGTTTCTTCCGTTTGTTCCAGCTTCCCAGCGACATTTTTATATTGAAAATACATCGCGATTCGCCAAGGAACAATCATCGCAAACGCTAGAATCCAAAACATTCCAGACAATTCCCCAACATCCACCGAGCCACTAATCCAATATTTAATACCGAGTCGGATTAAAAGCAAACTCAACAAAATAACTGGAAACGATTTCGTCCGCTTAATAAAGACATACTGATGCTTAATCTCAAACCGCGTTGTCCAAATTAAAATGAGCGAGAAAACTAGCCCCATCAACACAGCCTCGAGAATACCAGCTGGCGAAACACGGAAATACGGAATGACGAACATAAGCGCCCCCGTACTCATCATAATCGGCGGAATAATAATTTTTTTCACAGTCGCTGGCTCTTTCGACGCCTTCATCCGAATCAAGATAACCCCGACACCAAAAACAAGCGTGATGATAATTGATAATATAAATGACACGTTTCTTCCTCCTAATCGGCACTATTTACTTGCCTCATTATAAACTTTTTTAGAAGAAAAACAACCTTTATGCCCAATTAACCAAGCTCCTCTAAATCCATGCCACTGTTTTGCAACTGATACATCGAATGATAGACACCACCATGCGCAAGCAATTCCTCATGCGTTCCCCGCTCAATAATGCTCCCTTTTCGAAGCACCAAAATCAGATCCGCATCTTTAATCGTCGAAAGCCTGTGCGCAATCGCAATCGTCGTCCTACCTTGCCTCATATTTCGCAAGCCCGTCTGAATCAAACTTTCCGTCTCCGTATCAATATTCGCCGTTGCCTCATCTAAAACAAGGATTTGCGGATTCGTCACGACCGTCCTAGTAAACGAAATCAACTGACGCTGCCCACTTGAAAACGAAGCACCACGCTCAATCACCTTATGATCATACTTATCCGCCAACGTGTTAATAAACCGATCCGCCTGAACAAACTGCGCCGCTTCCAAAATTTCTCGATCCGTAATCATCTTATTATGCAACCGAATGTTATCCTTAATCGTGCCATAAAACATAAAGCTATCCTGCAAAACCAGCCCCGTTTTCGCACGCAATTCCTCCATCGGATACCGCTTAATTGACTTCCCATCAATCAAAATTTCACCGTGCTCAAACTCATAAAAGCGCATCATTAAATTGATAATCGAGCTTTTCCCACTTCCCGTATGACCAACAAGCGCGACCGTTTGCCCCGATTCAGCGGTAAAACTAATATCCTTCAAAACGTCTTTTTTACCATCATAAGAAAACGTGACATTTTTGAACTCAATCTTCGCTTTTCCGATGGCTAAACCATCCTCCACATCTTGTTCCGGCGCCAAATCCGTGCCATCCATAATCCGGAACACACGCGAAGCCGCCGTAATCGCCTCTTGGTACATCGCGAGCCGCTCCATAATGTTGTAAATCGCCTCTAAAAACCGATCAAAATACGTGATAAAAGCATAAATCGTCCCAATCGCGACCGGCCCAGAAAACGATTGAATCCCGAAGAAACTAAGAATCAACACAACCGCTAGCGAATAAATCAGATCAATCGCCGGGCCAAGAAGCAACGCGTTAAATTTAATATTTTTCATACCAACATCATAATAATCTTTATTAATCTCTTCAAACTCACCGATTAAGCGCTTTTCCTGATTAAACTGCTGCACAATCGACATGCCTGAAATAGACTCCGCAATTTTCGCATTTAGCTGACTCAATTTTTCCCGACGCGCCCTGTAAAACTGCGAACTATACTTTCGGTACACAATAATAATCAACATCGTGAGCGGAAAAACAAGCAAACTATACGCCGCCAATTTGGCATCCATAATAAACATCGCAGTGTAAATTCCAATCAGCATAAACACACTTTGAATCGCTGTTCCGAGCACATTTATAAACATATCTTTAATCGCTTCCGTATCATTCGTCACACGCGAAACCAAGCTCCCCGCAGGCGTTTGATCAAAATAACGCATCCCCATATTCTGAAGTTTACTAAAGATATCAATCCGAATGCGCTGCACTATCCGCAAAGCAATCTTTTGAAATAAAACCAGTTGAAAATACCAAACCATAGACCGGCCAAGCGCCAAACCCATGTACCCCGATGCCAACAAAAGAATCGGCCCAGCCACAAAATGAAGCGGTGTCAAGTAATCATCCAGAAATATTTTAATCAAAATCGGCAAAAATACATCCGCCAACGTCACCAACATGACCAGAAAAATCGTTAAAATCAGCGCCGGGACATGATACTTCGTGTAGCTAAACAAACGTTTCAAAACCGCACGATGTTCTCTCCCACTCATCGTTAACATTTCTTCATTATCCGGCTCCATTCGTATCACCCCCGCCCTCAATAAGCTCCTCTAATTGCTGGTTTCGGAACATTTCCGCGTACCAACCGTCGAGCACCACAAGCTCTGCATGCGTCCCACGCTCCACAATTTTACCTTTATCAATCACGATAATAATATTCGCATGCTCCACCGAACTGAGTCGATGCGCACTAATAATCGTCGTTTTATCCGCCCGATTAGCTTTGAGATTTTGCAAAATCAGCTCTTCCGTTTTCGCATCTACAGCCGAAAGCGCATCATCCAAAATCAGCAACTCCGGATTCATAATCAGCGCCCTCGCAATCGCTAACCGCTGCTTCTGACCACCAGAAAGCGACACACCACGCTCGCCCACGACTGTATCATAGCCATCCGTGAACTCCGTAATATCCTCATGCACCGAAACCATCTCCGCAATGCGCTCCACATCCGCCTGCGACAACTTCGGATTCCCAAAACGAATATTTTCCCGAACCGTCGTCGAAAACAAGAACTGATCCTGCGGCACATAACCAATCGCCCGGCGCAATCCCCGCACCGTATAACACTGAATCGGCTGCCCATCAAACTTAATCGCCCCCTGATAATCATCATATTCCCGCATCAACAACTTCAAAAGCGTCGTCTTACCAGAACCCGTTCGCCCAACAATCCCAAGCGTTCCACCCGATTTCAACTGAAAAACAATATCCTGCAAAACTGGCGCATCCTCATCCGGATACGTAAATGCCTCTAACGCAAAATCAATATCCCCACGTGGCAACGCATCGATCGCCCCAAAATCATCCTTCACGTCCTCCGGCTCACTCAATAATGTATTTAGTCGATCATAAGACGCATTCCCACGCTGAATCACATTAAACAAGAATCCAAACGCCAACATCGGCCAAATCAGTAAGAATAAATAATTTGTAAATGCAATCACCTGACCAATCGTGAGCGTCCCTTCCATCACAAATTTGGCCCCAAAAGCAAGCGATAGTACAAACGAAACACTCACAATAATCGAAATCATCGGATCAAACATCGCATCCAGTTTTGCAACCTTCACATTGACACCGACAACCTCCTCCGTCTGCCTTCTAAAATCCTCGATATCCTCCTGCTCCTGTCCAAACGTTTTCGTAACCTTAATCCCCGACAAACTCTCCTGCGTCTTATCATTCAACTTCGAAAATTCCGCCTGGGCACTATGAAAACGATCATGCAATTTCCGACCAAGCACCGAGCTTCCCCACACCATAAACGGCATCGGCAAAAGCGCAATCAACGTCAGGCGCCAATCAATCGTAATCGCCATCGTCGCAATAACCGTGCTCCCCGTCAAAATCGAATCACACAACGTCAAAACGCCAAATCCAGCCACTTGCTGAATCGCGGAAATATCATTCGTCGCGTGCGCCATCAAATCCCCCGTCCGATAGCGCTGAAAAAAGAACGGCGACATTTTCGACAAATGCTCAAATAATCGTAACCGCAATTGACGTTGCAACTTATTATCCGACCCAAAAATCATCATCCGCCAAAAATAACGACCAACATACGCGACAACAGCAGCCCCAAGCAGAACTCCCATCCACATATATAAATGATTTTTCGTCAGCGTATCCTTACTAATCGCATCCACCGTCATACCAAGTATTTTCGGCGGCACCAGTTGAAGTAAAGTTATCATAAAAAGCAATGAAACCCCGATAATATACGATTTTCGCTGCTCTTTAAAAAACCATCCCAACTCCTTATAAATCTTCATTCCCAACCCTCTTTTCTTTTGAAACCCTTTTTATTCCTGTTTTTGGACATAAAAAATAACGGACACGTCTTGCTCTGCCCATTACTGTTTGGAAATATATATCGAAATAATCCCACAAAAGTACACATAACAGCCCTCAAATAAGCCTGTACCTCTTCCTCGATATAACGGACGCCGAATTTAGGCTATCTCCTACAATAATGGTTCGCTCATCAAATCCAATTATCTTTTTCATTGTCCTTACCTCCTTCTCAAATTTGTTTACAGGAACTAGTGTAACCGATTTCTTTCAAAGATTCAAGTATATTTATAATTTTTTTATTTGACAGACAAAGAACCCTTATTCAGGATTCTCTGTCAAATATGTGTAGGCATACTGCGCGTAGAGTTCCGCGCCATAAACCATCGCATCCTCATCCACATTAAAACGGCCATGATGATGCGCCCATTCCGTATCCTTCTCCAGATTTCCAGCACCAACAAGCGCAAAACAACCAGGAGCCTCCTGCAAATAATAACTAAAATCCTCGCCCGCCGTCGTTGGTCGGTCCGAATAAAGCACCGCATCACCAAAACTACTCGTAACCACACGTTGCGCCAAGTTCGCGCTCTGTTCCTCATTTATCACCGCATGCGTCCCATACCGATAATCCACTTCCGCCGTTGCACCATAAGTAGCCGCAACCTGTTCCGCATAACGCCGAATCGCCGCCTCCATTTTTTCACGAACCCGCGGATGAAACGAACGAACCGTCCCCTCCAAAACCGCATTCTCCGCGATCACATTATAACGCGTCCCAGCCTCCATGCGCCCTATCGTAAAAACAGCTGGCTCAAGCGGGTCCGTTTCCCGTGATACAATCGCCTGAACCCCCATCACAAAAGCCGAAGCAACCACCGCCGCATCAATACAAGCGTCCGGCATCGCACCATGCCCACCACGTCCCGTAAACTTAATCTCAACCACATCCGCAGACGCAAAAACAGGCCCAGCATTACAAGAAATGGCATGCGTCGGCATCTGCGACCAAATATGAATTCCGAACACATTATCCACACCCTGCATCGCACCCTGCTGAATCATCGCCTCCGCACCTTCCGTAATCTCCTCCGCCGGCTGAAAAATAAAACGCACCGTCCCAGCCAACTCATCCTGAATACCAACCAGCGCTTCCGCCGCACAAAGCAACATCGCCGTATGCGCATCGTGCCCACATGCATGCATTTTCCCATCATTTCCCGATCGGTAAGAAAGCGCCTCGCTCAATTCCATCACGGGTAACGCGTCCATATCCGCACGCAGCGCCACCGTTTTCCCATTCCTATTCCCAACCAGCTCCGCCACGACCCCCGTCGGCTCCATTCGCCGATACGCAATGCCTATCCGCTCAAGCTCCGCCACAACCCGGTTCGTCGTCCGAATCTCCTGCCACGACAACTCCGGATTCCTATGTAAATCCCTCCGAAAAGCAACCATCTTCTCCTCGTTTCGCTTAACTTCAACCTTTATCTTATCATTCATTCCAACGCCTCCAATTCCAATTAAAAATACCGCCTCGTCTGCATGAACCTATTCTACCACTCTAGCACCACTTTTACTTGCGACACGCTCGGAAAACCCGAAATATTCTGCAAATATTACTCGAAACTAAAAAACACCTCTCAAAATCACGTCTCAAACGTAATCCCAAAAAGTGTTTCAAGTATACCATCAATTAAGCTATTTAGAACAAGTAAATCGTGCAATACCCCGTCCTAATCTTATTTTTTCTTCTTCGCTTTGCCTTCTTTTTCTTGCTGTTTACCCATAGCGTTCATCATTTGGTTAATTTTTTTCTGTGACGGTTTCATTCCCATTTGGGCCATCATCATTTGTAACATTTGCTCATTGATTGGCGGGTTTTTCTTCAGATACGTCATCATGTATCTTCTTGCAATGAAAAATCCTAATGCCAAACCAGCAATTAAGCAAAGTATGCCGATAAGTATATACCACAACATATTCTCTTTCTCCTCCTCGAAACAATATATCCCTTTTATTGTACTTGATTTATCAGGCCAAAACAATAGTTTTTCGATATTCTATAGCAATAAAAGTTCGCTATCATTAAAAAATCACAACTGCCTCATTATACCATCAACACAACGTATACACAACACATTATCCTAAAAAGAAGTGCAAAATGATTTAGCGAAAAACTCGCCTCACCTTGCACTTCCAATCTATTACTTACAAAGACTTCACAGCGTTAACGACATTCTCCACAGTGAAACCATAGTTTTTAATAATCGTATCGCCTGGTGCTGAAGCGCCAAACTTGTCAATTCCGATTGTTTTACCATCTAAACCAACGTAACGTTCCCAACCAAGTGTTGAGCCCATTTCGATAGATACACGTTTACGAACCGCATTCGGTAGAACACTCTCTTTATATTCCGCCGATTGCTGCTCAAACAAGTCAAATGATGGGATACTAACGACAGATGCGTCAATGCCATCTTTTGCAAGTTTTGCTTGTGCTTGTACAGCCAAATTAACTTCTGATCCAGTAGCTAAAAGAAGTACATCTGCCACGTCTTTCTTCGCTGGAGACAATACATAAGCTCCTTTAGCCACGCCTTCTTCCGCCAATTTAGCAGAATTAGGCAATGTTGGTAAGTTTTGACGCGTAAGCACAAGAGCAGTCGGACGATTAGTTGAGCGAATCGCAATTTTCCATGCCGCAACAACTTCATTCCCGTCTGCTGGGCGAAGTAACGTCAAACCAGGCATTGCACGAAGAGAAGCAATTTGTTCTACAGGCTCATGCGTTGGTCCATCTTCCCCAACTGCGATACTGTCATGCGTCAGCACATAGTTCACTGGTAGGTTTTGAATCGCAGATAAGCGAATCGCTGCACGTAGGTAATCAGAGAATACGAAGAATGTTCCCCCGTAAACTTTAAGCCCAGAATGTAGCGCCATACCATTCAGTGCAGCCCCCATTGCAAACTCACGTACACCAAACCAAATATTACGATCAGCAGGTGTAGCTTTCGTAAACTCACCATCTGTTGCGATATTTGTATTATTAGAACCAGCTAAATCAGCAGATCCACCAAATAATTGAGGTAATTTAGTAGCTAAAGCATTGATGACTTCACCGCTTGACGCACGGCTAGCAAGCGATTTATCCTCACCATATACAGGTAAATCCTTGTCCCAGCCTTCTGGAAGTTCCTCATTCAAGCTAAGCTCTAATTGAGCCGCAAGTTCTGGGAATTTCTCTTTATAAGAAGCAAACATCGTGTTCCATGCTTCTTCTTCCTCAGCGCCACGCTTCGCAATCGTCTCTTTAAAGCGATCATATACTTCGCTTGGAACGTAGAAGTCTTCTTCGTAATCCCAACCATATACAGCTTTTGCAGCCTTAATGCCATCCGCACCAAGTGGAGCGCCATGAACCTTGCTTGTTCCTTCGTTTGGAGCACCGAAACCAATAACTGTTTTCACTTCAATCATCGTTGGTTGCGATGTATTTTGTTTCGCTTTTTCGATAGCCGCTAAAATTTCAGTTGTATCATTGCCATCTTTAACAAGCAAATGTTCCCAACCGTAAGATTCAAAGCGTTGTTTTACACTTTCAGAAAATGATTTATCCAAATCACCATCTAGTGAAATATCATTAGAATCATATAAAAGTACCAAGCGGCCTAGTTGTTGATGTCCAGCAAGGGAAGCAGCTTCCGATGCCACACCTTCCATTAAATCGCCATCACCACATAATGCATATGTATAGTGATCCACAACTGGGAATCCATCTTTATTATACATTGCTTCTAAATGTCTTTCTGCCATCGCCATACCAACAGCCATCGCGATGCCTTGTCCAAGTGGACCGGTTGTCGCATCTACACCATCCGTATGATGAACCTCAGGGTGACCAGGTGTTTTGCTATCCCATTGACGGAATTGCTTCAAATCCTCTAATCCTAATTTATAGCCACTAAGGTGTAACAGGCTGTAAAGCAACATAGAACCATGGCCTGCAGAAAGAACAAAGCGGTCGCGATTAAACCAGTGTGAATTAGCTGGATTGGCCTTCAGTACTTTAGACCATAATGCATACGCCATTGGGGCAGCCCCCATTGGTAATCCTGGATGACCAGAATTGGCTTTCTGAATTGCGTCGATCGATAATGTTCGAATAGTATTAATTGCTAATTGATCCGTTTTATCAAACAAATGAAACATCCTCTCTTGTTTTAGTCACTACTCTCTATAATAATCCTTTCTAGACTATTACACAACTAAAAAATATCTAATTGTTTACAAATGCATTAAAATGATCGATAATGTTCGATTGAATATAAAGAAATGGAGAGACATACCAATCCCTCCAGTTCCTTCACAGCTTATTTCGCTCGTCACGTTTTCGTTTTATTTTTTCAGGCGTTACATCATCACCATTCGGATCGATGAATGTCGTGTGCTCAATCGTATCACGAACTTGATTTCGAAAGGACTTGATATACTCTTGACGAAGTGCCTCTTGTTCTAGCTTCTCATCAACAGTCATCGTACCTGCTTTTTTCTTGTGCGACAATTCGTTAATTCGATCTATTTTCGCTTTCTCTAACATTATGTTCCTCCTTGTTTACTATTATACTGATAATCCTGATTCCTCATCTTGAGTCAAGTCCGATGTACATTGTGGGCATTTACTCGCTTTCTCTGGAATAGCAGACAAACAATAAGGACACTCTTTCGTAGCAGGCTTTTTCGGTTCTAGTGGAATATATTTTGTTACCACTTTAATAATCAAAAAAACCGAGAAAGCAATAATAAGAAAACTGATAACATTATTGACAAACAAACCGTAATTTATCGTTGGTGCTCCGGCAGTTTGAGCAGCTTTTAGTGTATCGTAATGTGTCCCATTTAAGCTGATAAATAGATTCGTAAAGTCTACATTACCTACTAGTAGCCCTAATGGAGGCATGATAATATCATTTACAAGCGAGTTCACAATACTTGTAAACGCAGCGCCAATGACAATACCAATTGCCATACCTAATGCATTTCCTTTCGAAATAAATGCTTTAAAATCTTTAAACATCGAAAAACCCCTTCTTGTTCATTATCAACGACTATTTTACATGAAAAGCAGAGGTTTTTAAAGCATTGTGTCCTATTTACTCATTTGCTAATTGAATAGAGTGATCTATATCTGTGTTACCTTTCTTAACTGGTATTGTGATTGTCTCACCCGCTGTCAATTTACCGTTGATTATCTGGTTCTCTTTCTCGACCCATGCTACGAACTCTTGTTTGCTCATTTTATAATCACCAGCGTACTCATCCGCTAAACTCCAAATCGAATCCCCGCTAGCAACATAGACCTCATTATAATCAGAATTTGCCTGATTAACTGTCACAAACATTAATACTAAACCTAAAACAAAACACGTAATAATAAATATAATCGCAATATAATACCGATCCCAAATAGATTTTAAAGTCATCTTTATCCCTCCAAAAGAATATACGTTCGCTTTTTATTCATTATAGAACACTCGTTCTGTTATGTCAATAAAAAACGAACAATTGTTTGCATATCTAAAAAATCTTTGATATACTGGGATTAATAAAGAAGTAATGAAAGAGTGAACGGGGTGAAACAAATGAAATTATCCAAACGGCAACAAGATATCTACGACTTTATCAAGTCCGAAGTAAAAGACAAGGGTTATCCACCCTCCGTGCGTGAAATCGGTGAAGCAGTTGGTTTAGCCTCTAGCTCCACAGTCCACGGTCACCTAGCACGACTTGAAGGAAAAGGGCTCATTCGCCGGGATCCAACTAAACCTAGAGCTATTGAAATCCTATCTTTGGAAGATGATATCGCAGCACCAAACGTTATTAATATTCCTATTATTGGTAAAGTGACAGCAGGTATACCTATTACAGCTGTTGAAAATATTGATGAATACTTCCCTTTACCTGAATATATGGCAAATGGTGAAACAGAGATATTTATGCTAGAAATTGATGGCGAAAGTATGATTAATGCAGGTATTCTTAATGGTGATAAAGTGATTGTAAGACAACAGAATTCCGCTAATAATGGCGAAATCGTTGTCGCAATGACGGATGACAACGAAGCTACTTGCAAAAGGTTCTTTAGAGAATCTAGCCATTTCCGTTTACAGCCAGAGAATGATGCTTTAGAGCCAATTCTTTTAAGAAATGTTACCATCTTAGGAAAAGTCATTGGCTTGTACCGAGATATTCGCTAAACAAAAAAGTGTCACACCATTATCGGCGTGACACTTTTTTAGTTTACATATTAATATATTTCCATGTATTGATCACGTTCCCATTGGTGAACCGCGGTTCTAAACATATCACATTCAATTGTTTTAGCTTCCACAAAATGTTCCAGAATGTGTTCGCCCAAACCATCAACAACGATATCATCGGTGGCAAGTTCTTTTAAAGCTAACGCTAGGCTTTCTGGAAGATCGAAAATACCGTGCGCGTGACGCTCTTCTTCATTCATGCCATAAATATTGCGATCCACAGGTTTCGGCGGAGTAAGCTCGTTCTTGATACCATCTAAGCCAGCACGAAGCAATACAGCCATTGCTAGATATGGATTTGCTGCTGGATCGACGCTACGAAGCTCCAGACGCGTACTCAATCCACGAGAACTTGGTACACGAACAAGTGGGCTACGGTTTTTACCAGACCAAGCGATATAACATGGCGCTTCATATCCAGGAACTAAGCGCTTATATGAATTAACGGTCGGATTCGTTACCGCAGTATAGCCTTTCGCGTGTTTTAACATGCCCGCTAAGAAATAATACGCCGTTTGACTTAATTGCTCTTCGCCATCTGCATCAAAGAACGCATTGCCGTCCTTGTTGAACAGCGACATATTGAAATGCATCCCCGATCCATTCACGCCGAACAACGGTTTTGGCATGAACGTCGCGTGCAAACCGTGCTTACGAGCAATTGTTTTTACGACTAATTTGAATGTTTGGATATTATCGCATGCTGTAACGGCATCTTCATATTTGAAATCGATTTCGTGTTGCCCTGGAGCTACTTCATGGTGGCTCGCTTCAATTTCAAAACCCATTTCTTCTAATTCTAATACAATATCACGACGACAATTTTCACCCAAATCGGTTGGTGCTAAGTCAAAGTAACCAGCGTTGTCGTTCAATTCAAGCGTTGGTTTACCCTTCTCATCTAGTTTGAAAAGGAAAAATTCGGGTTCTGGTCCTAAGTTAAAATCTGTAAATCCTAAGTCATGCATTTCGGCTAATACACGTTTTAAGTTAGCACGAGGATCCCCCGCAAAAATTGTTCCGTCCGGATTATAAATATCACAAATCAACCGCGCCACTTTCCCTTTTTCTGCTGTCCAAGGGAACACAACCCATGTAGCAAGATCTGGGAATAAGTACATGTCAGACTCTTCAATACGTACAAATCCTTCAATAGAGGAGCCATCAAACATCATTTTGTTATCCAATGCTTTGCCTAGTTGGCTTACGGGAATTTCCACGTTCTTAATGATTCCTAGGATATCCGTGAATTGCAAGCGGATGAATTTCACATTTTGTTCGTCTGCGAAGCGAAAAATGTCTTCTTTAGTATACGATGTCATAATTAAATCCTCCCAATAATTGATATTATATAAACTTTTTTAAAGTAAATACCTTGTGTCAAAACCTTGGTAATTGTTGCTTTCCAGAGGCATCTTGTTTCACGAATCGACCAGCTTGCTGCATCTCTTTTCGCAAAATCTTACGTACATCCTCATCAGTGAGCGGTGTTTTCTGTTCATCCTGCTGCATTTGGTACATTTTTTTAATTCCCGCAATATTCAGACCATCATTCAAATAATCTTTAATCTCAAGCAGTATATCGATGTCCTGTAGCGAATACAGTCGATGATTCCCTTGATTTCTTGCTGGGTGTATTAATCCTTGATCCTCGTAATAACGAATTTGTCGCGCAGTAAGATCTGTTAATTTCATGACAGGACCTATCGGGAAAAGAGGCATCGATCTTCTAATTTCTTTTTCACTCACGACAATTTACCCCTTTCAAAACTCTATATTTTTCATATGTTAGTTGCATTATAATGTATGTGATATCATTTGTCAAATTTATGTCAGATTATCTGACATACACTAAAAACCTTACGTATCAACGGTTACCATGAAATATAAAAAAACAACAAAAAATATTTTTGCTGTTTTTTTGAATTTATTTACATCCTGATGTTATTTGCGATACCGACAAAAGTTTCTGCTCAATCAACCGATTCGTTGCCGATAACACCACTAATTTTACATGCTCATACGTGAGTCCACCCTGTACATATAGCTGATACGGCTCTCTAATTGGACCATCTGCCGTTAATTCCAGGCTTGCTCCTTGAATAAAAGTTCCCGCTGCCATGATAACGTCATTTTCATACCCTGGCATATACGCCTCTTCTGGAACAACATGCGCGTTTATCGGCGATGCTCCTTGAACCGCTTGAGCAAAGGCAACCATTTTTTCGCGATTATGAAAAGAAACACTCTGAATCAAATCGGTTCGTGATGCATCCCAAGTTGGATCTGTCTCCACCTGAAACGCGCCCAAGATTCCCGCTGTAAAACGTGCTCCCTTAACAGCTTGCGAAACAACGTGCGGTGCCAAGAAAAAGCCTTGATACATCTCCAGCAAACTATATAGAGATGCTCCCGCCTCTGCACCAATTCCAGGTGTTGTTAGACGATACGCGCACAATTCAACTAACGCCGCATTCCCAGCGATATAACCACCCGTCTTGGCCAATCCACCACCCGGATTTTTAATCAAAGACCCCGCAATTAAATCAGCACCTACTTCAATCGGCTCTAAAACTTCGACAAACTCGCCGTAACAATTATCTACAAAAACAATAACATCCGACTTCACCTCGCGAACAAACGCAATCATCTCTTTTATTTTTGCAATCGAAAAAGAAGGCCGATCCGCATATCCTCGCGAACGCTGAATCCCAATCATTTTGGTCGAGGGCTTTATTTTCGCACGTACCGACTCAAAATCAACAGAACCATCCTCTTGTAATGGAACCATGTCATATCCAATCTGATACTCCTTCAACGAACCCTTACCGGAGCCACGAACACCAACAATCTCCTCCAACGTGTCATATGGCGCACCTGTCATATATAACAAATCATCGCCAGGACGTAGTACGCCAAATAAAGCCGTCGAGATGGCGTGTGTCCCTGAAATAATCTGCGGGCGAACAAGTGCCGCCTCTGCTTTGAAAACGTCTGCATAGACTCGTTCTAGCGTGTCACGGCCGTCATCATCGTAACCATAACCCGTCGATGGCGTGAAATGGAAATCACTCACCCGGTTTTTCTGAAAAGCCTGCATGACCTTCCATTGATTTTCTTCGGCAATGACCTCCGTCTCGCGTTGCAAAGAGCGCAATTCATCCTCCACACGATACGCTAACTGACGCAGTTCATCCGGTATTTGTTTAAAAAATGATGTCATTTTACTTATCCTTTCGCGCTTGATAGCCTTTTAATTGATAACTTTCCGTTTCCTCATCAAACGTCTCTTCAATAATAACCGTTTCCTGTTTATATTTATGTAACATTCGCCCGTCACTTGCAGGAACGCGAACCACATAAGGTTGCCACAACTGCTTGATTTCCCACAACATCTTCTCCATCAAAAAGTACTGCGAAGATTCTTCAAGCGCACTTACCTCGACATAATTCGGCTGTGTCGGGATAAAATGAGGCAACTGTTGGTCCTTTTTATTATAAACCGTCAAAATCGGAATATGGTGCATTTCCAACTCCTCAAGTAGCGTCAAAACCGTTTTTTCATGCTGGACATAATCCGGATTCGAACAATCGACCACATGCAAAAGAACATCCACATTCGCCGTCTCTTCAAGTGTCGAACGAAAAGCCGCAACGACCGTCGTTGGCAAATCTTGAATAAAGCCAACCGTATCCGTCAAAAGCGCTGTGTATCCCTGTGAAAAAGCCAATTTCCTTGTCGTCGGATCAAGCGTCGCAAACAACTGATCTTCTTCCAACGTTTTCGCATCACTCAATCGGTTAAAAAGTGTCGACTTCCCAGCGTTCGTATAGCCAATCAAGCCAAACCTAAAAATAGCCTGGTCATTCCGTCTAGCAGTCATCCGCTCGCGATGTTTCACCACTGTATCCAGCTGTTTCTTAATATCGACCATTTTTTGACGAATATGGCGTCGATCCATCTCCAATTTCGTTTCCCCAGGTCCGCGCGTCCCAATCCCGCCACCAAGACGCGACAAAGAAACCCCTTGACCGCTTAATCTAGGCAACAAATATTGATATTGCGCCAATGCCACTTGCAGTTTTCCTTCTCGAGTCTTCGCACGCATCGCAAAAATATCCAAAATCAACTGCGTCCGATCAAGAATTCGCGCATCGACAATCTTAGAAATATTCCGAACCTGCGTCGCACTAAGTTCACTATTAAAAAGCACCACATCGACTTCCATCTCCGCAACAAACGCTGCAATTTCTTCTATTTTCCCAGAACCAACAAATGTAGCCGGATGTACTCGCTCCCGCTTTTGCGTTACTTCCCCAACGACTTCTGCTTGTGCCGTTTTCGCCAAGCTCCCCAATTCTAACATCGAATAGTAAAAGTGTTCCTCTGTCTGTTTCGGCAATTCGCAGCCGACCAATATCGCTCTTTCCACCATTATCCGCACTCCTATCATTTCCTCCATTCATCGTAGCACAAAAAGCGACACAAAGAAAGACGAAAATCCATATAAAAACCGAATGCCCGCACCCATCGAAACGGATACAAAACATTCGGCTTATGTTCTTTTTTAGAATTCAATTAGCCTATTCATCATCCGACTTCAAAGCTACATTTTTTTGTGGAGAGAATGTTGAAATCGCATGTTTAAATACAAGTTGTTGTTTGCCATCTACATCAAGCAAAACCGTGAAATTATCGAAGCTGATAACCCGACCACGCAACTGGAATCCATTTGTTAAGAATACCGTCGCCAAAATTTTCTCTTTCCGCAGTTGATTTAAATAATGATCCTGTAACCCTTGCCCACCTTGTTTCATAATGAATCGCTCCTATTCTCTATCTTTTTCAGTTATCTCCATTCTATACGAAATGTACAAAAACTACAAATGACACTTCCAAAAAAGAAGACTGTTTTCTCTATGCTAGTTTCAAATACCCTTTTTATTCGGGATTAAAACACACGATTTGTTGCTAAAAACTGTCTAATCACACTTGCTATATCGTTTTCGACACCAGCTTCCTTCGTGTCAAACCACGTGACATCCAAACGATTGCGAAACCATGTCAATTGCCGCTTAGCAAAACGCCTCGAATTACGCTTAAGTAGTTCCACAGACGCATCTAGTGACATCTCCCCATCAAAATAGGCAAACAATTCTTTATAGCCAATGCCTCGCGCCGCTGGAACTTCACGCAAACCAGTGTCACAAAGCTTTCGCGCCTCTTCCAATAACCCTTGATTCATCATGATATCCACACGCAGGTTGATGCGCTCATAAAGCTCCGCGCGATCACGATCCAAGCCAATTAACAAGGGCTCGAACTCACTTGATTGTTGTCCCTGATTCTGCAACTCGGAGAATTTCTTACCAGACAAATGATATACTTCTAACGCCCGAATAATACGCCGCGGATTATGCTCGTGTAACTTTTCAGCACTCCGCGGGTCCACCTCGCGCAACATCTCTAAAAGCGCATCAACCGGCATTTCAGCTAAAGCATCACGATAAGCCGCGTCACTCTCCACTTCTGAAAAAGTATAATCATAAAGAACGGACTGCACATAGAGCCCCGTACCACCAACAAGAAATGGTACTTTCCCAGCCTGCCAAATTTGGCGAATAAGCCGATGCGTCTCCCGCTTAAATTCTGATACATCATAAGGTTCACTCGGTTCACGAATATCAATCAAATAATGGGGAATTCCAGCCATTTCAGCATCGGTCACTTTTGCAGTACCGATATCTAAGCCACGATAGACCTGCATGGAGTCTCCGCTAATAATCTCTCCATCAAAAGCCTGCGCCATCTCAATACTAAGCGCCGTCTTCCCAACCGCAGTCGGCCCAACAATTACAATAACGGGAATCTTGCTCAAAAAAATCTCCCCTTCCATACCTCTATTGTACCATCTAAACACTGCGGCGGTCACTACCAAAGTGCGATATATCAATAAAAACACCAACCATCACGCGGTCGGTGCTTCTAATCCTTCTTGCATCGTATAGCCGGCAATAAGTTGTTCCACAGAAGCAGCCTCATATTTTCGAAGTTTTAGTAAAGCTTCCAAGAATTCCGCTTCCTCACAAGAAAACGTGCGCTTTGTATAATGGATAATTAGAAATTCATTCACCGCTCTATAAAAACTCATATGACTTTTGAGTGCATCTGCAAAACTCGTCCCCATATCATACCTGTCCTCCCCCATACTCTTTGCATTGGAAGGAATGCTCTCCTCATTTACCAGAGCCAGCCTAAGAAGCGTAATTGTCTCTTTACGGTGCGCTTCCATATAACCAGGAGTAAATTTTCGCGCTTGATATTCCTCTGAGTTCACGTAATAAGTGCTGATCCAATAGTCCGTCGCCTCTTCCGCATGTTCACTTAAAAAACGCATCACCATCGACATAAAAAACATCTCCTTCTAAATTCCTAAGTGCCTTGGAGTTCTTGTAATGAACCATCGTATAATAAATTACTTTTCTATTCTACTACTTTTTAATCCGCATTCCTATAAAAATATTCGCGATAGATTCAGGTATAACAAAAAGCCTCTCAAAGATTCGTTCGAGAGGCTTAACCAAACTATAAAATCGCAATTAATGCCAGTCTGCCGGTTCACGTGCATCATCAATTTGCGTTTGCAATTCCGCAACCAGTTGTTCTTTCGTCTGCGCATCCCATTGGAATAATCTATCCATATCTTCTATAACTTCCTCTTTCCATTCCAACAAATACGGCATATCAAACAACAAGTATCCCGTACGACGCAATAAGAAATCAACAGGATGAATCACCGCTTCTTGATAAATCGCATAGTGGAGTTGTGCATACAAGCTGTTTGGCAATGGCGATGTACCGTTTTCTTTATGCTCCTGCGCATACGTGAACACATGGTCAATATTCGAACCGTAGCGTTTCGCAAGTTCACGACCCTCCGCAAGCGACCAACCGAAGCGATTGTTCCCTTCTTTTGCTTTTTTCTCAATGAATGCGTCGATATTTTTCGAACCCCCTACATCTCCACCCGAAATCGGCAAATGATGCGTTTGTACCGTTTTGAATTTCTTCCCAGTTTCTTTAGCAAGCGCTTTGGAAACTTCATCTAGCAACTTCTCGGCCATTTTACGATAACCAGTCAACTTCCCGCCAGCCATCGTAATCAAGCCGCTTTCAGAGAACCAGACCTCATCCTTACGTGAAATTTCAGATGGATCCTTGCCTTCTTCGTAAATAAGTGGACGAACGCCAGCCCAGCTTGATTCAATATCATTTTCACTAATATGAACATCTGGGAACATATAATTAATCGCTTTAATCACGTACTTATGATCCTCTTCATTCGCTTTTGGATTGATCACCATTTCTTCATAAACCGTATCCGTCGTCCCAACATAGACCTTCTTTTCACGCGGAATAGCAAAGACCATCCGACCATCCGGCGTATCAAAATAAACAGCCTGCTCCATCGGGAATTTCGTTTTATCGATAACAAGATGGATTCCTTTGGTTAGGCGCAGGTGCTTATTGTTGACTGTATAATCCATTTTACGCACTTTATCCACCCAAGGTCCAGCAGCATTAATCACGCGATGTCCTTTAATATCGAATACTTTTCCGGTGATACGATCACGCGCAACAACACCAACAACTTGTTTTTTTGCATCATAGAGGAAATTCTCCGCTTTTGTATAATTGATGACTTTCGCGCCGAGTTCAACGGCTTTTTTCATGACTTCAATCGTTAAACGCGAATCATCCGTCCGATATTCCACGTAGTAACCCGAACCTTTCAGCCCTTCCTTTTTCACAAATGGGTTTTTAGCCAGCGTTTCTTTTGCTGATAAAATTTTGCGGCGCTCGTCTTTTTTTACACCGGCCAAATAATCATACAAGCGAATACCAAATGAAGCGCTCAGTTTCCCCATGTTTCCGCCTTTATGAAACGGTAACATCATCCATTCAGGCGTCGTCACGTGTGGACCATTTTCATACACAATCGCGCGTTCCTTCCCTAAATCAGCTACCTCTTTAATCTCAAATTGTTGTAAATAACGCAAGCCACCGTGAACCAGTTTTGTCGAACGGCTAGAAGTTCCCGCAGCAAAATCTTGCATTTCAATTAACGCTACGCTCATCCCACGTGAAACGGCATCCAGCGCAATCCCTGCACCAGTAATCCCACCGCCTACAATAACTAAATCGAATGCTTCCTCTGCCATCTTCGTTTGAATCGTTTCTCTGTCAAATGCTGAAAATAATTGTACCATCATTTTTCCCCCTCTAGGACCTGTTTGAAGTCTATCCCTCATCATCTGTTTTCCACTTTTCGCCGGGTTTGAAACCGCTACACAAAAAAAGAGAGACTACAAAACAAGCGATTGCGCTCGCCATTTGTAGTCTCTCCGTATCTCAGACAATAATTAATATTAACTTGTCTCCAATTATAGTACAGCCGTTCCCTAAAAGTAAAGCTATTTGTTTCGTCCCCTTCGTATCTCTACAGCTTTTTCTGGAAAATCCGTCATAAACCCGCGAACATTCTCATCAAAAAGCGTCTCCATCTGACTTACTTTATTAGCCGTCCAACAGCGCGTCGCCACATTCGCAAGCGCTTCTTGATTTCGAATCGTGTATGGTGGATTAATGCTATCCAGTTGCAAACTTGCAAACTGCGCCATCGCTTCTTCCACGTCCAACTTCGTTATCGCCGAAAGTTTAATCGTATCGTCTAGCGCTCTGAGCCGTGCTAGCGTCTCTAAATTAAAGGAACAAAATAAGAAAGTCAGCCGTCCAGCCCATTTTTCACAAAGCTCCAGCACTTTCTCCTCTATTCCAGGATAATCATACGCATCCGTCTTTAATTCAATATTTAGAATCAACGGATACCGACCTAATACGACAAGCACTTCCTCCAATGTCGGAATCTTTGTTTTTTTGAACAACGCTCGTAAATGTTTCTTATACCCTTGATGCGCATCCAATTTTTGAAGCTCTCTCAACGTAAAATCTTTCACTAATCCCGAGCCATTTGTCGTCCGATTTACCGTTTCATCATGGATCACGACAGGAATACCATCTTTTGTCAACTGGACATCTAATTCAATGCCATCCGCCCCAGCTTTCACCGCAGCTAAAAAAGACGGCATCGTATTCTCCGGATACAACCCTTTACTCCCGCGATGGGCAAATATTTCCGTCAAATTCCTCACCTCACTTATGTGACATATTGTTCTTTTTATTATACATAAATAAGACAATTGTCTCAAATTTAATAAATTCCCGTTTTTTTATTGTCTATCGAATTACAGCGCTAGAAACATGTGTTATGATAGGTCAGTAGAGAATAACTGGAGTCAGCAAAACGGAATTAGTAACAAGCTTTTATTCCTACTACTTATATTAGCAATTAAAATTGGGAAACTTTCTTTCCTTATGATTTGCGGTTAGGAGAGATTACATGGAGAGATCCGCTCGTTATAAAAGAAAATATGTACCTAGCATCGATGGGCTTCGAGCACTGGCAGTTATAGCTGTCATCGCCTATCACCTCAGTTTTGGATGGGCTTCCGGCGGCTTTTTGGGAGTTGACATCTTTTTTGTTTTATCAGGCTACTTAATTACCAATATTTTGCTATCTGAATGGGAAAAGAATGAACGCATTGATTTGAAGAAATTCTGGGTTGGCCGTTTCAGACGACTTATCCCTGCTGTATACTTAATGATTGTTGTCGTTGTCGTGTTTGCCGTGATTTTCAACCGGCCACTTCTGGCAACATTGCGAGGAGATGCCACAGCTTCCTTTCTATATATGAGCAACTGGTGGTTCATTTTCCATAACGTGTCGTACTTTGACTCATTCGGAACAGCATCTCCCATCAAAAATTTATGGTCCTTGGCTATCGAAGAACAGTTCTATATTATCTGGCCACTGTTTTTATATGGTGCCCTCAAGTTCATCAAAAAACCAGCCATCATTTTGCGCATTATCGTGATTGCAGCGATGCTTTCCGCTATTTTAATGGCGATTCTGTATTCACCCGACGGCGATCCAAGCCGCGTATACTACGGAACAGATACACGCGCATTTGGTTTGTTACTCGGCGGAGCATTGGCTTTCGTATGGCCATTCACACGCTTATCGCCGCACATTCCAAAACCCGCAAAATTCACCGTGAATCTAGCAGGAACAATCAGCGTTGCCATCTTCGTGATTTGCATCGTGACAGTCAACGAGTATGATTCCTTTTTATATCGTGGCGGCATGTTCCTAATCGCCATTAACGCCATTGTCATGATTGCGACCATCGCGCATCCAGCTTCCTATCTGAGCAAGCTATTCAGTTTTAAACCACTGCGCTGGATTGGTATGCGATCTTACGGCATTTATTTATGGCACTACCCAATCATCACGTTAACAACACCAATCACGGAAGTCGGAACGCCGAATTTGGTACGAGCGACCCTTCAAGTGGCGGCAACACTTCTCATCGCCGAGCTTTCCTACCGATTCGTAGAGACCCCGATTCGAAAAAAAGGCTTCATCGCCTACATCAAGTCGTTCCATTTCAAAGGCTTACTCCATTGGCGCGGCTACCCAGTTGGGAAATGGGCGTTTATCAGCAGTCTCGTTCTCATTCTCGGATTCTTCGCACTCGGCATGAGTAATCTAATTCCAGTGAAAACAAACGCAGAAGGCACACAGAAAACACATGTAAAAACAGTTGCCGATGCGAAAACACCGCAAAAAGAAGCGCCTAAACCAGATACACCAACAAAACCGACGCCGGCACCTAAAAAGAACGCCGCAAAAACACCAGTCACACCTGACAAAATCAGCTACACACAAACACTAGCGATTGGTGATTCACTCATGATTGACATCCAACCAGTTCTCGAGAAATCCGTTCCAAATATCGCTATTGACGGTTTAGTCGGACGCCAAATGGCCGATGCAATCAATACAGCCACTCAATATAAGAAATATAATAGTAAAGGTAGCGCCGTCATCCTCGAACTTGGCACAAATGGTCCTTTTGCCCTCAAGAAAATGGAGCAACTCGTCCAAATGTTTGACGAAGCTAGCATTTATCTTGTGAATACGCGCGTTCCTCGTCCATGGGAGTCAGAAGTAAACGAATCCATCGATAAGATTGATGCGGAATACGATAATGTTACACGCGTCGATTGGTACAGTTTAGCCATCGATCATCCGGAATATTTCGGTCGTGATGGCGTTCATTTAACGAAAAAAGGCGTATCGGCTTATGTTGGCCTCCTGACAAATAAAATGGTCCATTAAAAAAAAACATCGAATCCTACTACCAAAGGGTTCGATGGTTTTTTTTATAGAAAAACTAAGCGTTCTTGCTCATTAAAGAGCGTTTGAATTTCGTTAGACTGAAACAACGCATCCTGTTCCTGATAAAATAAATAAAGCATCAAAACCCTATCAAACGCCAGGCTTACCGCGATACTTTTAGAACGCACCAACGTTTCCCGATGCCTCTTCCCTTTTAAATCAATATAAAAACTTCGTCCAGAATCCCAATCCGTTTCCAGATTAATAGAATCCGGTTTTTGCTCATTTTCTAAACTATATAAATGTCTGGGTATATGTAATTTCGATAAAACCGCTAGCGCTCGCTCCACAGTTGCCACATCTGGACTAATATCGTAATCTGTTTCGCGCAGATATTCATGAATTTTCCAAATATATTTTTCGCGGTAATGGCTGCGCATCGTCCATAAATAAAATATCCGCGCTCCCTCACGCTCATCCGTATAACTCGCGAGATGCTCCTTCTCCAAAACATTCTCTTTCTTACTCCGTACATAAAAATAATGCCACTGTTCCCCACCCGCTAGCCGTTCGCGCTCTAGTCGGTAATAATCCTCCCCTTTTTCATGGAAGGTCTCAATACTATTCTTCTTCGTAATAACCCGCTCTCCGCGTTGCTTTAATAATCGGCAAATACGTTCTAATTCCATATCAAACTGTTCCTTTCCAACATCGCAGCTACTCCTCTATTTTCAAATAACCATAATCCACCAAATTCTTAATCGAAGCAATAATCCACAGCTCTTTTTCTACATGTACGCGTCCTTTTAAATATTTCCGAAATCCATTATCAATCGCATCCATATGCTTTACCGCCTTTTCACAAGCGGTCTCAAATGGTTCTATCACAATATATTTATCAGCTGTTTTCTCAACCACCGTGTGCATGGATTCCTTCTTTGGGAGTCCTTGCAAGCCATTTATCGCATCACTAAACCTTCGCAACTTTAAGTCCATTTCGTTTTGATGCATAAAAGAAATTTTCTTCATTATTATCCACCTTTCCATAAACTTCTTGATATATCTAGGTGTTTCCGCTTTCAGTTTGGAATTAAAAGAAGACCACTCTCATAGTGATCTTCATCGTCATGTATATATATACAATTTAACACATTCTCAGTTGTGTGTAAATGCTTTTACAGATTATTCTCCAAAAACATGTGGCCACTCTTGTTTTTTGTCCAAGAAATTCTGTGCTAACTCTTTCGCGCCTTCTAAGCTATGGCTAGCAGCCCAGCCACATTGTACTTCATTACAAGCCGGAACTTCAGTAGCGCTTAGTACGTCAAGCAATGTTTTTTCAAGAATCGCAAGCACATCCTCATAGTCGTCATGATTAATAACGGATAGGTAAAAACCAGTCTGGCAACCCATTGGACTGATATCTACAATTTTATCGGAATGATTGCGTGACAACTCTGCCATTAGATGTTCCAACGAATGGAGCGCCGGCATTTCCATATGCTCCTTATTAGGCTGCATAAAGCGAATATCATATTTATAAATCTCGTCTCCATGCTCCCCCATTTTTTGGCCAGCAAGTCGTACGTACGGCGCCTTTACAAGCGTATGATCTAGGTTAAAACTCTCGACATTCATTTTTTCAGACATTCCAATCCATCCTCTCGAAAAAAATATTCCTAGGCTAGCTTCACCTTGCTCACCTAGGAACTCTTATGATATAAACTATTCTACCGTATTTTCAGTAATCGTTGCAAGTCCAAGCCATGTTTCGACTGGTGCGCCTTCTAGTTGCTCATCCATAATGAACGATCCATTCGAATAGCGATCCGTCACGCGTAAATTCGCAACCTCCAGATTCACTACCACTTCTTTATCCGTCGCAATATGAATAATATCATTGCTATCGGCTAAGTCTAAACTGATAAAACGATGTGGACTATTTTTCAGCTCACGAAGCATCAACAAACCTCGTTTTGCTCTTGAGATCGGCTCAAATTCCGATAATTTCATTCGTTTAGCTGATCCGCGCTGTGTAAGCAAGACCAAATCACGTTTTTCGCTGGGAACAATCACTTTTGCCCCAACAATAAAGTCATCTGCCTTCAGATTCATGGCTTTGACACCGGCCGTTCTAGCGCCAGAAAGCGGCACTTCACTAATCGAATAACGCAAGCCGTATCCATTATGACTCGCTAAGAAGATATCTTCATTTCCAATAACGGTCTCCACAGAAATCAGGCTATCTTCACCTTTTAAGTTAATCGCCATCAATGTTTTCGAGTAACGCTGCGGTTTGTAGTTCAATACTGCCGATGCTTTAATCATGCCATTTTTCGTTACGAATAAGAAATAGTCCGTCTCACTGAACGTTTTCATCGGGATGGCGGCAACCACTTCTTCCTCAGAGGACGTATCGGAAACAAGATGACTCACATGCTCGCCTAAGTTCTTCCACTTAATATCTGGCAACTCATGGACAGGACGATAAATATAGTTCCCTTTACTTGTGAAAAGTAACAGCGAATCCATCGTGTTCATCGTCTGGATAAAGATAGCATGATCCGTTTCTTTCATCGATAAATCTTCCCCGTTTGACGCGGCATATGAACGCATTCCAGTGCGCTTCACGTAGCCTTCTTTCGTCACAGAAACAACGACGTCCTCACTCGCAACAAGCACCTCTGTATCAATTTTGATTTCAGAAATTTCATTTTCGATAACCGTCAAACGCGGCGTTTTATATTTTTTCTTGATTTCATTCAACTCTTCTTTTAAGCAAGCAATCAAATTATTTTCGTCTCCCAAAATCGCTTCTAGCTCCGAAATTTGTTTTGCCAGCTCATCCGCCTCTTGCTGAAGTTGCGTAATATCCGTATTTGTTAAGCGATAAAGTTGCAAGGATACGATGGCCTCTGCTTGTTTCTCACTAAAATCATACGTGGTTTGCAAGTTTAATTTCGCATCACGCTTATCTTTGGAACCACGAATCATTTGAATCACTTCGTCTAGAATCGATAGGGCCTTCATGAGACCATCAATAATGTGTTGGCGAGCCTTCGCACGACGAATATCATACTCCGAACGCTTCGTGATAATCTCTTTTTGGTGCGCAATGTATGCGTCAATCATTGAAATAACACCCATCAATTGCGGACGTTTATTAAAAATCGCGACCATATTGAAATTATATGAAATTTGTAAATCCGTGTTTTTGAAAAGGTAATTCAGTACGCCATCTGCATTCGCGTCTTTTTTCAACTCAATCACAATGCGGAGTCCAGAACGATCCGTTTCATCACGAACTTCTGAAATACCCTCGATTTTCTTATCAATCCGTAGATCATCCATCCGTTTCACGAGTGTCGCTTTGTTAATTTCGTATGGAATCTCGGTAATGACGATCTGCTGACGTCCGCCGCGCATATCTTCAATAGCCGTCTTCGAACGCACAACCACGCGGCCTTTTCCGGTTTCATACGCTTTACGAATCCCGTCGATACCTTGAATAATCCCACCAGTCGGGAAATCCGGGCCTTTAATCAGCTTCATAATATCAGACGTCGTGCAATCCGGCTTATCCAAGCGCTTAATCACGCCCTCAATCACTTCCGTCAAATTATGCGGTGGAATATCCGTCGCATACCCAGCCGAAATCCCTGTCGAACCATTCACTAGCAAATTCGGAAAACGACTCGGCAATACCGTCGGCTCACTCGTCGTATCATCAAAGTTCGACACAAAATCAACCGTCTCTTTATCCAAATCACGCAATAATTCCGATGAAATCTTGGATGTCCGTGCTTCCGTATAACGCATCGCGGCCGGCGGATCACCATCGACACTACCGTTATTTCCGTGCATTTCAATCAAGGTATTACGAACTTTCCAATCCTGGCTCATCCGCACCATCGCTTCATACACCGATGAATCTCCATGCGGATGATAGTTACCAATCACGTTTCCGACAGTTTTCGCAGATTTCCGGAATCCTTTTTCAGCCGTATTGCCCTCGACATGCATCGCGAACAAAATCCGACGTTGTACAGGTTTCAGTCCGTCACGCGCATCCGGTAACGCCCGTTCCTGAATAATATATTTACTATAACGACCAAATCGGTCTCCTAAAACTTCTTCCAAGGCTAAGTCTTGAATTTTTTCATCTGGAGTACTCACTCGCCCGCCTCCTCAATAATCATGTTCTCGTTTTCTAGAATGCTTTGATCTTCTTCCAGCGAGAATTCCACATTTTTCTCAATCCAGTCACGTCTTGGCTCTACTTTATCGCCCATCAGTGTCGCCACACGACGCTCAGCGCGAGCGATATCATCAATGCGTACACGGATCAGCGTTCGCGACTCTGGATTCATCGTCGTATCCCACAACTGATCGGCGTTCATCTCACCAAGCCCTTTGTAGCGCTGAATAATGTACCCTTTTCCGATTTTTTGAATGGCTGCATCCAGTTCCTCATCAGTCCACGCGTACGCCATCACTTCTTTTTTACCAACACCCTTACTAACCTTGTAAAGTGGTGGTAGCGCGATATACACCTTGCCAGCTTCCACTAACGGACGCATGTAGCGGTAAAAGAACGTCAGGAGTAGCACTTGGATATGCGCGCCATCCGTATCCGCATCGGTCATAATCACGACTTTATCATAATTACAATCCTCCACCTCGAACTCAGCACCTACGCCAGCGCCAACCGTGTGGATAATCGTACTAATTTCTTCATTTTTCATAATATCGACCAGTTTCGCCTTCTCGGTATTAATAACCTTACCACGAAGCGGCAAAATAGCTTGGAAACGGCGGTCACGGCCTTGTTTAGCCGAACCACCCGCCGAGTCTCCTTCGACAAGATACAATTCATTTCTTTCCGGGTTTCGCGATTGCGCTGGTGTTAACTTACCAGAAAGCGATGTTTCTGAGCGTTTACGTTTTTTGCCGTTTCGCGTCTCTTCACGCGCCTTACGTGCCGCCTCACGCGCCTCACGCGCCTTCACAGCCTTTTTCACGAGCAAAGCACTTACTTCTGGATTCTCCGCTAAATAATAGCCCAAATGTTCCGCTACAACAGCGTCCACAGCAGGCCTTGCCTCTTGCGTTCCGAGTTTTTCCTTTGTTTGCCCTTCAAATTGCAGCAAATTCTCCGGAATCCGAATCGAAAGCACCGCAGAAAGTCCCTCCCGAATATCGCTACCTTCCAGGTTCTTCTCTTTCTCCTTCAACATCCCAACACGGCGGGCATATTCATTAAACACACGCGTCATCGCGGCCTTCATACCAGCCTCATGCGCGCCCGCACCCTTAGTCCGCACGTTATTAACAAAACTCAAGATGTTCTCCGCATACCCATCGTTAAACTGGAACGCCATCGCGATCTCAATCGTATTGTTATCCCCTTCAAACGACACAACTGGGTGCAACACATCTTTGCCCTCGTTAATATATTCCACAAAATTCTTCACACCATCTTCAAAATGGAATTTCTCTTCCATCCCAACACGCTCGTCTACAAGCTCAATCTCCATCCCTTTCAACAGGAATGCGGACTCACGCAAGCGCTCCGACAACGTTTCATAATTATAAGAAGTCATGGGAAAAATCGTTTTATCAGGTTTAAAACGAATCGTCGTACCTCTTTTGTTTGTTTTACCAAGCTTGCGTAACGTTCCCACCGGTTTACCGCCATTTTCAAAATCCATTTCGTAGGTGAAGCCCTCACGGTAAATCGTTACTTTTAAGGATTCTGACAAAGCATTAACAACCGAAGAACCTACACCGTGTAAGCCCCCACTCGTTTTGTAACCACCTTGACCAAATTTACCACCGGCATGGAGTACCGTCAAAATAACTTCGACAGTTGGCTTACCTGTTTTATGCATTCCAACAGGCATACCGCGACCCTCATCCGAAACGCTAACACTTTCATCAGCATGCAAAACTACTTTTATTTTATGACCATATCCAGCCAGTGCCTCATCGACGGAATTATCCACGATTTCATAGACTAAGTGATGCAATCCACGTGTATCTGTCGAACCGATATACATCGCCGGGCGTTTACGTACCGCCTCAAGTCCTTCCAACACCTGAATCGAATCATCATTATACTCATTTTTTGAACGACTCATTTTATTTTTTCTCCTTCCGATTTTGCTTATATATCTTGCTGTTTACCCATTTCTACCTGTTATCCAAACATATGTTGGCAACAACTACTTTAACAGAATAGCACTTCCGCTCAAAATAATAAAGCCCCAGTTCTCTCTGAGGGCCTAGAAATGCTCATTTCCGTCGTTAAAAGTTCCGTTCCGATACTCGTGTACAAATCGTACATTCCGTGTCGGTACTCGCTTTTGCCTAGAAACTAAGCATTTCTAGACCCCCAGAGGTTTCGCGGCACGGACTTGGACTTTAGTCCTTCAAAATTTTGATTGGATTGGTTATAGGGCTATGTATTTTTTTTGCAAGTCAAATAGACTGGGACAAAATTCCGAACAAGATAAAATCGCCTTGTCCTTTATTGGGTAAGACGTAAATTATGCTTTACACAAATCGAGCGAAAGCGTTTGTATTCAAGGGGTTTGGTGGAAGCCAGAAGCGGAGTGTACGACTGTACATGAGAACCGGAAGTCCGCCAAACCCCTTGAATGCGAGCGCTTGCCGCCGATTTATTTGGGCTATGTCCCAGACCATTTTTTGTGGTTATCTTTCTAGTCTAACATTATCCCTTGCCAGAAAGCAAATACTCTACCATTATGCAGCGGTCCATGATAACGATGTGGCCTTTTTCTTTTAGGAAATCGTAGGCTTCTTCGTTTGAAACGCCGGATTGCGCCCAGAAGACATCTGCGTCGATTTGATCGAATTCTCGCGCCAAATCAGGTAAGAATTCGGATCTTCGGAAAATATCAACAATGTCGACATGCCCTTCGATGTCCGCTAAACTTGCCACGGCTTTTTCGCCAAGAACTTCATCTACGCGCGGATTAACCGGTATAATCGTGTACCCCTCTTGTTGCATCCGCTCCGAGATTTGATAGGATGTGCGCTCTGGGTTGTCACTAAGCCCAACTACCGCGATTCGCTTCGCTTTGTTCAAAATCTGATGAATTTCCGATCTTTCAGGGTTCAAAATTGCCATCTAAATCCCCTCCTATACGTCCATCATAGCGGATGAGGAGGCGAAATAGCAAGCAAGAACGGCATTTTATTTTTTCCTAGAAGAAACAACTTTTTCTCGAAATAAGAAAAACTGTTCTAATAGCATCGCAAAAACACTTCCAACGATAAGTCCGTTATTCAAAACAGCGATGACCGCAGCTGATAATCCTTTTGTCGCAGAAGGAGATAGGAACATCACACCCACGCCAATCATCATCGATATACCGATAACAAGGTACGCGTTTTCCTCACCTGACGTTATTTTTTTGAGCTCCTTCAATGCCATCACAACCATATTGGAGAAAATGACAAATGTTACCGCATAGCCAACCGGTGCTGGTAACGCACTCATAATGTTCATAATCGGCGGGAATAGCGTAATCCCAATGACTAATAAACAACCTAGCAAAAATGGTTTGATCGATTTCTGACCGGTTTGTGTGACGAATCCAGCAGCTCCTGAAATAGGGACAGAACCAATCGCCGAAAAACCGCCGCCTAGCAACTGATTAACGCCCGAAATTAGCCCGCCACGCTTGTACCTTTTCGGATCACTAGGCTTATTACCAGCAACGATTCCTTCCATCAAACGCACAGAAGCAACTAAATTAGTAATTAATAGCAACGTGATAAAAATCGCGGTCGTAATCACACCAGAATCAAATGTCGGCATGCCAAACGCAAATAGCTTCGGCAAATCAAACCAAGAATGTGCCTCTCCAACACGTGGTGCTTTTCCAGCAATTAAAAATAATCCCCAACCAAGAACTAAGCTAAATATCACGGAATACTGCCGAATCCACATCACTTTTGACCGTCCAAATGCAAAAGCTGCGATGACCACTATCAGGCTTAACAGCGCCATCCACGGGTCCATTATCGGGTGAGCCGCTGAGATTCCGAACATCCCTTTTATAAAAGAACCGCTCAGTTGCAATACGAGGAGCATCAAGTAAACAAACGTCACAGTCGGCGTGAATAATTTCGCTAAGACACCGATAAATCCGCTAGCAGCTAAGACGATAAAAAAGATACCACTTACGAGTAAACCACCTGATAAAGCTTGTAATGCCTCGATATTTGAGGTGTATAAAACACCGATAAATCCTGCATAAATTGTGAATACGCTCCACCATAATCCCGCAGGACCTTCATGGATTGGCAAACGGTGTCCAAGCAAGCCTTGTAACAGTCCTGCTACACCTAAAACAAATATTGTTCGTTGCATAAAGCCTGCCGTTTCCACAGCGCTCAGTTGATATAAATCTGCAATCGCAATTGGCGCCACGATCGCAGCCGCAATCATAAAAATCATCCACTGCAATGCAGCAATTCCCATTTTCATTCCAAACTCCACTCCTTTTTGTGTTATTTTCTAACTATTCAATTTAAATGTGGAACCTGTCCAGTTTTCTATTTTACGCCAGTTGGTATAAAAAGTCCATGAAATAAATAAGTATCTACGGTATTCTGCATCTTTTTTTTATGCTATAATGGCGGAGATACATAGTTCGAAATAAAAGGAGTTTCTAAACCAATGGAAATGATCATTTTGCTTTGCCTCATCGCCTATATTCTTGGCTCCATCCCATCAGGTTTGTGGATCGGAAAAATTTTCTATAAAAAGGACATTCGTGATTTCGGAAGCGGTAATCTGGGCGCGACCAACTCCTTCCGTGTTCTTGGTGTTAAACCAGGCATCGTCGTCACCTTGATGGATATTTTGAAAGGAACCGCCGCAACACTTCTACCGTTCTTTTTCCAGTTAGATGTCAACCATCATTTCTGGTTGCTTACGGGTATTTTCGCCATTATCGGACATAGTTTTCCGGTTTTCGCGAAATTCAAAGGTGGGAAAGCTGTTGCAACGTCTGCAGGAGTCATTCTAGCCTATGCACCTTGGCTGTTTTTAGTCGCACTAATCATCTTTGCCCTATCTCTAAAAATCAGCAAATACGTCTCGCTTAGCTCTATGATCGCCGCTGCGAGCGCACTGGTTATCTCGTTATTCTTCCAAGACTGGATTCTAGTCGGTATCATCGCGGCGATTGCAGTGTTCATTATTTACCGCCATATACCAAACATAAAACGCATCAAAAAAGGCGAAGAACCAAAAATAAGTTGGATGTAGTATCAAAAAAGAAGCTGGCCGCGGCCAACTTCTTTTTATTTACCCAATAGTAATCGTATATTCGCTAGAAAAATCAGCACCCACAGCGAGCGTCTCGATCCCTAGCTTGTCCTTAAGCTCCACAGATTCACCCTTCGCATCCGCAATTCCAAACCACGGCTCGATACATAAGAACGGCGTACCTGGCTTCGGCGTCCAAATCCCAACGTATTTAAAATCAGGAAATGCTACCTTCACAAAATGACGATTTTTTCGTGAGCGAATCGTTACCTCATTTTTCGTTAATCCTTCAAAAATAAGCGCATCATTACCAAACAACTCGTAATTCAGCGGTAATTTCTTCGCATCCGCAATTTTCTTTTTCTCCCCGGACAAATACGGTCCCGAAAGCGTCAACGAATCGAGTACTTCCTCTGCCGCAAATTCCAGATAATAATCCTCAAACACCTCACCCGGCACAAATGGCACATTAAAAGCAGGATGCGCGCCAATCGAGAAATGCATCGTTTTGTCATCCAAATTCATCACGTGATAGCCAACATGAATCGTTCCACCTTCAATCCGATAAGCAATCTCCAAAGCAAAACGAAACGGATAAATCGCAAGGGAATCCGCGTCAGACTCCAATCGTAATGTAATCGATTTCTCTCCTTGCTCCGTCACATGAAATACGCGATCACGCGCAAAACCATGTTGTCCCAAATGAAACGGCTTGCCATCCACCAAATACGTATCCTCTACTAACCGGCCCACCGTCGGGAATAAAACCGGCGAATGTCTTGCCCAAAAAGCACCATCTGCATGCCATAAAAACTCTTTTTCCGAATTCTTATCAAAGATTCGTGTTAATTCAGCGCCATCTTCTTTTAATTCTACCAGTATCGTATCGTTTTCTAATTTTAGCATTATTTATCACCATTCAAATGAAACCGCTCTAATTGATCCCATTCGCCTTCTTTTTTTAGTACCGTTCGTTGTATATCACCAAACAAATCATAGTGAGGATAGGCTCCGTGCCGTCTGTCAATCCATTCCGGTTTAAAACCATACGTTGCACCCCACGCTTCCAGTTTCGCTATATCCGCACAAGCAGCCTTTGTCACCGTTTTTGAATCAGGGAAACGATCATCCAGCCAATAATGCGTCAAAAACGCGATTTCCCCGCTGTCCGCTCGTTTTTTCCATGCCTCAAGTTCCGCTCGTTTCACACCAAAAGCCATTGTCCTCACCTACCATTACGATTTCATTGCCTCTAAATAGGCCTCATGCCACGCCGGGAAAGCCCGTCTCGTGCTCACTGGTTTAAAATCAGCTTTGCGAACTGCGATGTGCTCCGTCTCACCAGAAATATGTATCTCACTGCCGCCTTCTTGCCTGATTTCATACCCATACACAATCCGAAACCCATCATACGACTTGATCCACGTCTTCACAACCGCTTTTTGCCCATACTTCATCGCTTGCTTATACGAAATATGCACATCTAAAACTGGCGAAATATAGCCTTCCTGCTCCATATCAAAATAGCGCAAACCGATGCTCTCCAGAAAATCAGTACGCCCAATCTCCATCCACACCAAGTAATTCGCATGATACACAATGCCCATCTGATCCGTCTCCGCATAACGCACAACGATTGTCGACTCATGATACTTCACTTAACTTCCCCTCCTTCCATCACAATATCCATTCTACCACGACGAAAAAACTTCCACAATTATAATAATAGCAGAAGTTTCTTGAATTTATTTTTTTAATCAATGATTTTTTAATTTTTCCAATTCTACTAGGAATTTATCATTCAAGACACGGATAAATGTCCCTTTCATTCCAAGTGAACGAGAATCAATAACGCCGGCACTTTCTAATTTACGAAGCGCATTAACGATAACTGAACGCGTAATCCCTACACGGTCAGCGATTTTAGAAGCAACTAGAAGTCCTTCTTTACCATTCAACTCATCAAAGATATGCTCAATCGCTTCTAACTCACTGTAAGAAAGAGAGCTGATTGCCATTTGAACAACCGCACGGCTACGCGCTTCTTCTTCAATTTCTTCTGCTTTTTCATGTAAAATTTCCATCCCAACAACTGTTCCGCCATACTCAGCAAGCAACAAATCATCGTCCGTGAAATCATTTTCTAGACGAGAAAGAATCAATGTACCAAGACGTTCGCCACCACCAACAATAGGGACAATCGTCGTTAAACCTTTGACAAAAAGATCACTATTCTCAATCGGGAACGCTGTGTACTGGCTAGAAACCTCCAAGTTAGAAGATGTTTCATTTACATTGAAAAGGCTGTTCGTATATTCTTCAGGGAATTGGCGTTCCACTAGCATTTGTTTCATACGCGCGTTTTCGATTGGTAAAACTTCTGAATAACCAAGAAGCTTTCCTTTACGGCTCACAACATACGTGTTTGCTTCGATAACATCCGCTAACGTATCCGCCATTTCTTTGAAGTTAACCGTTTTACCTGCTGCATTTTGTAACATGGCATTAATTTTTCTTGTTTTTGCTAATAAGTTCATTATTAGTCCTCCTAAAATTTTTATAAAATAAATTGCGTTAAATCTTTATCCATCATAATTGTGGCTAATTTGTCGTTCACATAACTTTCTGTTACCGTGACAGACTCTAGTGTAATCTCTGGCGCTTCAAAAAGCAAGTCTTCTAGTAATTTTTCTAGAATCGTATGCAATCTTCTAGCACCAATGTTGTCCGTTTCTTGGTTGACATGAAAGGCGATTTCAGCTAACCGCTCTACGGCTTCTTTTGTAAAAACAAGTTCAATATCTTCGGTCTTCAGCAATGCTTTATATTGTTTAATTAGCGCATTATCCGGCTCCGTTAAAATTTTCACGAAATCTTCTTGGGATAATTTATCTAACTCAATCCGGATTGGGAAACGCCCTTGAAGCTCTGGAATTAGATCGGACGGTTTCGACATGTGAAATGCTCCAGCTGCGATGAAAAGAATATATTCTGTGTTGACTGTACCATATTTCGTCGCGATTTGCGAGCCTTCAACAATCGGCAAGATATCCCGTTGCACACCTTCACGCGATACTTGGGCATTGCCACCACCTTGACCACCACTTGCAATTTTGTCAATCTCATCGATGAAAATTATACCCATTTGTTCAGCGCGTAAAATGGCTTCTGACGCCACTTCATCTTGATCAATCAGTTTCGAAGCCTCATCTTCAAACAAGATTTTGCGCGCTTCTTTCACAGTTACTTTGCGTTTCTTCATTTTTGACGGAAATAGGCCTGAAAAAGCGTCCTGCATGCCGCTCATTTGATCCATACCGGTACCGCGGAACATGTCTGCCATTGGGCTTTGCTGTTCTTTCACCTCAACGGTTACGTAGTCATTATCCAAATCGCCACTCTTTAGTTGCCATTCGATTTGACTGCGTTTGGAGCGTACTGTGTCATCCTCAGGTTCCGTTTCTTCTTCTGCCTGCTGATTTCCACCACCAAAAAGCATTTCTAACGGGTTTTGCGATGCCTGCTTTTGCTTCTTCTTACTCGGCGCAAGCAATTTCACAAGACGTTTCTCCGCATTTTCTTCCGCTTTTACACGAACAATCTGCATTTTTTCCTCTTTCACAAGTCGCACCGAAACCTCTACAAGATCACGAACCATGGACTCTACATCACGCCCAACATACCCAACCTCTGTAAATTTCGTTGCTTCTACTTTGGAAAATGGTGCACGAACGATTTTAGCGATACGGCGAGCAATTTCCGTTTTTCCGACACCAGTTGGACCAATCATCAGAATATTTTTAGGAATGACCTCATCTCTGATCTCATCTGCCATCAATGAACGGCGATAGCGATTCCGGAGTGCAACTGCGACTGACTTCTTAGCACCCGTTTGCCCGATGATGTACTGATCTAATTTTTCTACGATTTGGCGTGGCGTTAAATGAATGTTTGACAAATCGAGTCCCTCCTTACAATTGTTCTACAATAATATTATCATTCGTAAATACACAAATTTCGGATGCAATATCTAGCGCATTTCTAGCAATATCTTTCGCCTCTAGCCGGTCACCGTCGAAACGCTTCATCGCTCGCCCAGCAGCCAATGCATAGTTACCACCAGAACCAATCGCTAAAATGCCATCATCCGGTTCAATAACCTCACCTGTACCCGACACTAACAATAATTTCTCATCATTCATGACAATCAACATCGCTTCAAGCTTGCGCAAAACATTATCACTGCGCCACTGCTTAGCAAGTTCTACCGCCGCTCGCTCTAAGTTTCCATTATATTCATTTAATTTTCCTTCAAACTTTTCAAAAAGCGTAAAAGCATCCGCAACAGAGCCAGCAAAACCAGCCACTACTCTATCATGAAAAAGGCGCCTTACTTTCTTAGCCGTGTGTTTCATCACGACAGAATTTCCTAATGTTACTTGTCCGTCTCCGGCCATAGCAGATTTGCCATTGTGACGAATTGCAAAAATCGTTGTCAATTTCCATACGCCTCCATTTCTAAAAAAATCAAGCTCTTGGATGGTGTCTCATATAAGTTTCCTTCAAATGCTCCTTCGTGACATGTGTATAGATCTGCGTGGAAGAAAGACTTGCATGCCCTAATAATTCCTGAACCGTTCGCATATCCGCACCATTATTCAGCAAATCAGTCGCGAATGTGTGTCGCAGCATATGAGGATGAATCTTCCTTGTTAAAGAAGCCTTCTCGATCACTTTGCTCAAACAATAACGAATACCTCTTGCTGTCAGCGGATCACCGTAATGATTTATCAACAGCGCTTGGTGTTCCTTCTTATGGTGTTCCATCAAAATAGTGCGGCCACCTTTTGTATAATCATTCACAGCGTCTAACGCAAAAGCACCGAATGGAACGTACCGCTCCTTGTTCCCTTTTCCCCTAATTAAAATGGCTTGATAGGTTTGATCAATGTCAGGCAATAGAATTCCTGCGCACTCACTCACGCGAATCCCAGTAGCATATAATAATTCAAGCAAAGCCCGATCTCGTAAAGTCAACGGATCATTATTCGCGTATACGACATCAAACAATGCCTCCATTTCCTTGGAATAGAAAAATTTGGGCAACCGTAATTGTTTCTTTGCATGTGAAACAATTGCGAACGGATTCTCAATCATAACTTTTTCCCGTAGCAAAAAGGCATAGAAACTGCGCAAACTTGAAATTTTCCGGGCTACAGTTGTGCGGGCAAATTCCTGTTTGCGTAAATATGTGAGATATAGTCTAACATCCATATACGTCACATCTGTAAAATGATTAATTGCTTCCTCCATCATAAATGAATGAAAATCGCGAATATCATGAAGATAGTTAATATTAGTATGTTCTGAATAATTGCGCTCAGTGCTCAAGTAATTGCTAAACTCTTGCTCCCAATTTCGCCCAGTCATCACATTTATACACCTCTCAAACAAGTCCATCGTATCACACATGGTGTGATGTTGCAATAATTTTATACATTTTTCGCAACCTTTCGAATTGAACCGGGAAAGTGTAAATTAAAGGATAAAACGGATTCTAATGCGATTCAGTAAAAAATGAACTCACCTAGTTTGTTTAAATTCTATCAGTAATATTTTTCCTCAAACATCAAAAACAAGACAATGCGGCTTCTTTTTATCAAAGCCGCATCCCCTTATTTTTTTATAAAGTCGGAATAACTTCTTTCACTGCTGTGATTGCTCGATTTGCATGTTGTTCATTTCTTTCTTGTTTACTACGAATTTTTGTTGGCAAGTCTGGGAATAAACCAAAATTCACATTCATTGGTTGGAATGTTTTCGTATTCGTGTTCGTAATATAGTACGCCATACTTCCAATGGCCGTCTCTGGAGGGAAAACAACTAACTCTTCGCCTAAAACAAGACGCGCCGCATTAATTCCGGCAGCTAAACCACTTGCTGCTGATTCAACATAGCCCTCAACACCCGTCATTTGCCCTGCAAAAAACAGTTCTGGACGCGCTTTTAGTTGATACGTTGGTAATAAAACTTTCGGTGAGTTAATAAAAGTATTGCGATGCATCACGCCGTAACGAACAATTTCCGCATTTTCTAAACCAGGGATCATTTGGAATACCCGTTTTTGATCTCCCCATTTCAGATGTGTTTGGAAACCAACCATATTATAAAGCGTTCCTGCTGCATCATCTTGACGTAATTGCAAAACAGCGTATGGTCGTTTTCCAGTCTTTGGATCTTCTAAGCCAACTGGTTTCATCGGTCCAAATAACATTGTCTTAATACCACGCTTAGCCATCACTTCAATCGGCATACAACCTTCAAAGAAAATTTCTTTTTCGAACTCTTTTAGTTTAGCTGTTTCGGCAGTTACTAATGCTTCATGAAACGCGTTAAATTCTTCTTCCGTCATCGGGCAATTGAGATAAGCCGCTTCCCCTTTGTCGTATCTAGATTTCAAATATACCTTGTCCATATCGATACTATCTTGCTCAATAATTGGAGCAGCAGCATCGTAGAAGTATAAGTACTCTTCACCAGTGAGTTCTTTGATTTTTCCAGCTAACGCCTCACTTGTTAATGGGCCGGTTGCAATAATGGTTGGACCTTCTGGTATTTCTGTAATTTCCTTATGGTATACCGTAACATTCGGATGCTCCTTCACTTTCTCAGTCACATAGCTTGAAAATTCATGCCTATCCACAGCCAAAGCACCACCCGCTGGAACGGAAGCTTGATCAGCTGCTTCAATAATAATGGAATCTAGCAAACGCATTTCCTCTTTGATAACACCTACAGCATTGGTCATCGTATTCGCTCGTAATGAATTACTACACACTAGTTCAGCAAATTTGTCAGTGTGGTGCGCCGGTGTTTGCTTTACAGGACGCATTTCATATAAGTCCACTTTAATTCCTCGTTTGGCTAGTTGCCAAGCCGCTTCACTTCCAGCCAAGCCTGCACCAATTACATTTACTTTTTTCTCCATTTTTATCCTCCAATTCAGAACAATAGCAACGCGCGATGGTCGCTTGTTGCTACTGTGTCTAGCTATTTTTTTACGCATTCTATTGTTGTGGTTGCTCTTTATAATCACAATTAGTACATTGAATTTGTACACCTTTTTTGAGTTTCTTCTCAACGAGGGCTTTCTCGTTACACTTCGGACACGGACGCGCGATTGGTTTATCCCAAGAAACATAATCACATGCAGGATAGCGATCGCAACCATAGAATATCCGTTTTTTCTTACTCTTGCGTTCAATCACTTGCCCCTCATTACACTTAGGACATGTAACACCAATTTCTTTAACAATCGGTTTCGTGTTACGACAATCTGGAAAGCGACTACAAGCTAAAAACTTACCGTATTTGCCCATTTTAAAGACCATTGGAGCGCCACAAAGATCACAATCAATCCCTGCCGGTTCATCCTTAATCTCGATTTTCTCCATTTCCTTGTCTGCTCGCTCGACATTTTTCTCGAAGCCTTGGTAGAACTGGTCAATAACCTTCACCCACTGCATCTCACCATGCTCTACTTCATCTAACTCCGCTTCCATATTTGCCGTAAACTGTACGTCCAATATTTCAGGGAAATAGTCACGGATAAGTTCATGTACGATTTCACCTAATTCTGTTGGTACAAATCGTTTATTATCCAACGATACATAGTTACGCCGCTGAATCGTATCAAGCGTAGGCGAATAAGTAGATGGTCTCCCAATTCCCACTTCTTCCAAAGTCTTAACCAGTCTCGCTTCTGTAAAACGTGGCGGTGGCTGCGTAAAATGTTGACGCTGTTCTAGCGATTGCGATTCCACTTTGTCGCCTTTTTTCAAGTCTGGCAAAATATTTTCTTTTTCTTCTTTATTATCATCGTTACTTTCCACATAGACCTTCATAAACCCTGCAAATTTTATCTTAGAACCATTGGCACGGAACATGACGCCATTATTATCTAAATCCACTCGCATCGTATCCAAGACAGCTGGAGCCATTTGACTTGCTATGAAACGTTCCCAAATCAAACGATATAAGCGTAGTTGGTCACGACCTAGATATTCTTTGACTTCCTGAGGAGAGCGCATTGCACTGGTTGGCCGAATAGCTTCATGGGCATCTTGAGAACCTTTGGATTTCTTGTCATTTCTCTTTTGCGTACGACCAAATTCCTTGCCATATGTCTCCGTAATAAATGTAGATGCTTCTTGAATCGCCGTATCAGAAATACGCGTGGAATCGGTACGCATATACGTAATCAAACCAACCGTTCCTTGACGACCTAAAGCAATCCCTTCATACAATTGTTGCGCTAACATCATCGTTTTACGAGTTCGGAAATTAAGCTTACGTGCAGCCTCTTGTTGCAAGGATGACGTCGTAAATGGCGCTGCCGGATTACGCAGGCGTTCCTTTTTTACTACATCGATAACTTCAAATTGCTTCCCTTTAATCGTTGACATCACTTCTTTGACATCTTCAACTGTGGAAAGTTTCTTTTTCTTCCCGTTCATACCATAAAAATTAGCTTGGAACTCTTTTTTTCCTTTTTTGAAATTACCATCAATGGTCCAGTATTCTTCTGGTATGAAGGCTTTGATTTCATTTTCCCGATCAATCACGAGTTTGAGCGCGACAGATTGGACACGACCAGCGCTCAGTCCCTTTTTCACTTTCTTCCATAGAATAGGACTGATATTATATCCTACTAGTCGATCTAGAATACGGCGAGCCTGTTGTGCATCTACTAGATCCATATCAATTTTACGTGGATGTTTAAAGGATTCTTTCACAGCTTCTTTTGTGATTTCGTTAAAAACAACGCGTAAATCATCTGTTTGGTCTAAACCAAGACTTGTCGCAAGGTGCCAAGCAATTGCTTCACCCTCGCGATCTGGATCGGCTGCGAGATACACTTTTTTCGCTTTTTTCGCAGCTTGTTTTAGTTCTTTTAAAATAGGACCTTTACCACGAATCGTGATATAACGCGGTTCAAAGTTGTTCTCTGTGTCCACACCCATTTGACTCTTTGGTAAATCCCGTAGATGTCCCATAGATGCCTTTACTTTGTATTTCTTGCCAAGGTACTTCTCAATTGTCTTTGCCTTTGCTGGTGATTCTACTATTACTAAATAATCGGCCATTGTTAATTCCTCCCTAATTTGGGATACGCATTTAAGACGGCGGAGCGCGACAGAATCATTCTTCTGACATTCAGCTTCCGATTTTAAATAGTCTCCAACTCTAATTACAAAAATGAAACGTGTAATCAGTAGTAAATGTTATCCTTAGTTGTGCTATTTGTCAATTCATTTTTATTCCATCTATTTTTTTGCCTGTTCGGAATAATGATGATTCTTTAGCCAACTTATATCAAATACGCGAGAAATGCAAGCCTAATCACTTAAAATGTAGAATTTTATCCTTATTGACGCAATTCTTCCATTATATCTGAAGCTTCCATTACTAATTTCGCTCCTTCTTGAATTAATTTATTCGTCCCAGCAGAGCTAAGTTGAAAAATGCTGCCTGGTACCGCGAAGACTTCCCGATTTTGATTTAATGCTGCATCTGCTGTGATAAGTGAACCACTTCTCTTCTCCGCCTGTACAATCAGCGTTCCCAATGATAGCCCGCTAATAATACGATTTCGTTCTGGAAAATGCCATTTTCGTGCTGTAACATGCGGTGCGTACTCACTTAATACAAGTCCATCGTTCATTATTTTTTCGAACAGTTGCTTATTTTCAAGGGGGTAAAATTGTAAGAATCCACTTCCAATGACCGCAATTGTTTTCCCTCCGACACGTATAGCCTCTCGATGCGCCTCTGCATCTACTCCCATTGCTAACCCGCTTACAATAGTTAACGATTCTTTACAGAGCGGCGCAACTAGCTGGCCTATTATTTGTTTGCCATACTCCGTCATCTTTCGGGTGCCTACGATAGCAAGTTTTTCCCATGCTAATAGCTCTACATTTCCCCTTGCAAATAAAAGTAATGGTGGGTCATACAATTCACGTAATAACGCAGGATAACAAGCATCTTCAATCGATATAAGTGTAATCTGATACCGCTCCAATTCCAATAGTACATTCGCTAAATGAAAGCGAGAAAAATCATCTTTAAATCGTTCGCGCTGTTCTTCTGACATTTCTAGACTTACCGCTATTTCTTCAGCAGAGATCTTTCGTAGCTGCTCTACTGGAAACTCGCGCCATAATCTTCCCAGTTGTTTAACAGAAATCGACGAACAATATTTCATACGCAGTAACCAGTTTTTCATGTATCATTTCTCCTTTACGTTTTCCTTATCTTATCCCCTCATTCCCATTTTGTAAATTGTGTCAAAAACAGCAAAAAAGCAGTTTCAAACAATAAAATCATCTCAACTTCTTTAAAAGATAATTTCTATCGTTGTTACTGCTTTTTCAACTAGCTTTTAGTGCCTAAAAAAATATTTTTCACTGGCGCAAAAGTCAAGCGGTGAATAGGACATACTCCTTGTTTCTCAAGACCATCCAGATGTGCTTTCGTCCCATAACCCATATTCTTCGCAAAACCATATCCAGGAAATTCCTCATCAAATGATGCCATCATTCTATCGCGAGTTACTTTTGCAACAATAGATGCTGCTGCGATTGATACGCTTTTGCTATCCCCTTTGATCAGGGACAACTCATGTTCACAATGTTTCAAAGGCATCGCGTCAATCAGACAGAAATCTGGTTTCAAAGATAATGAATCAACAGCCTCTGCCATCGCTAATTTAGTGGCTTCATAAATATTGACATCATCAATGACCTCATGCGATTTAACACCTATACCGACAGCCAGTGCCTTTTCTAGAATCGTGTCATATAATTGGTCACGCTTCGCCTCATTCAACTGCTTCGAATCATTGACGCCAACGACATCAAAATCAGCCGGCAACACCACCGCAGCAGCAACTACTGGCCCAGCAAGCGGCCCACGCCCAACCTCATCGATTCCGGCGATGACTTGAAACCCCTTAGCTCTGGCCTCATTTTCATAGTATTTCATCGCTTCTAACTGAACAAGGAGCGCCTCTTTTTTCGCCTGTTCACGCCGAAACGTAGCGACTAATTTGGCAACACCCTTACGCTCATCTAAAAGGCATTCTTGAAAAAACGGATCCGCCTCAGAAGTCACAGATTGCAATCGTTCTTTAATTATCGCTAGCTTCTCCGCCATTTTCATCGTCCTCCACTATCAAATCACTTGGAAAATCAAAGGAAACGCGGCCCATTTTCTCTTGGCGCATCTCTCTCACTAGTAATTCAGCCGCACGCGAATAATCAGGATCACGATAGCGATCATAAATACCGCGCCGTTCTGCAATCATCGCCAGGACCTCCGTCGTTTCCTCAGGCAAAGTCTCAATTTGCAGCCATTGATGCAGTTTTTCCGGATAATGTTCCTCTAAAAAGCGCAAGCCAAACCCAGCGATATCTTCCATATGTAGCAAATCATCTTTGATTGCACCTGTAAGCGCCAACTTATAACCAACACGCTGATCTTCAAATTTCGGCCATAAAATTCCCGGAGTATCAAGTAGCTCCAACGTTTTCCCAACTTTAATCCACTGCTGCGCTTTCGTCACGCCTGGTTTATTCCCAGTTTTCGCAATATTCTTCTTCACAAGACGGTTAATCAACGTCGATTTCCCAACGTTTGGAATCCCTAAAATCATTGCCCGAATCGCTCTCGGTTTCATACCACGGCTACGCTGACGTTCAAATTTCTCCGCCATCAACGCTTCGGCAGCCCGTTCGATTTTATGCATCCCTTTCCCTTCTTGTGCGTTCACAGCGACCGCTGGCAATCCGCGTTCCGCAAAATGATCAATCCATTCCTGCGTCACTTTCTCATCGGCTGTATCTGCTTTATTTAAAATAATCACGCGTCTTTTCTGGTGAATAATCTCCTCAAGCATCGGATTAGACGAAGAATAAGGAATCCTCGCATCCACCAATTCAAAAATCACATCCACCAACTTCAATTTCTCTGTTACTTCACGACGGGCTTTTGCCATATGACCCGGAAACCATTGTATTGTCATAATAAACTCCTTTTATCGAATAAACTTCGCGTGCTCCAGTGGCCAATAGCAAATCGGGGTTGTTCCAAGTATTTTCGACTCTGGAATCGGTCCCATAATCCGACTATCCTTACTTGCACGGCGATTATCACCTAACACGAAAACCGTTCCTTTTGGCACAACGCCTCCTGAAATCATGTCTTCTGTACTAAAATCATCTGTTAATAATGCGTTTCCTAGTTGTTTTTTATACGTATCCAGATACGGCTCATCCTGCTTTTTTCCATTGATAAATAGCTCATCATTCTTATACACTATCTTATCGCCAGGTACGCCTATCACACGCTTCACATACTCTCTATTATCATCTTTAAAAATAATCACGTCGAAGCGATTCACATTTCCAAAGCGATTAATAATGACCCGATCTCCATCATGCAGCGTCGGCATCATCGAAGAACCGTCTACCATGACAGGCACAAAAAAGTAGAAACGGATAAGTATCGTTAGAAATAGGCCCAGCACAATCGCCCAGGTCCAACTCCATAATAATTTTAAATTCTTTTCGTTCAAAATCCCATCTCCCCTAAACCTCTTGCTAGACTTATCACCCTTCTGACTTAATTTTTTTATAGTTCTAAGTATACACTAATAATAAAAAAAAAGCTTGGGTCTGGTCCATAACCCAAATAAATCGGCGAAAAGCGCTCGCATTCAGAGAGTTTGGCGAACTTCCGGTTCTCACGTACAGTCGTACGCTCCGCTTCCGGCTTTCACCAAACTCTCTGAATACAAACGCTCTCGCTCGATTTTTTTATAGCAAAATTAAACTCTTACCACAAATAAGATTAGAGATATTCTACTTAGTTCCTTATTTTTGCAACGACTTTCCGAACGAAATGACTTTTCCTAGTACTTTGTCCTCGTCAATAAAGCCAATATAGCGACTATCTTTACTTATAGGGCGATTATCACCTAGCACGAACAATTTGCCCTCTGGTACCTTCGTAGCCCCTCCACACGCTGGAATTGTGGCTAAGGAGAAGTTAGGATTACCTTGCGCACCATCATTTAATGTCGTTAAATAACCATTAGAAAGGTCTTTTTTTGCTTCATCTAAGTATGGTTCGTCATATTTTTTACCATTTATATACAGTTGATCTTGCTTGTACTCCACTGTATCTCCTGGCAATCCAATCACGCGTTTGATGTATTCCGTATCCTTCTCGTCAGGTGCTGGGAATACAATAATATCAAATCGATCTGGACCTGTTACTTTATTAATAAATAAGTGCTCTCCATCATGCAACGTTGGGTACATAGAATCCCCAAATACTGTAACTGGTGAAATCACAAAATAGCGGAGCGCCATGGAAAGTATAACGGCCACAAGGATTACCTGAACCCAACCCCATATTGCCTTACCTTTGCCACGACCAGTTTTTTTAGTCTCATTAGTCTCACTATCCATATCCTCTAGTTCCTCTCTACAATTACTACTAAACACAAGTTAAAGTATAGCATGAAACGCTTTGAAAAAAACAGCAAAATATACTGTGCTAGAGTAATTCTAATCCATTTCTAATATACACTTGCTTTCCTACCTACTGTTTACCCCATTCCCAAAAAGAAAAACGCTAAAATCCATCATCTGGACTTAGCGTTTTCCATTCCATTAAGCGGATGTTTTAATTGGGATAATAGAACCGTCTTCTAACTGTAATTGTGGCTCAGCGTCACCAGTAACGGCTTCTTTCGTAATGATACATTTCTTGATATCATCACGGGAAGGAATCTCAAACATAACTTCCAACATAATATGCTCAATAATCGAGCGAAGACCACGTGCTCCCGTTTTACGAGCAATCGCTTCTTTGGAAATCTCTGATAAAGCTTCTGCTGTAAATTCAAGTTCGACGTCATCAAGTTCTAACATTTTTTGGTATTGTTTCACAAGAGCATTTTTTGGCTCTGTCAAAATCGAGATTAGTGTCTCTTCATCCAATTGCTCTAATGTTGCAATAACCGGTAAACGTCCGATAAATTCAGGAATTAGACCGAATTTCAGTAAATCTTCGGGAACAACTTTAGAAAGATACGTTTCATCTTCTTTTAATTGCTCGTTTTCTGTTCCGAATCCGATGACTTTTTCACCGAGACGATTTTTAACGATTTGTTCAACGCCATCAAAAGCACCACCGACGATAAACAGGATATTGCCTGTGTCGATTTGGATAAATTCTTGATGTGGATGCTTGCGCCCGCCTTGTGGAGGAACACTTGCAACCGTTCCTTCAAGAATTTTCAGCAAGGCTTGTTGCACACCTTCACCGGAAACATCACGCGTAATAGATGGATTCTCTGATTTTCGCGCTACTTTATCGATTTCATCAATGTAGATAATACCTTTTTCAGCACGTTCTACATCAAAATCAGCCGCTTGAAGCAGTTTCAGCAGAATATTTTCGACATCTTCACCAACGTAACCAGCTTCTGTCAGACTCGTAGCATCTGCAATGGCAAATGGCACGTTCAAAAGTCTAGCCAACGTCTGTGCTAGCAATGTTTTACCGCTACCAGTTGGTCCGATTAGGCAGATATTGCTCTTAGATAGTTCCACAGCATCGTCTGCTTTTTCGTTAGAATTGATGCGCTTATAGTGATTGTAAACCGCCACAGCCAATGCTTTTTTCGCACGGTCTTGACCGATAACGTAATCACTTAAAATGCGGCGAATCTCTTGAGGTTTCGGCACATCGCCAAAGTCCACAAATTCAGACACATTTAGCTCTTCTTCAATAATTTCGTTACATAATTCGATGCACTCGTCACAAATATACACGCCAGGTCCTGCAACTAATTTGCGCACTTGGTCTTGTGTTTTGCCACAAAAAGAACATTTCAACGTTCCCTTTTCGTCATTAAATTTGAACAAGGTTTTCACCCCTTCTAATTAAGTGTTTTCATAAGCGTAATGCCTTATAAAACAAGCTTATGTCTGTTTATCATATCACTAGTTTGTGAGAAATGCTATTAAGAAACATTGAGTAGGTTGCATACTTGCTTTGTTTGTATGCGTGTTGAGGTTTTGATTTGGAAAAAATGCGTGCTTTATAAGAAGCTTGAACAGTTGGGTATTTTGATGAGCTTGTGATAAATAGTGGCTTAAGGATGGTATTTTTGTACTTGATGAAGTCCTGTTTCTCCACAGTGGATTCCTCTGATTTAGTCCTTAATTGCCGTAAAAACAACGCTCAAACAAGTTTATGGAACGAATGCTCGCACTCATATTGCGGCCTCTAATTCAGAAAGCAACGTCATAAGCGGCGCAACAAAAGGGCACAAGTTATAAACTCATGCCCTCTCCTAAACATACTAGTGAATTGTCTTGCTTCCTAAAAATTATTCCGCTGCTTTTACTTCTTTAGCATTTTCTACTAAAAGATCGATTGCTTTACGGATTTTAAGGTCAGATTTCAATTCGTTCATATCGCCTAATGCTGCACGAACTGCGTCTACTTCCATGCTGTATTTGTCAGCAAGTGTTTTTACTTCTTCGTCAATGTCTGCTTCTGTTGGCGTGATGCCCTCAGCTTCAGCAATTGCTTCAAGAACTAGGTTAGTTTTTACGCGTTTTTCAGCGTCAGTTTCCATTTGTGCATGCATCGCTTCTTCTGTTTGACCAGTGAATTGATAGTAAAGCTCAGGAGTTAATCCTTGTGCTTGTAAATCTTGCGCAAAGTGGTTCATCATGTGATCTGCTTCGTGGTGAACCATTGCATGTGGAATTTCCACTTCTGCATTTTCTACCGCTTTTGCAATCGCATCATTTTGTTTCGCTTGCACAACGCTCTCTTCTTTTGCTTCTTGTAAGCGTTTTGTTACTTTTTCTTTCAATTCAGCAAGAGTTTCCACTTCTTCGTCGATGTCTTTTGCAAGCTCATCGTCAAGTTCTGGAACTTCTTTTGTTTTAACTTCGTGTACTTTGATTTTGAATACGACCGCTTGACCAGCAAGATCTTCTGCGTGGTATTCTTCTGGGAATGTTAATTCGATATCTTTTTCTTCACCAGCTTTCAAACCAACCACTTGCTCTTCAAAACCTGGGATGAATGAACCTGATCCAAGTTCTAATGAGTGATTGTCTGCTTGGCCGCCTTCAAAAGCAACACCGTCTTTAAATCCTTCAAAATCAAGAATAACTGTATCGCCATCCTCAGCTGGAGCATCTTCACGGACTACTAATTCTGCTTGACGTTCTTGCATGCTCTTAAGCTCAGCATCCACTTCTTCGTCTGTTAATTTCGCATCGCGTGCTTCTACTTCAACGCCTTTGTAGTCGCCAAGTTTCACTTCAGGTTTCACAGTAACTTCTGCTGTTAATACCCAAGCAGCATCTTTTTCCATTGATTCTACATTGATTTGCGGGTTGTCCACTGGATCAATTCCAGATTCTTCAATAGCAGCTGCGTAAACTTCTGGCAACATGATATCTAATGCATCTTGGTACAATGCTTCTTCACCAAAACGTTGGTTAAAAATTTGACGCGGCACTTTCCCTTTACGGAAGCCTGGTACGTTTAGATTTTTACGAACTTTTTGGAACGCTTTGTCCATTCCTACTTTGATTTGATCTTGATCGATTTCGAAAGTTAATGTACCAACATTACCTTCTTTTTTTTCCCATTTTACTGACATGGTATTCCCTCCATACATCTATTTACTGGTTATTAGTCTTGATTCCTCAATACTGATTTCAGTCGCACTCATACATAATACCATAAAACTTATCGACTTGAAAACTACAATCCTCTGGTTAAAGCAGATAATTTTGCTGTGCCTGCTCCATTTTCTCGATAAACTGAGTTGCTTCCATTAGTTCTTCATGGCTTAAATCCGCATTATCTCGCCAGATTTCGCCGTACATTTGCGATAACCACTTGCTGTACGCCTCACTCCAAAGCTCAGTATTCTCAGATGGAAACCGGAATGGATACATGACAAATACGTGTTGTTGCACAATGACTAACAACTGTTCTAAAAGACTCGGATTTGTATGTTCCCATCGCCTTGTTAATTTTTCAATCAATTCTTCTATAAACGGATCACTAGTCAAAAGCGGAATTTTACTAGGATTCACCTGTTCCTCCATGCCCACCTTCTTCACTAAGAAAACGGCATCCACTTTCTTTTCTTGTAAAAGCTCAAATATCATCGATTTCACGAATGGAGAGGTCGTTGCATCTTTTAAGAATAAAGCGAATGGCTCTAAGTAAGGCTCAACATCATGAAATCTTGCCTGTTGCAAAAATTCCAATTGCTCCGCCGTACCCCATTCTAGAAAATTCGTGACACTCCGTCTCGGCTTGATTTTTTTCGGAAATGGAATTACATTACTCGCTTCCTCAGCGCCACTCGTTTCGATAGTGTCCAGCTGCGATTCTTTATCCAGATGTTGCTTCACCAAACTGAAATACGTATCCATCTCGTTCAGCGATAAGAATGTAGCCGATAGCTCACCTAATATTGCCTTGTTGTAGCCATCCATCATCAAGAAAGCCTGTCCAACTTCTCTCGCTTCCTCAAACATCTGTTTCGCATTGTAAAATTTAATTAATGCATAAACAACCGCCTCATTACACGGCTGCTCCACATAGGCTTGTTCCAAAAATTTCTGCACTACATATTCCTCTTCTTCGCCAAGAATCGTGATGCCACCTTTTAAAAACATCTCTACAATAGTAGGAAAAATAATATCTGATCCCTTCATCGCCAAAAAACTCCTCACAGAATAAGTCCATTTTTAATGACGCGCAACCTGTAAGCTTTGTATCTTTCACGCGCACGTCTCCATTTGATTCCATTTTACACGATTTCCCGTCTAGTTGATATTCTTTTTTTGTTTTATTTCTATTGACACACAAAAAACGTGACATATCGCCACGTTTTGAAGGGATTTATTTGAAAAAATCTTCTTGTTTACAACGCAAAATTTCTGCCAGAACCGCTGCTTTTTCTGCCGTTAATCGTACCATCCCTTTCTCCAGGTTGGAGTAACCGCTACTGTATTTATATCCCATTTTTCTTGAAATAAACGCTTGCGAAATGCCTAAAGATTCTCTTCTCTTTCTCACTTTCGCCCAATTGATTTTCTTGTCTGCAGTTGCTTTCATGTGTATCTCTCCATTCTACTCAATTTGTGTTTATAAAACCATAATATCAACTCTAATAGTTACTGTCAAATCGATACAAGTCATTACGTGTAATAAAATAGCTGTATTGTGTAAGTTGTGATATAATATCTTCTAAAAGGAGTGATTAAATGCCAAAACTAAGTCATCGATTAACTATTTTAAGAGAACAGAAAGGTTGGACGAAAGCAGAGACGGCAAGACGACTCGGTCTTAACGCGGTATCTACATACGGTAACTGGGAGTACGGCATCAGAGAGCCCGACATTGAGATGTTACGCCATATTTCTATGCTATTTGATGTTTCTGTTGATTATCTGATCGGTCAAAAAAATGATTCTGACTATAAGCCAAGCGAGATAGAAAAACATCCTGATATCGCGAAAACATTAGAACAAATAAGGCAAGACCTCCGTTTTGAAGAAAATATGCGGCTCGATGCGAAACCCATTCGCCCTGAAGTTGTTAAGTTTATTGACGATACAATTATATTTCTGTTAAATCAGGCGCAAAGCCTCAATACCGAACTTCGCAAGGGCAACTAAAATCGCTTTTTCTATATATATTAAGTTTCAACCTATTCTTTTTGTGGAAATAGGTAAAGACTATAAATATAAATATAAATAAGGGAGGCGATCCATTTGTCTCATTGGTATTTTCAAAAAAATGACAAGACAATTGGTCCATTAACAGATTACGAACTCAGAACACTATACAAAAGAAAGGAATTAACTGCCGAAACGCGAGTGAAGCAAGAGGAAAGCGGAGAATGGCTGCTTTTAAAGGATAGCCCGATTTTCCATACTATTCACGAACCGCATGACGCTCCAAAAGGCCCTAAGAAAGATGTCAATCACCACCCACACGAAAAAAATGGGGTACAACATTTAGGTTTAGGCGATATTTTTGCGGATGTGTTTAAAAAGCATCCTAAGTCAGATAGTGAGAAAGTCTTTATCGCAGGTACCACTTACACAACGCCGAAAGAGGGAGATATTGCATCTTCGTGGACGAGACCGTTCCTGTTCTCTCGTGTATTTTTCGCGCTAGCTATCACATATTTCTTATTGCTCGCTTGTACTTATATTTTTTCTAATTCGAATACGATTCCTGGCTTGATGGTTATTGGGTCATTTACGATGCCGTTTTCAGTGCTTGTGCTATTTTTTGAAATCAATGCGCCGCGGAATATTAGTTTCTTCGATGTTTTGAAAATGTTTTTTATCGGTGGTGTCGCGGCACTCGTTGCCACGCTGATTCTATACGATTTAATCCCTGTTGGAAAACTGAACTATTTTAACGCATTCTTGGTCGGAATCATTGAAGAGACGGGTAAAATGGTCATCGTCGCCCTCTTTATTGTGGCACTGAAGCCAAAATATATTTTGAATGGTTTACTTATCGGGGCTGCTGTTGGGGCAGGTTTTGCGGCCTTTGAATCTCTCGGTTATGCGTTTAATTACAGTATCGAAGCCGCAGCGGTATTTAAAAATCTCCAATTTGCCGGCGATACGATGTTAAGCATTATTTTCTCTCGTGGTTGGCAGTCTATCGGTGGACATGTGGTCTGGGCAGCCATTTCTGGTGCCGCACTTATGATTGCAAAAGGCTCCGATCCGAAGCTCCAAATACGCCATATCTTCACGGGCAGATTCCTTAGCCTATTCATTATCCCGATTGGTCTTCATTTCCTTTGGGATTGTCCTTGGAATCCGCTACCACAGATTGCATTCAAACAAATTTTACTTATCGTTGTTGTTTGGGTTGTTATCTTCTCGCTTATCAATAAAGGTTTACGCCAAATCTCAGGTAAAAAGCCTGCAAAAGCGTAAATTTGCGACCTGTTCTATCTTTTTTTGATAGAATGGGTTTTTTTGTGCGCCGAAATAGTGTACAATGAATGGAATATAATTCGACTTAAAAAGGAGACTCGTTCTATGCGTACATCTTTAAAGAACTGCAAGCGAATTGTCATTAAAGTTGGAACTAGTACGCTCATGTATCCAAATGGCAATATAAATTTACGAACTATTGAAAAATTAGCGATGGTTCTCAGCGACCTTTCTAATGAAGGGAAGGAAGTCGTGCTCGTTTCTTCTGGCGCGATCGGCGTTGGCTGTCATAAACTGCAATTAGCCACACGCCCTACTACGATTCCTGAACAGCAAGCGATTGCAGCGGTCGGGCAAAGTGAACTGATGCATATTTATAGTAAGTTTTTCGGTGAATATGGGCATACGGTTGGGCAAGTTCTGCTGACTCGTGATGTCATCGATTATCCTGTCAGCCGCAAAAACGTGATTAATACATTCAATAAGTTACTCGAAAACGAAATCGTGCCTATCGTCAATGAAAATGATACGGTTGCGATTGAAGAGATTGAGCACCTTACAAAATTCGGCGATAACGACCGATTGTCTGCGATTGTGGCCGAGGTTATTCAAGCCGATTTACTGATTATGTTGTCGGATATTGACGGTTTTTATGATAGTAATCCGAATGAAAATCCCGACTCGACCATGTTTACCGAAATCAACCAAATCACGCCGGAACTACAAGCCTTAGCTGGTGGAAAGGGCTCCGAATTTGGCACTGGTGGTATGTTGACTAAGCTCGCCGCTGCTGAAAGAGTTTTGAAAAACGGTGGGAAAATGGTGCTAACAAACGGGAATAATCCGGGTACTATTTTTGATATTATGAATGGCGATCCAGTGGGAACTTTATTTGCTACGAAGGATCTCGTGAAGGGGGAAACGAAACGATGACTGAACTCATTCTAAAAGGGAAACAAGCGAAGGCAACGGCATTGATACTCGCACAAGCAAAAACGAAGGCGAAAAATGAGGCCTTGCAATCGCTTGCCGTGTCTTTAGTCGCGAATACTGCTACTATTTTAGCGGCTAACGAGAAAGATTTAGCTGCCGCATCGGACAATGGTATCCGGGACGCCATGCTTGATCGGTTGCGCTTAACGCCAGAACGCATTGTAGACATCGCGGAAGGTGTGAAACAAGTCGCGGCACTCGCTGATCCTATCGGCGAAGTCATGCATATGTGGAAAAACGAAGCCGAATTAACTATCGGGAAACAACGCGTACCGCTTGGCGTGATTGGCATCATTTACGAATCACGGCCAAACGTTACAGTGGATGCAGCAGTTCTTTGCTTCAAAACAGGAAACGCGACCATTCTTCGCGGCGGAAGTGAGGCTTTCCATTCCAATCTTGCCCTCGTACGCGTGATTCGCGATTCGCTGGCTAGCTCTGGATTCCCTGCGGATGCTGTGCAAATTGTGGAAGACACATCACGAGACACCGCGCAACAGCTCATGAAGCTAAACGCCTATCTCGATGTTCTGATTCCACGTGGTAGCGCTCGGTTAATCCAAGCTGTCCTTGAGAATGCAACGGTCCCTGTTATCGAAACCGGGACGGGTAATTGTCACGTGTATATTGATAGCGCGGCCCAGCAAGAAATGGCGACGAAAATCATCGTTAACGCCAAAGCCAGCCGCCCTTCTGTTTGCAACGCTGCCGAAACGCTCTTGATTCATGAAGCTGTTGCCCGTGATTTTCTGCCAACAATCGTTTCCCGACTCCGTGCAGAAAATGTTGAGATTCGTGGCGATGAAGCAGTCGCAAGCATCATTTCTGATGTGATTCCAGCGACTGAACTTGACTGGGAAACGGAATATGCGGATTATATTTTAGCGATTAAAGTGGTGCCAAACGTAGATGCTGCAATTGCTCACATTAACAAGTATGGAACCAAGCATTCCGAAGCTATCGTTACAGATAACTACTTCACAAGTCAAAAATTCTTGCAGCAAGTCGATGCCGCGGCGGTTTACGTCAATGCCTCCACGCGATTCACAGACGGTTTCGAATTCGGCTTCGGCGCAGAAATTGGCATCAGCACTCAAAAACTACACGCTCGCGGTCCAATGGGCTTAAACGAGTTGACATCGACGAAATACATCATTTACGGTGAAGGCCAAATACGCGAATAAGATAAATAAAACAGCAAATCGATAACTCTTTAAACGAGTTGATTTGCTGTTTTTGCTATTATTTAGTCGCTACATATTTTTTATACCAAGAAGCGACATCTTCAAAAACCTGCTCTTTATTAATCTCATTTGTCAGCTCATGACGCGCGTCTTCGTATATTTTTAACGTCACATCTTGCACCCCTGCTTTTTCAAATTTCACGGCTAATTTCGGCACATCTTTGCCAAGGTGTCCAACTGGATCTTTGCTTCCTGAAATAAGCAGTAATGGGAGGTTTTTTGGCGTTTTCAAGATTGTTTCCGGATTTTGCGACTGCTCGACACCTCGAAGCAAACTATGGTAGAAGCCGAGTGAGCCGACAACCTGCCCGCCAAACGGATCCTCCATGTATTCTTCATGCACCGCCTTATCCCGAGAAAGCCAGCTAAATGGGTGCTTTTCCGCGATAAATTCACGATTGAAGCCGTAAAATGATAATTTATGCAGGATTTTGCTACGTTTGGTGTCATTTTTTTGTGCGCGTAGTTTGGCATAGAACAACCCTGATTTCAAAAGTGGGTCTGGTTGCAAGCCGCTTCCTGCCAAAATCGCTGCGTCCACGTTATATCTCGTAATCAACACACGCGTGACAAAACTCCCCATGCTGTGGCCAAAAAGAAGATGCGGAAGATTCGGGTAACGTGCTTTGATAAAGGTCGCCACTACTTCTTCGTCCGCCACCATCGCCTCAAATCCGTCTGGAAAAGGGAGATGTCCAAGTTTCGTAGCATCCTCCGCACTCTTACCAAAGCCGCGATGATCATCGGCAATCACGATAAATCCTTGTGTGTTTAAATATTCCGCGAACTGGCTATATCTCGCACCGTGCTCTGCCATGCCATGAATAATTTGCACAATGCCGATTGGTTCTGCGACTTTCTCCCAAATATGTACGTGTAACGATAATTGGTCATGCGTTTCTACCTTCACTTCTGTATGCATCGTACCCCTCCTCTTCTCATATAATTCCATTATACATGAGTCATTCTAGAATTCCCAAATATGCTACTCGCTGATTTCGTTTTTTTTTGCGTTATTTAGCACTTTTAACACTTGTTCACATAATCACAACATGTTAAAATAGAGGCATGAAGGAGATGTTAACATGACAAATGATATCGCGCATTTACAAATGTTTGACTATGTTTTGAAGAAATATGGTAACAAGGAGCTTTTTGCCAACACTCGGATGGTCGTGGAAATAGACGGCAAGCTTTGGACTGGTGATTTCTTGATTTTGGACGATTGTCACATTCTTGAGATTGATTGGGCGGACAATGGCTATACGCAGGTCGAGTTGACTCGTGAATCGATTAATGACGATTTTGATGAGGCTATTAAAGTTTCGAATGTGAATGTCAGTCAGAATCGAATTGATGCAAAAATCGCCTCGTTGAAACATCCTGAGACACTGTATCAAGAAATTAATCGCTTTATCGGTACGATTGACAACACAAAAACGGCTTTAAAACCAGTTCTATATAATGCTTATTGCTTGGATACACGCGTGAAATTACCATTTTTAGATATCTTGAAAAAAGATATCCTTTTGGTTTCATTAACGGTATAATAATTACGAACGGTGGTTTTTCTATTGCTACCGTTCTTTTTTATGCTTATATTACAATTTTGTCACGTCAAAAACCTGTTTTGTCATGCACATCGATGTTTTTGGACTGCTCGGATTGGTAAGCTATGTAGAGGAGGAATGACTTTGTATGATGAAATGGTGTAGAGCTTTCTTTGTGATATACTTATTGTATATTATGTTTATTGTGGACGGGTATTACTTTATGATTTTGAATGTATCATTGGCGTATATTCCGCTTGAATTGGCAGCTTTTGTTTATGGGAAACAGCGTAAAGCTTATCTATTTTGGCCGGTTGCTTTTTTATGGTTGCTGTTCTTTCCGAATGCGCCGTATTTGTTGACCGATTTCTTTCATTTGGAGGGGTTACGAGTGAATGTTGCTGGGACCGGTGTTTTTTCGAGTGATCCATATATTTGGGGGCGATTTACTGCGCTGACTGTGGGTGTTTGTTTCGGGCTTTATACGGGGTTCGTTTCGCTCAAATGGATGTTGGATGAGTGGATGATTCGTTGTAAATCGACGCGCGCACTTGTTTATTGGGCAACGTTTGTGGGGATTTCGGCATTGTCTGGATACGCGATTTATTTGGGGCGCTTTGCGAGGTTGCATTCTGTTTACCTATTTACTGAACCACTTCATTCTATACAGCAGATGATCGATGCGTTTTCGTATGAGATGGGTTACTTTGTTGTGTGTTTTATGGTAATTCAAGCAATTGTGTACCTTGTGTTTTTGAAATTTCCTCATAAAAAAGACTAGCGATGGTTGAAATCGCTAGTCTTTTTATTGAACATCGGGTGTGGATTTGCACCACACAAACTCATATTTAAATCTTAACTTGTTTAAATGTACTTTATTAATGTTGCTTTGCTTCGAAGTTCTTTGCAACTAAATGCGTCTACCTATTCCGCCACCGATAATGTTATTTTAACAACGGTATCTATAATACCACGGATTTGGAAATAATGCAAGGATTTATTGTATTTTGCATCAAAAACTGTCAAAAAATGAGGCGAAATAGCGCCATTATGACCACGCCTAAAATAACTGTCCATAGCAGACTTCGCGTGATTAGTGAGATAATAAGCGTTGCGATGACGGCAACTAATTCTAGCCAGTGAATCTGGAAGCCCTCTGCCCCGTTTGTCATGAAACTTTCAATGATGAGCGCGCTGAAAATGCAGAGCGGAATGTAGCTTAGCCATTTGAGAACGGGCTCGGAAATCTGCATGTTGCGCATGACTAGAAACGGTAGCATTCGCGGGATAGCTGTCACGAGAGAACAACCTAGTAGCATGAGAATAAAGCCATAGCTGATGCTCATCGATCAGTCACCACCCCGATAGTTGCAACGATTAGTGTAGATAGCACGACGGCAACGTTTGTTGAGACGATGAAGGATAAGCCTATCATGAAAATAAGCATGTATAGGATTAGAAACGAGATGTGACGCAGTTTTGATTTTGGTACACTTTGTAGTTGGAATACGAATAGTGCGACAAACATAGCCGTGAGTGCGAAATCAAGACCGAATACGGCTGGATTTGGGATTAGTTTACCGACCAGAGCTCCGAGTGCGCAGGATGCAATCCAGACGAGGTACGCGGTTATGTTTAACCCGTTCATCCATGACGCGTAAATGGGCTCTTTTTTCGCCAGTTTCATCGCTGCTACGCCAAAGGATTCATCTGTGACAAGGAGGCTGATTCCGATATTTTTTGGCATCGAGTCTTTCTGAAAATGTGGTGCCAGTGTTGCACCCAGCAGGAAATGTCGGAAGTTGACGATAAATGTTGTGACGATGATGGCTAATGTGGTGCTGTTCGTTAATAACATGGCGCAAATAATGAATTGAGCCGCGCCTGCATAGACAAAAATCGCCAGCAATGTAACTTCTAAAATACTCAGATTCGCCGCAATGCCAGCAACACCCGCTGCTATACCGATACTTATGTAACCTAATAATGTTGGAATGCAATCCTTCACGCCTTGCTGGAAGGTGAGATTCCCCGTTTGATCTGACATTTGTCACGCCCCTTTTCTTTTTCTACTATCCTATCAAATTTTGGAGCTTATGACTAGCACTTCTTGACATTTCGCCGGTTTGGTTTTATACTATATTAAAAAATGACTCCGAAGTCAAAATATGACTCAATGTTTAAAGGTGGCCTCTAAATGAATTGGAAGGAACAGCAAAAGTACGACCGAGAACAACTTATACTAGCGCAGGCGGAAAATATGTTATTCCAAACGGCGGACAATCAACTGAATATGGATGAGCTCGCACTTGCTGTCGGGATTTCAAAAGGGACGCTGTATAACCATTTTTCGAATAAAGATGCGATTATTGCGCGTATCATGGAGCGCAATGCGCAGAATTTTTTGCAGATGATGCGGGAAACGATGATTAACGTGGACGATAGTTTGATGAAATTGAAAACATTGATTCGGACGATTATTCGAAATCCTTACTTTATTTTTGTGCTGCGGAATAAGCCTGATATGACGGGAACAACGGAACTCGTACGGATTTTCGAACATATTTTAGGTGAACTCGGTGTTTTGTTTAAGCACTTGCAGGCGCAGCGTTTGATTGATCCGGTTTACCCTACTCCCTTTTTAGTTTCGTATTTTATCCATTTGTTCGATCCGGCTATTTTTGACTATTTATTAAAAGAAGGCGTCCTGGAAGATCAAATTGTTGCTTTGACGGAGCGGTTTTTCTTCCACGGGACACAGAAGGAGATGTAAAAATGCAAGCTTTTATGACGAATGCTAATTATCATTTTATTTTAAAACAAGCGATGAATGCTTTTTATGGCGCGCAAAACACGAACGATGAAGGGGTTAAAAATGCGCTGCGGTTCTCGTGTATTGATAAGGCTCAGGCAATTTTTGAATCATTGGAACCTGAGCAGGAACAGCTTATTGGGGAGATTTTTCATATTCATTCCGAGGAGGAACTTGCTCAGTTTGACGAACGGTTGCAGGCGTTTCTGTTGCCCTTCCCTATTGTGACGGATATGACGGTGAAAAAATTGTTTCCGAAAGCGAAGAAATTGAAGGCTCCTACCCTGCCTGATGCGGAAATGGAACGGCTTGTATTTCTAGGGTGGAACGATACCGGCGCTCAGAAGAAGTTCATTATCGCTAATCATGACGGGAAATTAACTGGTGTTCAAGGCAACTTTATTCCTGTATCTAAGAAAGGAATCTGCGCTTTTTGCCATCAGAATGAGCGTGTCGGTTTGTTTAAAGCAGATATTAAGGCAAAAGGAAATACAGATAATTTCCGCGCGATTGGTCAATATATTTGCGCTGATAGCCTCGTTTGTAGTGCGCATGTGCAAAGTACGGATCGGTTGGATGCTTTTATTCGTGAGTTGAAATCCTGAATCTGGGTATACTAATAAAGATAAATTAAAGGAGGTATGAATGATGGCAGAACAACCAAATTTGCTTTTTGTTAATTTAGCAGTGTCGGATTTAGAGAAATCGATCGCGTTCTACACAGCGCTTGGCTTTGAATTTAACCCGCAATTCACAGATGAAAACGCAACCTGCATGATTGTAAATGAGGGCGCGTTCGTGATGTTGCTCGTGGAGAAATTCTTCCAAAACTTTACGAAGAAATCTATCGCCGACTCGAAAACGATAACGGAGGCGATTATGTCGATTTCGGTAAGTAGTCGTGCGGAGGTTGACCAATTCGTCGAGAAAGCTCTTGCGGCAGGCGGAACGACATCGAACGAGAAGATGGATGAAGGATTTATGTATAGTTGGAGTTTTCAAGATATTGATGGACATTTGTGGGAAGTACTTTACATGGACCCTAATGCGATTAACGGTTAAAAAAACAGAAGGAGAATATTTGCCGATGGATAATCGATAAATACTCTCCTTCCTTATTTGCTATTTCTTCGCATAATCACTATACCCCTGCAAAATAATCGGCATGATGGTATCGTGGAATGCAATTAGTTCATCCAAATAATACTTTATTTCTTGCTCGGTCACGTCCATCGCGCCTTCTTTTTTACGCTTTAGCAAAAAAGCTTCCATCGCCGCTTCGAAGGAATCGCGATTTCGTAGTGCATCTTCTGCTGTTAGCCCGTTCTGTGCTTCTGTTTTCCCGAGATTGTAGTAATCGAGTTGAGAGTAGCCACCGCCACCAATACCTCGCAGGCCACTCGATACAGTTTTGACAATCGTCGTTCGGTAAAGTTGCACGAATTCAGGATGTTCTTCTAAAACGAGGTCGTCAATACCTGTTGTGTAGTAATTATCAAACCAGAACTCAGCAAAACGGAAAATTTCCTTTGAAAAAAGTTTCGTAATCTCATTAGATATCAGCTTTTCATGCATTTACGCGCCACCTTTTGGTTATAAGACATAACTTAATTGTACTTTTATTCGCTACAAGATGCAACGTTTTTTTGTCATGTATATTATCATTAATGTCTCTACTCACCTACAAAAATGAATACATTTCCTCGCGATTACTATTTATGCAAATTTTTTTCATTTAGGTATTGGCAAACGAAAAAAATCGTGATACAATAAGTCTTGTGCTTATGGAGGAATACCCAAGTTTGGCTGAAGGGATCGGTCTTGAAAACCGACAGGCGGGTAAGACCGCGCGGGGGTTCGAATCCCTCTTCCTCCTTCATTAATATGAAAAAGATCCGAGTCTACTTGATTCGGATCTTTTTTTGCCTACATATCTCGACTAATCGCCACAAACTGCGCCTGCACGACTTGCGCCAACGCTTGTGGATTTACCCCTACTTGAAAGCCTCGTTTGCCTGCCGAAACCAAAATACAGTCTTGTGATTCCGCAGCATCCGCGATAAAAGTCGGAAACAGTTTCTTCATGCCAATCGGCGAACAACCGCCACGTATGTATCCTGTGACACTTTCTAAATCCTTCATCGGAAGCATCTCTATTTTTTTATTCTCGCTTGCCTTGGCTAGTAGTTTTAAATCGAGTTCTTGATTTCCTGGAATGCATGCAACAATGACGCCTGTTTTGTCACCTTTTGTCACGAGGGTTTTGTAGATTTTATCTGGCGGTAAATCGAGATCCATCGCGACCGTCACAGCATCCATATGCTTGTCTTGAAACGGAATTTGGTAGAGTTCGTACGGTATTTTCCGCTGATCCAAAATTCTGCCGACATTGGTTTTCGGTATTTTCATCACTCACACCTCCATAAAAACAGGTACCCTATGTGAAATCAGAATACCTGTTGTCATTATTAGCTTACAATTTCGTCGTCGGAAACACTTTCTTTACGATCCCATTTCACGACAATTTTCACGGTTTTCTTACGTTTATCGACTTCTTCATAGCTTTCTGAATACAATTTCTTCTGGTGCTGAATTTGTTCTGCGATAAAGCCGGCCTCTAGCTTGAACGTTGCGTTGCTGTCATTCGTCAAGCGGAGTGCCACCATTTCGCCACGCAACAAAATATGCATCTCGTCCTTTTTCTCACTGCTCACTTCTAATTCGCCGAACGATGCTTTTTGGAAAAAGTCAGCCAGCTCGTCTAGCGTTTCCAGTGGATATTTGCGCGCGAGCTCTTTGCCTGCCCAGTATAGAATGTGTGGCGTTTCTTCACCTAACACATTTGGCAATAGCGTATCGCGAATTAATTCGTATCCAAAAACCGGTATCATTTTTTCATTTACAATTTCATTATTTTCTGTCATTCACAGTACCCCGCTTTCTTCTCCACTTATTATACCCAGAAAACCTCCAAAATAGAAACATCAACCTACAAAATTCGTAAAAAAACTATAAAATCGGCAAAAAACTTGCGAAAACGGTGAAAAAATAAGAAAATGGAGAGTATAATCCAAATTTGTAGTATACTTATAGGAAGACGAAAATATAGAAATTGAGGCGAAACGTGTGAAAAGAGCAATTGGTTTTATTGATTCGGGCGTTGGTGGACTGACGGTTGTCAAAGAGGTCCTGAAACAGCTTCCCCATGAACAAATATATTATCTAGGTGACACCGCACGTTGCCCGTATGGCCCACGTGATAGTCAAGAAGTGAATCAATTTACGTGGGAGATGACGAATTTCCTCGTAGATCGCAATATAAAAATGCTCGTTATCGCTTGTAATACGGCGACAGCAGCGGCTTTGACGGATATTCGTGCCAAACTAGATATCCCGGTTATCGGTGTTATTCAACCCGGTTCTCGCGCGGCTTTAAAAGCAACGCAAAACAACCGGATTGGCGTCCTTGGTACGATTGGAACGGTGCAAAGCATGGCGTATCCGAAAGCTTTGAAAGGCCTAAATCGCCGTGTCGAAGTGGATTCGCTTGCCTGCCCGAAGTTTGTATCGGTCGTTGAAAGTCGTGAGTATAAAAGCGCGATTGCGAAAAAAATCGTTGCGGAATCCCTACTCCCGCTGAAGAGTACGAAAATAGATACGATTATTCTGGGCTGTACACATTATCCGCTACTCAAAACATTGATTGAGAATTTTATGGGCTCGGATGTCGCGGTTATTAATTCTGGCGAGGAAACGGCAAGCGAGGTCAGCGCTTTGCTTGATTATCATGATTTGCTGGATCATGACGAAATTGGCGTGAATCATCGTTTTTTCACGACTGGTTCGGTCTCCATTTTTCAAGATATTGCGCAAGATTGGCTAGATGTTCCAGATATGCAAGTGGAACATATTAAATTAGGGGGTGCGTCGTGATGAGATTCGACGGTAGAGAAAAGGACGAGCTGCGTCAAATAGAGATGGTTCCTGGGTACATAAAGCATCCGGAAGGCTCGATTTTAATTACGGTTGGCGATACGAAAGTGATTTGTTCTGCTTCTGTGGAAGATCGTGTGCCACCTTTCATGCGCGGAGAAGGCCGTGGCTGGGTTTCAGCGGAGTACGCGATGTTACCTCGTGCGACGGAACGCCGAAATATTCGCGAATCTTCGAAGGGAAAAGTGACTGGGCGGACGATGGAGATCCAACGTTTGATTGGTCGTTCTTTGCGCGCGGTGGTTGATTTGGATGCGCTAGGCGAACGGACGATTTGGTTAGATTGCGACGTGATTCAAGCGGATGGTGGTACGCGTACGGCATCGATTACTGGCGCATTTGTGGCGATGGTGATTGCAATCGGGAAGTTGCATGAGGTGACCCCTTTTGCGAAATTTCCAGTCAAGGATTTTCTGGCTGCGACGAGTGTTGGCTTGTTGGAAAACGGCGACACGGCGCTTGATTTGAATTATGTGGAAGATAGTGCGGCAGCGGTGGACATGAATCTCGTGATGACGGGTGCTGGGCGCTTCGTGGAGCTGCAAGGAACCGGCGAGGAAGCTACTTTTTCAGAGGAAGAACTAAGCGAACTTTTGACATTAGGTAAAAAAGGAATTCAGGAACTAGTCGCTTTGCAAAAGGATATTCTGGGCACGACGGCTGGCTTGATCGGAGGCGCTGCGGAATGAAGAAGCTTGTAGTTGCAACGAATAACGTCGGGAAAGCACGGGAATTCGAGAAGCTTTTTGGCGCGCATGGTATTGAAATTTTGACGTTGTCGGATTTTCCGGAAATTGGCGAGATTGAGGAAACTGGTACGACGTTTGCGGAGAATGCAGCGTTGAAAGCGGAAACGGTGGCAGAGCAGATTGGACAAGTCGTGATTGGTGATGATTCCGGCTTGATTGTCGATGCGCTAGACGGCGCGCCAGGCGTGTATTCTGCGCGTTATGCCGGAAATCAGCATAATGATGCCGACAATAACGAAAAACTGTTGAGAGAGCTTACAGGCGTGTCAAATGATGCGCGCCAAGCCAAGTTCCATTGTACGCTTGCGATTGCTTTTCCTGGCGAGGCGACGGAATTTTTCACTGGGGAATGCGCTGGGCAAATATTGACCGCCGCACAGGGAGAAAATGGTTTCGGCTATGATCCCCTCTTCTACTTGCCCGATTTTGATAAATCCATGGCTGAAATTAGTGCTGAACAGAAGAATAAAATTAGCCATCGCGCAAAAGCTTTAGAAAAAGTTGCGAAAAATATAGACCAATTGCTCGAAAAGATTGTATAATAAGAAAGTGTAAGAAGATGGGGGAGAATAATTTGAAATTACTAGTAGTCAGTGACAGTCATCATGAACGCGACTGTCTCATCCATTTGAAGGAAAAATATGAAAGAAATGTTGATGCGATGATTCATTGCGGCGATTCTGAGCTTGAAAAAGACGATCCCGCGATGCAAGGATTCCATACAGTTCGGGGAAACTGTGACTTCGGCTCGGATTATCCAAATGATTGGGTCGGCGTGGTTGATGGTTATCGTATTTTCACGACACATGGTCATTTGTATAATATCAAGATGACGTTGATGAACCTGCGTTATCGCGCGCGTGAATTGAATGCTGATTTTGTTTTCTTTGGTCATTCGCATGAATTAGGCGTTGATATGCTGGATAACACGATTATTTTGAATCCTGGCAGCATTTCACTTCCAAGAGGACGCGTTCAAGATAAGACGTATGCCTTGATTGATGCAACAGATAAAGGCGTGACGATTCGCTTTATGACGCTTGATGATGTCGAATTAACCGAACTAACGCAAACATTCCCGCTTGTGAAGAACAACTAGTTTTTCAAGCGGGCAAGACAATTGGAGCGCTAAAAATGGATAAACTTGCAGTAATATGAATATTTTTTAGAAAGTTTGTCTAAAACCATTGACAAATCGCCGAAAAAATCATAGAATGATACTTGGCTGTGAAAATTGTATAGTGCGTCCTGATAGCTCAGCTGGATAGAGCAACGGCCTTCTAAGCCGTCGGTCGCAGGTTCGAATCCTGCTCAGGACATAATCAAACCCACTGAAAACAGTGGGTTTTTATTTTAAATATCAAACCAATCGCACGTTTTTTTGAATACTATTTTACCCTCTCCTTACAGGTTCTTTTATTTAAATTATCTTAGAATGCTTTATTGACGATATCTAATTCGTATTGATTAAATCCAAAACTATCTAAATTTTGTTTAATGTACGTGCTAACATCACTATTTGGAGCAATTCCTATCTTTTTTAGTGCTGAAGCTGGGACTCCAAAATCCAATAAAACACTTAATTCTTCATCAATACCTTCATGTTCCAGTAATGCAATAAAAGCTGAGTAATCCGCTTTTTCGTCTAAAGAAAGATAGTTCACAATGCTTTCTAAAATTTTCATTTTTTTAGGAATTTCATATTTCGCTTGGCTCTTTAGGAATTTCAAAATAACAGAAATAGACATATTTTCTATTTCTCTATCTTGTTTATTTTTGTTCGCCTGAAGCCCTTTTTGATATAGAACTTCATTTGAAATTGCTAGCCTCAGATTATCTCGCATTACTTGTTGGCATTTTTGAGCCAAAAATTTATGTGTATTACCGCTCTCACCATCCAACTGCTGCGTGATTATTTCTAAGGTTCTTACTAAAACTTCATATTTTGGAGTTGGAGTGGACCATAGTAGTTCATTAAGATATACTTTATTCGAGCTTAGATAAGAGTATAGTTTTTTTTGACTCTCTACGCTATAATAATTCTTTTTAAAAATTTCTAATAACTCATCGGATATATTCATTACTAATAGATTATAGTCCTCTCTTCTTTGTTCTTTTATATCATCTTTCTCTAAATTCACTAAAACTTCACTTTGTAATCCTTCGTCTTGTTCAATAATAGGGATATCAAGATTCTCCGTCTGTTTCTCTGGCGGGTTATCAAAATAGTATATATTCCCTGTGTAGTGTTTCATCATTCTACCCGCTCTTCCTTTTATGTTATTAAAATCAAAGTATGTAATACTTTGAGTCCCGCGCCTGTCCCCTTTTTTCATTTCAAAAATAATAATATTTTTCGCAACTGTATTGACACCTTCAATTAGTGATGTAGTGGCAAAAATCACATCTAAGTTGTTGTTATTAAAATAATCAAGCTGTGAATTTACAATATGGCGTGGGTACTGACCATTATGTAACCCAATACCATTTTCAAGAAAATTCTTTAACATCCAATTTGGTGAAATATTTTCATCAATCCATTCAAAAATAGGAAAACTCTTCTTAACAGTAGTCGTAACCTTTTCTATATATTCTTTTGCCAATTTTTCAGCCCGTGCAGGAGATTGAACATACACTATAGTAGGCTCTTCTAAATCTTGCAACAGTCTGAACAACGCTTCTTTCTTTTGATTTTTTACAAAGCTCACTTTTTGTATTTTTTGGTTAACTAGACTATACTCTGTTTTAAAAAATTCTAATTTGTATTTATCAATAAATTCACTATTCACATTGTCAATATTTGGTGTTAGTAGCAAAAGTTGTGGCTCTTTAGACATTATTTTGTAAAAGGCTATATTTAATTGACTGGCTCTCCCATCCTTTTTATGATTAGATATTTTATAAAATTCATCAACAATGAATAAGTCAATATTTTTTATTTCCGAATAAATATCTAGTACTCGCTCACTTGTAAGAATAAACAAATTTCTTTCTAATAAGCTTTGTTTCGTATTTACAATAATATTATAAAAATCAGCATATTTTTTTAACTTTCTTCTAGTCTCATCAATTAAAGCCAATGTAGGTTGAATAATTAAAATATTAGCATATTTTTTCCGTGCTACAAATTCTTCTATTAGAAGACTTTTCCCAAAACTAGTTGGGGCGGAAATTAACAAATTTTTTTTATTCGAAATTTTTTCTTCTAGAAGTTTCTGTTCAAAATGAAATGTGATATTTTGATTTTCTGAGTTGATCAGATTATTGGATTTATGGTATTCATTTCTAATAAGCCCCGCAGTATCTAAATTATCAATTTTCTTAATATATGGATAGAATCCGAAACTCTCAATAAGATCATTAAAAATAGGCTTGATAGCTTCATTAACGCTCTGCCAATTTTCAACTACATAAATTAATTTCTCTGTATCTTGATTCATAGAAATTTCGCTTGCTAATCTAAAACTTTCTCCGTAGTCTTGTAATAGTGTTTTCATTTTAATCCTGCTCCTTTTTTAATTTTTCGTGAAGTTTTTTTACTAAATCATATTTACTTTGAACTGGAAATAGGAAGAGATGAATTTTTAAATTCTCTTTGTTCTGAAAGCTCTCAATCTTATTATTGAAATTTTCTCTAGCATCTTTTACTAGTATCTCCAGCCTATCTAAAAAAGCTTCTGTAGGCTCATCTGTCCCTTCCTCATACGAAAAAGATTCTAGAACACTACTATCAAATAATGCAAAAAAGCAAGCATTTATGTTTACTAACCTTGACAGAAATCTAGTTCCCTCATCCATTAAGCTTTTTATATGATCATTTTGAATATTCAAATCAGCGAATCGATTATTAATGATTGTAAATTCTTGATTGAAAAACTCTACATTAAAATGATCACTCAAATCTTTAGAGAGCGCTGTTAAAGCGGACTGTTTGCTTTTATAAAATTTACTCTCACCTAACCAAAGTTGGTTAGTCGCTCTATCAAAGTGTACAGCATCAAATCCATGCACAACCGAATTATAGCTATCTTTAAAATAAATTTTTGATATCAACTGAGGCTTGTCGAGTTTTTTATCCAATAGATAATATAGTATCAACTCTCCAAACTCACCTCGCTTCAAATATTTATCTTCTGGGTCCTTTGCTTTTTCACTGCCCAAATACTCAATACTAGCTTCTTGAACCTCTTTTACTTTATATAATAATTTCATCCCTTGTTTTACAGCTTTTCTGGGACTGTTCTGAGATATCTCCTGTGCTTTTGCCTTTCCCAAAGCAAAATTCGGAATTTCATCAAATATTTCCTCACACCATCCATCTTCATCTTGCAATATCTCACCATTATCATTTAAGTCAAAAACAATATGAAAACACTGTGTTTTGATATCTTCATACAAATGATGCTCAGTTAGTTTCCCCAATTTTTTCTCTCCCCACTCTAATGTTTGAAAGCTTTCTCAATTTATTTTTACAAGAAATATTATAACATATATTGAAAATTAGTCCAAAATACGGTAATCATAACATTTTACATCCATTATTATATAGCCACATCAAGATTCAACTGTATGTAAGAAAAAGAAGTCTACAATCAGTGAGATCATAAACTTCATTGGTTGATAGCTCAAAGATATTCTTTGGCAAATCAATAGTAATCCGTATTGTGGGAAACTTTTTTAAAAGCTTATTTGGGTATCGTTTAACCCTCTAACTCAAACCGATCATGCAACACCTGCGCGGCTTTAATCATCTTCTTCTCATCCACCACAGTTGAAACCTTGATTTCCGATGTACTGATCATTTTAATCGCCACATCATTATCCGTCAACGCCTCAAACATATGCGCGGCTACTCCGGGGTTAGAGACCATCCCAGACCCAACAATCGATACTTTCGCTAAGTTCTGCTCGGATTCTAGTTTTGCGTACTGTAACGTCTCCTGATGCTCTTCCAGCACGGCCAACGTTTCGAGTAATGCTTTTGTTTTAATCGTGAAGGAAAGGTTGCCGTGGCCAAGTCCGGTGATACCTTGGATAATAATATCTACGTCGATATTGTGGTCTGCGAGCGTTGTAAAAACCTTCGATACGCGCATGTTTTCTTTCTTATCCCAGTGAATCGTCACACGGGTTATTTTATCTTCAAATGCGATTCCTCGCACGACTTTCGTATTTTCCACGGTCATTTCCTCCTCAATCATCGTTCCTGCTTCGGTTTCGTGGCTGGCTCGGACTTCAAGCGGGATGCGGTAATTTTTCGCGTACTCCACTGCTCTTGGGTGCAAAACGCCTGCTCCAAGGTTCGCCAATTCTAGCATTTCATCGTAGGTTACTCGGCTCAGCTTGCGCGCGTTCTTGATGTAACGCGGGTCTGTTGTGAAAACGCCGACGACATCTGTGCAAATGCTACATTTATCGGCTTCTAGGGCAGCGGCAAGCGCGACGGCTGTTGTATCTGATCCGCCTCTTCCTAATGTCGTGATTTCGCCGTCTCCACTGACACCTTGGAATCCTGCAACAATCACGATTTGGCCTTTGTCTAGTGCGTCTTGAATCGTTTCGGTGTCGATGTCTAGAATTCTGGCATTGCTCGCAATCGCTTCGGTCGTGATGCCTGCTTGCCAGCCTGTGTACGATACTGCTTCATAGTTCTTCTCGTGAAGGGCCATTGATAGCAAGGAAATCGTGATTTGTTCGCCGGTCGAAAGCAACATGTCCATTTCGCGCTTGCTTGGATGATCGCTAATTTCTAGCGCCATATCGACAAGCCGATCTGTGGATTTTCCCATCGCAGAAACGACCACGACTACTTGATTCCCTTTTTCAAATTCGCGGATTGCTTGATCTGCGGTTTTTTTGATTTTTTCGATGGTGCCCACTGAGGTTCCGCCGAATTTTAAAACTACTCTTCCCAAAAATACCCCTCCTATTTCGGTTTTTCTTCATTCATTTTTGCAAATTTTGCGTGGACTGCTTCAGCAACGGCTACCGGTACGCCTGCTTCTTGGATTTCTGCGACGGACGCGGCTTTTAGTTTTTTCATGGAGCCGAAATGTTTGAGAATCGTTTTTTTGCGGCCTGGGCCAACGCCTGGAATGCCGTCGAGTAAGGATTGGAATCCGGTTTTGCTTCGTAGTTGGCGGTGGAATGTGATCGCGAACCGATGGACTTCATCCTGAATGCGTTGCAGTAGGTAGAATTCTTGGCTGTTGCGATGTAATTGCACGACCGCCAGTGGATCGCCGAATAGGAGCTGGCTCGTTTTGTGCTTGCTATCTTTGGCAAGTCCTGCGACCGGAATATCGAGTCCAAGCTCATTGACCAACACGTCTTTCGCGCTATCAATCTGGCCTTTTCCTCCATCAATCAAAATGAGGTCTGGGAGTGGCAAGCCTTCTTTGAGTACGCGCCAATAGCGACGACGCACCACTTCGCGCATCGTTGCATAATCATCAGGTCCCACGACGGTTTTGATTTTATATTTGCGGTAATCGTTCTTGCTCGGGCGGCCATCAAGGAACGTAATCATCGCGGAAACCGGGTCTGTCCCGTAAATATTCGAGTTATCAAAAGCCTCAATTCGGTTCGGCGTCGGAATCCCCATCGCTTCTCCAAGTTTTTCCGTGGCGCCAACCGTCCGTTCTTCATTGCGCTCGAGTAGCAAAAACTTCTCATTTAGCGCAATTTTAGCGTTTTTGTACGCCAATTTAACGAGGTCTTTCTTATTTCCGCGCTTTGGAACGAGGATTTTCGTATCTGGCAATAACGCCTGAATCGCCTCTTCATCCACATCATCCGGAAGGAAAACTTCCTGCGGCGGAATGTGATTCGTCTTCTGATAAAACTGCCCGATAAACGTCAAGAAATCTTCGTCCGCATCGCTATAAAATGGGAATTGTGACACATCGCGTTCAATCAGTTTACCTTGCCGAATGAAGAATACTTGCACGCACATCCAGCCTTTATCAATCGCGTAGCCGAACACATCGCGGTCCACGAAATCGTTCATCGTCATTTTCTGTTTTTCCATCGTCGTCTCAATCGCAGTGATTTGATCGCGGTATTCCGCCGCTTTTTCGAACTCCATCGATTCGGCCGCCTCTTGCATTCTCCCCATCAAATCCTGCTTCACTTCTTTGTACCCACCATTTAAAAATTGGACAATCTCATCCGTCATCGTTTTATACGTATCGGCTTCGACTTTGAAAACGCACGGCGCGAGGCACTGCCCCAAATGGTAATACAGACACACCTTGCTCGGCATCGTCGTACATTTGCGCAACGGATACAACCGATCTAAAATTTTCTTCGTCTCATTCGCCGCATACACATTCGGATATGGACCAAAATACTTCCCTTTATCCCGCTTGACTTTGCGTGTAATAATCAATCGCGGATGCCGTTCGTTCGTAATTTTGATGAACGGGTAGGTTTTGTCATCTTTTAGCATAATATTGTAGCGTGGATCATGCTTTTTAATCAAGTTTATTTCGAGCAACAGCGCCTCCACGTTCGAGGATGTCACGATATATTCAAAATCACGAATTTCTTGAACCAAACGTTGTGTTTTACCATCATGCGAACCAGTGAAATAGGAGCGCACGCGATTCTTCAAAACCTTTGCCTTCCCGACATAAATGATCGTCCCATGCTGATCCTTCATCAAATAACAACCAGGCTGATCAGGCAAAAAGGCAAGCTTATTTCGGATATGTTCTGTCGTCATTATCATCACTCCACAGTCTTGCTTTACTTCCTCTTTAGTGTAGCATAAATCGGCTTTGTTGCAACAAAAAAAGCTAGGAAAATGAGGGGAATACGTGAACTAAATCGCGTATCCTCTCATTTTTAACCAGCTCTTCGACAATTCTATAGATATTTCGCTAAAACTTCATCTAATTCTTCTTTTGGACGATAGCCGATAATTGTATCAACCACTTCGCCGTCCTTCTTGATAAGCAATGTCGGGATACTCATCACACCAAATTTGCCTGGTGTTTCTTGGTTCGCATCCACGTCCATTTTAACGATTTTTAATTTGTCGCCTTGTTCTGCGTCAATTTCTTCTAGAACTGGCGCAACCATACGGCAAGGACCACACCAAGTTGCCCAGAAATCAGTAAGCACTAGACCTTCGCTCGTTTCTTTTTCGAAATCCGCGTCTGTAATTTCTTGAATAGCCATTTCTCTACCTCCTTACACCTATTGTATCGTTAGTATAGCACTGCGTCTGCGTATGGAGCCAATAATCTGCTCAAAATTTTACTTCAGCTCGGCGATAGTTACTCCGTTTCCACCTTCTGCAGCGGCTCCGAATCGAATCGATTTCACCATTCGGTGGTGTTTCAAAAATTCGGTAACGCCCTGTCGTAGCGCGCCCGTTCCTTTACCGTGAATAATACTGACTTGGTGGTAACCGGCAAGCAAGGCCGCATCGATATATTTATCCACTTGTTGTAGCGCATCTTCATAGCGCACACCACGCAAATCAAGCTCGGTTTTTGTCACAGAATTATCACTTTTCACCGTTGTCACATGCCGCAGTTTCTTCGGTTGTTCCGGTTTCATATACTCCAGATCAGCTTCCTTCACCTTCGTTTTAATGATCCCGATTTGAACGTTCCATTCCTTACTATTCACACGATTTAGAAGCACCCCTTTTTGCCCTAATGACAAAATTCGTACTTGGTCTCCTTGCGCGAACGTATGCGCCACTTTTGGCACATCATGGACGACTTTTTTCTGAATCGTTTTCGGCTTCACTTGATTTAGGCGGCTTCTCATTTCGATCAGTTCATGTTCTTTGAGTCCTGCGGCACCTTGAAGTTGCATTTGGCGCAACTCTTGAATGATCGCTTCGGCCTCGACTTCTGCTTTTTCGATGACACCTGCTGCTTTTTCGTTTGCCTTTTCAAGCAATTTATCTTTTTGATCATGATACGCAATAATCTCTTTTTGCAGGTCTTTTTGCAGTTTTTCAGCATCGCGACTCATTTGATATGCTTCTTCGTACTCTAATTCCGCAGCTTTACGCTTCTCTTCCAGACTCGAAATCATATCGTTCAAATCAGCGCTTTCCGTGTCGACAAGGCTTCTCGCATCTTCAATAACTGCCTCACTCAAACCAAGACGACGTGAAATCGCAAAAGCGTTACTACGCCCAGGTACGCCAATCAATAAGCGGTACGTTGGACTCAGCGTTTCCACATCAAATTCCACTGATGCATTCGTCGCAAAGTCGCGATTATAGCCGTATGCTTTTAGCTCAGGATAATGCGTCGTTGCTACAACGCTTGCTTGTTTGGCGGCCACCGCATCAAGAATCGCAATCGCAAGTGCGGCCCCTTCTTGTGGATCCGTCCCAGCTCCAAGCTCATCGAATAGAATCAAGGAATCGGCGTCCATTTTGTCAAGGATCGATACAATGTTCGTCATATGCGAGGAGAACGTACTCAAACTCTGCTCAATTGATTGCTCATCCCCAATATCAGCGAAAACTTGCGAGAAAACAGCAATTTCCGACTCTTCTTCTGCGGGAACTTGCAATCCAGCTTGTGCCATCAGAGTAAGCAAACCTAGCGTTTTCAGCGTAATCGTTTTCCCACCGGTATTTGGCCCCGTAATGAGCATCGCGCGATAGTCCCCACCAAGCAGGATATCGTTGCTGACAACCGTTTCCGGATCGAGTAACGGATGACGCGCATTTAGCAATTTCACAATGCCGTCCTTATTAATTCGTGGCGTAATCCCTTTCATCGACTTCCCAAACCGTGCCTTCGCAAAAATAAAGTCGAATCGTGCTAAAACGTACGTATTTTGCCGAATTTCCGTGGTGAATTCTGCTAGCACCGCCGAAACCTCCGCTAAAATGCGTTCAATCTCCTGCTTCTCTTTTGCCTGTAAAGTACGGCGTTCATTATTCATATCCACCACGCTTTGCGGTTCGATAAATAGCGTTTGACCCGAGGCCGATTGATCATGCACAATCCCGCCATAATGCCCTTTATATTCATGCCTTACCGGTAAAACGTAGCGATCGTTTCGAATCGTAATGACCGTGTCACTCAACATTTTAGACGCGTTCTTATCACGTAAATATTGCTCCAAACGCTCACGAACACGACCTTCCGTACGACGCAACGTCTGACGAATATTCCGCAAAGCCTCACTCGCCGTATCCAAAATTTCACCAGCTTCATCCACCGTCAGCGTAATCGTATCTTCCGTATCACGCATCGGGACAAGCTTTCCAGCAAGTTCATCCAGCAGTTCTATTTCTACGCCCTGTTCTACAAGGCCATCAATAAACTGCTTCATCAAACGGCTCACTCGAAGATTGCTCCCAGTTTGATAAAGTTCCAAACCGCTTAAATCCCCGCCGATTTCGAGTCGTTTCATATGCCCAGCTACGTCGTAAACGCCAGAAATTGGCGCAGCCCCGCGTAAACGAATGACTTTTGCACCTTCCTCGGTTTCCCGTTGCGCTAATGTCACTTTTTCTATATCCGATGTTGGTTTTAGCGCTCGAATGGCCTCCTCACCTAATGCAGAAGAAGCAAATTCGAGGAGTTGCTGCTTTATTTTATCGAATTCTAAAATCGTTTCTACTTTTTTACTCATATTATTTTAACTCCAGTTAACGTCCTTCTATTTCGGACGATTATTTTTTACAAACGCGAGAAAATCCTCTTTTCCCATCGTATTCAGTACATTTGCTTTGTTCAGCCAACCCTTCGTCGCCGCTCGAACACCAATTTCCATAAAATCCAAATGCTTCGTGTCGTGCGCATCTGTATTAATCGCAATCGGCACATGACGCTCCGCTGCAAGCTCCAAATACTTCGCCGTCAAATCCAGCCGTTGCGGATTCGCATTGAGCTCAAGCGCAGTTCCAGTCTTCGCGGCCATTTCAATCAATTCCTCCACATTCACGCGATACCCATCACGACGACCGATAACACGCCCTGTTGGATGCGCAATCAAATGCACATAAGGATTTTCACAAGCCACTCGTAGGCGATTCATGATCTCTTCCTCTGATTGTGAAAAACTAGAATGAATCGAAGCAATCACAAAATCCAAATCCTGCAGCAAATCATCGTCAAAATCGAGCGTTCCATCCGGCAAAATATCCATTTCAATCCCCGATAAAATCTCGATTTCCGAATACTGCTCGTTGTATTCCCTAATCTCCGCCTGCTGCTTCCGAATCCGTTCCTCCGTCAAACCATTCGCCACTTTCAAAAACTGCCCATGATCCGTTATCACCATGTATTCGTAACCCTTCGCAATACACGCTTCAATCATTTCAGAAAGCGAATACGCGCCATCGGACCAAGTCGTGTGCATATGCAAATCACCTTTTATATCCGCGAGTTGTACAAACGCAGTGTCCGGCTTAATTCGGTCGATTTCCGTCCCATCGCGCCTCACCTCAGGCGGCAAAAACGGAATATCAAAATGGGCAAAAAAAGCTTCCTCCGTCTCAAACTGCTTCACATTCCCAGCTTGGTCTTCTACGCCATATTCATTAATTTTCTCATCTTGCTGCTTAGCAATTTGACGCATCCGGATATTATGATTTTTCGAACCAGTAAAATGATGTAGCGTACTGACAAATTCAGCCGGTGCGACCATTCGAAAATCCACAGAAATTTTGATGCCCTCATCCAATTCCACCGAAACCTTCGTATCCCCAGCCGCAATCACCTGATCAATCGTTTCAATCGCTAACAGTTGCTTGGCTACTGCATCCGGCTGATCCGTTGCAATCACAAAATCCAAATCCTTCACCGTTTCCCGCAACCTTCTGAAACTTCCTGCATGCGAAAACCGAACAATTTCAGGAATTCCAGCCAAATAAGCTTCCAGACTTTTCGCAATCGGTAACACATCATTCAACGGATATCGATCCGGACGCTCGCCCATTTCTTGAACAGCCTCCACCATTTTATCAACAGACTTCTGTCCAAACCCCTTCAACGCAGAAATACTGCCATCCTCCGCTTTAGCAAGAAGTGAGTCACGATCAACGACACCAAGCTCCTGATACAAACGAGATAACTTTTTCCCACCGAGCCCTGGCACTTTCAAAAGTGGTACCAGACCTTCTGGAACCTCCTTCTTCAGCGACTCCAACTCCTCCGACTCGCCAGTTTCTAGGTAATTTTGAATAATAACCGCTGTCGATTTACCGATTCCCGCAATTTTTGTAAAGTCCTCGATTTCTGAAAGACTGCGTTCGTCTTGCTCCAATGCCAGCGCTGCCTTGCGAAATGCTGCTATTTTGAAAGGATTCTCACCTTTTAACTCCATATATAATGCGATTGTCTCGAGTAAATTAATAATTTTCTTTTTATTCATTTCCCATCACTCCCTCGTATAATAAGTTTATAGCTTCTTAATTGTTCTTTGAAAATTTCATATAACAGCCTGTCGGCTTGTAAATGGTT
>NZ_JNFB01000038.1 GCF_000766145.1 Paenilisteria newyorkensis | reverse complement strand
GAAGACTTTTTCCTTTGCTTCTCACCAGAACGCGTCGATCCAGGGAATAAAACATTCCAAACGAAAAACACGCCGAAAGTGCTCGGTGGGACGACGCCAAATTGTTGTCAGCTAGGTGAGGCGCTGTATTCGAAAGTGATTGATCATGTGTATCTCGTGAGTTCAACGAAGGTCGCGGAAATGACCAAGTTACTCGAAAATACGTTTCGCAGTATTAACATCGCGTTTATTAATGAGATGGCGATGTTATGTGAAGCACTGGACATGAATATTTGGGAAGTCGTGGACGCCGCCGCAACGAAACCGTTTGGCTTTATGAAATTTACGCCAGGCCCTGGCATCGGTGGACATTGTATCCCACTAGATCCGATGTACCTTTCCTGGAAGGCAAAAGGAGCTAACTTTTTCAGTCGGTTTATCGAATTGGCGCAAGAGACGAACAAAAAAATGCCAGAACAAGTGATTCATAAAGTGAGTCAGGCGTTGAACTCGGCTTATAAATCGATGCGTGGTTCGAAGGTGTTGGTGTTAGGGATGGCGTATAAGCCGGATATTGATGATGTTCGGGAATCGCCGGCGCTAGAAGTATACGAGTTGTTGCATAAAAATGGAGCGGATGTTGCGTATTATGATCCACATGTGAGCTCTTTCCGAAACGAAGAAGGGACGCCGGTTTATAGCGAAGAGGAAGCACGTTATGGCGAGTATGATGCGGTTGTTATTTTGACTAATCACAGTGTTTTCAATACCGAAGAAATTATCACGAATGCGAATCTCATTGTGGATACGCGAAATATGTTTCAAGGGGAAAATAGCGAGAAAGTCTTTCGTATCGGTTCTGGGTTGCCAGAGCGTACTGCGATGATGCAATA
>NZ_JNFB01000037.1 GCF_000766145.1 Paenilisteria newyorkensis | reverse complement strand
ACCGATCAATTTGGCCAATTTCAGCGATTAAGCCAGCGGCGTATACTTTACCGACGCCTGGAATGCTTGTGAGACATTGATACTCTGGGATAGCAACGACAAGTTGTTCGATGGATTTATCTAGCGCTTGGATACTATTTTCTAATCCGCGTATTTGGGCTGCAATCGCGCTAAGTACGGCATCGATAGATTCTTGCGCAACACTTCCAAGTCTGTAACTACCTCGAATCGCTTTTTTGATGGTTTTGGCCAATGCTTCTGGTTGTTTAAACCGCCCCCTTCCTTTTTCTTGAAGTAAGGAAGCGAAGTCTTCTAAGGGCATCTCTGCTAAATCATCTAAACTGTAATCTTCGGTGAAGAGACTTAATAGAGTGGCGCTGAATACAGAAGTGCTCGAATCGCTAGCCTTGAGCTCTCTGGTCAGCGTATTACACTTGTAGGTTAAGTTTTCAAGAAAATGTTGCTTTGCTTCTACTAATTGCCCAATCATTTGATACCTTGCACGTGTTAAGCGTTGCAAGGCCATGTATTTTTCTTCTTTGATGGGAGAGGTTGTAAACCGTTGGATGCGCAAAAAATCTGCGATTCTTAACGCATCATTTTTATCCGTCTTATCTTCATCAAACATGCGAGAAAATTGCTTGATGCGAAATGGATTTTCCACAGTGACTACCGTTGGTAAGGCACGCAGTGCCTCATCTTCGTTGAAAAACATGGCTGGGTGAAAACTGTACATGGATGTGGATTCCATGCCTATAACAATCTGTGTAAAGTGCCATGCCTCATGACATACAAGAATCTTTTCTTTGATTGTGGTTGCGCCAACCACATCGTTTCCTAGCGACATTTCTGCGAGTACAGTGAGCGAGTCATCATCCGTTAAAAAGCATGTATCCAGTTTTTC
>NZ_JNFB01000036.1 GCF_000766145.1 Paenilisteria newyorkensis | reverse complement strand
TTATTTAACAGTTACTGCTACACGTTGAATTACTTTATATTGCGCATCGACATAGACAATTTCTGCTACGTCCGTTTTGCTCTTGATGAATCCGAAAATACCTTTTAGTTTGAAGGTGTTATCTGCTGGGTTTAAATCTGCTTGTTTTTTAACCTCACCGTTCACCCATAGGCGAACGTAAGCTGTGTGTTGACCGTAAGAGCCGCCTAGTGTGTTTTGACCGATGAAGTAATTATCTACAGAGAATGTGTTTTCATATGTGTCTGACCCAGGAAGGCTGACTGTTTTACGGTTTAGTTCATTGTATTGATCATCTACACCGACAATTTCGACAAGATCTAATGGACTTGTAATGAATTTATCTACATTGGCAATTTCAAACGTACCGGCTGCTGTTGTAGCTGCTTGTGTTACGGATTTACCATTGATAGATAGACGTACTTTTTTGATGTCTTTTCCAAAAGTACCCGTGATTTTCGTATCACCAGTGTTGAATTTAGCGACAGTTAAAGCGTTATCGAATGTTGATGTCCCCGTAACAGTAACGGTTTTGCGGTTTACTTCGACATAGTTGCTATCAACAGCAACGACTTCCACTGTGTCACCAACGAGTTTGATGAAGTTAGCGGCAGTTGGGAATTCATAGGTGCCATCTGCGTTGATAACGCCTTGGACTACCGGCTTGCCATTGATCCATAGACGGACTCTCGATACGTTTTTGCCGACTGTACCAGTAAGTTTTGTATCGCCCATTTTGTAGGTATTGGCTGTTAGGGAGTAGTCGATACCTTGTTTGACCGTTGTTGAAGCCGTAGCTTTTTTCCCATTGCTTGCTTTAGTGACAGTAGCAGTGATGGTTGCGTTAGCTGCTTGTTTGGCAATGGTTACTTCAAACGTACCATCTGCTTTGACAGTGCCAGTACCGATAGTTGTCGTGCCGTTTTTGATGGTCACAGGAGCGTTGGGTTC